>NZ_LR134481.1:1200000-1800000 GCF_900638025.1 Haemophilus parainfluenzae
TTCAGTGCAATTTCATCCAGAGTCTTATATGTCAGAATTCGGTGAACAAATCTTACAAAATTGGTTAAATTTTAAAAATACTTGATGGAAATACTTGAAGATTATCCTAAAATACGTATTATAGACGTCTATACGTCAATACATCCAAAAAAGAAGAGAACTTATGTCTAGCTATTTATTTACTTCTGAATCTGTTTCAGAAGGACATCCAGATAAAATTGCCGATCAAATTTCTGATGCAGTACTTGATGAAATTTTAAAACAAGATCCTAAAGCACGTGTGGCTTGTGAGACCTATGTCAAAACAGGGATGGCGTTAGTCGGTGGTGAAATTACCACATCAGCATGGGTTGATATTGAAAACCTTACTCGACAAGTGATTTGTGATATTGGTTACAAACATTCTGAAATGGGTTTTGATGGTAATTCTTGTGCCGTATTAAATGCGATCGGTAAGCAATCATCAGATATTAATCAAGGTGTGGATCGTGAGAATCCATTGGATCAAGGTGCGGGTGATCAAGGGATTATGTTTGGTTATGCGACAAATGAAACCGAAGTTTTAATGCCAGCGGCGATTACTTATGCACACCGTTTAATGGAAAAACAAGCCGAAGTGCGTAAAAGCGGAAAACTCGCGTGGTTACGCCCAGATGCGAAAAGCCAAGTGACCTTAAAATACGAAGATAACAAAATCGTGGGTGTAGATGCAGTCGTCCTTTCAACACAACATAGTGAAGAAGTCTCACAAAAAGAAATTTATGAAGGCGTGATGGAAGAAATTATCAAGCCAATTCTGCCAAGTGAATGGTTATCTCAACAAACAAAATATTTCATTAACCCAACCGGTCGTTTTGTGATTGGTGGTCCAATGGGCGACTGTGGTTTAACAGGTCGTAAAATCATTGTTGATACCTACGGCGGTGCAGCTCGTCATGGTGGTGGCGCATTCTCTGGTAAAGATCCATCAAAAGTAGACCGTTCAGCGGCTTATGCTGCGCGTTATGTGGCAAAAAACATTGTTGCAGCAGGTCTTGCAGATCGTTGTGAAATTCAACTTTCTTATGCAATTGGCGTGGCTGAGCCAACTTCTATCATGGTAGAAACTTTCGGTACAGGAAAAGTATCAAACGAAGTATTGGTTAAGTTAGTGCGTGAATTCTTTGATTTACGTCCTTATGGTTTAATTAAAATGTTAAATTTAATTCAACCAATCTATCGCCAAACTGCCGCGTATGGACACTTCGGCCGTGAACAATTCCCATGGGAAAAAGTAGATCGCGCTGAAGAATTGCGAGCAGCAGCGGGTCTAAAATAAGTGAATTAAATGTATATAATAAAAACCGCTAATTTAGCGGTTTTTGTTTACTTAACATGATGATGTCATCTCAAACTCAGTTTCGGTATTTAAAAATGCAGGTACAGCGCAAACTTGCAGAAACATTACAATTGGCTGAAAATCACTTTCAACGGAAATTTCCTATTCCGACAATCAGTTATGACTTGCGAGGTGTAAAAGCTGGCGTTGCATACTTGCAGAAAAATCAGATTAAGTTTAACCGTACTTTGCTACTCGAGAACTCAGATGAATTTATTCGTCAGGTAGTTCCCCATGAATTAGCTCATCTTATTGTGTATCAAGTATTTGGTCGGGTGAAACCGCATGGACGGGAATGGCAAGCAGTGATGACACAGTTATTTAATCTCTCTGCCGATACTTGTCATCAATTTGATGTGAAAAGTGTACAAGGTAAAATGTTTGCTTATCAGTGTGAATGTCAGACGCATTATTTAACGATTCGTCGGCATAATCGTATTCAGCGCAATAAAATTATCTATTTATGTCGAAAATGCCAAGGAAAATTATTTTTTCATGGTGAAAATAAGTAAGTGATATGATATATTTTGAGTATTTTCAATAAAATAGCAGGAGTTATCCAATGAAAAAGTCATTATTAGCTATTGTTGTCGGGGCATTCGCAGTGGCTTCAACAGCAAATGCAGGTTTATATGCGGAAGGCGATCTAGGTCTTTCAAAAACTAAATTGAGCCATGGTGGTTCAAGCAAAACGAAAGTTGAGCCTCGTGTAGCAGTAGGTTATAAATTAGGTAATGTGAGCGTAGCAGGTGATTATACTCATCATGGCAGCTTTCAAGGCACTAAAGTTCAAGGCGTCGGAGCAACAGTATTTTATGGTTTTGATACTAACTCTCAAATTGAGCCTTATGTTGGCGCTCGTTTAGCTGCAAACCGTTTTAAATTTGAAGAAAGGGCAGATCAACGCTATAAAAGCTCTTCTGAAACTAAAGTAGGCTATGGTGTCGTAGCAGGGGCTAAATATAAATTAGCCGAAAAGGTGTATGCAAACGGTGGTTTAGAATATAACCGTTTAGGTAGCTTTGACGACACTAAAGTGAATAATTACGGTGCAAAAGTAGGTGTAGGTTACGAATTCTAATTTTTAGAGTACCCAAAACCTCCTTAAGAAAACACTTTTGGTTTAACGGTGATTGCTTATAGTGATCACCGTTATTCATTTCTAGATATTTTAGGAAAATGTTTGAATAAAATACGGTGAAAATTCACCGCACTTTGGTTTTCCCCTTGAAATCTTTCTTTTTATTCTTATATCTGTGACGTTCAATTTTTATTTTTATGAAGGAAAAAATTATGTTACAAAATCAAGAAGCTCGCGGCTTTCAATCTGAAGTCAAACAACTCCTGCAATTAATGATTCATTCTTTGTATTCTAACAAAGAGATTTTTTTACGTGAATTAATTTCTAATGCCTCTGATGCGGCAGATAAATTACGTTTTAAAGCGCTTTCGAACTCCGCTTTATATGAAGGCGATGGCGACTTACGTGTGCGTGTTAGCTTTGATGCGGATAAAGGAACCATCACGATTAGTGATAACGGCATAGGTATGACTCGCGAGCAAGTCATCGATCATTTGGGTACGATTGCAAAATCAGGAACAAAAGAATTTTTAACCGCACTTGGCCAAGACCAAGCAAAAAATAGCCAACTTATTGGGCAATTTGGTGTAGGTTTTTATTCAGCTTTTATTGTGGCAGATAAAGTGACTGTAAAAACTAGAGCGGCTGGCGAAGAGGCGGATAAAGCAGTACTTTGGGAATCTGCTGGCGAAGGCGAATATTCTGTGGCGGATATTGAGAAAAAATCTCGTGGCACAGATGTGATTTTGCACTTACGTGAAGATGAAAAAGAATTTTTAAACGAATGGCGTTTGCGTGAAATTATCGGTAAATATTCTGACCATATTGGCTTACCAGTGGAAATGCTGACGAAAGAATACGATGATGAAGGCAAAGAGTGCGGTGAAAAATGGGAGAAAATTAATAAATCCGATGCACTTTGGACGCGTTCTAAAAATGATGTGTCCGATGAGGAATACAAAGAGTTTTACAAACACTTAAGCCATGATTTTGCTGATCCTGTGACTTGGGCGCATAACAAAGTGGAAGGAAATCAAGCATATACTAGTTTGCTTTATGTGCCAGCTAAAGCACCTTGGGATTTATTTAATCGCGAACATAAACACGGCTTAAAACTTTATGTTCAACGTGTATTTATTATGGATGATGCTGAGCAATTTATGCCGAATTATCTCCGTTTTATGCGTGGTTTAATTGATAGCAATGACTTGCCATTAAATGTATCTCGTGAAATTTTACAAGATAACAAAATTACGGCTGCATTACGCAAAGCATTAACTAAGCGTTCATTACAAATGCTAGAAAAATTAGCAAAAGATGATGCAGAAAAATATCTTCAATTCTGGAAAGAGTTTGGTTTAGTCTTGAAAGAAGGCCCAGCAGAAGATTTTTCTAATAAAGAAACTGTTGCGAAGTTATTACGTTTTGCTTCAACGCATAATGATAGCAACGAACAAACTGTCTCTTTAGAAGATTACATATCGCGTATGAAAGAGGGGCAAAAAGCTATCTATTACATTACAGCTGATAGTTATGTTGCAGCGAAAAATAGCCCGCACTTGGAATTATTCAATAAAAAAAGCATTGAGGTTTTATTGCTTTCCGATCGCATTGATGAATGGATGTTAAGCTATTTAACTGAATTTGACGGTAAACCATTACAAAGTATCACCAAAGCAGATTTGGATTTAGGCGATTTAGCGGATAAAGAATCTGAAACACAAAAACAACAAGATAAAGCCTTTGGTAGTTTTATTGAGCGTGTGAAAAACTTGCTTGGTGAACGCGTGAAAACGGTGCGTTTAACTCACAATTTAACGGATACACCAGCGGTGGTTTCTACGGATAATGATCAAATGACGACCCAGATGGCGAAATTGTTTGCAGCCGCAGGACAACCTGTACCAGAAGTAAAATACACCTTTGAACTTAATCCAGAACACCATTTAGTGAAAAAAGTGGCTGGTATTGCAGATGAAACTGAATTTGCTGATTGGGTGGAATTATTACTTGAACAAGCTATGTTAGCAGAGCGCGGATCTTTGGAAAATCCAGCTGTGTTTATTAAACGCATTAATAAATTATTAGGCTAACTAAAAATAAATAAGCCCGATTAAATCGGGCTTATTTATTGGGATAGTATTGAGGATAATCCTCAATCCATTTTTTTATTGTTTTTTGTTGCTTGAGTGTATTCGCAAAATTAAATGTTTTTCGTTTATTATTAAATTTAGCACCTAAAATAATGACTTTTCTTTCGTCTTCGGCCACTTCATATAAAAAATAGATATTATTTATTGTAATGTATTTATAGCCAGTTTTTCCCCAGAACGGTCTAAGTTGCGGGATATTCATTAAAATCATTTTTAGTTTATCAAGATCATCTTGAGTTAGATAAGTCACGATAAATTGTTTTAGAAGATCTTTTTCAAGGCAATCCTCTGATGTTTCAGCAATATAAACATCGTATGTTGGCAGCATAATCAACCCTATTTTTTAAAATTGAATGGCTCAATTTTATGATTTAAAATAGCTTTCCAAGCTTCCGAACTTGCTTTTGCAGCTAATTGTCGTTCTTCCAAACTAAAAGCGTATTCTTCCTTGTCTTTTTTTTGCGTTTTGAGTAAATCAGAAATTTGTTCAAAAGTGAGTTCCATTTGAGACTCCTTACTGTGTATATTGACAATATTATGCCTGACTAAGTGACTTTTTTCATCTGTTTTTTCATCGAATTGTTGCTCGTTTTTCAGGTATAATGCTGTAATTAAATGGCGAGAAAAGAGAGAAAAATATGATTACAGTTTACGGCATTAAAAATTGCGATACAGTGAAGAAAGCGTTGAAATGGCTGGTGGATCACAATATTGAACACAAACTTCACGACTACCGTGTTGATGGGTTAGATTTGAATTTTTTAACTCAAGCGGAAGCTCAATTTGGCTGGGAGGTATTGGTCAATAAACGCAGTACAACTTGGCGTAATTTGGATGAACAAGTTAAAAATTCTCTTGATAAAACCACCGCACTTTCCGTGTTGGAGGAAAATCCAACTTTAATTAAACGCCCAATTATTTTACAAGATGGAAAGACATTAATTGGTTTTAATGAGAAGGAATATCAGGCTGCTTTTGCCTAGAGTGCGGTTATTTTCTTAGGAGTTTTTATGAGAGAAAAAGTGATTTCGTTGGCGCAAGATTTAATTCGTCGCCCGTCTATTAGCCCGAATGACGAAGGCTGTCAGCAAATTATTGCCGAACGTTTAGAAAAATTAGGTTTTCAAATTGAATGGATGCCTTTTAATGATACGTTGAATTTGTGGGCAAAACATGGAGCGGGTGAGCCAGTTATTGCTTTTGCAGGTCATACGGATGTAGTGCCTACTGGCGATGAAAATCAGTGGTCATTTCCGCCGTTTTCTGCTGAGATTATTGATGGCATGCTTTATGGGCGTGGTGCGGCGGATATGAAAGGATCCCTTGCAGCAATGATTGTGGCGACGGAAGAATATGTAAAAGCAAATCCTAATCATAAGGGCACAATTGCATTATTGATCACCTCTGATGAAGAGGCCACCGCGAAAGATGGTACAGTACGTGTTGTCGAAACCTTAATGGCACGCGGTGATAAAATCACTTATTGCATGGTAGGCGAGCCGTCTAGCTCGAAAACATTGGGTGATGTGGTTAAAAATGGCCGTCGTGGGTCGATTACAGGTAATCTCTACATTCAAGGTATTCAAGGTCATGTAGCTTATCCTAATTTAGCGGTAAACCCAATTCATAAAGCCGCCCCTTTCTTGCAGGAATTAACCACTTATCAATGGGATAATGGTAACGAATTTTTCCCACCGACCAGTTTACAAATTGCAAATATTCATGGGGGAACAGGGAGTAATAATATCATCCCTGATGAGCTTTATGTGCAATTCAATTTACGTTATTGTACGGAGGTCACTGACGAAAGCATTAAGCAGAAAGTGGTAGAAATGCTCGAAAAATATGATTTAAAATATCGTATTGATTGGAATTTATCGGGTAAACCATTTTTAACGAAACCGGGTAAATTATTAGATGCGTTAACGATAGCTATTGAGCAAACAACTGGTATTACACCACAAGCAGAAACTGGCGGTGGTACCTCTGACGGACGTTTTATTGCATTAATGGGCGCTGAAGTTGTGGAATTTGGGCCGCTTAATGCAACGATTCATAAAGTGAATGAATGTGTAAACGTTGATGATCTGACCAAGTGCGGTCAGATTTATCATCAAATGTTAATGAATTTATTGGATAAATAAGATGAAATTAACGCCAGAAATGTTAACCGGCAAATCTCGTAAACATTTGATCAATTTGCCTACACCTCATTCTCCGAATCATTTTTTGCAAGCAGAGGCAATGAAAGCGTTTCAAGGATTGCAGCAAAGTGCGGTCAAAAATGGCTTTAATTTGCGGCCTGTGAGTAGCTTTCGTGATTTTGAACGTCAACAACTCATTTGGAATGGTAAATTTAACGGTGAACGCAAGGTTCATGATGATGCAGGAAATCCATTAGATTTAGCGTTATTAGATGATTGGCAAAAAGCACAAGCGATTTTACGCTGGTCAGCGCTTCCAGGTGGCAGTCGTCATCATTGGGGAACAGAAATCGATATTTTTGATCCTGATCTTTTGCCTCAAGGTCAATCTTTACAACTTGAACCTTGGGAATATGAAAAGGGGGGCTATTTCTTTGAACTTAGTGAATTTCTCACTGAAAATCTACCGCACTTTGGTTTTGCTTTGCCATTTATCAGCCAACCAGAAGGTAAAAAAATAGGCCGAGAGCCTTGGCATATTAGCTATTTACCGTTGGCAGAGCTGGCATCACGATTATTTACGCCAGATGTGCTATTGCAAGTTTGGCAGAATGAAAAGGTAGAAGGAAAAGAAACGTTAATTACTCACTTGCCTGAGATTTTTGAGCAATATGTGATTTAACAAAAAACGCAGCAAGTCGCTGTGTTTTTTTATGGTTTGATTAATTCTTTTTATTCTTTTCCAAGGATTTATGTTGAATTTTTACATTCTTGCCTTTGGCTTGGAAATATTCACCAATTTGTTGAGCAATGTAAACAGAACGATGTTTACCTCCTGTACAGCCGATGGCAATAGTGAGATAGCTTCGGTTATTTTGCTCTAACATCGGTAACCACGTTTCAATGTAATTGCGTGTTTGGTAGATAAAATTATTCACTTCATCATGCGCAAGTAAAAATTGTGCAACGGGTTCATCAAGCCCTGTCATTGGACGAAGTTCTGGATTCCAGTGCGGGTTAGGTAGAAAACGCACATCAAAGACATAATCGGCATCAAGTGGAATGCCATATTTAAAGCCAAACGATTCAACCACGATCTTAAGTTCTTTATCTGTATTACCACGTAAAACTTCTCTTAAACGTTCAGATAACGCATGGGTAGAAAGTTGTGCGGTATCAATAATAAAATTAGCATGTTGAATTAAAGGCTCAAGTTGCTGATATTCTAAATCAATCGCTGATTCAAGCGGGAGATCTTGTGCTGAAAGTGGATGAAGACGACGTGAATCGCTGTAGCGACGAATAAGTGTACTACGATCGCTGTCCAAAAAGATGATTTTGACGGAATAAGTAGTTTGAATATCTGTCAGAATCTTGTCTAAATCAGCACTTGAATGAGGAAGATTTCGAATATCAAGACTGATTGCAACAGCTGTTTGAGTTTTGGCGAGAATATTGGTGAGTTGAGGAAGTAAATCGAGAGGGAGATTATCCACGCAATAATAGCCTATATCTTCCAAAGATCGTAATGCGACAGATTTCCCTGCGCCGGAGCGACCGCTGATAATAATAATTTCCATCTGCGTGATTCCTTATGGTGGTTAGTAGGTTAGGTTATACCTCTTGAGGTTCAATATTATCTAAATTTGTGTCGTCTTCAGATTCTTCTGAATGATCGGCATATTCAAAAATTTGCCAAATTTCATCCGCACTTTGTGCAGAGCGAAGTTGTTTAATTAAGCTTTTATCGGTTAATTTTTTAGTGAGCTTAGCCAAAACAGGGATGTATTCTTGGCAGAGATTTTCTGGTACGAGCACCGCAAAAACGATATCTACCGGTTTGTTATCTGCAGAGTCATATTCAACAGGACTGTCTAACTGCATAAATATGGTTAATATTTTATCTAAAACATTTTTAGGTAATTTGGCTTTAGGCATTGCGACGCCATTACCTAATCCAGAATTGCCTAATTTTTCTCGTTCAAATAAACATTCAAAACAAGTCTGCTCGCCATTTTCGCCATGAAGTTTCTCCACAACGAAAGCTGCAATGGATTCAAATAATCGTTTCTTGCTAGAAAAAACAACCCCCTGACGAATATCATCAGGGGAGAGGAAGGTCGTAAATTTCATGGTTATAATTTAAATTGTTCACCTAAATAGACACGCTTAACGTGCACATCATTCATGACTTCTTCTGGTGTACCCGTGGCAATAATTTTCCCTTCGCCAACAATATAAGCACGTTCACAGACATCAAGAGTTTCGCGTACGTTATGGTCGGTAATTAACACGCCTAAGCCACGATTACGGAGATCCGTGATGATTTTCTTAATATCCGTGACCGAGATAGGATCCACACCAGCAAAAGGTTCATCTAGTAAAATAAATTTTGGATTTGCTGCTAAGGCGCGCGCAATTTCCACACGACGACGTTCGCCACCTGAAAGCGATTGTCCCAGGCTATCACGAATATGGCTAATATTGAACTCATCAATTAACTCATCCGCTCTCTCTCGGCGTTGCTCAGCAGTGAGATCTTTACGAATTTCTAATACCGCCATAAGGTTTTCATACACCGTTAAACGACGGAAAATAGAGGCTTCTTGTGGTAAATAGCCAATTCCTCGACGAGCACGTTCATGCATAGGTAATACGCTAATATCATTGCCATCAATGGTGATTTTTCCCTGATCGTGACGCACTAAACCAACGACCATGTAGAAAGTAGTGGTTTTACCTGCACCATTTGGACCAAGTAGCCCAACAATTTCATTGGAGTTTACGGTTAAACTCACATCAGAAACCACTTTTCGACTTTTATAGCTTTTTGCGAGGAATTCAGCTTGTAATACAGACATCGGTTATTTTTTACCTTTTTGTTGTAATTGAGTTGGAATTAAGATGGTTTGTACTCGCGATTTTCCATTACCATTGGCTTTTAATTGTTGTTTTTTTACATCATAGGTGATACGTTCACCATTGATTTTACTATCTAATTGTTTTAATTCGGCCTTATCGGTTAATGTTAAGAATTCAGTACCTAAATCATAGTGAACTTTATTTGCTTTACCATCAACGGGTTTACCGTCATCAAGTTGTTGATGGAAGCTAACCGGGGTGCCAAATGCTTCAACAGTTTCTTTTTTACCTGAATTTTCTGGTGGACGAGTAATGACCACTTTATTGGCTTTAATCAAAATGGAACCTTGTGTAATCACAACGTTATCGGTAAAGGTTACCACGCTGTTTTCCATATCTAAAGATTGATTATCTGAGACAATATTAATTGGTTTATTGGTATCGTCTTTTAATGCAAAAGCAGATAAAGACGTCATCATTAATGCGGTTAAAAGCAGAATTTTATTGTTTGTTGATTTCATAATATGTTTTTACCTGTTCCTTTAGAGTTGCTACTTGCTGACGTAAATTTCCGACGAGCTTTAAACCACTTGAGTTAAAGTTTAATCCATTAATTTTTACTCGCTTATCAGAAGTAATGTCTTGTGTTTTTAAATTAATCACTGCTGCTTCTGTTTCAACACGTTGTAGGCGAGATAAAGGGTTAAGGCTCTCAGCAACTACACCACCTTCAAGATAGAGCATTTGATCTTTTGTTAATTTTGCCTTTTTGGCACTGAGCTTCCAATTTTGTTTTTCTAATTGAATTTTATCGGTTTTATCTTCTTTGTCTTTATTGTCCAAAGAAACATCAAAAAGATAGACTAACGGCGAAATAAAATCCGTATGACCGTCTTGTGTGTAATATTCCACTTTGTCGGAAATCGCAAGATATTGCTTTTTGCCTTCTGGCGAGAATACAGTCGTTTCCATTTTATTACCAACGTATTCTGGGCTATCAGGCTTTTTAATGAGGCTTTGTAAATCGCTATGATCTTGGTTAAGCGAATAATACCAGCCTAATAAAGCCAGGGCGATGACACCTAAAATAATATTCCAACGAATATTCATAAATAACGTTTTTTCCTTCTTAAAAGGGTAGCTAATCATAGCACTTTTTTGACACAAAGTGCGGTCAAAAATAGCCGTATTTTAGTTTTCTAAAATGAGTGTTTTTAAGATCTGATAAATCTCGCGATAAGCTTTTGACGGCTTATTTTGTTCCTTCTCTTTCTGTGCTGCACGAATCAAATTACGTAATTGTTGGCGATCTGCAGAAGGATGCTCATTTAACAAATCAGTCAGTGCTGCATCACCTTTCGCAACTAATTCATCACGTAAGATTTCCAACTTATGCAGCATCGCTTGTTGTTGATTATGTTTGTTTTCAATTTTTTCTAACGCTTCACGAATAGGCTCAGCATCAATTGAGCGTAAGAGCTTACCGATATATTGTAATTGGCGACGACGCGCCTCTTTTTGCAGGCGTTGCGCTAATTCAATAGCATCTTTCAAGCTATCGTCTAGTGGAACCTTAGTCAGATTTGCTTTGGTTAAGTTCACCAATTTCTCGCCGAGTTGTTTTAAATCCTCAGCGTCGCGTTTGATTTCACTTTTACTTACCCAAATAATCTCTTCTTGATCTGCATCTTCCCAATCAAAGGCTTCTTTTTTCTTACGTTTTGCCATTCTATTACCTTATGAAAAATTTGGTGCATTTTAGCATAAACTTTCAAAATAAGATAAAATGGCGCAAATTTTTAATAGGATTATCATCATGAAAACAGCAGAAAATTTAACCGCACTTTTAAAATCTCAAGAGCAAACATTGCGTGATGCAGTCAGTTTTGCGATTGAAACTGCACAGAAAGCGGGAGCCACCGCTGAAGTTGGTGTGACAAAAGTGAGTGGTTTATCAGTTTCAACTCGTCTGCAAGAGATTGAAAATGTTGAATTTACTAATGATGGGGCATTAGGTATTTCTGTTTATTTAGGTCAACAAAAAGGCAATGCATCCACCTCAGATTTAAGCGAAGAAGCCATTAAAAATACTGTTGAAGCAGCGCTTGCTATTGCAAAATATACCTCGCCGGATGATTGCACAGGGCTAGCGGATAAAGAACTAATGGCTTTTGAAGTGCCTGATTTAGCGCTTTATCATGAGGCAAGTATCGATGTCGAACAGGCTACAAAATTAGCTTTAGAAGCTGAAAAATCAGCGTTGGAATACGATGATAAAATTGTGAATAGTAACGGCGCAAGTTTTAATTCGTATACCGGTGTTCGTGTTTATGGTAATACACATGGCATGCTACAAAGTTACTTATCTAGTCGTTATTCTTTATCTTGTTCGGTGATTGGTGGCGAGCTAGATCAACTTGAAAATGACTACGAATATACGGTTTCACGTGAGTTTGATGCTCTTTCTTCAGCGGATTGGGTAGGACAGAATTGTGCAAAAAAAGTGATTGCGCGTTTAAATCCACAAAAATTAACGACACGTGAAGTACCCGTGATTTTCTTAAATGATGTGGCAACAGGATTAATCTCTCATTTAACGGGAGCGATTAGTGGCGGCAGCTTATATCGTCAATCCAGTTTCTTGCTCGATCATCTTGGAAAACAAGTGTTGCCAGATTGGTTCCAAATTAGTGAGCGTCCGCATTTGTTAAAACGTTTAGCCTCCACACCTTTTGACAGCGAAGGAGTTCGTACACAGGATCTTGAAATTATTCAAGATGGCGTATTGCAAACCTATTTGCTCACCAGTTACAGCGGTAGAAAAATGGGCATGCAAAGTACCGGTCATGCTGGCGGTATCCATAACTGGCTCGTGAAACCAAATTTAACGGGCGGATTGACCGCACTTTTACGTCAAATGGGCACCGGTTTATTGGTGACAGATGTCATGGGGCAAGGCGTAAATATTGTGACGGGAGATTATTCCCGTGGCGCAGCAGGCTTCTGGGTGGAGAATGGCGAGATTCAATATCCAGTTGCTGAAATTACGATTGCTGGCCAATTGCAGGATATGTTAAAAATATTGTGGCAGTAGCAGATGATATTGAACATCGATCTAATATCCAAACAGGTTCAATCTTGTTAGATAAGATGAAAATTTCAGGAAATTAATGAACTCCTTAAAAATGATAATAATTCTTATTGACATGTAATTTCTTTCTGCTATTATACGCACATCTGTTTAGCAGCGATTGCAGATTGCTCCAACAGGTAGAGTAGAAAGTAAATTCGTTAGGGTTAAAAAGGCTGAAGGTTTAAACTTCAGCCTTTTTTATTGTAGAATACGCAAACGATTAGATTAAAAAGGAAAGACCATGAAAAAACACCACGTTGATATTATGATTTCAGAAGCGGATGTCCGTAGTCGCATAGCTGAACTTGGCGAGGAAATTACGCATTTTTATCAACAAAAAGCCATTGATAAACTGATTATTGTTGGGCTTTTACGTGGTTCATTTATGTTTATGGCCGATCTGGTGCGTGAATTAAAATTACCGGTAGAAGTAGAGTTTATGACGACTTCAAGTTATGGTAGCGGGATGACGAGTAATCACGATGTGAAAATTACGAAAGATCTTGAAGGTGATATTCGTAATGAACACGTGCTAATTGTTGAGGATATTATTGATACAGGTTATACCCTCGAAAAAGTACGTGGCATTTTAAATTTACGCGATCCTGCAAGCTTGGCGATTTGTACCTTATTAGATAAACCTTCTCGCCGAGAAGTGGAAGTACCGGTTGAATGGATTGGTTTTTCTATTCCGGATGAATTTGTTGTCGGATATGGTATTGATTACGCGCAACGTTATCGTAATCTAGGCTATATTGGCAAAGTGGTTATAGACGAATAATTTATTTTTCAATAAAAAGAGCAGTCAAAATGATCTGCACCCCAAAAGTTGGATACCTATTTTGAGGTGCAGATTACTTTGTTTGTTAAGATTAGCGTTTCGCTTTTTTGATAAACTTCATTAAACGTTTACGTTTACGTAATTGGTTTGGTGTGAGTTTATTTTTTCTACCCGCGAATGGGTTTGAACCTTCTTGGAATAGCAAGCGGATTGGCGAACCAATAATTTTCAAACTCTTACGATAATAATTAGATAAATAACGTTTGTATGAATCCGGTAATTTATCCATTTGGTTACCATGCACCACGATAATTGGTGGATTATAGCCACCTGGGTGAGCGTATTTTAATTTAATACGACGGCCGCCAATCATTGGTGGTTGATGCTCATCCGTTGCCATTTGTAAAATACGGGTGAGAAGGGACGTCGTCATTTTTTGCGTCGCACAAGCATAAGCTTCTTTAATCGAATCAAAAAGATTACCCACGCCACTGCCGTGTAAAGCAGAAATAAAATGCAC
Organism: Haemophilus parainfluenzae; assembly: GCF_900638025.1. Lineage (NCBI taxonomy): Bacteria > Pseudomonadati > Pseudomonadota > Gammaproteobacteria > Pasteurellales > Pasteurellaceae > Parahaemophilus > Parahaemophilus parainfluenzae. Next base: position 1,214,053 of record NZ_LR134481.1, read on the forward strand.
ACGGGCAAAGTCGATGAAATCAAGACGGCGATCTAATTCAGATTTGACGCGATCTTTCACATCTTGATCTAAGCCGTCCCATTTATTCACGACGATCACGAGTGAGCGTCCTGCATTTAAGATAAAGCCAAGTAGAGAGAGATCTTGGTCTGAAATATTTTCACGCGCATCAATTGTGAGTAATACCACGTTTGCATCTTGAATCGCTTGTAACGTTTTAATAACAGAGAATTTCTCAACGGCTAAATGCACTTTACCACGTTTACGCACACCCGCTGTATCAATTAAGGTGTATTGTTGCCCATCGCGTTCCATTGGAATGTAGATACTGTCGCGTGTTGTGCCTGGCATATCGTAAACCACCACGCGATCTTCACCTAAAATACGATTGGTTAATGTCGATTTACCAACGTTTGGACGGCCTACAATCGCAATTTTGATATTTTTATCTTGTTCTTCTTCAAGCTCTTCGTCTAATGCGTCATCAATTAATGACGTATCTTCCTCTGAATCGAAGTCAAATTCGTGATCCCATTCATCTTTTTCTTCTTCATCAGAAGTGCGGTCATTTTCTGCTTCGTTTTCTTGTAATTTTTCCGCTAAAGGTGCAAGTACTTGCTCCATTAATTGAGTCACGCCACGGCCTTGTGATGCGGCGATTTGTTCAATTTCACCTAAGCCTAATTGATAAAATTCTGCACAGTGTGAGTCTGCATCAATACCGTCAGTTTTATTTGCTACAACCACGGTTGTTTTATTAGTGCGTTGGCGTAAGTAATTGGCAATGCCAATGTCTGCAGCCGTTAAACCTGCACGCGCATCCACTAAGAAAAGCACTACATCGGCTTCTTCAATCGCTAATAAGGATTGTTCCGCCATTTTTTCTTCAACACCTTCTTCTGTGCCATCAATACCGCCGGTATCGATCACAATGAAATCATAGCCTGAAATACTAGCATGGCCGTATTTACGATCTCGAGTTAAACCAGGGAAGTTTGCGACAAGCGCATCACGAGTACGAGTTAAACGGTTGAATAGGGTAGATTTGCCTACGTTTGGGCGACCCACTAAGGCAACGACAGGAGTTGTCATAAAAATATCTCTTTAAAGTGTAAATTTGGTTAATTATAGCGAATGTTGGCTGGCAGGTAAAATTCGGGCATAAAAAAAGCACCTTCTGGTGCTTCATTATCTCGGCTTAATTGGCGGAATGGACGGGACTCGAACCCGCGACCCCCTGCGTGACAGGCAGGTATTCTAACCAGCTGAACTACCACTCCGTGAGTATATTAAGACAAGTTTTAAATTGGCGGAATGGACGGGACTCGAACCCGCGACCCCCTGCGTGACAGGCAGGTATTCTAACCAGCTGAACTACCACTCCGTTAAGTGGTCGCTATAATAATCATGAACAGAAGAACCGTCAATCTTTTTTTTCTTTTTTATGCTTATCTGATTAATAGATAAACGATTAGTGCTGCTTTTCTTCGCTATTACGCAGTGACCAAAAACATTTACCATCACTTTTTTTATTAATCATTTTGATTAATTCTAAGTGTGCTTGTAATTCATCATTATTTGGGTGAAGCACTTTTAAAGTATTCGAGAAATTGACGGCATGTTGAATATTTTGTGTTGTTGATATGGTTTGAATAATCGGTGTTTCAACAACTTCTTCATCAAATAAACTGGTTTGTCCACCCGTCATCGACAAATAAACGTCGGCCAAAATTTCCGCATCCAGTAAAGCACCGTGTAGTGTTCGTTTGCTGTTATCAATGCCTAAACGATCACACAACGCATCTAAGCTATTACGTTTTCCCGGGTACATTTGGCGTGCCATTTGCAGCGTATCGGTGACGAGGCAAATGTCGGTCGTTTTGATATCTAACCCGAGTTTACGGAATTCATAATCCATAAAGCCCACATCGAAGGGCGCATTATGAATCAGCAGTTCGGCACCACGAATGTATTCAATAAACTCTTGTGCTACCGTTTTGAAATCCGGTTTATCCGCCAGCATTTCATCCGTAATACCGTGAACTTTAATGGCATCGGGATCAACCAAACGATCCGGCTTAATATAAATGTGAAAATTATTGCCCGTGTATTTACGGTTGATCATTTCCACTGCACCAATTTCAATAATGCAATGTCCTTCGTAATGTGCACCAATTTGGTTCATACCAGTGGTTTCAGTATCCAGTACAATTTGGCGATCCGGATTTATCATTGTTCTACCTATTTGTTTCCTTTAAAATACCGTCTATTTTACACAAGCTCGAATTAGTTATGCAAAAACAGATTGAAATTTTTACGGATGGATCTTGCCTCGGCAATCCGGGAGCCGGTGGCATAGGGATTGTCCTGCGCTATAAACAGCACGAAAAACATATTTCAAAAGGGTATTTCAAAACCACCAATAATCGCATGGAATTACGAGCAGTGATTGAGGCTTTAAATAGCTTAAAAGAGCCTTGCCATGTGACGCTTTATAGCGATAGCCAATATATGAAAAATGGCATCACACAATGGATTTACAATTGGAAGAAAAACAATTGGAAAGCCAGCGCGGGCAAAGCAGTAAAAAATCAGGATTTATGGATTGCGTTAGATCAGGCGATTCAAACCCATAACATTGATTGGCAGTGGGTGAAAGGCCATTCAGGTCATCGTGAAAATGAAATTTGTGATGAATTAGCCAAACAAGGCGCAGAAAATCCGACCTTCGAAGATATCGGTTACGAAGGCTAGTCTGCACCTTATTTTAAAGTGCGGTTATTCTTGATAACGAATTAACCCTTCCTGCTGTGTAGTGGCAATTAATGTACCATCTGTAGCAAAAATTTGTCCTCTTGCTAAACCTCGTCCCGCAAAAGCATTGTTACTTTCAATGGCATGTAAATGCCAATTATTTAAATTGAAAGGGCGGTGAAACCAAATACTGTGGTCGATTGTAGCCACTTTCATCCCTTTCTGTAAAAAGCCTTTCCCATGTGGGTGAAGTGCGGTCAAAATACAGTGGAAATCAGAAAAATACGCTAAGAGACATTGTTGCGTCTGCAAATCCAGTGGTGCTTCTCCATTGGTTTTAAACCAAGCATATTGTTCTGGGGGCAGTTTTCGCCCATCAAATGGATTGTTCAAATATTGGCTATGAATCTGAAATGGTCGCTCTTGAGCAAATTTTTCACTCAAGCTTTCGGGCAAAGTCTGTGCCACTTTTAACATGATTTCATGTTCATCAATGCATTGTTCAGGGCCTGGAACTTGTGGCATGGCTGATTGATGATCAAAGCCTTCTTCAGGTACTTGAAATGATGCGGTGACGTGGCAAATCACATTTTTATGTTGAATGGCTTTTACGCGTAATGCAGAGAAGTTGCGTCCTTCACGTAAAGTTTCCACATCATAAATAATCGGGTATTGACTGTCGCCAGGCGCTAAAAAGTAAGCATGGCAAGAATGGAGTACACGCTCCGCAGGGGCAACTTGCATCGCGGCAGAAAGAGATTGCGCTACAACCTGACCGCCAAACACTTGGCGAAAACCTAAGTCTTCACTCGCACCACGAAAGATAAGATCATCAATTTTTTCTAATTTTAGCAATTTGATGAGTTGATTTAATTTATCCGACATTGTTTTTTCCTTTTCTAAATACAAAAAGACCGCATAGTTATGCGGTCTGAAACGTTTTTATACGTTAAAGCGGAAGTGCATGACATCGCCATCTTGCACGATGTAGTCTTTACCTTCTAAGCGCCATTTACCTGCTTCTTTTGCTCCGTTTTCACCTTTGAATTGGATGAAGTCATCGTAAGCAATTACTTCTGCACGGATGAAGCCTTTTTCAAAGTCTGTATGGATGACAGCTGCTGCTTTAGGGGCGGTTGCACCCACAGAAACTGTCCATGCGCGCACTTCTTTCACACCCGCAGTGAAGTAGGTTTGAAGATTTAATAAGGCATAACCCGCACGAATTACACGGTTTAAGCCGGGTTCTTCAATACCAAGATCTTGTAAGAATTCGATTTTTTCATCATCATCAAGTTCAGCAATTTCTGCTTCAATCGCCGCACATACAGGCACAACAACAGAGCCTTCTTTTTCAGCAAATTCACGTACTTTGTCTAAATATGGGTTATTTTCAAAACCGTCTTCATTCACGTTCGCAATGTACATGGTTGGTTTTAATGTGAGGAAGTTATAGCTTTTAATCGCCAATAATTCATCTTTATCTAACTCAACAGAACGAATCATGCCCGCTTCAGAAAGTACAGGAAGAATTTTTTCCATTACAGACAGCTCAAATTTTGCCTCTTTATCGCCACCTTTTGCACGTTTTTGTAAACGTTGGATTGCACGTTCGCAGCTATCTAAGTCAGCAAGGGCTAATTCGGTATTGATGGTTTCGATATCACTTAATGGATCGATCTTACCCGCAACGTGCACGATGTCGTCGTTTTCAAAACAACGAACAACATGACCAATTGCATCAGTTTCACGGATATTAGCTAGGAATTTATTACCTAAGCCTTCACCTTTACTTGCACCCGCAACCAAACCAGCGATATCCACAAACTCCATGGTGGTGGGTAATACGCGTTCAGGTTTAACAATTTCCGCTAATGCATCTAAACGCGGATCTGGCATTGGTACCACGCCAGTATTCGGTTCGATTGTACAGAACGGATAGTTTGCCGCTTCGATACCGGCTTTGGTTAATGCATTAAAAAGGGTAGATTTACCGACGTTTGGCAAACCAACGATACCACATTTAAATCCCATGATGTTTTCCTTATTGTAAGCGTAAGTGCGGTTAAAATTTATGGTGTTTTTTCACCGCACTTTTGAGTTAAATTTTAAAACTGTTTAAGCGATTGGTGGCTTTCACCATGCCTTCTTTGAAAAGCAGTTCAATGCAATCGCTGGCTTCGTCTAACGCTTTATCGAGCGCTTCTCTTTCTGCCGGCGAGGGTTTGTTAAGTACAAAGCCTGAAACTAAATCGCGGTGTCCAGGATGGCCAATGCCAATGCGTAAACGATAGAAATTGTTGCTGTTACCAAGCTGAGCTACGATATCTTTTAAACCATTATGTCCGCCATGTCCGCCACCTTGTTTTAATTTTACGGTGCCAGGCGGTAAGTCTAATTCATCGTGTAGCACTAAAATTTCTTCTGGTTTGATGCGATAAAAATTAGCAAGTGCGCCTACGGCTTTTCCGCTTAAATTCATAAACGTCGTCGGCACTAAAAAACGGACTTCTTTGCCATTAATTAGTGTTTTTCCTACATAACCGAAGAATTTATTTTCTGCATTAAGCGAAACATTAAAGCGACGAGCTAAACGCTCAATCAGCCATTCACCTGCATTGTGGCGGGTTTCCGCATATTTATCGCCAGGGTTTCCCAGCCCCACGATGAGTTTAATTTCAGACATAGTTTTCTGCTTGAATAAAAATAGTGGCGTATTGTAGCGAAAAAGGGCTAATTTCTCAATCTATAAGGCTAAGACTAAAACACCTGAGAGAATTAATAGACTTCCTATAACTAATTTCATACTTAAAGGTTCACCTAATAAAACTACACCTAAAATAATAGCAATAACCACACTGAGTTTATCAATGGGTGCAACCCAAGAGGCGGGCGCCATTTGCAAGGCACGATAATAACAAAGCCAAGATAGGCCCGTAGCAACACCAGAAAGAATTAAAAAGGTGAGTGGTTTTGCTGCAATATGTTGTGGCAGTTGCCATTCGTTACGTGCGCTAATGATACCCGCTGTAATGAGTAAAACCACAATTGTACGGATAAATGTCGCCAGATTGCTGTTAATGCCTTCAACCCCTAATTTGCCTAAAATGGCGGTAAGTCCAGCGAAAAAGGCTGAACCAATAGCAAAAAATACCCAATTCATGATGTGCTCCTGATTTTATCGTTAATATTGACCGCACTTTTCCGCTATAATAATGGAAAACTCATTAAGACAGAATAAGACATGAAACAAATTAATATTGAAATCGCTTATGCCTTGCCGGATCGCTATTATTTGAAGTCCTTCAAAGTGGATGAAGGCACAATGATTCAAACGGCTATTTTACAATCGGGCATTTTACAACAGTTTACCGAGATCGATTTGCGTGAAAATAAAGTGGGGATTTATTCCCGTCCAGCAAAACTGAACGATCAATTAAAAGATGGCGATCGTATTGAAATTTACCGCCCATTATTAGCCGATCCTAAAGAAATTCGTCGTAAACGTGCAGCAGAGCAAGCCAAAGCCGCACAAGAAAAAGCTCAACAAGAAAAACAGGAAAAGGAGTAAAAAATGATCGCACTTTCCAACCAATATTGTCTGCCTGATGGCATTACCCCTGAAATTTTCCTGCGTGATTATTGGCAGAAAAAACCATTGATTATTCGTAATGGCTTGCCTGAAATTGTTGGCCAATTCGAGCCTGACGATATTATCGAATTAGCACAAGGTGAAGAGGTGACAGCACGTTTAGTGAAAACCTTTTCAGATGATAATTGGAAAGTGTTTTTCAGTCCGTTATCTGAAGAAGATTTTGCAGATGTGCCAGAGAAATGGTCGGTGCTCGTCCAAAATTTAGAGCAATGGAGTACTGAATTAGGTCAGCTTTGGAATAAATTTGGCTTTATCCCACAATGGCAACGCGACGATATTATGGTGTCTTATGCACCTAAAGGCGGTTCCGTTGGTAAGCATTATGACGAATATGATGTATTTTTGGTGCAAGGTTATGGTCATCGCCGTTGGCAGTTAGGTAAATGGTGTGATTCTTCTACAGAATTTAAACCGAATCAGCCGATTCGTATTTTTGATGATATGGGCGAATTGGTGATTGATGAAGTGATGAATCCAGGTGATATTCTTTATATTCCAGCTCGTATGTCGCATTACGGTGTAGCAGAAGATGATTGCTTGACCTTTTCTTTTGGTTTGCGTTATCCGAATTTAGCAGATATTTTCGATAACGTGAATAAAGCGTTTTGTCATCAAGATCCTGAATTGAATTTAAGCGAATTCCAATTACCGTTACGTTTAACGCAAGCAGAGCAGCGTACGGGCAAATTGGCTGATGAAAATATTCAGGCAATGAAAAAGCAATTCTTAGTGAAATTGTCAGAGTCTGAAGCCTTTGATACCTTGTTCAAACAAGCAGTAGCCAGTACAGTGAGCTCACGTCGCTATGAAATGTTGGTATCGGATGAAATGTCCGATCCTGACGAAGTGCGGTCAATTTTAGAAGAGGAACAAGGTGTATTAATGCAGGACAATAACTGCAAATTGCTTTACACCAAAAATCCGCTCCGCATTTATGCTAATGGCGAATGGTTAGATGAAGTGAATGTCATTGAAACGGAAGTGTTGAAACGCCTCTCCGATGGTGAAGCGCTAGATTGGGCATTCTTAAATAATTTAGTGAATGATACAGAAGATCCTGAAAGCACAATGGAATTATTGCTCGATTCGATTTGTAACTGGCTAGATGATGGTTGGGTGTTGATTGAATAATGTCTGAAAACATTTACTCCGTTTCCCAACTGAACAGCGCCGCCCGCCAAATGCTAGAAGGGAATTTTTCACAGATTTGGCTTACAGGAGAGATTTCTAATTTCACTCAACCTGTATCAGGGCATTGGTATTTAACGCTGAAAGATGAAAATGCCCAAGTTCGCGGTGCGATGTTCCGCATGAAAAATTTGCGCGTGGGATTTCGTCCGCAAAATGGTATGCAGGTCTTGGTGTGGGCAAATGTCAGTTTATATGAGCCTCGCGGTGATTATCAGCTGATTATTGAATCCATGCACCCTGCTGGCGAAGGATTATTGCAACAGCAATTTGAAGCGCTCAAAATGAAATTGGCGGCTGAAGGATTGTTTGCACAAAACTTGAAGAAAAGCTTACCGGACTTTGCTAAAGCGGTGGGGATTATTACGTCTTCTACTGGCGCAGCTTTACAAGATATTCTGCATATTTTGGCTCGTCGAGATCCCAGTTTAAAAGTGGTGATTTATCCAACGGCAGTGCAAGGCAAAGAAGCAACGGCTGAAATTGTCCAAATGATTGAACTCGCTAATGCGCGTCAAGAAGTAGATGTATTAATTGTCGGCCGTGGTGGTGGTTCTTTAGAAGATCTTTGGTGCTTTAATGAAGAAGAAGTTGCGCGTGCGATTTTCCGTTCAAATTTACCGATTATCAGTGCAGTTGGTCACGAAACGGATGTTACTATTGCTGATTTTGTGGCAGATTTACGCGCACCGACACCCTCTGCAGCGGCGGAGTTAGTGAGTCGCAATCAGCAGGAATTACTACAACAGTTAGCCTATAAACAACAGCGCTTAGAGATGGCGTTGGATCGTATTTTTAGTCATCAACAACAACGTTTACAACGGTTACGTTTACGCCTGCAAAACCAACATCCGCAAAATCAATTGTTGATGCAGAAAGCCAGAACGGCGCAATTACATCATCGTTTAGTCTTAGCGATGCAGCGCCAAATGGATAAAACGCAGCAAAAATTGACCGCACTTTCAGCGCGCTTAAAACAAAATCCGTTGCCTTATCGATTGCAAAAACAATCACAGTATTTAGCTCAGTTACAAGTGCGGTTAAATTTAGGGGCGAATCGTCAAGTTACGGAACGCCAAAATAAATTAGCGACATTATGTGGCAAGTTAGATGGATTAAGCCCATTAAAAGTATTAGCGCGAGGGTATTCCATCGCGGAAGATGTCAAAGGTCATGCGATTGTGAGTGTAAAACAAGTCAAAACAGGCGACACCATTAAAACGAAGGTGGCAGATGGGGAAATAACCAGCCGCGTTTGTTAATTTAAATAAATTTTTAATGTAAACCTATGATGAATAAGAAATCATCATAGGTTTTCTTTTTTTGTGACCGGCTTCAAAGTTTCAACAAAAAAATAGAGGGTTCAGTTTTTTTTATTTTTTTATGGGAGTATTATGCGACCTCGATACTAGGAGAGTAATGATGTCAGAAATTCAACAGTTTAGTCAGCACGATATAGAAGTTCTTAATGAAGAAACTGTTTATAAAGGTTTTTTTACACTTAAGAAAGTACAGTTTAAACATAAGCTTTTTGCTGGTGGCGAAAGTGGTGTTGTGACACGTGAATTATTAGTCAAAGGTGCTGCTTCTGCAGTGATTGCTTACGATCCGAAAAAAGATGCAGTGGTTTTAGTTGAGCAAGTACGTATTGGTGCATATCAACCTGAATCAGCTCGTTCCCCTTGGTTATTAGAATTGATTGCTGGCATGGTTGAAGAGGGTGAACAACCTGAAGAAGTGGCTTTGCGTGAAAGTGAAGAGGAAGCGGGTGTATCAGTTCAAGATCTTACTCATTGTTTAAGTGTATGGGATAGCCCGGGTGGCGTAGTCGAGCGTATTCATCTGTTTGTCGGTCGAGTAGATAGCTTACAAGCCAAGGGGCTTCATGGTTTAGCTGAAGAAAATGAAGACATCCGTGTTCATGTGGTGAAACGTGAACAAGCCTATCAATGGATGTGTGAAGGTAAAATTGATAATGGCATTGCAGTAATGGGCTTGCAATGGCTTCAATTAAATTACGCCCAATTGCAGCAACGCTGGCAATAGGAGTTTCATGAGCAATACATTTGAATACGAACCCGCGAGTGAAATCGTCAAATTATTACAAATCACCGATCCTCATTTGTTTAAAGATACAAGCAAAGAGTTATTAGGTATCAACACGCACGAAAGCTTTTCTCAGGTGTTAAAAGAAATTCAGGCAGAGTCTTTTAATTATGATGTTGTGCTTGCGACAGGTGATTTGGTACAAGATAGTAGCGACGAAGGTTATCTACGATTTGTTGAAATGGTTAAACCGTTAAATAAGTCAGTATTTTGGCTTCCGGGTAACCATGATTTTCAACCCAAAATGGTTGAGCATTTGAGCCAATCGCCTATTAACGCATCAAAACATTTACTTCTTGGCAAACATTGGCAAGTGATTTTGTTAGATAGCCAAGTTTCCGGTGTGCCTCATGGTGAATTAAGTGCTTATCAGCTAGATTGGTTAAAAATGAAATTAGCGGAAAATCCAGCACGTTATAGTTTAGTCGTCTTACATCACCATCTATTGCCAACGAATTCAGCATGGCTTGATCAGCATAACTTACGTAATGCGCATGAATTCTCAGAGGTTCTGGCTCAATTCAACAATGTAAAAGGGATTTTATACGGTCATATTCATCAAGAAGTCGATGGCTATTGGCAAGGTTATCAAACCATGGCAACACCAGCGACTTGTATTCAATTTAAGCCGGACAGCAACCATTTTGCTTTAGATACCTTACAACCAGGTTGGCGTGAAATTGAGCTATATCCAGATGGGCGAATTGAAACGAGGGTGAAGAGAATCAAACACAAAACGTTCCTGCCAAATATGGAGGAAGAAGGATACTAAACAAAGTGCGGTTAAAATTCAGGTGATTTTAACCGCACTTTTTCTATACCGAAAGGGGTAAAAGTCCATTTTACACTAGCCAGCATTCCCACAAATCTGTACAATAGCCGACCGATTTTATCTTTTTACTAATCTTTATTTTTTTAAGCAATATGACGCAAAAATTACATATTAAAACATGGGGCTGTCAGATGAATGAATACGATTCATCAAAAATGGCCGATCTTCTCTTAAATACACATGGTTTGGAATTAACTGATATTCCAGAAGAAGCCGATGTGTTACTTCTAAATACCTGTTCTATCCGTGAAAAAGCACAAGAAAAAGTGTTCCATCAGTTAGGTCGTTGGAAAGAATTAAAAAAACAAAATCCAAACTTAGTGATTGGTGTGGGCGGTTGTGTGGCTTCACAAGAAGGTGAGCATATTCGTCATCGTGCTCCTTATGTGGATATCGTATTTGGTCCGCAAACTTTACATCGTTTGCCAGAAATGATTAACCAAATCCGTGGTGGTAAAAGTTCGGTGGTGGATGTAAGTTTCCCAGAAATTGAGAAATTTGACCGCTTACCGGAACCTCGCGCAGAAGGTCCAACTGCGTTTGTGTCTATTATGGAAGGTTGTAATAAATATTGTACTTACTGCGTGGTGCCTTATACCCGTGGTGAAGAAGTGAGCCGTCCTGTTGATGACGTATTATTTGAAATTGCGCAGTTAGCTGATCAAGGTGTTCGTGAAATCAATTTATTAGGCCAAAACGTAAACGCATATCGTGGCCCGACATTTGATGGTGGTATCTGTACATTTGCGGAATTATTGCGTTTAGTCGCGTCTATTGACGGTATCGATCGTTTACGTTTTACCACCAGTCACCCAATCGAATTTACTGATGATATTATTGACGTGTATCGAGATACACCTGAATTGGTGGACTTCGTACACTTGCCGGTGCAAGCTGGTTCTGACCGTATTTTAACCATGATGAAACGTGGTCATACCGCGTTAGAATATAAATCGATCATTCGTAAATTACGTGCCGTGCGACCAAATATTCAAATTAGCTCAGATTTCATTGTAGGCTTCCCAGGTGAAACCAATGAAGAGTTTGAACAAACAATGAATCTAATTGCGCAAGTGAATTTTGATATGAGCTTTAGCTTTATCTATTCTGCGCGTCCAGGTACACCTGCAGCAGACATGCCAGATGATGTAACCGAAGAAGAGAAAAAACAACGTCTCTATCTGTTACAAGAGCGTATTAACCAACAAGCGGCACAATATAGTCGTCGAATGCTTGACACAGAGCAACGCGTGTTGGTGGAAGGGCCGTCTAAGAAAGATATTATGGAATTAACAGGACGTACTGAAAACAACCGTATTGTGAATTTCCAAGGCTCACCAGATATGATTGGTAAATTTGTCGATATCAAAATTACCGATGTTTATACTAACTCTCTACGGGGTGATGTCGTGCGTACTGAAGATCAAATGGGATTACGTATTGCACAATCTCCACAAGAAGTGATGAACCGTACTCGTAAAGAAGATGAATTAGGCGTAGGACGTTATCACGGCTAATCATTTAAGAGAATATAGATAAGTAACCGTACGCAAGTGCGGTTATTTTTTATGTGTTTTTTAGAAAAGAGAGTAGGAAAGTCGTTACCCTAAATTTTAGGCATAAAAAAACACCCGTTAAGGCGCTGATTTAAAGTGGTGGGTCGTGAAGGATTCGAACCTTCGACCAACGGATTAAAAGTCCGCTGCTCTACCGACTGAGCTAACGACCCAATTAGATGATTTTAAAGTAAATTTTAAAATCTTTGAATTGGTGTTTAAATGGTGCCCGAAGCCAGACTTGAACTGGCACGCCTCGAAAGGCGAGGGATTTTAAATCCCTTGTGTCTACCGATTCCACCACTCGGGCAAATTGGAGCGGGAAACGAGGCTCGAACTCGCGACCCCGACCTTGGCAAGGTCGTGCTCTACCAACTGAGCTATTCCCGCATTTGCTTGTTGCCAAACAACGAGGCGTATTTTACGGATTTATCTTATTGTGTCAAATAAAATTCGCAAAAAAGTTTTTGATTGGTTAAAAATGGTTCAAAAATAAAAAGTGTGATTAAAATAACCACACCTTTTATTTAAAATTTATCCAATTCTATAATTCAATATTATCTAACAGGCTGCCTTTTGCTGCTTTTAAGTATTGCAGCATTGACCAAACCGTTAAGATTGAAGCCAAATAGAGCAGTACAATTGCTAGCGTTTCCATATAAACATTATATCGCCAGAGTAATCCACCTAAAGCGAGCATTTGAGAGGTTGTTTTCACTTTTCCTAGCCATGAAACAGCTACTTTATTACGCTCACCTAATTCAGCCATCCATTCACGCAAAGCTGAGATAATGATTTCACGTGAAATCATGATAATCGCTGGAATGGTAATCCAGAAAGAATGTTGATATTCCACAATTAATACTAGCGCAGTGATCACCATTACTTTGTCGGCAACGGGATCAAGAAAAGCACCGAAACGCGTTGTTTGTTTTAATTTTCGAGCAAGATAGCCATCAAACCAGTCGGTGACCCCTGCGATAAAGAAAATAAGAGTAGTAATAAAAGGTGCTGAAGGGATAGGCAAATAAAATGCCAAGACGAAGAATGGAATTAAAATCACTCGGAGAATCGTCAGAAAAATAGGAATATTATATTTCATAAAAAAATAACCGCACTTTGGTTAAAGATACGCTCATTCTAAAGGATCTACAAAAATAAAAAAAGCCACTTAGTATGGCTTTTTCTTAAAAGTTAAAGTTTATCAGCGTTTTGTTTCAAGTATTTAGCAACACCTTCAGGGTTATCTTTCATACCTTCTTTACCTTTTTCCCATTGAGCTGGGCAAACTTCGCCGTGTTCTTCGTGGAATTGCAACGCATCTACCATGCGTAACATTTCATCGATGTTACGACCTAATGGTAAATCGTTTACGATTTGGTGACGAACAACACCGTTTTTGTCGATTAAGAATGAAGCACGTAATGCAACACCTTCTTCTGGATGTTCGATACCGTATGCTTTCGCGATCTCATGTTTAACGTCAGCTGCTAATGCATATTTAACTGCACCGATACCGCCGTTTTCAGTTGGGGTATTACGCCATGCGTTGTGAGTAAATTGAGAGTCAATAGATGCACCAACAACTTCAACACCACGTTTTTTGAATTCTTCATAACGGTGGTCGAATGCGATTAACTCAGATGGGCAAACGAAAGTGAAGTCTAATGGGTAGAAGAATAATACCGCTGCTTTACCTTCGATATGTTTTTTGAAATTGAAGTTATCAACGATTTCACCATTGCCTAAAACTGCAGAGGAAGTAAAATCTGGAGCTTGACGAGTTACTAATACCATAGTCATAATTCCTATATAAATGTTAATAAAAATTTTGCGAATGCAAAATTCGGGGAATATTTTAAAAAAATTAACCGCACTTTAACAGCTGTTTTTATCTATTGAATTAATTAATATTGTCTAAGTTATAGGTGAAATATATGTCAGAACATCATACTTTATCAACTACACTGGTTCATGCAGGACGTAAAAAACGTTTTACCCAAGGGGCTGTAAATCCAGTGATCCAACGTGCTTCTTCTTTAGTGTTTAAAACTATTGCAGATAAAAAATATTGCACAAAAAATCGTTACAAGGGAGAGCTTTTCTACGGTCGTCGTGGCACGTTAACTCACTTTGCACTTCAAGATTTAATGTGTGAAATGGAAGGCGGAGCTGGTTGTTATCTTTACCCTTGTGGCGCTGCAGCGGTAACAAATGCAATTTTATCCTTTGTGGAAACAGGCGATCATGTCTTAATGACAGGGGCAGCCTATGAGCCGACACAAGATTTTTGTAATGTAATTTTGAAAAAAATGCATATTGATACGACCTATTATGATCCAATGATAGGCGCAGATGTTGCCAAACTCGTGCAGCCAAATACGAAAGTCTTATTTTTAGAATCTCCAAGTTCTTTAACGATGGAAGTTCCTGATATCCCAGCGATTGTTAAAGCGGTTCGAGCAGTGAGCCCTGAAATCGTCATTATGATCGATAATACATGGGCAGGAGGTGTACTATTCAAAGCGTTAGAGCACGGTATTGATATTTCTATTCAAGCAGGAACGAAATATTTAGTAGGGCATTCTGATATCATGATCGGTACAGCCGTGGCTAATGCACATACTTGGGATAAATTGCGTGAGCATTCTTATTTAATGGGACAAATGGTTGACGCCGATTCCGCTTATACGACAGCACGTGGTATTCGTACCTTAGGTGTGCGATTAAAACAACATCACGAAAGTAGTTTAAAAGTCGCCAAATGGTTAAGTGAACAACCACAAGTTAAAGCAGTGTATCATCCTGCTTTGCCAAGTTGCCCAGGCCATGAAAACTTTAAACGTGATTTTACCGGCGCAAGCGGTTTATTCTCTTTCGAATTACATAAACGTTTAAACGATGAAGAGCTTTCCGCCTTTATGGATCATTTTGATCTTTTCACAATGGCTTATTCTTGGGGCGGGTTTGAATCGCTCATTTTATGCAATCAACCAGAAGAAATTGCAAAAATTCGCCCAGGTATTGAGCGTAAATTAACGGGGTCATTAATTCGTGTGCATATTGGATTTGAAGACACGGATGAATTAATTGCTGATCTTCAAGCGGGCTTTGATAGAATCAAATAAGAAAGAGGGCTGTTTATGTAAACAGCCCTTATTTACTCAATCTTTGAGTTGATTTATCATAGTCAGCATTTTTAGTAAGTAGAGAAGAACAATGAAACATATTCATATTTTAGGCATCTGCGGTACCTTTATGGGTGGTGTTGCGATGATTGCCAAACAAATGGGCTATAAAGTAACGGGTTCCGATACCAATGTTTACCCACCGATGAGCACCTTTTTACAAGAGCAGGGCATTGAGATTATTCCCAATTATGATGTAGCTCAACTTCAGCCTGCGCCAGATATGGTGATTGTCGGAAATGCTATGAAACGTGGTAATCCTTGCGTGGAATATGTTTTGGATAATGCCTTGCCTTACACATCAGGCCCTCAATGGTTACACGACCATTTATTGCGTAATCGTTGGGTATTAGCGGTTTCAGGTACACATGGTAAAACCACAACAACGGGTATGTTGACCTGGATTTTAGAACAAAATGGGTTAAAACCAGGTTTCCTAATCGGTGGGATTGCGGGGAATTTTGGTACCTCTGCTCGTTTAGGGGAAAGTGAGTTCTTCGTGATTGAAGCGGATGAGTACGATACGGCGTTCTTTGATAAACGCTCTAAATTTGTACATTACAATCCGAAAACCTTGATTATTAACAATATTAGCTTCGATCATGCTGATATCTTCGATGATCTTCATGCGATCCAACGTCAATTCCATCATATGATCAGAACCATTCCTTCCACAGGACGCGTTCTTTCTTTTGCAGATGAACAGAGCGTGAAAGAAACTCTCAATATGGGATGTTGGTCAGAACAGCAATTTATCGGTAAAGATAAAGAATGGTTTGCGGAACGTATTACTAATGATTGTTCTGAATTTGCTGTATTCCATCAGGGTAAAAAAGTCGCTGAAGTGAAATGGAATATTGTTGGGCAGCACAATATGCACAATGCTTTAATGGCGATTGCGGCTGCTTACCATGCGGGTGTCAAAATTGAAGATGCATGTCATGCATTGGGCAGCTTTATCAATGCAAAACGTCGTTTAGAAGTGAAGGGGGAAGTAAACGGTATTACGGTTTATGATGACTTCGCTCACCATCCAGAAGCGATTCTGGCGACACTTACTGCATTGCGTGATAAAGTCGGTGGTAGCGTACGTATTCTTGCCGTATTAGAACCTCGTTCAAACACCATGAAAATGGGCGTGCATAAAGATGAAATTGCGCCAGCACTAGGACGTGCAGATGCTGTATTTATGTTACAGCCAGATAATATTCCGTGGGACGTCGCTGAAATTGCGGGACAATGTGTTCAACCTGCATATTACACGGGAAATCTCGATAAATTAGTGGATATGATTGTATCTGAAGCAAAACCAACAGATCACATTCTTGTGATGTCAAATGGTAGCTTTGGCGGTATTCATCAAAAGATTTTAGAGCGATTAAACTAATCTTAGTTTAAAGTGCGGTCAAAAATGAGAGTGTTTTTAACCGCACTTTTATCATCAAAATAAGGAAATAGAATGGCAGATCCACATATTGAATCTCCAATGGATATTTGGGATAAACTCACCGTCATTATTTATCGCACAGGCTTTGTGATTGCGGCATTTAGCATCTTGGCTTTAACTTGGTATCCTCAACAGGCTCAAATTGCCGTGTTGGTTGCGGCAACTTGTTGTGCCTCATCGCTTCATATTTATTTAAAACATTTCCGCTTAACATTTCAATTTGCCACGTGGCTTGCACTCTTATGTGCGCTTTTAGGTTGGCATGAATTAGCGTTAGGTGGTGCATTAGTCACACTGGGTGGTTTATGTTTTAAAGAATACTTCTGTTTTAGAGTTCCGCTATTAAATTTACAACCTGCATTTGTAGCGGCTCTTTGGTTCGCTTGGGTATTTGAAGGTAGTTGGATTGCCCTAATTTTATCATTGATTGTCGGCGGGTTATTATTGATTCTTGCGGTTCAAAAATGGCGAATGCCATTGCACTTTGATATTGGCGATAAGACAAAGTATCAAATCTAATAAGATTGAGTGATAAAGGCATAATGTTTCGCGACATTGTGCTTTTTTATTTCGATTAAATTTACCTTTATTGAAAAACGAAAAAAGCACCGAAATTTCGGTGCTTTGTAATTTGGTTGCGGGGGCCGGATTTGAACCGACGACCTTCGGGTTATGAGCCCGACGAGCTACCAAGCTGCTCCACCCCGCGTCTGATGGCGCATAATATACTCGTTTCAAAAATTATTGCAAGATTTAACCTGAACTTTACTTTCTATTTGTTAAGAAAATAAACAATGTGATTGTTAATTGTTCATTTTGTGAAATAGTGCTAGTCCTAAAAGGGAATTTTTGATAGCGTATGCAATCCTTGTGCTTAGCTAGTTTAATTTAGGAAAATAAGAATGAAATTTCGTCAAAATCTCGCTTTAAAAATTCTCTCTGTAATGGCGGCTGTTTCGGTGCTTGCGTCATGCGGTTCTGCACCAAGTAAAGTCTCTTCAAAAAATAATTCTAGCTTGCCGCGAACAGCAACAGGTGATGATCCTCAAAAATTTGGCGCTAAATATAGCGGTCGAACTTACCAACAAGCTATTTTAAGTCCTGTTGCTTCTGTGGATAACAGAAGTGCGGTTGTAAACCAAGGTGATTTTTTAACACAGCTCTCTAACGTACGTAGCTATTCAAACTCAATTACCAATCGTTTTGCCGCAGGTTATGGCAAAATCACAAACTGGGTGCTTGCAGGGGCGAATGTGAATGAATTAGCACAATATGGTATTACTCCTCAAATTATGAAGGGTTTTGATGGTTATCAAAACGTCTTGATGACAGGTTATTATTCACCGGTTATTCATGCTCGTCGTACTGCACAAGGTCAATATCAACATCCAATTTATGCGATGCCAAGCTATAAACGTTATAGCCGAGCAGAAATTTATAATGGTGCATTGGCAGGACAAGGCTTAGAGCTTGCTTATAGTAATTCAATGATGGATAACTTCTTACTTGGCGTACAGGGTAGTGGTTATGTCGATTACGGCGATGGCAATTTAAATTATTTAGCCTACGCGGGTCAAAATGGTTATAAATATCAAGCAGTTGGTCGTTTATTAGTAGAAGATGGTGAAATTCCAAAAGAAAAAATGTCTATTCAAGCGATTCGTGAATGGGGTAAAGCAAACCCATCTCGTGTACAAGAATTGTTAGAACGCAATCCATCTTATGTTTTCTTTAGAAACGATCCAACAGGTAAGGTGAAAGGTTCTGCGGGTGTGCCTCTTGTGCCAATGGCTTCAGTTGCGTCAGATCGTAATGTCATTCCGTCTGGTAGTGTATTATTGGTCGAGGTGCCTGATATTGATAAGAATGGTAACTGGACAGGTTCACATAAATTACATTTGATGGTAGCACTTGATGTGGGGGGAGCGGTAAAAGGCCATCACTTTGACTTATATCGGGGTATTGGCGATCAAGCGGGTCATATCGCGGGTTTATCAAAACACTATGGACGCGTTTGGGTGTTACAATAATGGCTCGAATCGATAATTACGAACAACGTTTTGGCGGCATTGGTCGCCTTTATACACCAGAAGGCTTGGCGCGTTTGCGTCAGGCTCATGTATGCGTCATTGGTATTGGCGGCGTAGGTTCGTGGGTGGTGGAAGCGCTTGCGCGAAGTGGAGTAGGGCAGATCACCATGATTGATATGGATGACATTTGTGTCACCAATATTAATCGTCAGCTTCCTGCGTTAAGTGGTAATATTGGCAAGCTTAAAACAGAAATGATGGCAGAGCGCGTTAAGCTGATTAACCCAGAATGTGTGGTGAATATTATCGATGATTTCATTTCACCGGATAATCAAGCAGAATATTTAAATCGTGGCTATGATTATGTCATTGATGCCATTGATAATGTGAAAACCAAAGCGGCGATGATCGCCTATTGCAAACGTAATAAAATCAAGATTATTACTATTGGTGGCGCAGGTGGTCAGACAGATCCATCCAAAATCCAAATTGCTGATTTAAGCAAAACGATCCAAGATCCATTATTGGCGAAAGTGCGGTCAGTTTTACGTAAGGATTTTAATTTTACCCAAAATCCACAACGTAAGTTCGCAGTTGATGCTATATTTTCCAGTCAACCTCTGATTTTTCCTAAAATGAGTGAGGGCTGTGAAGTATCCACTACCATGAATTGTGCAAATGGCTTTGGTGCGGCAACCATGATAACCGCAACTTTTGGTTTTTTTGCCGTTTCTCGGGTAATAGATAAGTTATTAAAATAAAGAAATGAAGCAACGTGAAAACGTTGCTTTTTCTTTATGAATAAAAGTATTCAATAAGATGAAGAAATACCACTTCATTTTTTAATATGAAATGTTGCAATTTTATCAAAAAGGCGTAGTCTATATTAGCTTTGAGAATAATTCCCAATAAAGTAAGGAAACAAAAATGAAACAAGTATTAAAAATGAGTGCAATTTCTACCGCACTTTTAACGCTTCCAATGATGGCAAATGCAGATGTATTGACCTCTGTGAAACCCCTCGGTTTTATTACATCGTCTATTGCTAATGGTATAACAGATACGCAAATTTTAGTGCCTGCTGGTGCTTCTCCTCATGATTACAGCTTAAAACTTTCAGATGTACAAAAAGTGAAATCGGCGGATTTAGTGCTTTGGGTTGGTGAAGATATTGATGCTTTCTTAGCAAAACCAATTAGCCAAATTGATAGCAAAAAAGTCATCAATATTTCTGAGATTCCAGAAATTAAACCTCTTTTAAGTAAAGTTCATCATGAGCATTATCATGAGGGGGATGAACACGAGCATGGCCACAGCCATGATCATAAACATGAACATGGGCACGACCATAAACACGAACATGGACACGACCATAAACATGAGCATGGACACGATCATAAACATGAACATGCTCATGAGCATCACGATCACCATCATGATGTAGATGAAAATGGGTTAAGTGTAAACTGGCATTTATGGTATTCACCAGCCATTAGCCAAATTGTGGCACAGAAAGTGGCGGATAAACTCACAGAGCAATATCCAGATAAAAAAGATGTAATTGCTAAAAACTTAGCCGATTTTAATCGCACTTTGACTGAACAAAGTGACAAGATCAAAGCGCAATTAGCCCCACTTAAAGATAAAGGCTTCTTTGTATTCCATGATGCTTATAGCTATTTCAATGATGCTTATGGTTTAAATCAAACCGGTTATTTCACCATTAATCCATTAGTGGCACCAGGTGCAAAAACCATTGCTCACATCAAAGAAGAAATTGAAGAACATCGTGTAAATTGTCTTTTTGCAGAGCCTCAATTCACACCAAAAGTGATTGATACTCTTGCGCAAAGTACAAAAGTCAATGTAGGTCGTTTAGATCCTATTGGCGATAACGTACAGCTTGGCCCAAATTCCTATGCGAATTTCCTTCAAGCGACTGCTGATAGCTATGCTCAATGTTTAAGTAAATAATCAAAATCTCCCCCTAGCCCCCTCTTTACAAAAGAGGGGGAATATTCTTGAAATATCCCCAAACTTAACCGCACTTTCGTGCTATAATCCGCTCAATTTTTCCCTATCTAGAAAACACATGAAACAACTATTTGCCACAACGGCCCGTGGTTTTGAAGAACTCTTAAAAGTCGAACTGACAGAGCTTGGTGCAACGGAATGTAAAATCGCACAAGGCGGTGTACATTTTCAGGTTGATGATGAAACACTTTATCGCAGCTTATTATGGTCACGTTTGGCTTCGCGTATTTTGTTACCGATTGTAAATGGCAAGGTATATAGTGACTTAGACTTGTATTCAATTGTGACAGGGCAGGATTGGTTAAGTTATTTTGATGAAAAAGCCACATTTTTTGTTGATTTCAACGGGACAAACCAAGAAATTCGCCACACCCAATTTGGTGCGATGCGTGTGAAAGATGCCATTGTGGATTATTTTGAACGCCAAGGGAAAGCGCGTCCAAATGTAGATAAAGACTATCCAGATGTGCGAATTCATGTTTATTTGAATAAAGAAGAACTCGTCGTTTCACTCGATTTAAGTGGCGAAGCATTGCATTTACGTGGCTATCGTGAAGATACAGGCCAAGCGCCTTTACGTGAAACCTTAGCTGCTGCGATAGTGCTTCGTTCAGGTTGGAAAAAAGGGACACCATTAGTGGATCCAATGTGCGGCTCGGGTACGTTGTTAATCGAAGCTGCACAGATGGAAGCACAAATTGCACCGCAATTACATCGTTTACATTGGGGTTTTGATTGCTGGAAAGGGCATAATCAAGATGCTTGGGATAAGGTGAAAGTAGAAGCGGTACAGCAAGCTGAAACTTATTTTAATCAAAATCCAAAACCACATTTTTATGGCTTCGATCTCGATCATCGCGTACTGAAAAAAGCGCAAAAGAACGCACAGAATGCAGGCGTAGCACATTTAATTCAGTGGAAACAAGGTGATGTCGCTGCATTAAAAAATCCAAGTCCAGATGAAGTGGGAACAGTGATTTGTAACCCGCCTTACGGTGAGCGTTTAGGTACAACTCCTGCTTTGATTGCGCTATATTCAGTCTTTGGGCAACGTCTTAAAAGTGAATTTGGTGGTTGGAATGCATCGATTTTCAGTAGTGAATCTACGTTGCTTGATTGCTTGCGTATGCGTTCACATCGTCAATTTAAAGCGAAAAATGGTCCATTAGATTGTGCCCAAAAGAATTATCAAGTTTCTGAACGCAAAGAAAGTGCGGCTGAAAATCCGCTTGAATTTGACCGCACTTCAACGGTAGCGGTAGATTTTGCGAATCGTTTGCAGAAAAATATCAAGAAAATGGAAAAATGGGCGAAACAGCAAGGCCTTGATGCGTATCGTTTATATGATGCTGATTTACCGGAATATAACGTGGCAGTGGATCGTTATGGTGATCATATTGTGGTGCAAGAGTATGCCGCACCCAAAAATATTGATGAAAACAAAGCCCGTCAACGTTTATTGGATGCAGTGACTGCAACCTTGCAAGTCACCGGTATTGAAACCAATAAACTGATTTTGAAAGTGCGTCAAAAACAAAAAGGCACGAATCAATATGAAAAATTGGCCAATAAAGGCGAATATTTTTATGTGAATGAATACGGCGCTCAGCTTTGGGTGAATCTAACGGATTACTTGGATACAGGATTATTCTTAGATCATCGTTTAACCCGTAAAATGCTTGGTGAAATGGCAAAAGGCAAAGACTTTCTTAATCTTTTTGCTTATACCGGTTCGGCTACGGTGCATGCGGCATTAGGTGGGGCAAAATCGACGACGACCGTGGATATGTCGAATACCTATTTAAATTGGGCAGAACAAAACTTGATTTTAAATGATATCGAAGGCAAACAGCATAAGCTCATCCAGGCAGATTGTTTACAATGGCTAGAAAAATGCGAGCATCAGTTTGATTTAATTTTCGTGGATCCGCCAACATTCTCAAATTCTAAGCGTATGGAAGACAGTTGGGATGTACAACGTGATCACATCAAATTAATGCGTAATCTTAAGCGTATTTTACGTTCTAACGGCACCATTGTGTTCTCGAACAATAAACGTGGTTTTAAAATGGATTTTGATGCGTTAAATGAATTGGGGTTAAGTGCGGTCGAAATTTCAGCGAAAACCTTACCGCTTGATTTTGAGCGCAACAAGCAAATCCATAACTGCTGGATTGTGACAATGAAAGTCTAATAAAAAGCCCGATAATAATTTATCGGGCTTTTTTATTATTCGACTTCTTTTTGTTTCTCTGTTTCTGAATCATCATGAAGAAGGGGTTCAACCGCAGCTTCGTCATTGGAGTCATCTTCTTTTTCTAAAATCTCAGCCGTTTCTTCATTTAATGCTTCAGCATCACAATGTGGTTTAATGAACGGTTTTGGCATCCAGTATTTTCGGATAATGTCTGTTGAAAAGCCGTGTAAAACTTCTTCATTCAATCGTTCTTGATCTAAATAACGAACTTCAGCAATGATTTCGTTCGCTTCAATTTTATTAACACCTAGTTGCATTAATGCAGCATGACTGAGAGTGAGTGCGGATTCAAAAGTTTCACGTACAATAAAATCTACATCTTGTTTAATAAGATTAACCGTCGTTTTTCGATCATAAGTTCGAGCCAGAATAGGGAGTTTAGGATAAGCATCTTTCAGATTCTGAACAATATTTTCAATACGTTGTGTATCGTTAATCCCGATGACCACACATTTGGCCTTTTCAATTCCAGCTGCGCGTAATACATCGAGACGAATACCATCACCGTAATAAACTTTAAAACCAAATTTAGCTGCCGCACGAATGTTTTCGATGTTTCGGTCAATCACCGAGACGTTAATCCCACGAACAAGAAGTGCTTGACATACAATTTGGCTGAAACGCCCAAAACCAACCACGAGTACGCTATTTTCTAAATCCATAATTGGATCAAGATCACTGGTGTCTACTTTTTCGTCTTGATTTGCCAATTTTCGTTGAGTAAGTTTACGCATTAATAAACCAATTAATGGTGAGAATAACATTGAAATAATGACAGCTGCGGTAAAGGTGGCATTTTGATCTTTTGTCATCACGCCAGCAGTGGTCGCTGCAGAGAAGAGCACGAATGCAAATTCACCACCGTGTGCCATGATTGTCATTCGCCCAACTGATTCTGTCTGGTCAAGTTGCGTAATGCGTGCTACTGCGTAAACGGCTAAGGCCTTACCGATAATATAAAGACATACAATACCCAATAACCAAAGTGCATTGTGGAAGACTAAACTTAAGTCAAGTGACATTCCTACGCCCATAAAGAATAGCCCCAGCAATAAGCCACGGAATGGTTCAATATCCGCTTCTAGTTGGTGACGGAAAGCGGATTCAGAAAGCATTACACCCGCAACAAATGCGCCCATCGCCATAGAAAGGCCACTTGCTTCCATGGCTAATGCCGCACCTAACACCACAAGTAAGGCGGCAGCTGTCATCATCTCACGAATATGGGCTTTGGAAATCAAGCGGAAAATAGGGTTCATTAACCATTTACCCGCAACGACTAAACCGACAACGGCGCCGAGTGCAATAGCAATAGAGGTCCAGTTTGTTTGATGTTCAATATGTTTGGTTTCAGGCGTTAAAAAGGCAATAGAAGCCAATAATGGCACAATGGATAAATCTTCAAAAATTAAGGTAGAAATAACTCGTTGGCCTTTTGGTGTGTTCGTAATCCCGCGTTCTTCTAATACCTGCATCACAATAGCAGTAGAGGAGAGCGTAAAGCCCATACCCGCAATAAATGCGACTTCTTTAGGAAGATTTAAAATATAGATACCAGCAAAGGTAAGCAGAACACCACATAGACCTACTTGTAGAAAGCCCCGTCCGAAGATCGCTTTTCGCATGGCCCATAAACGTTCCGGATGCATCTCCAAACCGATAATAAATAAGAACATCACCACGCCCAGTTCGGCCATATGCAGAATCGATTCTGCATCTTTCACTACGCCGAAAACGGAAGGACCAATTAAACATCCCGCCACTAAATAACCCAACACGCTACCTAAGCCAATACGCTTAAAAAGCGGTACGATAGTGACACTGGTAGCAAGCAGGACAACAGTTTTAATTAATTCAGGGCTAACGACATTCGACATAGGGCAAAAAACCTTAGTAAAAACAGAGAGTATGAGAAGAAAGTTGACTTGTATTCTAGCCTTTTTTCACTAAATAAAAAACACAGAAAAGTAATAAATTGGTATAATTTGTAAAAAGTTTACATGTCAAGAGTAGTAAGTTTTTTATCCATCAGAATATTTCTTCTCCTTGATGTGGCGTTGTGAGTTAAGCACATTCTTCAAAAACTGATATTTTTTAGTATATTATTCAGAGGTATTATGACATTACAATTCAATATGATAGCGTTGTTATTGGTTTTCTTAATTGTTTTAGGTTTAATTAGCCAAAACAGCGCAATTACCATCTCAGCCGCCGTGCTGTTAATCATGCAGCAAACCTTATTATCCAAATACATTCCTATACTCGAACAATACGGTGTCAAAATCGGGATCATCATTTTAACGATTGGAGTGCTTGCACCGTTAGTGTCGGGAAAAATCCAACTGCCCGATCTTAGTTCATTTTTAAACTGGAAAATGGGTGTTTCTATTTTAATAGGGGTATTCGTCGCATGGCTTGCAGGTAAAGGCGTGCCATTAATGAGTGAACAACCTGTTTTGGTGACAGGATTATTAATTGGTACGATTATTGGCGTTTCTTTCTTAGGTGGAATCCCGGTAGGGCCTCTTATTGCTGCTGGTATTTTAGCGGTATTAATAGGAAAATTTTAAATGAAAAACAAATGGTTATTTATCGCGGGATTGAGCGGTTTTTTATGTGTGACGATTGGTGCTTTTGCGGCACATGGATTAAGCAAGGTTTTAGAACCTAAAGCGTTAGCGTGGATTGAAACGGGTGTGAAATATCAAATGTTCCACACCATTGCGATTTTAGCGATTGGCATTTTGCAATTATGCCGTGAATCATTGGTTGCAAACAAAATAGTTAATCTTGCTGCAGGGACTTGGGCGTACGGCATCCTTCTTTTTAGTGGAAGCCTTTATGCGCTTGCGCTTGGTGCAGGCAAATTCCTTGTTTGGGTGACACCGATTGGCGGAACGTTATTTTTAATTGGTTGGCTTTGTTTGGCTTACGGTGGTTTTAAAAGTAAATCGGTATGAAGAACAAATCAGTCAAACGTGAATTAAATCCGATACAACAATCTCTCTTTTCGAAACTCAAGAATATCATGCTGGTGGATCAACGTCGTTTATCCGCCCGCATTCATGGTATTGGAAAAATTAAAAGTCAAGAAGCTCAACAAGCTGTTGCCGCTGAAATTCAGCTGCAGATTGAACAGGCTCAATTACGTGTAGAAAATCGTAAAAGTGCGGTTAAAAAACCGATTGTTTTTCCAGAAAGCTTGCCCGTTAGCCAACGCAAAGCAGAAATCCAAAAACTGCTTTCTGAACATCAGGTCATTGTGGTGGCTGGTGAAACGGGATCGGGAAAAACAACTCAATTGCCAAAAATGTGTTTGGAATTAGGTTTCGGCGATCTGGGTATGATTGGTCATACTCAGCCTCGCCGTATTGCCGCTCGTTCGGTGGCGGCACGTATTGCAGAAGAACTGGAAACGGAGCTTGGCAGTTTAGTTGGTTATAAGGTTCGTTTTAACGATCAAATCAGTGATGATACGCAAATCAAGTTGATGACTGACGGGATTCTGCTGGCTGAAATTCAAACGGATCGTTTCCTCAATCAATATTCTTGCCTGATTATCGATGAAGCCCACGAACGTAGTCTAAATAATGATTTTATTCTTGGTTATTTGAAACAGCTGCTGCCACTTCGTCGTGATTTGAAACTTATCATCACTTCCGCGACCATTGATGTGGAACGCTTTTCCAAGCATTTTAACAATGCCCCGATTATTGAAGTCTCGGGCAGAACCTATCCTGTTGAAGTGCGTTATCGCCCCGTAGTGGAAGAAGACGACCAAGATCAGCTGCAAGGCATTCTCAATGCGGTGGATGAACTGCAAGCAGAAGGTCGGGGCGATATCTTGATCTTTCTGAACGGTGAGCGTGAAATTCGCGATACCGCCGAAGCTTTACAAAAACAAAATCTAAAACACACGGAAATTCTACCGCTCTTTGCACGCTTGTCTGCGCAAGAACAGAATAAAATTTTCCATCCGAGCGGATTAAATCGTATTGTGTTGGCGACCAACGTCGCAGAAACTTCATTGACCGTGCCGGGCATTAAATATGTGATTGACCCAGGTACAGCGCGTATTTCCCGTTATAGCTATCGCACCAAAGTACAACGTTTACCGATTGAACCCATTTCACAGGCATCTGCTAATCAGCGTAAAGGCCGTTGTGGTCGTGTGAGCGAAGGGATTTGTATTCGTTTATATTCGGAAGAGGATTTTAATTCTCGTCCAGAGTTTACCGATCCTGAAATTCTGCGCACCAATTTAGCCTCCGTTATTTTGCAAATGACAGCATTGGGTTTGGATGATATTGAAGCCTTCCCGTTTGTGGATGCCCCAGATAAACGCCATATTCAAGATGGGATAAAACTGTTGGAAGAATTGGGCGCATTTGAAATCGTTCGCACTAAAGCGGGCGAGAAACGTCAATTAACGGCTGCAGGTCGTCAATTATCTCAACTCCCTGTGGATCCACGTTTAGCGAAAATGTTGTTGAGTGCTGTCTCACAAGGTGCGTTGCATGAAGTGATGATTATTGTCGCCGCGTTATCCATTCAAGATCCTCGCGAGCGCCCACAAGAAAAACAACAAGCTTCCGATGAAAAACATCGTCGTTTTGCTGATAAAAAATCAGATTTCTTGGCGTTCTTAAATCTTTGGCGTTATCTACAAGAACAACAAAAAGAATTGAGTAAAAACCAATTTCGTCGTCAATGCCAAAAGAATTTCTTAAATTATTTACGTATTCGTGAATGGCAAGATATTTATCATCAAATTCGTTTAACTGTACGTGAAATGGGCTTGCCGATTAATTCAGAAAAAGCAGAATATCAACAAATTCATACCGCACTTTTAAGCGGTTTGCTTTCTCATATCGGTTTAAAAGAAGCGGAGAAACAACAATATCTTGGCGCACGTAATGCCCATTTTGCAATTTTCCCCAATTCTGTGCTTTTCAAAAAACAACCGAAATGGGTGATGGCGGCAGAGTTAGTGGAAACCTCCAAACTTTGGGGGCGCATGGTAGCGGAAATCGAGCCAGAATGGATCGAGCCACTTGCCGAGTATTTAATTAAAAAATCCTATTCAGAACCGCGTTGGTCAAAATCCCGTGGGGCGGTGATTGCAGATGAAAAAGTCACGCTTTACGGTGTGCCGATTGTGGCAGCGCGACCAGTGAATTACGGTGCTATCGATCCAACGGTAAGCCGCGAGATCTTTATTCAATCTGCCTTAGTGGAAGGGGATTGGCATACCAAGCATAAATTCTTCAAAGAAAATCAACGACTCGTTCGAGAAGTAGAAGAGTTGGAACACAAAAGCCGCCGCCGCGATATTTTGGTGGATGATCGCACACTTTTTGAATTTTACGATCAGCGTATTGGCACGGAAGTGGTTTCCCAAAAACATTTTGATACGTGGTGGAAAAAGGCGCAGCAAAAAGATCCGGAATTGCTTAATTTTGAACGTTCATTCTTGATTAATGATGATGCAGAGCAAGTGAGCAAGTTGGACTTCCCAAATTTCTGGCATCAAGGCAATTTAAAACTCAAACTGACTTATCAATTTGAACCAGGCACCGATGCGGATGGGGTGACCGTGCATATTCCGTTGCCATTGCTCAACCAAGTCGAAATGACAGGCTTTGACTGGCAAATTCCAGGCTTGCGTGAAGAATTGGTAATTGCGCTGATTAAATCTCTGCCGAAATCTTATCGCCGTAATTTTGTGCCTGCACCTAATTATGCCCAAGCCTTTTTAAGTCGTGCCGTGCCGTTGGAAAAACCGTTATTAGATACGCTGATTTATGAATTGCGTCGTATGACGGGTGTCACCGTAGAAGCGGAACATTGGAATTGGGAACAAATTCCAAGCCATTTGAAAATGACCTTCCGTGTGGTAGATGAAAACGGCAAGAAAATCGCAGAATCCATGAATTTGGATGAGCTGAAATTCAACTTAAAAGATCGTGTGCAAGAAAGTATTTCTGCTGTGGCAGATGATGGCATTGAGCAAAGCGGGCTGCATATTTGGAGCTTTGCAGATTTACCACAATGTTACGAACAAAAACAACGAGGTTTTAGCGTCAAAGCGTTTCCAGCCATTGTAGATGAAAAAGATGCCGTAGGTATCAAACTGTTTGAAACAGAGTTTGAGCAAGTGGTGGCGATGCAACAAGGTTTACGTCGTTTGTTATTACTCAATGTACCGTCACCGATTAAATATCTGCATGAAAAATTGCCGAATAAAGCCAAATTGGGGCTGTATTTTACCCCGTTTGGTCGTGTGTTGGATTTGATTGACGACTGTATTGCTTGTGCCGTAGATAAACTGATTGCCGATTTTGGCGGCTTTGTGTGGAACGAAGAAGGTTTTGATAAGCTACGGGATTTCGTGCGTGAAAACGTTAATGAAGTCACCGTGGATATTGCGCAAAAAGTGGAGCAGATCCTCACGCTCACACATCAGCTTAATCAACGCCTCAAAGGCAAAATGGATTTCACCATGGCATTTGCCCTGTCTGATATGAAAAGCCAAATCGCCGGTTTGATTTATCAAGGTTTTGTACAAAAAAGCGGCTACGCCCGCCTGCCGGATTTACAGCGCTATCTACAAGCCGTTGATAAACGTATTGATAAACTGGCTCAAGATGTGAATCGTGATCGTGCCGCGATGCTACGTGTAGAACAGGTGCAACAGGCTTACCAACAATTACTGGCTAAACTGCCTAAATCTAAACCGATTTCTGATGAAGTGGCAGAAATTCGCTATATGATCGAGGAATTGCGTGTGAGTTTATTTGCTCAGCAGTTAGGTACGAAGTACCAGGTGTCGGATAAGCGGGTTTTAGCTATAATCAATACCCAGTAAAGGACGTTATAGCTTCAATTAAAAAATAGACGAAAGAATTATTTGATTTATGATGGCGTAAATTTGAATATTTAAGGAGAAACGATGGCAGAAGTAACCAAGTGCGGTCAATTATTGAGTCATTTTCGTCATGGCATCAACATCTACAAAGTGACCAATAAACAAAAAGAAAGTGATGAGCGGGCAAAAAATACCGTAATTGAAAGCCTCATAAATCCCAGCATTTTACAGCGTTTTCATAAAGTTAATCATGAAGATATTACGAAGGAAAGTACAAAACACGATTTTTGTGGAATTTGGAAAATTAATGTTACGCGCAAAGTAAAATTTGAATTCAGTACGAAAAAAGAAGTAACTGTTTCATTAGAAAATCAATCAAAGATTTTAACGATGGAAGTCGGAGAAGCTCATTTCACAGTAAAAAATAATATAGTTACGGTCCCGGTTATTGAGAAAGGTGAGGAAGAATTGCATTTTGAGTATATATTTGAATATCCGGATAATATCATAGATAAAAAACTCAATAAGTATTTAGAGAAACATCAAGAAGCTATTATTAGTGCAAATATAGATAAAAAAATTGCAAAATGGAATAAAAGTTATTCGTTGGATCAAGTTATTGAAAAACTTTACGTAAAAGATGTTTTTGAATTTTTAGAAGAACGTATTTATGCAAAACCTTATGATGACAAAAATAAGAAAGATTACAAAATTCTGGATGAGGAATTAGAATTCAATGTTTCGCTTTATTTAATTCCGGTGATTTCAGTTTATTGCAAAATTAAAGACGAAGTGAAAATTTTTAATGTCGATGCGATTACACGTGAAATTCGCTCTCGTGTTCCCGAACCGATAAATCAGGATTTAATCGAAACTGTTAGTGATGGCTTGAGTGAGGGAGTGGCGTTGTTTTCACCGCATAAGTTGCTTGACGAACCAGTGAAAAAAGTGACTAAAAAAACTATCATCGGATTAAGCAAACTTTTTAGGAAATAATCTGATTCTCCCGTAATGGCGCAAGCGTCTACATTTGTGCTTATTGTTAAAGCGAGGACGCTTGAACCATCGCTCTGTTTTAAAAAAGTGCGGTTGTTTTCTCAAACGTTTTTTATTAACT
Organism: Haemophilus parainfluenzae; assembly: GCF_900638025.1. Lineage (NCBI taxonomy): Bacteria > Pseudomonadati > Pseudomonadota > Gammaproteobacteria > Pasteurellales > Pasteurellaceae > Parahaemophilus > Parahaemophilus parainfluenzae. The sequence continues at coordinate 1,245,085 of NZ_LR134481.1, forward strand.
GCAAAAATTTAATTAAAATCAACCGCACTTTATCCCCAAAATTCTTTTTGTGATCTATCTCAAATTTTCGTATTGAACTGATTTACAACAGCCAATTCAATCGCTAATTAGCCACACAAATGGGCGTCAACCCAGCGTTCTTAACCATTCCAATGTTACAAGCCTCTAACTTAGGTCGTGGTTTATCACCAGTTTCTGGCGTGGTTTTGGCGGTATCCGGTATGGGAAAAATCTCACCATTTGAAATCGTAAAACGTATGTCTGTCCCAATGTTGGTTGGTTTTATTTGTGTGATTATCGGCACTGAAATCTTTGTTTCCGTTGCCGCCTAATTTGATAGATAAAAAAGAAGGGCTGATAGTAAATATCAGCCCTTTTGTTTTGAGTTAAGCGCGGTCAATTTTCTCGCTGTTTTTGATTTTATGCATTTGATGATTTTCAAACGCTTTCACCAAATCTGCGACTTTTTCGCCTTCCGGTAAAACCAAATCTTGCGCGATATCATTAAGCGGCACAATCACAAATTCTCGGTTTTTCATATCGTAATGAGGAACCGTTAAGCGTTCATTTTGAATGATTTGATCACCATAAAGCAGAATATCCAAATCCAGTGTACGCTCACCCCAACGACGTAAACGCACGCGACCTTGTTCATTTTCGATACGTTGCAATTCATCGAGCAAGGCTAAAGGTGGGCGAGTGGTTTCAATCATCGCCACTGCATTCACATAATCAGGTTGATCCTGCGGGCCTAATGGTTTGCTTTGATAAAATCCACTGACAGATTTTAATTCGGTATTAGGCAGCGAAGAAATTGCCTCTAATGCCGAATTTAATTGTTCTGTCGGCGTATTTAAATTGCTGCCAAGGGCGATATACACTTGAACCATTAGTTAGCCGCCTTAGGTTTACGTCTGCGGTAATATTTTTTCTTCGGCGCTGGATGCAATTTTTGTTGTTCTTGAACCAACTGGCGACGTTGTTCTTGATTGCTCAGTTGGTACTCATGCCACCATTTTGCCAATTCAACGGTTTCACCACCTTCCACTTCAGCACGCATCGCCAATAAATCAAAGGCTGCACGGAATTTTTGATGTTCCATCGTGCGAGCAGGGTGAGAACCGGTGCGTTTAAGCAATTGTAATTGCAACATCCAAATATCACGAATGACAGAGGTGTGACGACGAGGTGCAGCTAATGATCGGCATAATTGATCAAGTACTTCATTTCCCGCAAGGGCATAAGCATCGTGATTGTTTAAACCACCTTCATTTTTTAGCACATCCACTTTTTCGCGTAATGGATACCAGAAGAATGCCGCAAATAAAAAGGCAGGATTAATGCGTAATTTGTCGGCAATACGTTCATCAGTTGAATTTAACGAAGTTAAAATCATACGTTCCGCAAGGCTGTCTTCTTTTTCGGTGAAATAAGGTGTTAAGCTTGGGAAAAGCTGTTCAAATAAGCCGTATTGGCGAAGTAATTTATAGGTTTTTACGCCATTGCCAGACTGCAATAATTTTAAGCTTTCATCGAATAAACGCGCCGGTGGAATATTTTTCAGCAATGGTGCAAGCTCACGAATGGGCTGTTCACTTGGTTTTTCCAAGAACATATCCAATTTCGCCATAAAGCGAACAGAGCGCAGCATACGCACAGGATCTTCTTGATAACGGGTCACTGGATCGCCAATCAGACGTAATTTACCGTTTTTCAGGTCATCAATTCCGTTGAAGTAATCACGCAACGTATTATCTTGCGGATTGTAGTAAAGGGCGTTTACGGTAAAGTCACGGCGCTCCGCATCTTGTTCAATGGTGCCATACACGTTATCACGTAATAACATCCCTTCATCACTTTGTTTGGCTTGATTTTCGCTGCGTGCATCGGAATGGTTAGCACGGAATGTGGCCACTTCGATCACATCGCGTCCAAACATAATATGCGCAAGACGGAAACGACGACCAACTAAACGGCATTGACGTTGGAATACCGCTTGAATTTGGTCGGGACGTGCATTCGTTGCCACATCAAAATCTTTTGGATGTTTACCCAACAATAAATCACGCAAACAACCACCCACGATATAAGCGTCATAACCTTGACGTTGCAATTTTTCTACCACGGTAATGGCATTACGGCTAAACATACGAGGATTAATGCCAAAATCAGAGGCTTTCACGCTATGTTTGTCGTGACGATGCGCTTGGTTGTTGCTTTTTTTGTGGTGAGAAGAGGATGGGGCGATCTTTGGGTGTGAACGCTCTATTTTTGAAACGTTTGATTTTTTGGTTTTTTGCGCCGTTTTTTGGGCAGACGAATTTATATTGGTTTCAGTTTCTTTTTTAGTTTTTTTACCAAATAAATTTTTTATATACGTAAGAATAATTTACTCCATTCTCTATGTTAAATACGCATTTGATAAAAACAGGAAAAGTGCGGTTGTTTTTGACCGCACTTTTTTCGCAGGATATTTGAAAAAATTAACCAGCAACTTGTTTTTCTCGAATTTCAGCGAGAGTTTTGCAATCAATACAAAGATCAGCAGTAGGACGCGCTTCTAAGCGACGAATGCCAATTTCTTCTCCGCAAGAATCACAATAACCGAAGTCATCAGTGTCTAATTTTTTTAATGTGTATTCAATCTTCTTCATTAATTTTCGTTCACGATCGCGGTTACGTAATTCCAGACTGAATTCTTCTTCTTGCGTAGCTCGGTCGGCAGGATCAGGAAAGTTTGATGCTTCATCTTGCATATGAGCAACGGTTCTTGATGCTTCTTCTACAATTTGCTCGTGCCATGCAGTTAAAATTTTTCTGAAATGAAGAATTTGATCTTCATTCATGTATTCTTCATCAGGCTTTAGTTGATAGGGTTTAACACCTGCTAAATCTAGCAAACTTAGAGACGCCTTAGACATAATAACTCCTAATTGTGGTACAGATTTTTACTACTTCCTGTCTTGTTGTTGTGATGGGTTCTCATCATTAAAAAATAGTTGAGATCAGCCCCCTGTTATTTTGAGGGCGATATAAATAGCAGAACTTCATCTATTTAGCAAATAAATTTAGCTGCAAAGTTTCAAATTTGCGATCAGGATCGCAAAAAACAGTATATTCATTTGCTTATCAGCAAGGTGAAGGTTAGGTTGTCTTACGTTTTGCTATAAATAACCGCTAAATGAAAATTACATTATTTCAAATGTGCATTATGCTCATTTGCTCTGCTTTATCTTTGCTTATTGTGCCAGATTTTTTTCTGTTTACTTGGCAGCAGGCAAAGGTGGGAATTTTAATGTTGGTTATGATTGTATTTTGTTGTCATTGGTTTAGCTATTTTACAGTTAGAAATTTTTGCATAAATGCTATCTTATTTTTGCTTACTTTAGCTTATACGCATTCACAAGCCTTATCGTTATTGACTCAAGCAGAAAAAATCTCCAGTTTACCAACTAAAATCACATTAGATCTCCATATCTCAGAAATTCTTCATCAGCAAGATTATCAAACATTGGTTGCTACGACGTCTTTATTTGATAAGGAAGAACAACGGCTTTTTATTAATTGGAGAGCACCAGAAAAACCGCAACTTGGTGAAATTTGGCGGGCGGATGTAAAGCTTCGTCCTATTTCGGCGAGATTAAATCACGGTGGGTTTGATCGACAACAATGGTATTTTTCCAAGAGGATTATTGCCGTAGGAAATGTGAAAAGTGCGGTCAAAATTGGGGAGGATTTTTCTTACCGTACATATTTTCTACAGAATAGTCTCAGGCAGACGGAAGGACTTTCTTTGCAAGGTTTACTTATCGCATTGGCATTTGGTGAGCGGGCTTGGCTGGATAATAAAACGTGGCTAATTTATCAACAAACGAATACGGCCCATTTGATTGCGATTTCAGGCCTCCATATCGGTTTAGCAATGGGTATAGGTTTTTTCTTTGCTCGATTATTGCAACTCGCACTGCCTACACGCTTTATTTCGTCCTGGTTTCCGTTTTGCTTTGGTGTGTTGATTGCTTTAGGTTATGCCTATTTAGCTGGATTTAGTTTACCGACCTTTCGTGCAATGATGGCATTGCTTTTTATTGCAATCCTTCAATTTTCGCGACGATATTACACGCCGTTGCAAATGCTGTGTTTAGTCGTGGCATTTTTGTTGTTTTGCGATCCGCTAATGCCGCTTTCGGTGAGCTTTTGGCTTTCAATTGGTGCTGTTACCTGCCTGATTGTGTGGTATCGATATGTTCCCTTATCAATCATTGAATGGCGACATCAAAAATTATCTAACAAAGTGCGGTGGATTTTAGGCTTGTTTCATTTGCAGTTAGGGCTGCTAATTTTATTCACGCCCATTCAGCTTTTCTTTTTTAATGGCTTAGCATTAAATGGATTCTTAGCGAATTTAATCGCAGTGCCCTTGTATAGTTTCTTACTTGTGCCATTGATTCTCTTTGCGGTGTTGACCAATGGTGTATTTTCTTCTTGGCATCTTGCAAATGTGATTGCTCAAGGGATAACGCAATGTCTCCGTGTTTTCCAAGGATCGCATGTTCCGATTTCAATTAATTTATCCCTCATTTTGACCGCACTTTTAAGCCTTATTTTTAGCGGAATGTTAGGTAGATTGTATTTTTCATCTCAAGCTCAAACAAAAAATACACCGTTAAAATCCAGTCAATTTTTCACACTAAATAGCACAAAAATTTTACCGCCAGACAATTATCGAAAAGCACTTTTAGGCATCATTTTTATTTTTTGTGTTTGTATTGGTTCGCTTGGCTATCGTTATTTCACTAAACCCAAATGGCAGTTAGATACGTTAGATGTTGGACAAGGTTTAGCAACCTTAATTGTGAAAGAGGGGAAAGGGGTGTTGTATGACACAGGGCCTGCTTGGCAGAGTGGAATAGGTGGCTCTTCTATGGCGGAATTAGAGATATTACCTTATCTTCAACGGGAAGGCATTGAACTTGAAACCTTGATTTTAAGCCATGATGATAATGATCATTCAGGCGGTGCTAAAGCGATTTTAGCCACATATCCAGAGATTGAACTGATTACACCTTCTCGTAAAAACTATGGCGAAACGCACCGCACTTTTTGCCTTCAGGGGAAACAATGGCAGTGGCGAGGGCTTGATTTTAAAGTTCTTTCACCAACACAAATAACAGATAGGGCGGAGAATCCCCAATCTTGCGTAATTTTACTAACGGATGGACAGTATCAGATCCTTTTAACCGGTGATGCGGATGTAGCAACAGAAAGAGTCTTTGCCGAAAACTTAGGCAAAATTAATGTGTTACAGGTAGGACATCATGGTAGTAAAACTTCAACAGGCGAGATTTTACTGTTACAGACAAAACCGGATATGGCCTTAATTTCAAGTGGACGATGGAATGCGTGGAATTTTCCTCATCCAACAGTCATTGAACGATTAAATCGTTATCAAAGTGCGGTCGAAAATACCGCTATTTCAGGGCATATAAGGTTAAATTTTACTGAAAAGGGCATTGAAATTGAAAAGGCGAGAGGAGATTTTTCACCTTGGTTTGTCCGTGTAATTGGATTATCCCCGAAATAACAGGTACAATGCAGCCAATTTTTATTAAGATAATGTGATGCAAGAACAAACTATGCAAGATAAAGATTTCTCAACCTCGCAAACTTTTAAGCGTTTATGGCCGATGATTTCACCTTTTAAATCAGGTTTATTTGTCGCTGCCGTCGCTCTCGTTTTTAATGCATTAGCTGATTCTGGCCTGATTTATATGCTTAAACCGTTGCTCGATGATGGTTTTGGGAAAGCAGATCATTCTTTCTTGAAAATGATGGCATTTGTTGTGGTTGGTATGATTATATTGCGTGGGGTGACCAACTTTGTCTCTACTTATTGCCTGGCGTGGGTATCTGGTAAAGTGGTGATGATTATGCGCCGCCGTTTGTTTAAACATTTGATGTTTATGCCGGTAAGTTTCTTTGATCGTAATTCAACAGGAAAATTGCTTTCTCGTATTACTTACGATTCAGAAATGATTGCTAATTCTTCCTCTAATTCATTAGTGACCATTGTACGTGAGGGTGCCTATTTAATTTCATTGCTCGTCGTGATGTTCTACACTAGTTGGGAACTGACTTTGGTTCTTTTTGTCATTGGACCAATTATTGCGGTGCTTATTCGCGTTGTATCGAAGATCTTCCGTAAGCTTAGTAAAAACATGCAAGATTCTATGGGGGAATTAACCTCTGCGACGGAACAAATGCTAAAAGGGCATAAAGTGGTGCTTTCTTTTGGTGGGCAATTAGTGGAAGAAGAACGTTTCGATAAAGTGAGTAACGATATGCGTCGTAAAGGCATGAAAATGGTGACGGCCGATGCGATTTCTGATCCTGTTGTGCAAGTGATTGCTTCTTTGGCGTTAGCCGCCGTGCTTTATTTGGCAACCACACCATTAATTGCGGATGATAATTTAACTGCAGGTTCTTTTACAGTCGTCTTCTCTTCCATGTTAGCGATGATGCGTCCGTTAAAATCTTTGACGAATGTGAACTCACAATTCCAACGCGGTATGGCGGCTTGTCAGACATTATTTGCGATCTTAAATTTGGAAACAGAGAAAGATAATGGTACATATAAAGCCGAACCCGCAAAAGGTGATTTAGAATTTAAAAACGTAAGTTTTGCTTATGAGAGTAAGGAAGAGAAAGCTTTAAATAATATCTCTTTTAATGTTCCTGCCGGCAAAACTGTGGCATTAGTGGGGCGTTCAGGTTCGGGTAAATCAACCATTGCTAATTTAGTCACACGCTTCTACGATATTGATGAAGGTGAAATTTTATTAGATGGCGTGAGGATTCAAGATTATCGTTTATCTAATTTACGTGAGAATTGTTCTGTTGTTTCTCAACAAGTGCATTTATTTAATGATACGATTGCCAATAATATTGCCTATGCGGCAGAAGATAAATACAGCCGTGAGCAAATTATCGAAGCAGCAAAAGCGGCTTATGCCCTAGAGTTTATCGAGAAACTTCCACAAGGTTTTGATACCGTTATTGGTGAGAATGGCGCAAGTCTTTCTGGTGGTCAACGTCAGCGTTTAGCCATTGCTCGTGCGCTATTACGTAATTCACCTGTTTTAATTTTAGATGAAGCGACTTCTGCTCTCGATACCGAATCTGAACGTGCGATTCAGTCTGCATTAGAAGAACTGAAAAAAGATCGTACGGTATTGGTTATTGCGCATCGTTTATCAACCATTGAAAATGCCGATGAAATCTTAGTTATTGAACACGGTGAAATTAAAGAACGTGGTACGCATCAAGATTTATTAGAGCTTGATGGTGCGTATAAACAATTACACAGTATGCAGTTTAGCGGATAAAATAATAAGGGCGAGCCAATGTGTTCGCCCAAAATCAATATAGGATAAATGAAATGCCTTTTTGGTACTCTAATTCAAAGCTAGCTTGGTTGCTCCTTCCTTTTTCACTGCTATTTTGGTTGATTAGCCAAATTCGCCGGGCATTATTTTCCCTGAATATCTTATCCTCTTATAAATCTCCGAAACCGGTCATTATTGTCGGCAATCTTTCTGTCGGTGGAAATGGTAAAACCCCTGTCGTTGTCTGGTTAGCTGAAACGTTACAACAACAAGGATTACGTATAGGCGTGATTTCTCGTGGCTATGGTAGCCAATCCAAAACCTATCCTTTACTTGTCACACCAGAAACTGACCCCATTCAAGGGGGCGATGAACCTGTTTTAATCGCCAAAAGAACAGGTGTGCCTGTGGTGATTTCACCAAATCGTCAACAAGCTATTGAATTACTTTTGAAAACACTGGATTGCGATCTGATTATTTCCGATGATGGATTACAACATTATAAGTTGCAACGTGATATTGAAATAGTGGTGATGGATGCAGAACGCGCTTTAGGGAACGGCTTTGTGCTACCTGCAGGACCTTTGCGTGAATTGCCAAGTCGTTTAAAAAATGTGGACTTTGTGATTACTAATGGCGGAAAAAATGCTTATTCTGATGCCATTATGCAATTAGTTCCTCATTATGCCATTAATTTAGTGACGGCAGAAAAACGCTTGTTAAGTGAGTTTACCCAAGGTTCAGCTATCGCGGGAATTGGTAACCCACAGCGTTTTTTCACGATGTTGGAAAATTTAAATATTCGTTTAGAAAATACGAAAGCTTTTCAAGATCACCAGCATTTCGAGCCACAATTTTTAGAAAAACTCGCAGAAAATCAACCGCTCTTTATGACCGAAAAGGATGCCGTAAAATGCCAAGCTTTTGCTAAAGAGAATTGGTGGTATATTCCTGTTGATGCGGAGATTGTGGAGGCTGAAAATCAAGGCCAAAAACTTCCACAATTGTGGGAAAAAATCCGTCATTTGGTTTAACTTTACTCGAGTGAAATATGCGTGAAAAACTCAATCCTCGATTATTAGACGTGATCGCTTGCCCGCGATGTTTGGCAAGATTGAAATACGATCAAGAAAATCAACGGCTCATTTGCCCTTTTGAGCAAGTGGCGTATCCTATTGAAAACGGCGTGCCGGTTTTGTTGGCAGAAAAAGCCGAAACACTGAAAGAATAAGGAATGATTATGTCATTTACAGTTATTATCCCTGCTCGTTTTGCATCGAGTCGCTTACCAGGTAAACCTTTAGCTGATATTGCCGGTAAACCCATGATTCAACATGTTTTTGAGAAAGCTCAACAATCAGGCGCGAGCCGAGTCATTATTGCGACAGATAACGAACAAGTTGAAAAGGCAGCAAAAGCTTTTGGGGCAGAAGTGTGTATGACATCAGAAGCACATAATTCTGGTACTGAGCGTTTAGCGGAAGTAGTGAGTAAGCTTGGTATTGCTGATGATGAAATTATTGTAAACATCCAAGGGGATGAGCCGCTAATTCCTCCCGTTATTGTGAGTCAAGTGGCAGAGAATTTAGCGAAATTTAATGTGAATATGGCGACGCTTGCAGTGAAAATTCACGAAGCGGAAGAGTTATTTAACCCAAATGCGGTGAAAGTTGTTACGGATAAAGATGGCTACGTTTTATATTTTTCCCGTTCAGTGATTCCTTACGATCGTGATCAATTTATGCAATTAGCGGATACCTCCAAGGCGCAATTGGCTGATGCGTATCTTCGTCATATTGGTATTTATGCTTATCGTGCAGGCTTTATTAAACAATATGTGCAATGGGCACCAACGCAGTTAGAAAACTTAGAGAAATTAGAGCAACTCCGTGTATTGTGGTACGGTGAGCGTATTCACGTAGAATTGGCAAAAGAAGTCCCGGCTGTTGGTGTGGATACAGTAGAAGATTTAGAAAAAGTAAGGACTCTTCTAAAATCTATCACTTGATGTACTTTGAATAAATCAGATGCTATTTAAATAAATTTTTCGCTGAAAAAATGTCTGCTATATGATATGAACTATATTGAAGAGAGATAACAAGAATATGAAAAAATTTAACTTATTGATGACATGTCTCTGTATGACTCAGATACCCCAACTTGCTCAAGCAGAAGAACGGGAAAATACTTGGGTTGATAAACAACATATTAATGTTAAAACAACCTTAAATAGTTGGGCACAAAATATTGATAGCTGGATAAGTGATCCTGATGTGGATCATCCCGCAAGGGCAAGATTACGTGTAATGATGGATAGCCAATGGAATCATTATGACCATTTTTCATTTAAACCGCGGGTTCGTGGTAAAATTCGTTTACCGAGTTTGAAAAAACGACTAAGTTTAGTATTTGGGGATGAAGATTTGGAAAACCAGGCTAGTGATAAAAACCATGTCGGCAATGTGTATAAAAAACCATTAGACGACAATAAAAGTTACAATCGTAGTCAGGCACGTAACGATAATGCTTCTATTGGTTTACGCTGGTCTGATGGTATTAAAAAATTAGGTATTGATACTCATCTGGATCTTGGTATTCGCTCAGGAGCGGATGTTTATGTTCGCTTTAAAGGTGAAAAAGGATGGCAGATCAATGATGATCTTGCGACTAGGCTAGAACAAATTTACCGTTATGGCAGCAATAGTAAACATTACGTTCGTACTAATTTTGAAACAACTTATAGCCGTTCAGTAAACACATTTATCGGCGACAACTTATACCTGCAATATGAGCATGACATCGACGAAGATATTTCATGGGGAAATAGTATTTATCAACAGCATGATTTTGCAAATGATAAACGCTTAAGTTACGGTATTTTTATCGGTGGTGATTTAGATCATAATAAATTTGATATAAACCAATACGGACCATTTATAAGCTGGCGTCAGCCAATTTGGCGAAAATGGCTGTTTATTCAACCTGAACTAAATTACTATAATGACCGAAGTCAGGATCGTAATCATCATCTTGGTGCATTTGTACGATTAGAAGCAATTTTCTAGCAATAATAACATTAACTATTATGGAGTCATATGTCATGAAATGATAAATTGACTCTTTCTTGTAGAGATTGAATTGGTTGTTCTTACAATATTCTTTCAGTGTTGAATTGTTAAACTCAGTATAATTTATAGTGAATTTTCTTGAGGTTATGGATTCATCTTATTTCAAAAATCTTATTCATGTTTGATTCCAAAAAGTTTCTCTCCGATGTTTCTCATAAACCTGGTGTGTATCGTATGTATGACGATAAAGATCAGGTTATTTATGTGGGTAAAGCGAAAGATCTTAAAAAGCGCCTTTCCAGCTATTTCCGAAAAAACTTAAGCAGCAAAAAAACAGAAGCCTTGGTGTCGTCAATTCATCATATTGATACGACGATTACCTCTTCAGAAACAGAAGCATTATTGCTTGAGCATAATTTCATTAAGCTTTATCAACCTCGTTATAACGTATTATTGCGAGATGATAAATCCTATCCTTTTATTTTATTGACGAAAGAACGTCATCCTCGTATAACTTCTTATCGTGGAACGAAAAAAATTGCAGGCGAGTATTTCGGACCTTATCCTCATGCGGGTGCCGTGCGTGAAACCTTGTCGTTAATGCAAAAATTATTCCCTGTTCGTCAATGTGAAAATTCGGTTTATAACAATCGTTCCCGCCCTTGTTTGCAATATCAAATCGGGCGTTGTTCTGCACCTTGTGTGGCAGGTTATGTGAGCGATGAAGAATATAACCAACAAGTAGAATTAGCACGATTATTTTTGCAAGGAAAAGATCAGCAAGTATTAGATTATCTCATTGGTAAAATGGAGCAGGCGAGCCGAGATTTAGATTTTGAAGGAGCTGCACGTTATCGTGATCAAATTCAAGCGGTTCGTGCGGTTATCGAAAAACAATTTGTTTCCAATGAACGTTTGGACGATATGGATATTATGTCTATTGCGTATCAACATGGTTTAGCTTGTGTTCAAGTGATGTTTATTCGTCAAGGTAAAGTATTAGGCAATCGCAGCTATTTTCCGAAAGTACCCGCTAATACAGATTTATCTGAATTAACAGCCACTTTTGTTGGGCAGTTTTATTTACAAGGTCATCAGGGCAGAAGTATTCCTAATAGTATTATTGTGGATCATAAATTAGATGAAAAAGCGGAGCTTGAGGCCTTATTAACTGAACAAGCTGGCCGAAAAGTGGTGATACAAGAATCCGCTAAAGGTGATAAAGGTAAATATCTACAACTCGCACAAATTAATGCCAAAGCGGCTTTAGCGACTCAACTTAAACAATCTTCCAGAATGCATGAACGTTATCAGGCGCTTTGTGAATTGCTCGATATGCCTGAAATTAAACGTATGGAATGTTTTGATATTAGTCATACGATGGGGAATCAAACCGTCGCATCTTGCGTGGTATTTAATCAAGAAGGCCCACTGAAATCAGATTATCGCCGTTTTAATATTGAAGGCATTACTGGTGGCGATGATTATGCCGCGATGGAGCAAGCCTTAAAGAAACGTTACGACCGCGATCTTGAGGAAGATAAAATCCCCGATATTATTTTTATTGATGGTGGTAAAGGGCAGCTTAATCGTGCCTTAGCGGTTTTTCATCACCTCAACGTAAAATGGGATAAAAATCGACCGCACTTAATTGGTGTGGCAAAAGGAGTGGATCGTCGAGCAGGACAAGAGGTGTTGATTATCAGCAAACAAGATCGTGAAATCCATTTGCCGGATGATAGTCTTGCGCTGCATTTAATCCAACATATTCGAGATGAAAGCCATAATCATGCGATTAGCGGTCATCGTCAAAAACGCCAAAAAGCCTTTACCCAAAGTGGATTGGAAACCATTGAAGGGGTGGGCGCTAAACGACGTCAAGCCTTGCTGAAATATTTAGGGGGATTGCAAGGTGTGAAAAATGCCACGTTGGATGAGATCGCCTCTGTACCCGGTATTTCTAAAGCGTTAGCAGAAAAGATTTTCGAGACCTTAAAAAGTTAGGAAAAACCTTGATTTTCTATGCGAACTGTCTATGATCCAACCTTTCGGATTTTATTATAGGAACATATTATGTTTGAATGGCTTGTTGATCCTGAAGCATGGATTTCATTGCTTACTTTGACCGCACTTGAAATCGTCTTGGGTATCGATAACATTATTTTTATTAGTATTTTAGTGGGACGTTTACCGGCGAATCAACGCCAATCTGGTCGCATTATCGGTCTTGGATTAGCGATGATTACCCGTATTTTACTTCTTGTTTCCCTTTCTTGGATGATGAAATTAACGGAGCCTCTATTCACTTTAGTTGGTCAGGAAATTTCAGGCCGTGATTTGATTTTATTCGTTGGGGGCTTATTCCTGATTGTGAAAAGTACAGGTGAAATCAAAGAAGCGATGCATCCTGAAGCACATCATGAAGAAGAGAATAACAAGAAGAAAGTCAGTTATTTGGGGGTATTAATCCAAATTGCGATTTTAGATATCGTATTTTCTTTAGACTCTGTCATCACAGCTGTAGGGATGGCAAATCACCTTCCAGTGATGATATTGGCAATTATGATTGCAGTAGGTGTAATGATGTTTGCGGCCAAACCAATTGGTGATTTTGTTGATACCCATCCAACATTAAAGATTTTAGCCTTAGCCTTCTTAATTTTGGTTGGCGTAAGTTTAATGGCTGAAAGTTTGGATATTCATATTCCAAAAGGCTACATTTACTTTGCAATGGGCTTCTCAGCAGTAGTTGAAATGCTCAACATCAAAATGCGAAAATCACTTGGTCATTAAATCATATAAAAAGGCGGAACAATGTGTTCCGCCTTTTTTAGTCATTATAGAACACGCCTTTCCCATATAAATACAGCGTGACTTGTTCGCCAGTATGATATTCGTTAATGAGCTCTTCATTGATATTCAATTCATAACCGCTAACATCAATACAAATATTGATAGCTCGTCCTCTTGATTCAATCCGTTTAATCTCACCGTTAAAAGAAGCGCTCGGATCTTGGATTTTTTTCGCAAGAGAGAATTGCTCTGGGCGAAATAGAACTTTACCTTGCGTATGGCTATTTCCTTTATTTTCGATGGCAATTTCACCTAATTGACAGGTCGCGATGCCTTCGTTTTTTAATATTGCAGGAAGAATAATGTTTTCCCCAATAAATTTAGCAATAGACAAATACTGAGGTGACCAATAGAGCGTTTTAGGTGTCGCAATCTGGAGAATTTTCCCTTCTTGAATCACTGCAATTTTATCCGCATGGCATAGCGCTTCATCACGATCATGGGTCACGAATACGGCAGCGGAACCACTTTCTCTTAATACTTGCAACATATCGTAACGAATTTGATTTCTTAGATGTTCATCTAATGCACTAAATGGCTCATCAAACAGGATTAACTCAGGGCTTGGTGCAAGAGCTCGAGCAAGTGCAACACGTTGCTGTTGACCACCAGAAAGCTGATGAGGGAAACGGTCAGCTAAACTGCTAATGCCCGTCAGTTTCATCACTTCCTGTATGCGTTGTTTTTCCTCTTCAGTTTTCCCTTTACCATCGCCTAAGCCATAAGCAATATTGCGGTAAACATTTAAATGAGGGAATAATACGCCTTCTTGTACCACATAGCCTAATTTGCGTTGCTGAGTTGGCACATTGAGATTTTCTTTAAAAATAGGTTGATTCTTTAACCAAATCTCCCCACTTGTAGGTTGTTCAAAACCAGCAATGCTACGCAATAAGGTTGTCTTCCCACAACCAGATGCACCAAGAAGAAAGAGAATTTCACCTTTCTTTAATTGTAGAGAGATGTTATGTAGAACCTGGTGCCCATTAAAGGATTTATTTAAATTTTTAATATCGAGTAATATTGTCATTTTTATCTTTCGTTATTTAAAACCGTATCGTTTCAGTAAAAATACAGGAATCCCTGAAAATAGCACTAACATAATGGCATAAGGGGTAGCGGCCGCATATTGCGCATCGGACGTATATTCCCACACCGCAGTTGAAAGCGTTTTAATATCATTTGGGGTCAGCAATAGGGTCGCGGTGAGTTCTTTCATTAAGTTTAAGAACACTAAAGCAAAGGCGGCTGCAATCCCTGGCAACATGGCTGGAATAACTAAGGTACGGAAAATATAAAAGTTGCTACGGCCTAAACTTTGTCCTACCTTTTCAATGTTGCTAGACATTTGTTCAAGTGAGCTACGCAAGGTCGTTTGTGCCATTGGAAGATAAAGCATAAAGTAGGCGACGATAACCATGGCAAAGGTTTGATAAAGGGAATACGCATAGTTGATGGTAAAGAAAACTAACGATAATGCGATAACAAGCCCTGGCACAGCATGAAGTAGATAAGGGATTCGATCAAGCCAAATTGTTAATTTACTGCGATAGCGTACTGCGGCCCATACCAACGGCAAAGCACAGATAACGGTAAGTGCTGCACCAAGGATAGATATGGTCAATGAATTTGTGAAGGCGGTAAAAAATTCTCCAAAATCGACCGCACTTTTAATAGAGCTTCCTACTTTTAGCCAATAAATCAGCATAGTAATCGGCACACCAATACTGAGCATAAAAATGGTTGTAAAGAAGCCCACGATTAAAATTTGTTTTCCTACGGATAGCGTTTTCAACGGATAGGGACGTATTACACCTTTGCCGCTTTGATAGAGCGTTTGTGTGCCTCTAAAACGAATTTCACCCATCACAACAAGGATACAGATCACCATTAACACACCAGAAAGTAAGGCAGCGGTGTTGTTATTAAAGGCCATTTCATATTCTTGGAAAATAGCTGTGGTGAAGGTTTGATAATTTAAAATAGAAACTGCCCCAAACTCTACCAACATATGAAGCGCAATTAATAATATGCTGCTACCGATGGCGGGTTTGAGTTGTGGAAAAATCGCATGCCAAAATGTGTAAGCATGGCTTTTAGCCAATGAAAGGCTCACTTCTTCTAAAGAGCGGTCAAGTCTTTTTAAGGTAGCAGCGACGGGAAGATAGGCAAGCGGGAAAGAACTTAGCGTCATAATCCCAATCGTTCCCCAAAAGCCTTCCACTTTAAAAGTGAGACTGATCCAAGTAAAACAACTCACAAAAGCGGGGATACAAAGGGGGAGCGTCATGGCGACTTGGAAAAAGCCTTTTCCCCAGAAGCGATAACGTTCCAATAAAAAAGCACATGCCGTGCCGAGGACAATGGCAAAAAGCGTGACAAATACCATTAAAAGTAAGGTATTACTGAGCAATTCCCACATTCTTGGACGCCAAAGTAATTCAATGCTGCGAGCCAATCCGACATTTGCTGCTCGCTCAATAACATATAAAAAAGGGAGTAATAATGGCAAACTAATCAGCACGATTAAGGCAATAAGCCAGCGAGGTGGGCGATTAGACACAGAAAAATCCTTTAAAATATTAGTGTAAAATAAGTAGAGTAAATAACAGAAGGGCGTGTATTACACGCCCTATATTGCATAGCAAATTAAACTTATTTCAAACCAGCTTCTTCAATAAGTTTATTGGCGTTGTCTTTGTCTTCAGAAGTCGTTGCCGAAACAACAGGCGCTTCTAATTTCGCATAAGGTTCCATGTTGAATGGAGAAACCACATCGGTACGAAGTGGGTATTCTGCACGTACTGAAACAAACGCTTGTTGTCCTTCTTTACTTGCTAAGAAATCAACGAATTTTTTCGCTTCTTCTTTATTTTTAGAACCTTTTAATACAGCTGCACCAGAATAGGTCACTAATGCACCTGGATCTTGATGACGAATGAAGTAAAGACGTGTTTTGAGGTTATCAGCACCTTTTTCTTTTGCAAGTGTATACCAGTAATAGTTGTTGATTAACGCTGCTGGTACTTCACCATTTTCAACCGCTTGAAGAGCAACGCTGTTTTTCGCATAAAGTTTACCGTTTTCTTTTAAGCCTTTTAACCATTTAAGAGCGGCATCTTTACCTTTTAATTTGGTAATCGCAACCACTTGCTCTAAGAATGCGCCTGAAGTTGGAACGTAACCAATTTTATCTTTCCATTTTGGTGTTGCATAATCTAACACGGATTTTTCCATGTCTTTTTCAGATAATTTAGTGTGATCGTAAACCACAACACGAGAACGACCGCTTAATGCGACCCAGTCTTTTTTCGGTGCAACAGGAACGCCCTTGTGTGCAGTTTGTTTAATAGTATCTGCAGAAAGCGGTTCTAATAAGCCTGCATCAGACAGGGCAGCGAAAGGTGCAGTTTGTTCAGAAAAGAATACGTCAGCAGGGGTTTTATCGCCCTCTTCTTTTAATTGACCTGCAAGTTGATCGCTTTTCGCACTGTTTAAGGTCACTTTAATGCCCGTTGCTTTTGTAAATGCATCAGCAACAGCTTGAGAACCTTCTTTGTGTTGGCCGTTGTAAACGGTAATATCTGCAGAAGCGAATCCTGCAAACGCCATTAAGCCAGTTAGTGCGGCAATTTGGAAGTGCTTAATTTTCATGAAAACTCCTTATTTTATTGGGCAAATCGCCCATTTTCTGAAAATAAAAGTTGCCCTATTCTAATCACTTAAAATAGATAATGCAAATAATTATCAGGTATTTTTTCTTATATCAAAATTTCATATTCCATTCCATTTTCTTCCTTTGTTCTATAGTGATTTTTTTACATAATGTGAAGTAGAAATATCTAATAAGGACGGCTATGAATATTCAGCAAATTATTAAGCAACATCATTTGGAACTCTTATTTCAACAAGGTTCTTTCGGCATAGAGAAGGAAAGTCAACGTGTACATGCTAATGGCTCAATTGTGACAACACCACATCCGAAAGCCTTTGGTAATCGTCGCTTTCATCCTTATATTCAAACGGATTTTGCGGAAAGCCAGTTGGAACTGGTGACTCCGCCTATGAAAAAATTAGAGGACACATTACGTTGGCTCTCGGCAATTCATGAAGTCACCTTGCGAACATTACCCGACAATGAATTTATTTTTCCTTTCAGTATGCCAGCCGGTTTACCGCCGGAAGATCAGATTAAGGTCGCTCAATTAGATAATTCAGAAGATGTGGCTTATCGTGAGCATTTAGTTCAATCTTATGGTAAATACAAGCAAATGGTCAGTGGCATTCATTATAATTTTCAGATTGAACCTAAGTTTATTGATGCCTTATTTTATGCGCAAAATGAAACACAAAGTGCGGTTGATTTTAGAAATGGTTTTTACCTAAAAATAGCGAAGAACTTCTTACGCTATCAATGGATTCTGCTTTATCTGTTTTCTGCGACACCGACAGTAGAGGAAAAATATTTCAGAGGTAATTCCCCCCTTAAATTGCATCAATATGTGCGCAGTTTACGGTCAGGAAAATATGGTTATGTGAATGATCCGAAGATCCACGTCTCTTATGACAGTTTGCAAGACTATGTTGAGACGTTAGAACACTGGGTGAAATCGGGTGATTTGATTGCGGAAAAAGAGTTTTACTCAAGCGTACGTTTGCGTGGAGCTAAAAAAGCGCGCGATTTACTTCAAAAAGGAATTCAATATTTAGAATTTCGTTTGTTTGATCTCAATCCGTTTGCACCTTATGGAATGGAACTCGCTGACGCGAAATTCATTCATTATTTTATTTTGTTAATGGCATGGCTTGATGATACCGCTGATCAAGAAGGTATAAAATTAGGCAAAGCACGTCTTGCTGAAGTGGCATGGGAAGACCCAAGACAGCAAAGTGTTTATGCGGTAGAAGGGGAATTAGTCCTCCTTGAAATGCTCAAAATGCTTGAGCAACTCAATGTGAGTGATGAGATTAAAACCATTGTTAAAGACAAATTAGGGCAATTTGCTGATCCAAGCCAAACGCTTTGTGCAAAAGTGGTCGCGGCAATTGAGCAGGTCGGTAGTTACCAACAATTAGGGGCTGATATTGCGCAATCCAATAAAGCAAAAGCCTTTGAACGTTTTTATGCATTAACTGCGTTTGATAATATGGAACTGTCAACACAGGCATTATTGTTTGATGCAATCCAAAAAGGATTAAACATTGAGATTTTGGATGAACGTGATCAATTTATTAGTCTTCAATTTGGCGAACATTTGGAGTATGTGAAAAATGGTAATATGACTTCTCATGATAGCTATATTTCTCCACTCATTATGGAAAATAAAGTGGTGACGAAGAAAGTGTTAGCGAAAGCAGGATTTAACGTACCGCAAAGTATCGAATTTACCGATGTGAAAAGTGCGGTCGAAAATTTCCCACTTTTTGAGAATCGAGCCGTCGTGATTAAGCCAAAATCAACGAATTTTGGTTTAGGGATCAGCATTTTCCAACAGGGTGTAACGAATAGAGAAGATTTTACAAAAGCAGTAGAGATTGCTTTCCGTGAAGATAAAGAGATCATGGTTGAAGATTATCTACAGGGCACTGAATATCGTTTCTTTGTGCTGGGTGATCAAACGTTAGCCGTCTTATTACGTGTTCCAGCAAATGTAATTGGAGATGGTGTACATACTGTTGCTGAATTAGTTGCCGCTAAAAATGATCATCCTTTACGGGGCGATGGCAGTCGTACGCCATTGAAAAAAATAGCATTGGGGGATATTGAGCTGTTGCAGCTTAAGGAGCAAGGATTAACCGTGAATTCTATTCCTGCAAAAGATCAACTTGTTCAATTACGTGCGAATTCTAATATTAGTACAGGCGGTGATTCTATTGATATGACGGATGAAATGCATGCCAGTTACAAAGAAATTGCGGTAGGGATTAGCAAAGCAATGGGGGCGGCAGTTTGTGGTGTGGATTTAATTATTCCTGACTTGAAACAGCCGGCAGAACCAAGTCTACATTCGTGGGGCGTGATTGAAGCAAACTTTAATCCTATGATGATGATGCATATTTTCCCATTTAGTGGACAATCTCGACGATTGACAATGAATGTGATTAAGATGCTTTTCCCAGAATTACCTTAATTTTATTATCGGGCTTCATCAGTTGGTGAGGCCCGTTTTACATTCATCGTAATTAGGCTAAAATAGAGGTAGTATTCACAATTCTAAAATGACATTTAATGACAACTTTTACCTTAGAACCTCAAGAAAATGATCGTCTGCAATCCCTTTGTGGTGCATTTGATGAAAATATCAAACTGATTGAAAAAGAATTTAATCTCAATATTTCCCGCAATAATTTTACTTTCACGGTGAAATCTAACAATGAAAGTCCGAAACCACATCATGAGCAATTAATTGAGCGTGCGGCTAAATTAATCCAGGCATTATATGTGGAAACAGCACCAATTAAGGGGAAAGTGAAAGAACTTGATTTGGAAGATGTACATATTGCTCTGCAAGAGAGCAGAATGTTATCGCAAGAAGGTAGTGAGTCACGCAGTGAAAATCACGTCTATAGCACCACAATTAAAACCAAGCGTGGTTTGATTAAACCGCGTGGTGAAAATCAAATTCAGTATTTACACAATATTCTTACGCACGATATTAGTTTTGGGATTGGACCCGCTGGAACGGGGAAAACCTTTTTAGCTGTAGCAGCAGCTGTAGAGGCATTAGAACGCCAAGAAATTCGTCGCATTTTGCTGACTCGTCCTGCGGTGGAAGCAGGCGAAAAATTAGGTTTCCTGCCCGGTGATTTAGGACAGAAAATTGAACCTTATTTACGACCACTTTATGATGCGTTATTTGAAATGCTTGGCTTTGAACGCGTACAAAAATTGATGGAGCGTAATGTGATTGAAATTGCGCCATTAGCTTATATGCGTGGGCGTACACTCAATGATAGCTTTATCATTCTAGATGAAAGCCAAAATACGACGGTCGAACAAATGAAAATGTTTTTAACCCGTATTGGGTTTAACTCCAAAGCCGTGATTACAGGGGATGTAACCCAAATCGATTTACCGCGCAGCACAAAATCGGGTTTACGCCACGCCATGGAAGTGTTAAGCAAAGTGTCTGAATTAAGTTTTAACTACTTTGAAAGTAAAGATATTGTACGACATCCTGTGGTAGCAAAAGTGGTGCAAGCTTACGAAGAATGGGAAGCCCAAGATGAAATTCGCCGTCAAGAAATTGCAGCGCAGCGTCGAGCTGAACGTGAGCAAAAAATGCGGTCAGAAAATGAAACGAATTTAGGAGAATAATATGGGCAATATGATTATCGATCTACAACTGGCCTGTGAAAATACAGAAGGTTTGCCATCAGAAGCGCAAATTCTGCAATGGGCAACCACCGCAGTGCAACCAGAAAGTGATAATGTCGAAATGACGGTACGTATTGTGGATGAAGCAGAAAGCCATGACTTGAATTTGACTTATCGTGGAAAAGATCGTCCAACCAATGTATTGTCTTTCCCTTTTGAATGTCCTGACGAAGTGGAATTACCGCTGTTGGGCGATTTGGTGATTTGTCGCCAGGTAGTGGAGTGTGAAGCTATCGAGCAAGAAAAGCCTTTAATGGCGCATTGGGCGCACATGATAGTGCATGGTAGTTTACATTTACTTGGTTATGATCATATTGAAGATGATGAAGCCGAAGAAATGGAAAGTTTAGAAACTGAAATTATGCAGAGTTTAGGCTTTGTCGATCCTTACCTTTCCGAAAAATAATGACGATTTGGAGCAATTATGTATAAAGCCGTATTCAGCGATTTTGATGGTACCTTATTAACGTCGGATCATCGAATTTCGCCTAAAACCTTAGATGCACTTCAACGCATTACAAAACAAGGTATTCCATTTACACCAATCTCTGCTCGTTCGCCGCTTGGTATTTGGCCTTATGCGAAACTCATTGAAAATTACAACATCATTGTGGCATTTAGTGGCGCCTTGATTTTAGATAAAAAAGCTACACCTATTTATTCGGTACAAATTGATTCCGCTGATATCCAAGCCATTAATCAAGTATTAGCAGATCATCCTGCGTTGGGTGTCAATTATTATACTTATGATGATTGCGTCGCTCGCGATTTGGATAATAAATGGGTGATTTACGAACGTAGCGTAACAGGCATTCAGATTGATCCTTATGATGAAAGTGCGGTCTATTCTCCACATAAAATTCAAATCATTGGTGAAACAGATGAAGTGATTGCTATTGAGCAAATCTTGAAAGAGAAATTCCCGCATTTAAGTATTTGCCGTTCTCATGCGAATTTCCTTGAAGTGATGCATAAATCGGCGACAAAAGGTAATGCAGTACGTTTTCTCGAAGATTACTTTCATGTGAAGATGGAAGAATGTGTCGCTTTCGGTGATAACTTTAACGATTTAGATATGCTAGAAAACGTGGGATTAGGCGTGGCAATGGGCAATGCACCGGATGAGATTAAACGGGCCGCCAATCGTGTCACCGCTTCGCATAATGATGATGGGATTGCATTGATATTGAATGAAATCTTTCCTTAATAAATAAAAGGCGCTTTTTATGAAAAAACGCCTTATTCATTATAGTGCGGCTAGCGCAGCTTCATAATTTGGCTCATCTTTAATTTCAGACACCAATTCACTATATAACACGTTATTGTTTTCATCTAAGACAATCACTGAACGAGCAGTTAAACCTGCGATTGGACCTGTTGTGATGTTTACCCCTAAGTTTTCATGGACGTCTTTATGACGGAAGGTAGAAAGCGTTTCTACGTTCTCAATACCTTCCGCACCGCAGAATCGTGCTTGTGCAAAAGGTAAATCCGCTGAAATGCAAAGTACCACAGCATTTTTTAAATTAGCTGCTTGTTGATTGAATTTGCGAACCGAAGTTGCACATACACCTGTATCAATACTTGGAAAAATATTTAAAACTTTGCGTTTTCCTGCATAAGTATCAAGCGTGACGTCAGCGAGTTCTTTATTGGTTAGCGTAAGTGTGGTCACTTTCTCCCCTTTTTGGGGAAAGTTGCCGCTTACTTCAATGGGATTACCCATCATTGTTACTTGAGTCATAAATGCTCCTATTTTTTATTGCTTAAATTAAGCACTTTTTTAAGTGCAGTAAAAAATTTGTCATTTTCTTGTGGCAAGCCAATGCTGATACGTAAGTGATTTGGCATGCCATAACCTGCAATCGGGCGGACAATAACGCCTTCGTGCAATAATGTATCATAAATTGGTTTGGCAGGTTGTTTAAAATTAATGGTAATAAAGTTACCTTTAGACGGAATAAAGTCTAAACCATATTGCTGACAGAAGGCTTCATAACGTTTCATTTCTTGGCGATTATTCTCAGCTACTTTTTCAATAAAAGTATCATCGTTCATCACCGCAACCGCACTGGTTAAAGCTAGGCTATTACAGTTAAACGGTTGACGAACACGGTTTAATAAATCTGCAATTTCAGAATTAGAGACTGCGTAGCCAATACGTAACCCCGCCAATCCATAAGCTTTTGATAGAGAGCGAGAAACGATAAGATTCGGGTATTTTTCCAGTAATGCAAAAGAATTAACACGTTCGCTTGGATGGGTAAATTCAGTATAAGCTTCATCTAGTACCACAATCACATTTTCAGGTACTTTGGTCAAGAAAGCATCTAATTCTGCTTCCGTTAAGAAATTCCCCGTTGGATTGTTTGGATTGGCAATAAAAATCAGCTTGGTTTTATCTGAAAGTGCGGTCAAAAATCCGTCTAAATCATGTCCCCAGTCTTTAGCTGGAATTTCTTTAGCAATGGCGTTAATGGCTTTGGTCACTAAAGGGTAAACAATAAAAGCATATTGGGAATAAATCACTTCATCGTGTTCACCCGCAAAGGTGTGGGCAAAGAGCTCTAATAAATCGTTAGAACCATTGCCAAGGGTGATTTGGTTTGGTTGCACACCAAATTTTTTCGCAATAGCTGCTTTAAGTTCAAAACCATTCGCATCAGGGTAGCGAGTTAAATGATCAAGTTGGGCTTGAATGGCTTTTTTCGCACTTTCAGGAAAACCGAAAGGGTTTTCATTTGAGGCAAGTTTAACGATATTAGTAATGCCTAGTTCGCGTTCGAGTTCTTCGATTGGTTTTCCAGCTTGGTAAGGTGAAAGAGATTTTACGCCTTGATTGGCGACGTTGATATATTGCATATGCTTTCCTTATAAAAACGAGCGGGCCTTTCAGCCCGCACGTTGAGTTTAATGAATCAGATAATTAGCTATTTTCAGCTTCAAATTTTTTCATGAATTCAATAAGCGCTTGTACACCTTCTAATGGCATCGCGTTATAGATAGAGGCGCGCATACCACCTAGCACTTTGTGACCTTTTAAAGCTTGAAGACCGGCAGCTGTAGATTCTGCGACAAATTTAGCATCAAGCTCTGGATTACCTGTTACGAATGTCACATTCATGGCTGAACGGTTTTCTTTAGCCACTACGTTACGATAGAGTTTGCTACTATCAATGTAGTCATAAAGGGTTTGTGCTTTCACTGCGTTACGTTTTGCAATTTCTTTTAAGCCGCCGATTGCTTGAATGTGTTTGAAGACCAATGAACAGAGATACCAAGCAAAGGTTGGGGGGGTATTGATCATAGAATCCGCATCACGCTGCGTGGCATAATTCCAAATTGATGGGGTAGCTTGGCGAGCATGACCAATCAAATCATCGCGAATAATCACAAGCGTAATCCCTGCCGGACCAAGATTTTTTTGCGCACCCGCATAAATGACACCAAATTTGCTAATATCAATTTCACGAGAAAGAATATTAGATGACATATCTGCCACGAGAATAGCATCGCCCACATTTGGTACATCAAAAATTTCCACACCACTGATGGTTTCATTTGGACAATAGTGAACGTAATCGTATTGTTCAGCGATTTCGCTGAAATCAAGATTGGTGATGTGTGTGTGCTCACCATTTTCCACAATGGTAATTTCATCAATTTCAGCAAAATTACGAGCTTCTTTAGCTGCAGTTGCAGACCAGTGACCGCTATTTAAGTAAAGTGCTTTGCCTTTCTCACCAATTAGGTTCATTGGTAATGCCGCAAATTGACCACGAGCCCCACCTTGTAGGAATAACACACGATAGTTATCTGGAATGTGATATACCTCACGTAGATCTTTTTCTGCTTGAGCAATCAATTCCATAAAGTATTTGCCACGGTGACTGACTTCCATTACCGATACACCTTGACCAAGCCAGTTGGTTAACTCAGCTTGTGCTTTTTGTAGTACCTCAGGAAAAATCATGGCTGGACCCGCGCTAAAATTAAAGACTTTTGACATTGTGTTTCCTTATTTTATTGAAATGTATTTTTCTTTTTTACCACTACCAAATAGGATAATCAACTAAATCACAGTGTTTTTTGATCTAACCCATCAATTTTACGTTAAGCTTTTGACGGACAGAAAAAAAAACGATACATTACGTTGAGTTTGTTTTTTAATTTTTAGAGAGTCAATCATGGGAAATGTAAATAAATCCTTCCAAGAAGTATTAGAGTATGTGCGTTTATATCGTTTAAAAAATAAACTTAAACGTGATATTGAAGACAATAATCGTAAAATTCGCGATAATCAAAAACGTGTTCTATTATTGGATAACTTGAATCAATATATTCATGATGAGATGAGCATTGCCGATGTTCGTGCGATTATCGAAAGTATGCGCGATGATTATGAAAGTCGTGTGGATGAGTATAATATTCGTAATGCGGAACTTTCTACGCAACGTCGTGAAGCGAGTGCAAAAATGAAGGAACAAAAAAAAGCGCATGCGAAATTAGTGAAAGATACCAATAAAACAGCTGCATAAAACCCATCAAAAGGTGACCGCATCTCTCAAAGTGCGGTCATTTTTTATAGTGTTTTTAGGATGAGCTATAAATGATTAAACATCATAGGTGCCCATTATCACAGCTTGATCCAAAATATGCCCTTGCATCGCAAAATGTAGATCATTAAAACGGAATCCCGGTTTGAGGTTTAGTTTGGTATCGAGTGCATACACAATAAGCTCGTAACGATGTAAACAGTTTGGTGGTGCCATACCGCCATAGAATGAGGCTTCTTCAATATCAAATTGACCTAATTTACTCGCCCAAGTGTTTGCACCCTGCACATAATCTGTTGCGGTTTGGCTTTCATTTTCTTGAATAACAGTACGTTCAAGATCTGCAATGAGCCAATGAGTCCACACAAAGCCACTTGCAGTAATTGCGTCTTTATCTTCTAAGACAACTGCAAAGGATTTGGTGCCTTGAGGGGCATCGTGAATTTCAAAGGGAATAGAGTAGGTCGGCATACCATTTGGGCTAAATTGTGTGCCACGTTTACCATATTTGTCTTCAAAAACACCATTTTGAATGGCTGAACTGGTTACAAACATTGTTTTCTCCTTAATTTCTCACGGAATACACTTTAAATTTGGTGGTTTGAGCAAGTACTTCAAATTTCCCGAAATGTTGTGTTAATAAATCGGGATAGGGAAGGAATGCATTAGCAACGATACGCAGTTCTCCGCCTGCCGTTAAATGCCATTTTGCTTGTTGAATAAGTTCTTTCACCGCACGATAAGCCGTGTCGATTCCATCGTGGAAAGGCGGGTTTGAAATAATCAGATCAAATTTCCCTTCAATATGGGAAAATACATCGCTTGCGATAACCTGACCTTTAAGCTGATTTTCAGCAAGCGTTTGGCGAGCAGATTGAAGTGCCATTGCATGAATATCGGTCATCGTGATATCTGCTTTAGGGTGATGTTTTTTAATCATTGAACCAATGACACCCGCACCACAACCAATGTCTAATACTTTGCCTTGAATAGGTGAGGTTAAAGTGGAAATCAGAAGTGATGTTCCGCTATCAAGTTCATTGGTACTGAATACACCCGGTAAGCTGTAAATACGGAGATCGCCTAATGCATCATTTTGGTAGCATTTCCAATAAGATTGAAGATCAAAGTGCGGTTGTTTTTGTAAGGAAAAATGGTATAAACCACAACGTCGTGCAGAGTCGATTTTGCCAATTTCACCATAAGGTTCAAGCAGTTTTTCAGCTGAACGGACACCACAACGATTTTCACCGATAATTAACACTTCTTGGCCAATTTTACTTTTGGCGAGTAGTTGCATCAGCTGAAAATTCACTTCTTGTTTATTCTTCGTCCAATAATAAATAATCAAATCGGCTTGCGGCTGAAATTCAACCTCAAAATTGACCGCACTTTGGGTTTTGGCATAATCAAAATACCAACTCCAAACCTGCACAGATTGGCAATGTTTTTGCAATATTTGAGGGAAATCAT
This sequence comes from Haemophilus parainfluenzae, assembly GCF_900638025.1. NCBI lineage: Bacteria > Pseudomonadati > Pseudomonadota > Gammaproteobacteria > Pasteurellales > Pasteurellaceae > Parahaemophilus > Parahaemophilus parainfluenzae. Next base: position 1,271,798 of record NZ_LR134481.1, read on the forward strand.
CATTAATGCCGCCGGCAAGAAGAATTGATTTACCGCTAAAAAGGGGAAGATGGCGTTGTAAAACTTCGCTTTCGAGAGAAATCACGCTTTAAATCCTGTGGTTTATTGGTTAAAATTAAGTGTTATTCTAACAAAAGAAAACGATTTAAACGTATTTATTAAGGAATTATTTATGAAAAAAATCATCACCGCAGTTGCAATGGCAAGTTTATTGTCTGGCTGTCAATTAATCGAACAACTTCAAGATAGCAAACAAAAACCTTCAACCTTACCAATAAGCTCAAAAATTGAATTACCTGCGGCACAAGCGCAAAGCTTAGATGCGCAGTTTGAGCGTATCAAAAAAGGTAACCAAGAAGTGACATTCAACGGCGAGAAATTCTATAAACAAACGAAAGCTTTTGATAAATCAGAAGATCCCCGTTTCTTAAGTGGTGCGGCGAATGTAGATCGTAGCAATCGTAAATTCATCATGAGCGAAACCTATTATCTAAAAGATGTTTCACATGTTCCGGCATTAACGACAAAATATCTTGATGCAAACAAAAAAGTATGTGAGTTAAAAACAATTGGTAACGCTTCAGATGTTTATTATGTTTGTGATGGTAAAGATTTCCAACGTTTTATCGCCGTGGTTTATCAAGCGAAAAATATTCTTTCTTTCCGTAGCTTAAAAGCATATCAAGAAAAACCAACCGAAGCGCAAGAACAAGCAATTGTTAAAGGTTTAAGAGATTATCCGTTAGATACTATCGCTCGTTAATCTATGGATAGACGCAATCTTCTTTTAAATGAAATGGGGATAACCCGTTGGCAGCTCCATCGCCCAGAAGCATTACAAGGGGCGGTTGGTGTGAGTGTGTCTGAACAAGTGAAATTTATTGTGGTAGCGAAAGATAACGTATCGAACTCCCCACTTTTTGCTGATATTCGACTCGCACTTAAGTTAAACAAAGAAGATTGCCTTTGTCTAAACTTCGATCAAATTCAACATATCACGTTACAACATTCCGTGTGGTATTGGTTATTAGCTGAAAATGCTGATGAAATCGACCGCAGTTTGCCTTATTGCTTAAATGCAGAGCGTGTTTATCGCTCTGTTGATTGGCAACAATTCCAGCAAAATAGCCAAGCTAAACGTGAGCTTTGGCAACAAATCCAACAAATTTAATCATGATGCCTTCTCTTTTTCCTATTGAAGAATGCGATATGGATCGCTTATATGAAATTGAACAAGCAGCACATCTTGTGCCTTGGTCATTGGGAACATTGAAAAATAATATCGGCGAGCGTTATCTCAATTTGAAATTGATGGAAAAAGAGCAAGTGCTTGGTTTTGCTATTTGCCAGACGGTATTAGATGAAGCCACACTATTCAATATTGCGATAGAGCCAGCTCAACAAGGAAAGGGCTACGGTTCATTTTTATTGCAAGGTTTAATGGATAAGCTTAAAGAGAAAGGCATTCAAACGCTTTGGCTTGAAGTGCGTGAATCGAATCCCGCTCGTTTCCTTTATGAAAAGTTAGGGTTTAATGAGGTTGATATTCGTAAAAATTATTATCCGAAACCGGATGGTGGACGAGAAAATGCTGTCGTGATGGCATGTTATCTCTAGAATGCAAAAGTGCGGTCAATGTTGACCGCACTTTGTTTATCTAAAAAGTAAAAAATTATACTTCTTCTGCAGGGAAGACAAATGGATTTAATCCACTGCGTGCGAAGCCTTTTTCTTCCATTTCAATATCTAAGAAAATGGATGCTAAATCATCGGCTACTGCTTCAACGTTCGGATCTTTTTCTTGGAACATGATTTTTAAGTAGCTTTGGCAATCACCACATGTTTCAGCACGAATGAGCGCAAGTTCTTCATTTAATGACCACAATTCAAGATTTTTGTGTTCATTGCAGTTTGTGCATTGTGCGCGCACTAAATTCCATTCACTTTCACAGAGATTACAGTGCAAATAGCGTAAGCCTTGTGAAGTACCGATATGGACAACACTTGACACGGGGGCAGAACCACAAACAGGGCAGTAATGCAGATTATCTGTCCCTTCTTGGCGGCTGTTATGAGGAATTTGTTGAGTTAATTGTAACCAATAAAGAGAAAGTGCCGCCCAGATAAAGACAGCTTTATCAGTGCTCACTAAATTAAATTCTTGGCTTAAAAGATGAGTAGCCATTTCTTCAAGCTCTTTATCAGAGGCTTTTTCAAGATTTTCAATGGTAGCAATAACCTGTTCATTCGCTTTTGGTTTAATGCTATGTAAAATTTCTTTGAGATATTCAATCCAAATGCTTGAGCGTTTAAATGTTTTAGTATTTAACGGTTCAAGTTCATCTAAATTATCGAAATGCTGTTTTTCTAATGGATTTTTCTCAAATACGCTTAATTGGCTTTCCACAACATCTGCAGCAAAGAGTAAATAATCAGCCAATGGATGATCTTTTGCTAATTCTCTTAAACGTTTTGCACGACGTTGATAAAGATTTTTAGGGTTAGCAAACAAAACAGGTGGAATATCGTATGAATTCTTTTTTTGTTTGATTTCGTCTGCAGATAAGATTTTGATACTCATAATAGTCTCTTAAGTATTAATAAGAAAAAGTGCGGTCAATTTTAACCGCACTTTTTGATTTTAGCCATTGATACCTTTGAACAATGCTTTGGTTTTTACTTTTTTACCTTCAGCTTCATTTTCAAGGTCTTCTTCTAGCTTAGGAAGTACTTCATCTCGATACCATTTCGGGTGGTGTTTTTTCGCCCAACGAACGGTTACCCAACCTTCCACAATACCGCGAATAGATCCTTTAATCCAGAATGCCATGTACATGTGTACCAAAATACCGGTGAACAACATGAATGCACTTAAAGAGTGAAGGAAAATCGCAAAACGCAATACCGGAATAGAGAAGTAGTGCGAGAAATACTGACGCCACATAATGATACCGGTTACAAGTAAAGTGACCATCGCCAAATTCAATGTCCAGAACAACATTTTTTGACCAAGGTTATACTTGCCGTTATCTGCAACAGCATGCTCATTCCCTTTTAATACTTCAACGATGCCTTTTAACCAACGAATATCATTTTTCTCTGGAATGTTGTGATCCCAGTAAAGATAGCCGAGGAAAATAAAGGCAACGAACATAATAATACCGGTGAACGGGTGAATTGCTCGAGCCAGTTGCGGTGTACCTAAAATCTCAGTTAACCACGCAAAATCTGGGAAGAAGAATGCTACACCAGTGAACATTGTCATAAAGAAGCAGATTACGAGTAACCAGTGGCTAAAACGAGCAGGCGTTCTATGACGAATGATTCGAGTATCATTGCTAATCTCAATCTTACTCATCTTTGCCTCCTTTTTTATCTTCTTCAAATTCATGGTGATGATCTTCTACATCTTCTTCAACGTTTGGACCTACAGCTAAGTAGTGAGCAATTTCAGCAAGTGCTAGACCACCCATTGCTACAGCCGCTACCGGTTTCAATACATCTTTCCAAAGAGTGACGGTTAGGTCAACTTTAGGATCTTTTGGAAGACCAGAATAAAGTTCAGGTTTATCCGCATGGTGTAATACATACATTACGTGTGTACCACCTACGCCTTCAGGGTCGTAGATACCTGCGTTTTCATAACCACGTGATTTTAAGTCAGCAACACGTTGTTCTGCGTAGAGTTTCATCTCTTCTTTAGAACCAAAACGAATTGCACCGGTTGGACAGGTTTTCACGCAAGCCGGTTCTTGACCCACAGAAACACGATCCACACAAAGGGTACATTTGTATACGCGGTTGTCTTCTGGGTTCATACGTGGAATGTTGAACGGACAACCTGCGATACAGTAACCACAACCGATACATTTATCAGATTGGAAATCCACAATACCGTTTGCATATTGGATAATTGCACCTGGTGCAGGACAAGCTTTTAAACAGCCTGGTTCTGAACAATGCATACAACCATCTTTACGGATTAACCATTCTAAACGATCATTTTCTTCAACTTCGTTAAAGCGCATTACCGTCCATGCTTTTGCATTGAGATCTACAGGGTTATCGTAGATCCCCACACATTGAGCATTAACATCAGAACGGATGTCATTCCACTCTGAACAGCCCACCTGACAGGCTTTACAACCGATACAGGTGGATACGTCGATTAATTTTGCTACTTCAACTTTATGATCACGCGCTTGAGGTGCTGGTGTTAAACCAGACGTAGCGGAGACCTTGATAATGTCTTGCGATTGAACGCCTTGACCACTTCCTGCCATATTATGCCTCCGCTTTCTCAATATTTACCAAGAATGTTTTATATTCTGGTGTTTGAGTGATTGCTTCACCCCAAGATGGTGTTAAGGTGTTGGTGGAGAAGCCACGATTACCTTTTCCATTTAAGGCCTTCATATTCCAGTGAATTGGAAGACCTACATGGTGTACGGTACGTCCATCAATTTCGAGATCTTTAAGACGTTTCGTAACCACGGCAACAGCTTTAATATAGCCACGACGAGAAGTAATTTTTACCATATCGCCTTTTTGGATGCCTTTTTCTGCCGCTAATTTTTCACCGATTTCCACAAATTGTTGTGGTTGTGCGATGATATTTAATGCAGATTGCGCAGTCCAACTATGGAAGTGTTCTGTTAATCGGTAAGTTGTTGCCACGAATGGGAAGTCTTTATTTGAACCGATAAATTCTTTATCTTCAGGATAAATACGTACTGTAGGATCACTTACCACTGCAGCGTGTAATGGGTTAGTATCTATTGGGCTTTCAACTGGCTCATAGTGCTCAGGCATTGGACCATTTGCAATTTTATCAACTGCAAATAAACGACCTACACCTTCAGCAGACATAATAAATGGACCTGCATCTGAACCTGGTGGTTGAGTGCCGTAGTCAGCAATGTCATACCAGTTCCAGTTTTTACCATTCCATTTGATTAATTGGCGGTTTTTATCCCAAGGATTACCATTGATATCTAATGATGCACGGCTATAAAGTACACGACGGTTTGCAGGCCATGCAAAGCCCCAACCAATGGTGCAACCTAAACCTGATGGGTCTGAGTTATCACGATTTGCGGTTTGGTTACCTTTTTCAGTCCATTGACCAACATATAACCAGTTACCTGATGTTGTTGTACCATCATCACGTAAATGTGCAAATCCATTAAGTAATTGACCTTTTTTGTACATCAAGTTACCGTTTGGATCATAAAGATCTTCAAGTGCATAACCATTTAATTCTTTGGCTAATTCTACAGAACTTGGTGAGTGTGGTTGAGCATAGTCCCAAGTCATTGCTTCAAAGGATTCAATACCGCGACCACCTTCTTTTTGATAAAGATGATGCATTTCTTCACGAATCATAGAAAGAATTTCAGCATCTGGTAATGCTTCACCAGGCTGATCGCAACCTTTCCAGTGCCATTGCGCCCAACGTCCTGAGTTTACAATTGAACCATCTTCTTCTGCGAAACAGGTTGTTGGTAGGCGGAAGACTTCAGTTTGAATTTCTGAAGAATTCACGTTGTTTGATTCACCAAAGTTTTTCCAGAATTCAGAGGATTCAGTTTGAAGCGGATCCATCACGATTAAGAATTTTAACTTACTCATTCCTGCAACAGTTTTGTTTTTGTTCGGTAATGAGTTTAACACGTTAAAGCCTTGTAAAATCCAACCGTGTAATTTGCCGTCATTCATCAATTTAACGTGAGTAATCGGGTCATATAAGCGATCTGCTTTTGGTAAGAAATCAAAACCCCAACCATTTTCTTTGGTTGCTCTATCACCGTAGAAGGTTTTCATCATGCTAACAAAGAATTTTGAAGTATGACGATAATAGTTCACTTGGTTTGGAACAATATCTTTTGGCGTAATCGCGTTAATGTATTGCTCATAAGAGGTATCTTTATCGTTTGGTAAACGCATATAACCTGGTAAAGACATTGGCAATAGACCCATATCTGTTGTACCTTGCACATTGGAGTGACCACGTAATGCATTAATACCGCCACCAGGCATACCCATATTACCTAAAAGTAATTGGATCATCGCCATTGAGCGAATATTTTGTGTACCGATTGAATGCTCAGTAAAACCTAACGCATATAGATGCGTCATCGTTTTATTTGGAGCAGCGGTTTTACCAATTTCTTCACAGATTTGTAAGAAGAGTTTTTGTTTTACACCCGTGATACGTTCAACCATTTCTGGGGTATAACGTGAAACATGATCTTTTAAGATATTAATGACACAACGAGGGTGTTGTAAGGTCATATCACGTTTAGCATGCCCATTCTCATCAAATTGATAGTTCCATTTAGATTTATCATAGTTACGTTTTTCTTCGTTATAACCTACAAATAAACCATCTTCAAATTTGAAACCTTCGTCAACTAAGAATGACGCATTAGTATAGTGTTTAACGTATTCATGTTGAATTTGGTTTGTTTCCAATAAGTAACGGATGACACCCATTAAAAATGCGATATCCGAACCAGAACGAATTGGGGCATGAAGGTCAGCTACAGAAGCTGTACGGTTAAAGCGAGGGTCAACAACAATGATTTTCGCACCGTTTTTCTTCGCTTCGATCGCCCAACGGAAGCCAACAGGGTGAGCTTCAGCAGGGTTACCACCTTGAACAATAATAAGATTGGCGTTTTTGATGTCAACCCAGTTGTTTGTCATGGCACCGCGACCAAATGATGGAGCAAGACTTGCTACCGTTGGTCCGTGTCAAGTATTCGCTTGGTTACACATCGGCACTATGCCCATCATTCGAACCCATTTGTGGGTAAGAAGTGCAGCCTCGTTGCTCATAGCAGAGGCGGTCATAATACCTGTAGTTGTCCAACGGTTAACGGTTTTGCCACTTGCATCTTTTTCAACAAAGTTAGCATCACGGTCATCTTTTAGTAAGCGAGAAATGCGTTTGATTGCATCTTTCCAAGAAATACGTTCCCACTTGTCAGAACCTGGTGCGCGGTATTCAGGGTATAACGTGCGGCTTTCACTATTTACATAGTCTAATGCACCGGCACCTTTAGGGCATAACGCACCACGACTTACAGGATGATCAGGATCACCTTCAATATGGAATAATTTAGAACGGGTATTGGTGCCAGTGTGGCTACTTAAGGAATCGTAAGGTTTACCTGTGCTATATAACAACATACCACAGCTTACAGCACAATATGTACAGGTGTTACGGGATTCAAATGCTCGTAATAGTTTATATTCGCGTGGCGCTGCTAAAACCGATGAAGGGGCAAACCCCAACATTGCCGCAGACGTCCCCGCCATACCACCTGCACAGATCTTAAAGAACTTACGTCTAGAGACCTGCATAATCACTCCTTCATAACGGCGAACCGTTAAGATATTTCGATAGTATAAATTCGTATAGATAATTTATTTGATTTCGTTAAAATAACGTATCAACCATTAAATCGGCTATAATAATGACCAATTTAAACAGGGATAATTTTAACTATTTTTTAACCTGAAATCTATAATCAAAACTTGTTATAATCGTTTTAAAACTTGAGCTAGATCACAAAACAAGCATTTTTTGTTAAAAAAAAGTAACATTTTGCTACAACTATTTTATTGGGAAAAAATAATGCACTGGATAATCCAAAAAACAATCAACTTTTTTAAAAAAACACCTGAAAATCCGACCGCACTTTTTATTGAAAAACAAGATAGTCTGGCTGCGGAAGTCCCTGTTTCTCTTGTCTATAATGGTATTGCGCATACCGTCATGATGTGTTCTCCACAAGATTTAGAGGATTTTGCTCTAGGCTTTTCATTGGCGGAAGGCATTATTGAGAAAAAAGCGGATATTTATGGCATTGATGTGGTGGAAGTATGCAATGGTATTGAAGTGCAAATTGAATTATCTAGCCGCCAATTTGTGGCATTAAAAGATCATCGCCGAACATTAACAGGCAGAACAGGATGTGGCATTTGCGGCACAGAACAAATCTCACAAGTTTATAAAAAATTGCCGAAATTAGACCATTCTTTCCAGTTTAATTTAAATTTATTAGATGGTTGTTTAGAACAATTACAAGCTAATCAAGCACTCGGAAAGGAAACGGGAGCAACGCATGCAGCCGCCTTTTTTGATTTATCTGGTCATTTACTGGCGATTAGAGAAGATGTCGGGCGCCATGTAGCGCTAGATAAATTAATCGGTTGGCATGCCAAACAGAATCAACCTCAGGGATTCATCCTTGTTTCAAGTCGAGCCAGTTATGAAATGGTTCAAAAATCGGTCGCTTGTGGCATCGAGTTACTTGTTGCGATTTCTGCTGCAACAGATCTTGCCGTCAATATGGCTGAACAACACAATCTTTCCCTTATTGGCTTTGCTCGCCCTGGAAAAGCGAATATCTATGCAGGGAAAGAGCGGTTGGTTTTAGTTTAGTTTCATATGTTAAAAACAAGTGCGTCAAAAATATCATAGTTTTTGACGCACTTTTGTGTATTTTTGTTATTCTTTTGGCGATTTACCCTCTAAGAGTATTTCAGAAACCCAACGTTGGGTAAGGCGTTTGCCTTCTTGATCTGTACCAAATTTCATAAAATCAATATCCACCAATTTTAATTTGCTAGCCGGTAAGAAACCAGGCGCTGGCTCAGCATGAATATTGGTTGGAAGTTGATAAGAGTCTGATTCTTTCCAAGGAATTTCTTGTGCTTCTTTACTGAGTACGAAATCCATAAAGAGTTTGGCATTATCAAGGTTTCTCGATCCTTTAATGATGCTTGCTCCGCCTAGAGAATAGCCTACGCCTTCGCATGGTAAAATACCTTCAACTGGTGCACCATTTTTCTTCTCACGTGGATAAACCAGCATAAAACCTAAATCAATCGCTACGGTACCATTAGCCAAATAGTTGCTTGCAAGGCCTGTTTTGGTATGTTGCATTAGATTGGGTTCTAGTTTTTTCAGATAGTCAAAGGCTTTTTTTTCTCCCCATAATGTGGAAAACGTACTAATAAGTGAATAACCGGTACCGGAAACACGTGGATCCGGATATTGAATTTGCCCTTGATATTCAGGTTTTATTAGATCTGCATAACATTTGGGAGTCGGAATATTCAATTCTTTCAATTTTTTAGTATTGACCCCAATGCCAAGTTCCATTAAGTAAATTGCAGAGGTGAAATTGCCGCGTTGCTCCATTAAAGATTTAAACTGCGGCATGATGTCTTTTTGTAACGGGGAACGATAGGATTCAAGTAAGCCTAATTCAGCCGCTTGGAGATGAGGTTCAATGGTGCCACCAAACCAGAAATCAGCTTGAGGATTTTCTTTTTCAGCTTTAATTTTTCCTAACACTACACCTGTACTATTACGTACAAATTGTGTATCTACGTTGTATTTTTTACTAAAGGCTTGCGTGACTTTTTCACATACTACGTTTTGTACACTGCAATAAACAGTAAGTTTACCTTCAGCCTGTACATGAGAAGTAAAGGCAAGTGCAGCAAGGATAGAAAGTGCGGTCAATTTTAATGTTGTTTTAATTGGCATATAGTTTCTCTTTTTAAATGATCATTATTGTTATAGCTTGGGATGCTCATATTAAGCGGGCAGCGGAAATTTGTAAATATTAGGATTGTTTAAAAGTATAATTCCCACTATAATACCTGTAAATTTAACCAGATTAAAACAAGAGCAATGGATATTTCAGAATTACTTGATGGCTTGAATGATAAACAACGTGAAGCAGTGGCAGCACAGCTTGGTAATTACCTTGTGCTTGCGGGAGCTGGAAGTGGTAAAACCCGTGTATTGACCCATCGTATTGCCTGGTTGATTGCCGTAGAAAATATTTCTGAAGGCAGCATTATGGCGGTAACCTTTACTAATAAAGCCGCTGCTGAAATGCGCCATCGTATTCAAGATACCTTATCTAAACATGCTCAATCCAATTTATTTGGCATGTGGATTGGGACATTCCATAGCATTGCCCATCGATTACTACGCGCTCACCATTTAGATGTGAACTTGCCACAAGATTTCCAAATTTTAGATTCTGAAGATCAGTTGCGGTTAGTGAAACGCTTGATGAAATTACACAATTATGACGATAAAGCGTTTCCACCAAAACAAGCATGCTGGTATATCAATAATAAAAAAGATGAAGGTTTAAGACCGCAAGATATTAATGATTTTGGTGATCGCCAGGAAAAGGAGTGGATCAAGATTTATCAAATTTATCAAGATACTTGCGATCGTGCAGGCTTAGTGGATTTTGCTGAATTGTTAATTCGTGCGTATGAATTATTCGCTAAAAAGCCCGTGATTTTGCAACGCTATCAGCAACGTTTTCAGCACATTTTGGTGGATGAGTTTCAAGATACCAATAAAATCCAATATGCGTGGATCAAAATTCTTGCTGGTAATACGGGCAAAGTGATGGTTGTGGGCGATGATGACCAATCTATTTATGGATGGCGTGGTGCGCAAGTCGAAAATATTCAAAAATTCCTAAAAGATTTCGATGCTGAAACTATTCGCTTGGAGCAAAATTATCGTTCTACCGGTAATATTCTGAAAAGTGCCAACCAACTTATTTCGAATAATAGTGATCGCCTCGGTAAGAATTTATGGACCGACGGTGAAATGGGTGAGCCAGTAGGTATTTATGCCGCTTTTAATGAATTAGATGAGGCAAAATTTGTGGCGTCTCAAATCCAAAATTGGGTAGATGACGGTGGAAAATTAGATGATTGTGCTGTTTTATATCGTAGTAATAGTCAATCTCGTGTTATTGAAGAAGCGTTGATTCGTTGCCAAATTCCCTATCGAATTTATGGTGGGATGCGATTCTTCGAACGCCAAGAAATTAAAGATGCGTTGGCATATTTACGTTTAATTAATAATCGTCAAGATGACGCGGCATTTGAACGTGTGATTAATACGCCTACGCGTGGTATAGGCGATCGTACTTTAGATGTGTTACGAAATTTAACCCGTGAACGTCAAATTACCTTATGGCAAGCAGTACAAGTGGCCACACAAGAAAATATGCTAACGGGACGTGCTTCAACCGCATTGCTTCGTTTCCAAGAGTTGATTAATTCTTTACAGGTTGATACAGCCGAAATGCCATTGTTTGCACAAACTGATTTTGTGATTAAACATTCTGGCTTATACGATATGTATAAACAGGAAAAAGGCGAGAAAGGTGAAGTGCGTATTGAAAACTTAGAAGAATTGGTGACGGCAACCCGAGAATTTATCAAACCGGATGAAGCCGAGGATATGACCGATCTTATGGCCTTTTTAACTCATGCTTCTTTAGAAGCGGGTGAAGAGCAGGCTTCGCCACATCAATCTTGTGTGGAGATGATGACCTTACATTCTGCAAAAGGCTTGGAATTCCCATGTGTATTTATGGTCGGAGTCGAAGAGGGCGTATTTCCAAGTTTCCGTTCATTTGAAGAGCCTGGTCGTTTGGAGGAGGAACGCCGTCTTGCTTATGTGGGCATTACTCGAGCTAAGCAAAAACTCACCATTTGTTATGCTGAAAGTCGTCGTATTTACACGAAAGAAGAACGCCATTTACCTTCGCGTTTTATTACCGAATTGCCGCCAGAGTGTATTCAAGAAATTCGTTTACGTGGAACGGTGACACGAGCCTTAAATCAAGCTAAAGTTGGTTCTCTTAGTCCAAATTTTCCTGAAAATGAATGGAAAATGGGGCAAAAAGTGAAACATGAAAAGTTTGGTTTTGGCACAGTTATAAATGTTGAAGGTGCTGACAATAATACCCGTTTACAAATCGCTTTCCAAGCGCAAGGCATTAAGTGGCTGATTGCGCATTTGGCAAAATTAGAAAAAGTGCGGTAGAATCGGGCATTTTATTATAATGAGTGTGAATATTCGTGTTCATATTCAATATACTAGTGCGAAAACGCTACACTTTTATCTATCATGTGGGAAGTAGATGTTTAAATTTATTTTAAAACGTATTTTAATGGTGATTCCTACCTTTATTGCCATTACTTTTGTAACTTTTGCTCTCATTCATTTTATTCCAGGTGATCCTGTGGAAATTATGATGGGAGAGCGAGGTTTAACGCCAGAAGTTCATCAACAAATGATGAAGCAACTTGGTCTAGATTTACCGTTGTATCAGCAATATTTCAACTATATTGGCAATGTGATACAAGGCGATTTTGGTGAATCGTTCCGTACTCGACAACCTGTTCTGACTGAGTTTTTCACACTTTTTCCTGCTACATTTGAATTGGCTTTCTTTGCGCTATTTTGGTCGTTAATTGCGGGTATTACGCTAGGAACGATTGCTGCAGTAAAGAAAGATAGTTGGATTTCTCATACCGTAACAGCGATGTCCCTAACGGGTTATTCTATGCCTATTTTCTGGTGGGGATTAATTTTGATTTTATATGTTTCTCCTTGGTTTGGCTTGCCACAAGGGGGACGTTTGGATGATAGTTTCTGGATCGATACTCCAACGGGTTTTATGCTTATTGATACTTGGTTTTCTAATGAGCCAGGTGCCTTTTGGAATGCAGTTAAGTCACTGATTCTCCCTGCTATTGTATTAGGTACAATTCCACTTGCAGTAATTACCAGAATGACACGTTCCTCAATGCTGGAAGTATTAGGAGAAGACTATATTCGTACCGCAAAAGCGAAAGGTTTAAGTTATACTCGAATTGTCATTTTTCATGCGCTACGCAATGCGCTTATCCCTGTTGTGACTGTTGTGGGCTTGATTGTAGGGCAGCTATTATCTGGTGCGGTTTTAACCGAAACGATTTTCTCATGGCCAGGCATTGGTAAATGGATTATTGATGCAATTACCAATCGAGATTACCCCGTCTTACAAGGCGCCGTGTTGATTATTGCTACAATTATTATTGTGGTGAATTTGACGATCGATTTACTTTATGGCGTGGTAAACCCACGTATTCGCCATCAATAAGGAGCCTTATTTATGACGGAAAAAGCTTTATCTATTGAAACGATTGCGCCTCGTACACCGTCGCAAGAGTTTTGGTTTTATTTTAAACAAAATAAAGGGGCAGTGATTGGCCTCATGTTTATTCTTATGGTGGCATTAATCAGTATTTTTGCCCCTTGGATAGCACCTTTTGATCCTATCGAACAAAATCGTTCAGCGTTATTGTTACCACCAGCTTGGTATGAAGGTGGTAATTCCGCTTATTTACTCGGTACAGATGATATTGGTCGAGATATTCTTTCTCGTATTATGTATGGAACGCGCATTTCTGTTTTTGCGGGTTTTATTATAGTGATTTTATCGTGTATTTTAGGGACGAGTCTTGGCTTACTTGCCGGCTATTATGGCGGAGCATTAGACACATTAATTGTTCGTTGTATTGACATTATGTTGGCTATCCCAAACTTGCTTTTAACCATTGTGGTGGTGTCAATTTTAGAACCTTCTTTAACGAATGCGACGTTGGCGATTGCCGTGGTATCCATTCCAAGTTATGTGCGTTTAACACGTGCGGCCGTATTGAATGAGAAAAATAGAGATTATGTCACCTCTTCACGAGTGGCAGGAGCAAGCGTATTACGTTTAATGTTTATTGTGATTTTACCAAATTGCCTTGCACCGCTTATCGTACAAATGACGATGGGAATTTCTAATGCGATTTTAGAATTAGCGACTTTAGGTTTCTTAGGTATCGGCGCAAAACCACCAACACCAGAATTGGGTACTATGTTATCTGAATCACGTAGCTTTATGCAGGCGGCAAACTGGTTGGTTACCATTCCAGGTTTAGTCATTTTATCGCTTGTTTTAGCATTTAACTTAATGGGCGATGGGTTGCGTGATGCACTCGATCCAAAATTAAAACAATAGGGGGCAGGATGGCATTATTAGATGTAAAAGAGCTTTCTGTTCACTTTGGTGATGAAAAAGCACCTTTTAAAGCAGTGGATCGTATTAGCTACCAAGTTAATCAAGGCGAAGTATTAGGCATTGTTGGCGAGTCTGGCTCGGGAAAATCAGTGAGCTCCCTCGCAGTGATGGGCTTGATTGATTTTCCAGGTCGTGTTTCAGCGAAAGGGCTAGAATTTGAAGGAAAAGATCTCTTAAGCTTACCGTCAAAAGAAAAGCGGGAATTAGTTGGCGCAGATATTGCCATGATCTTTCAAGACCCGATGACAAGCTTAAATCCTGCTTATACAGTAGGTTTCCAAATTATGGAAGCGATTAAGGCGCATCAAGGCGGCAGCAAAAAAGAACGCCGTGAACGCACCTTAGAGCTATTACGTTTAGTCGGTATTCCTGATCCAAAATCACGTATTGATGTTTATCCGCATCAGCTTTCTGGCGGGATGAGCCAACGCGTTATGATTGCAATGGCGATTGCGTGTAAACCGAGATTGCTCATTGCAGATGAACCAACCACCGCACTGGATGTGACTATTCAAGCTCAAATTGTAGATTTGTTGCTTGAGTTGCAACAAAAAGAATGTATGTCGTTGATTCTGATTACGCATGATCTTGCGTTAGTTGCAGAAGCGGCGCATCGTATTATTGTGATGTATGCAGGACAAGTAGTGGAAGAAGGACGAGCAGAAGATATTTTCCGTGAGCCGAAACATCCTTACACTCAAGCGTTATTGCGTTCTTTACCGGAGTTTGCAGAAGGTAAATCTCGTTTACAATCTTTACCTGGCGTGGTGCCAGGTAAATACGATCGCCCACAAGGTTGTTTGTTAAATCCACGCTGTCCGTATGCGACCGATCTTTGTCGACGTGTGGAACCTGAATTACGTCAAATAGGAAATCGACAAGTAAAATGTCACACCCCATTAAATGCCCAAGGAGAACCTAGCAATGTCTGATGTCGCACAAGAAAATGCACCATTGCTCAATGCTATTGGGCTGAAAAAATATTATCCTGTGAAAAAAGGGATGTTTGCTAAAACACAGCAAGTGAAAGCATTAGATGGCGTGTCTTTTTCCTTAGAGCGTGGCAAAACCCTTGCTGTGGTCGGGGAGTCTGGTTGTGGTAAATCAACACTAGGTCGTCTGTTGACGATGATAGAAGAGCCGACAGAAGGTGAGTTGTATTACAACGGGCAAAATTTCTTAGAGAATGATCACGAAACGAAAGCATTGCGTCGTCAGAAAATTCAAATCGTGTTTCAAAACCCTTATGCATCACTGAACCCACGTAAGAAAATCGGCACAATTTTGGAAGAACCTTTAGTCATTAATACCAATTTATCGGCTAAAGAACGTAAAGAAAAAGTATTGTCCATGATGGATAAAGTGGGATTGCGAGCAGAGTTTTATGATCGCTATCCACATATGTTTTCAGGCGGACAACGCCAGCGTATTGCGATTGCTCGAGGTTTAATGCTTGATCCTGACGTGGTTGTAGCTGATGAACCAGTTTCAGCGTTAGACGTATCTGTTCGTGCGCAAGTGCTGAATTTGATGATGGATTTACAAGTTGAGCTTGGTTTATCTTATGTGTTTATTTCCCATGATCTTTCGGTGGTTGAACATATTGCTGATGAAGTGATGGTGATGTATTTAGGTCGTTGTGTTGAAATGGGCACAAAAGCGCAGATCTTTAAAAATCCACAGCATCCTTATACGCAAGCGTTACTTTCGGCAACGCCAAGATTGTCACCTGAATTACGTCGCCAGCGGATTAAATTAACCGGAGAATTGCCAAGTCCAATTAATCCGCCAAAAGGTTGTGCATTTAATCCGCGTTGTTGGAAAGCAACGGATAAATGTCGAAATGAGCAGCCTAAATTGGAAAAATATCCTGATGATAAGCTCATTGCTTGCTTCCATCTCGATTAGAAAAGATAAAAGAAAATGACCGCACTTGAGTAAGTGCGGTCATTTTTTTAGATATTTTGAGAACGATAGCGGAAATTAAAGAAGACGAAGATACCGAGTGCAATAATGGCTAACGCTGCACCACTAAAGCCAATGTATTCAAGTCCTACATGTCGCATAATTTGATTCCCGAAGAGCGCTCCCGCACCAATCCCCGCATTAAAAATACCCGAGAAAATGGCTGTTGCTACATCAGTGGCATCGGGGGCAAGTTGCAATACACGCATTTGTAGTGCTAAACCAATGCAGGAGATGCCAATTCCCCAAATAAAGGATAAGGCAAACATTGTTGCGGTATAGCCAGCTGAAGTAAGCATAAATCCTAAAGAAAGCGCTAATAACAGTATCGCATGGATAATAAATTGTGCGGCACCTAAACGGTATAATCGGTTAAAAATCACACTCGCTGTTACACCTGAAATACCAAAGACCAAGAGAATCATTGTGGCTAGATTAGGATCCATCTGTCCGATTTGAATCATAAATGGCTCAATGTAGGTGTAGGCTGTAAAGTGGGCCGAAATAATAATTACCGTGGTTGCATAAAGTCCAATTAATAGTGGACGTTTAGCCAAAATAGGCAAACTTGAAACTGACCCAGCATTTTTACTCGGTAACGTTGGTAATAAACGAATAATCAAGAACATTATCATCAAAGCTAATATACCAATAATCGCAAAGGTAACGCGCCATCCCACAAGTTGACCGACTAGTCGTCCTAGTGGCAAACCGAGAATCGTAGCCAGTGATGTACCAATGGCTAACATACCAATGGCTTGTGTCTTTTTATTTTTAGGCGCAACGCGCATCACTAAAGAGGCGGTGATGGACCAGAATACGGAATGGGCCACCGCAATACACATACGGGCAATAAGAAGAATCCAATAATTCCATGCAATTACAGAAAGAATATGCCCGATGATAAAAATGATGAAAAGCTTAACGAGTAAGCTTTTACGTTCCATTTTTCCTGTGGCGAGCATTGCGGGCAGGGACATGATGAGAACAGTCCACGCATAAATGGTCATCATTAAGCCGACATCAGAGGTTTGCATATTAAAGCTTTGCCCAATATCGGTGAGTAACGCAACGGGCACAAATTCCGTAGTATTAAAAATAAAAGCGGCGCAAGCCATGATAACTACGCGCCAAAATTGAGTTTTTTCTGCTTTTTGGTAAAACGACATTATTTTAATTTCTCTTTAATTAATTCCTTAAGTTGATGGCGGAAATTTTTATCAATATTCAACTTATATTGTGGGGCGTAACAGCTATCGAAAAAACGAATAGGTAACGCTAGTTTTTTGTATTTTTCGTTAGTCGATCTTAAAGTTAAATTGACGTCGCATTGTACATTATCTAAATCAATGGCTCCAGAACCTTCACCTAAAAGTGCGGTTGTTTTTAAGCTTATTTTATCTACTTTGAGTAAGTGGTTTTCAAGCGAAAGATTTGATTCAAAACGCTCGTAAGGCGTATTCATATTTCTGCTCGCAGTTAAATCACTGTTATAATTAATTGGTAAATACTGTGCCGCCATATCTAATAAATTCAATCCTAAAAGCTCGCCATCACGTGCATTAAAATCAAATTTCCCTTCGATTAATTCTGAATTTGTAAAGGCTAATTGAGTGTTAAAATCACTCGTGCCTGTCATGGTTTGTGGGAAATTGAGTAAAGCTAACAACTGCTTTAAAGGAAAATTTTTACCAGAAAAATTAACCACGCTTTTTTGTAGATAGCTATTAAATTTAAGTATGGCAAGGCAATTCGTGGCGCATATCGGTCGAATGTAAGCAATGGCCAGTTTTTGTGGTTTTGTTAGATCTGCATGAATTTCAATATAACCCAATTTTTGCTGATTAAGTTGAACATCATCAAATTGAATAAGAGATTCCCCTTTTTGACGAAGGGCTATATTGCCTTTGTTAAAAATAAAATCAAATGTGGTGGCATTGCCATAAACTGGCTTTTCAAGTGTTACCCAAACGTGATGGGTACCATTTAAAATAAGATCTTTTCTTAAAAATTGTTTGAGTGGAAAATCCGAAAATGCCATGCGAATATTGGCTGAATTTAGCGCATTCTCGGTAAAACTAGCTTGCTGAATTTGAATTTCATCAAGCATCGGATTGCCAAAAATAAATGAAAAAAAGGATAATTTTCCTTCAATTTTTTTTGCAGAAACAGCGTGGTATTTAACTTGTTCTAAGGAAATAGAGAGATGAGGAAAGAAGTTAAGACTAACTGCTTCAAGTTTTATATCACGTCTTGCAAGTTGTTCGACAACCAGAGTTTTTGCTTGTTGAAGTTGAAGATAAAAAAAGAAAAAGATCGCAAACAGTACGATCGACAGGCTAATTGCGATCTTTTTCATTGATTAGTCCTCATTAATTCGACTCGCTACCGCATTTTGCTGATGTTTATATTTGGCATCTTTACGGCTAGTGTAAGGGCGCGCTGCCGAGCCGCTTAACACTTCGAAACTCAATGCGCCAATCACCATATTAGGACGCAATGCTAAAGGTAATTTGCCAGAATTGTAGAATTCCAACACAATTTTACCTTCCCAACCTGGGTCGATACGATGAGCGGTAACATGCACCATTAAGCCTAAACGGGCAAGAGAGGAACGACCATCTAACCAACCGATAATATTGGCAGGGAGTTTCACCGACTCTAATGTGGTTGCTAAGGCTAATACACCAGGGTGTAAGAAGAAGGCCTCATCATCTCCAATAATAATTTCATCACTCATGACTGATTCAAGTTGAGCTGAGACTTCTTCTTTCGGGCCACTTAAATCAATGTAAGGGGCAGAATGTTCACGAAATACGCGAAATGAATTGCCTAAACGCACATCAATGGTTGCACCATTGATTTTGTCGTTATCAGGACGAGGCGTTAACGAAATAAGACCATTATCCAAATAGCGTTCGATATCGGTATCGCAAAGACGCATGATTTTTCCTATTTTTCGTTTAATAAATGCAGAATTTGAGCTTTTAACATATTAATCGCAATACGGTTCTTGCCGCCACGAGGAATCACGATATCCGCATACTGTTTGGATGGCTCAATAAATTGTAAGAACATTGGACGAACGGTTGCGCGGTATTGGTCAATTACAGATTGTAATGAACGACCACGTTCTTCCATATCCCGTTGTAAACGACGGATAAAACAAATGTCTAATGGGGTATCTACGAAAACAGAAATATCAGCCAATTGGCGAACTCGCTCATCAGTGAGCAATAAAATCCCTTCTAAAATCACAATTTTTTTCGGGGTGAAGTGTTTGGCTTCGTCTGTTCTAGTGTGATCAACATAACTATAGACCGGAATATCGACAGCCTTTCCATTTTTTAAATCTTTTAAGTGTTGAATGAGTAACTCTCTATCCATTGAATTGGGATGGTCATAGTTGGTTTTGACTCGAACACTCATCTCCAAATGGCTTTGATCTTTATAGTAGCTGTCTTCAGCAATAATTCCGATTTCTTCGCAACCTAAATCGTTACAAAGCTCTTTATGAACAGTAGAAGCAATAGAACTTTTGCCTGAAGCCGATGCACCGGTAATGGCAATAATGATGCAAGATGAGTTTGACATAAAAAAACCTAAAATTTAGAAAGGTAAGAACTAAAGGAAATTATAAAGAAAAATCCGTTTAAATTCATCTTTCTTTTTCTTATATTTTTTCAAATTTGTGAAGCGCTTCACGGAAATTTTTTCCATTTTCATTTAACATTCATTCGCTTCCCTTATTTCATCTGTGTTATTTATAAGGAGTGTAAGATGAAAAAGAATAAAATTTCTCTCTCTATTTCAACCGCACTTTTAGCTGCAGGCTTCATAACATCATCCGCTGTTAATGCTCAAGGGCGTTTGGTGGTATATTGTAGTGCGACCAATATTCTTTGTGAAACGACAACGAAAGCCTTTGGCGAAAAATATGATGTAAAAACTTCATTTATTCGTAATGGTTCAGGTAGTACTTTTGCAAAAGTTGAAGCAGAAAAAAATAACCCACAAGCAGACGTATGGTTTGGCGGTACGTTTGACCCTCAAGCACAAGCTGCAGAGTTGGGTTTAATCGAACCTTATAAATCTAAACACATTGATGAAATCGTGGAACGTTTTCGTGATCCAGCGAAAACCAAAGGTCACTATGTGTCATCTATCTACATGGGTATCTTAGGCTTTGGTGTGAATACTGAGCGTTTAGCAAAATTAGGGATTAAAGAAGTACCAAAATGCTGGAAAGATTTAACCGATCCTCGCTTAAAAGGCGAAGTCCAAATTGCTGATCCACAAAGTGCGGGTACAGCATACACCGCATTAGCGACTTTCGTTCAACTTTGGGGCGAAGATAAAGCCTTTGATTTCTTAAAAGCATTACATCCAAATGTCTCTCAATATACAAAATCAGGTATCACGCCATCTCGTAACACAGCACGTGGAGAAGCCACTATAGGGGTTGGTTTTTTACACGATTATGCACTTGAAAAACGTCAAGGTGCACCATTGGAATTAGTCGTACCTTGTGAAGGTACGGGCTATGAATTAGGTGGCGTGAGTATCTTAAAAGGTGCTCGTAACATTGATAACGCAAAATTATTCGTGGATTGGGCATTATCTAAAGAAGGTCAAGAGTTAGCATGGAAACAAGGTGATTCTTTACAAATCTTAACCAACACCACCGCGGAACAATCGCCAACTGCGTTTGATCCAAACAAACTTAACCTCATCAATTATGACTTTGAAAAATATGGTGCAACCGAACAACGCAAAGCCTTAATTGAAAAATGGGTTCAAGACGTTAAATTAGCGAAATAATGTTTAAAGTGCGGTTGAAAACAGAGAAATTTTTGACCGCACTTTGCATTTGAACCCATAAAGTGGTTACTGCGATGAGCGCCAACTCATCTTATTTTTATAAAAAACACAGGAGTGAACCAATGAAATTGTCTAACGTTGCTTTAGCACTTTCTGGTATTGTATTTGGAGGCATGTTATTGAGTTCTCACGCATCTGCTGCAGAAGGGCGTTTAGTCGTTTATTGCAGTGCGCAAAACACGATGTGTGAGCAAGAAACCATGGCTTTTGAGAAAAAATATGGTATCAAAACCAGTTTTATCCGTGGTGGCACAGGCACAATTTTAGCTAAAATTGATGCTGAGAAAGACAACCCTCAAGGGGATGTGTGGTATGGCGGTACGCTTGATCCTCATTCTCAAGCCGGTGAAATGGGCTTGCTTGAAGCGTATAAGTCGCCAAATCTTGCACAAATTCCTGAACAGTTTAGAGATCCTGCTAAAATTAAAGGCAACTATTCCTCTGCGATTTACCTCGGTGTATTAGGTTTTGGGATTAACCCAGAACGTTTAAAAAAACTTAATTTACCAACCCCAAAATGTTGGAAAGATCTCGCCAATCCTGCTTACCGTAATGAGATCCAAGCGGCAGATCCACAAAGTTCTGGAACAGGTTATACTCAGTTAGCAACCTATATCCAACTTTGGGGTGAAGATGAAGCGTTCAAATATCTCAAAGAACTCAATAAAAACATTTCCCAATATACTAAATCCGGTAACACGGCAACCCGTAATACAGCACGTGGTGAAACCGCAATCGGAATTGGTTTTTTACATGAATATTCTTTAGAGAAAGCCAAAGGTGCCCCAGTGGAATTAGTTGTACCTTGTGAAGGCACAGGCTATGAAATCGGTGGTGTGAGCGTGATTAAGGGTGCAAGAAACCTTGAAAATGCGAAATTGTTTGTGGATTGGGCATTATCAAAAGAAGCGCAAGAGCTAACCTGGAAAAAAGGGGAAGCATATTCTATTTTAACCAATAGTACCGCTGAGCAATCGCCTTATGCGCTCGATTTTAAATCCATCAATTTAATTAATTATGATTTTGACAAATACGGCTCAAGTGATTTACGTAAACGTTTGATCACAAAATGGGTTGATGATGTTAAATTAGCAAAATAATGATGTATACATAGCGAAATAATAGCTATTGTATTATTTCGCTTTTTTCTTTTATGCGAGGTTGTATGAACGCAAATAAACGTCCTATTATCCAATCAGCCAATTTTTGGATAATTCTTGCAGTGATTGCATTTCTTCTTCTTCCTTCTCATGCATTAGATTACGGCTTGTTTGAGAGTACTAGTGATGAATATTATGATGCAATGGGTTGGTCTTCGTTAAATATTACGGTCTTATGGTTTTTACCGATTCTTTTATACGGTTTAGTACCTTATCTTAAATTACCGAGGGCTACGCAAGCGAAAGTGGAACTTTATCTTATTGCCGCTGCGACGTTGTTTATCTTCGTCAGTGCGACCATTTATAAAGTCAGCCTAGGATACTCTGTGATTGTATTAATTGCGAGTTTAACCGCATTGGCGACGTTTTCTTTTGCAAAATTGCAGGTAATGCAAGGGGATAAATTTATTATTGCCTCTTTGCTTTGTATTGTCTTATTAATTTTCTTCTTTATCGTTTACCCGACATTGGCTATTTTTGTTTCAATGTTCTATGACGGTGATACTTTTGCACCGCAACAAGTGATGCGAATTTTGACTCAAAGCTATATTGTTCGAGTTATTAGCAACTCGTTATTCTTATCTGGCTTTGTGGGTATCGTATCAACAATTTTCGGTTTAGCTTTTGCACTTTATACCACCCGCATTGCACGTAGAACGGCATTTGTTGGTAAAATTTTCTCTATTTTGCCAATTGTTACACCACCATTTGTTGTGGGTTTAGGGGTAACATTAATGCTTGGCCGTTCTGGTTATGTGACAGAGTTCTTATCCACAACATTTGGATTTGAGAACCATAACTGGTTATACGGGTTCAACGGGATTGCCATTGCACAGATTCTTGCTTTTGCGCCGATTTCATTCATGATTTTAGACGGGGCATTAAAATCGGTTCATCCATCAATTGAAGAAGCGTCTTACACCTTACGTGCAAATCGTTACCAAACATTCTTCAATATCATTTTCCCATTATTGCGTCCGGCATTGGCAAACTCATTCTTAATCGTGTTTATCCAATCCTTAGCGGACTTTAGTAACCCGTTAGTATTGGGCGGTAGCTTTGACGTAATTGCAACGCAAATCTACTTCTATATCGCAGGCTCACAATTAGATTATGCTTCAGCAAGTACCTTAGGTTCGATGCTTTTAATCTTCTCATTAGCCGTATTTATCATCCAATATATTTGGATTGGTAACCGCTCTTATGTGACCGTTTCAGGCAAATCCTATCGTGGTGACGTGCAAGATTTACCAACCGGCTTGAAATATACCATTATCGGTATGCTTGGTTTCTGGGTACTCTTTAACTTAGCGTTATACGGCAGTATTTTCTACGGTAGTTTCACCGTGAACTGGGGTGTGGATTACACCTTAACCTTCAAAAACTATGCGATGTTATTCGGACAAAGTTTAAGCGATGGGGCATGGCCATCATTGATTAATACCTTAATCTATGCAGGAATTGCCGCACCATTGACAGCACTTTTCGGTTTATTAATTGCGTATATTGTGGTGCGTAAAGATTTCCAAGGTAAAAAATCTCTTGAGTTCTTAACCATGCTTTGTTTTGCGGTACCAGGAACCGTTGCAGGAGTGTCTTATATTTTAGCCTTCAACAATGCACCGCTTTACATTACGGGTACTAGCATTATCGTGATCATCTCAATGGTGATGCGTGATTTACCAATCGGTATGCGAGCAGCCATTGCTGGTCTTGGTCAATTAGATAAATCACTCGATGAAGCGTCTCTTTCTTTAAAAGGTAGCTCATGGAAAACCTTGTGGTTTATCGTTTTACCCTTGTTAAAACCAGCGTTACTTTCTGCATTGGTCACCAGTTTCGTTCGTGCGATGACTACCGTGAGTGCGATTATCTTCTTAGTCACTGCTGATACACGTGTGGCAACAGCGTATATTTTAAACCGTGTAGAAGATGGTGAATATGGTGTTGCTATCGCATACGGTTCAATTTTAATCATCGTGATGATGGCCATTATTTTATTCTTTGACTGGATTGTGGGTGATACCCGAATTTCCCGTTCTAAAGCGAAAAAAATGAATTAACTCGTTAAGTTGTAGGTAAATAGTATGAGTAATAATGATTTCTTAGTATTAAAAAATATCACTAAATCTTTTGGTAAATCCACAGTCATTGATAATTTAGATTTAACCATTAAACGTGGCACTATGGTGACCTTATTAGGGCCATCCGGTTGTGGTAAAACCACGGTGTTACGTTTGGTGGCAGGCTTAGAAAATCCAACTTCGGGTCAAATTTTTATCGATGGTGAAGATGTAACCAAATCATCGATTCAAAATCGTGATATTTGTATTGTATTCCAATCTTATGCGTTGTTCCCGCATATGAGTATCGGTGATAACGTAGGCTATGGTTTACGTATGCAAGGTGTGGGAAAAGAAGAGCGCACTAAACGTGTAAAAGAAGCCTTAGAGTTGGTTGACTTAGCAGGCTTTGAAGATCGTTTTGTGGATCAAATTTCGGGTGGTCAACAACAACGTGTGGCATTAGCTCGTGCGTTAGTATTAAAACCAAAAGTATTACTTTTTGATGAGCCATTAAGTAACTTGGATGCTAACTTACGTCGTTCTATGCGTGAAAAAATCCGGGAATTACAACAAAATTTAGGTATTACCTCACTTTATGTGACTCACGACCAAACCGAAGCATTTGCGGTATCCGATGAAGTTATCGTCATGAATAAAGGTAAAATCATGCAAAAAGCCTCAGCAAAAGAGCTTTATTTGCGTCCAAACTCTTTATTCCTTGCAAACTTCATGGGCGAATCGAGCATCTTTGAAGGTAAATTGGAAAATGACACCATTGATGTGAATGGCTACAAATTGCCATTAAGTAATGCGGCACAATTTAATTTATCGGATGGCGAATGCTTAGTGGGCGTACGTCCTGAAGCAATTTACTTAAAAGCTGAAGTAGCACAACAATGTGAAATCAAGAGTGCAGTCTATATGGGTAACCACTGGGAAGTGGTGGCAATTTGGGCTGGCAAAGAATTGCTCATTAACACTAAACCTGAAGACTTCAATGCTGATCTCAAACAAGCTTATCTGAATTTCTCTGAACAAGGCATTTTCTTGCTGAAGAAAGAGAAATAATCTCAATCTAAAGGCGTGTGGAAACATACGCCTTTTCTTTTCAAACCCTTTCAACATTGATCGCACTTTTTCCAGATTTTCTTTTTTGATTTCAATCTGTATAATGCGCCTTATTTATGAATAAAGGTATTAAGTATAGATGAAATTAGCGATAGAACCTGATGCGTTGTTGTTATTTTTACAACAGAAAATTGAGCAAAAAGACGCTTTTGGTCTTGTTGAAGGTATATGTCAATTGTTGCGTAAAAGTAAGCCAACACAAATTCTTTCAGTTTTACAATTGTTGAAACATACTTTACTACAAGATAAAGCGTTAGGGGAGGCCGTTGCAAAATTACTATGCGGTTGGTTATGTAGTTTACGCCTTTATCCTTTGTTTATTAGTAGTGGTATTCTTTCTCGTGAAGGTTTTGGGCGAGAAATGAAAACACGTATTTATGAACGTTTTAATCCATCTTTCAAAGATATTAATGACTTACGTGATATTTTTTATCTCTTATTTAGTGACAAAAATGACATTCAGTGGATTAACGCTATCCCATTGAAGGCCTGGCGTACAATCTTTATTGTTTTAGCTCATTATGCTACAGAAAAAGATCGTGATCGTTTAAAAACACATATTGAAAGTGAAGGGTTATTTGCTATTGAAATGCTTTCAATTTGGGTTGCGGCTGAAGATATGGAACCAGAACTAATGCGGATGGAGCCTTCTTTATTAAATGCTGATTCACCTTTTGTCGCTTTGCATCGAGAAGTTGTTGATTGGTTACAAGCACGTCGTCAATTTATATATTTTGATGATAGCCATTTGCAGGTAATGTTTAATCAGTGTAAAAGATTAGTAGAGCGTTTAAAAAAGCGAGGAGCAATTATGGGATCCTCGCTAAATGTCGCTTATTTATTAGAACGTCTTTCTCAAACGTTAGAGCGATTGGAAACTTTAATGGCACTTTTTGCTTCAGAGCGCTATTTATCAAATAGAATATTGCTCCTTATTAATCATTTCGCACGCGCTGCCGCTGAGAAACATAGTATTTCTCGACTTTGGCAACAAAGTTCAAAATTAATTGCTCGCAGTATTACACAAAATGCAGGTGATCACGGTGAACATTATATTACCCGAGATAAAAAGGAATATTGGTCGATGTTTTATTCCGCAGCGGGGGGCGGTGTATTAATCGCATTAATGGCATTATTTAAAACCTATTTAGGCAGCATCATTGATGACAAAGTATGGAAAGGGATTGCTGAAGGCTTAAATTACGGCTTAGGATTTACACTCATTTTTATGTTACATTTGACAGTGGCGACCAAACAGCCAGCAATGACAGCGGCTCGTTTTGCGGAGGCGGTAGAGAAAAACCCGCAAGGTAAAACCTTAAATATGACCTTAGCACAGTTATTGGTGGATGTATTTCGTTCACAGAGTATTGCCGTATTAGGCAATGTGGTTATTGCGATGGGACTTGCAGCATTGATTGCTTTTGTTTACCAATACCAGATGGGAGAGCCGCTAATGAATACTGAACAAATCGCTTATCAGTTGCATAGTATCGATCCTTTGGCAGGAACCTTATGGTTTGCGGCCATCGCTGGCGTTTGGCTATTTTGTTCAGGACTTATTTCTGGCTATTTTGATAATCGTAGTAATTATTTGAATATTCGTATGCGTTTAATACAACATCCGTTGCTGAAAAAAGTAATGACTGAAAAATGCCGAATTAAATTCGCTAATTAT
This sequence comes from Haemophilus parainfluenzae, assembly GCF_900638025.1. Lineage (NCBI taxonomy): Bacteria > Pseudomonadati > Pseudomonadota > Gammaproteobacteria > Pasteurellales > Pasteurellaceae > Parahaemophilus > Parahaemophilus parainfluenzae. The sequence goes on from NZ_LR134481.1 coordinate 1,298,637, forward strand.
ATGCATGAAAATTATGGGTCGATTATCGGTAATCTTTGTTTTGGGATGTTGCTCGGCATTACTGGCGTAGTAGGATACTTAACGCATCTTCCATTAGATATACGTCATGTGGCATTTTCATCAGCAAATGTAGGTTATATTGCAGTGAGCGGGCAATTTACTTATTCATTGCTTTTACAATGTATTGCTTTTGTTCTGTTGATTGGCTTGATGAATTTAATTGTTAGTTTTTCACTCACGCTTTGGGTTGCCTTGCGCTCTTTAAATGCTGAAATTGATAGTTGGTGGGGAATTTGGCGAGAAGTTTGTCAAATTATGAAAAAACGACCATTGAGCTTATTTCTCCCTATTCAATTAGATAAATAATCGCGTTAAGTGCGGTCACAAATATTAATGTTTTTGACCGCACTTTCTTTTCGGCAAATTTAATTTGCGTTATTATGTTACTCATCTAATCTTATAACTTGATGAATTATTCTAATGAAACCCACATTTCTTGAACTTCGTCACCTTAGAACGTTGCTTGCGTTGAAGGAAACGGGCAGCGTTTCGATGGCGGCAAAACGTGTTTATTTAACACAATCCGCACTCTCTCATCAAATTAAGTTAATGGAAGAACAATTCGGTTTGCCTCTCTTTGAGCGTAAAAGTAATCCATTACGTTTTACCGCCGCTGGTGAACGTTTGATTCGTCTTGCAAATGAAATTTTGCCAAAAGTGATTGATGCCGAACGAGAACTTGCTCGCGTAAAACATGGTGATGCAGGCCAATTACGAATTGCGGTAGAGTGTCATACCTGTTTCGATTGGTTAATGCCCGCGATGGATGAGTTTCGCCAGCATTGGAGTTTGGTGGAGTTAGATATTGTGTCAGGTTTCCATACTGATCCAGTAGGCTTATTGCTATCTCACCGTGCTGATTGGGCGATAGTATCAGAAGTTGAGGAAAATGATGATGTTTTATTTAAACCATTGTTTTCTTATGAAATGGTGGGTATTTGCGCTAAGGATCATTCATTAGCCAATAAAGACGTTTGGCAGGCGGAAGATTTTGCTGAGGAAACTTGGGTAACCTATCCCGTTCCTGATGATATGTTGGATTTATATCGTCAAGTGTTGAAACCGAAAGATATTAATCCGCCGCGTCGTACGACAGAGCTAACAATCGCCTTGATCCAGTTAGTGGCGAGTCGTCGTGGCATTGCTACCGTGCCTTATTGGGCGGCATTACCTTATTTAGAAAAAGGTTATGTGGTGGCGCGCAAAATTACAGAAGAAGGATTGTACAGTAACCTTTATGCGGCAATTCGTAAAGAAGATGCTAATTTAGCTTATATCGAAGATTTCCATCAAACAGTAAAAGCACAAAGTTTTTCGACCTTACCTGGTTTGTCTGTTTTAGCGTTGTAGTAGGTCAATATGTCAGAAGTTGTGACAGAAAATCCCATCAAAGCCGCAGCAAAAGCGGCATTTCCTTACAGCATGCCAATGCTTGCCGGCTTTTTATTTTTAGGCATTGCATATGGCATTTACATGAAAGCATTAGGATTCGGTGTTTGGTTCCCTGTTGCAATGGCAGCACTCATTTATGCGGGCTCCGTGGAGTTTATTGCGGCAGCCGCATTAGTTATGCCTTTTTCGCCTTTAAGTGTCGCATTAGTTACGCTGATGGTAAGTGGTCGTCAGATTTTTTATGGCATTTCCATGTTAGAAAAATATGGTGCTCAAATTGGGAAAAAACGTTGGTATTTAATGAGTACCTTAGTCGATGAAAGTTTTTCCCTAAACTATATGGCGAAGATTCCCGATCGTTTAGATAAAGGCTGGTACATGTTCTTTGTTAGTTTTTATCTGCACGTTTATTGGGTCGTCGGTGCGGGATTAGGCAACCTATTTGGTTCAATCATTCCTTTTGATTTAAAAGGGGTAGAGTTTGGGATGACTGCACTTTTCCTCGTAATCTTTGCTGAAAACTGGCTAAAAGAAAAATCTCATGAAAGCTCATTATTAGGTTTAGGCGTAGCTTTTGTATCGCTGTTAATTGTTGGGAAAGAACACTTTTTAGTGCCAACGCTAATCAGTATCTGGATTCTATTAACGGTACGACGTCCTAAACTTTCATCTAAATTGGAGGCACTGAAATGACATTGATGGAGCAGATTATTACCATTGCGATTTGTATTTTGTGCGTGCAATTTACCCGATTATTGCCTTTCTGGATCTTTCCTGCAAATCGTCCTATTCCAGAATATGTTCGTTATCTCGGCAAAGTATTACCTGCCGCGATGTTTGGAATGTTAGTAGTGTATTGCTATAAAAATGTGGATGTGTTGAGTAGTTATCACGGCTTGCCCGATTTTATTGCGGGAGCTTTGGTATTGGGGTTGCATTTCTGGAAAAAGAATATGTTTCTTTCCATCTCGGCAGGCACAATTTTTTATATGTTTTTAGTGCAAAAAGTCTTTATCTAAGCGAATGTTGAGCGAAATAAAAATTTCTTGATATTGCAATCGGTTGCTTTTATTTTGCCTCTTTCCCTGAATTCCAAAATCTTTTATGATGCCGCTTCAATCATTGTTGACGGAGAGATTTATGGAATTTAATTTCATTGAATTATTAGGTTATTTGGCAACATTCTTTGTGGCTGTGTCTTTTTTATTTAAATCGATTATTCACTTGAGAGTTGTCAATGCTATTGGGGCGATACTCTTTGTCATTTACAGTTTGATCATCAAATCTTATCCAGTTGCGCTTCTAAACGCATTCTTATTTTTCGTTAACTTATATCAACTTTATCGTTTGAAAAAAGAGCAACAGGTATCAAAAGTGCTTAAATAATTGACCGCACTTTTCCACGATTTACCCCCACATTTGATATAACGCAATTACTAGTGGCATAGTAAACATACAAAGCAGCGTCGTTACACCATAAATGGCGCTGGCTTTTTGTGGATTGTTGTTATAAATCACCGCCATTTGTGTCACGGTTGCTGCAGAAGGACTAGTGGTGGCTAAAAAGCTAATTAGCACAATGATCTCGCCTTTTTCAGCCCACTGTACAAACCCAATCAGCTTTATTAATACCAATAATGCAAGTGGAATAAGTAGCAACCGCAAGAGTGTAACTAAATAAATGCGTTTGGATGCTACGATGCTCCGTAAAGGAATTGCCGCAATCAGCATACCGGAGACAAGCATGGCATTCGGACCAATAAATAATCCAATCGAAGACAGCGTACCATTAATAATGTTTGGCAACTTAATTTGAAAAGCAAACAAAAATGCCCCGATGAGAATTGACCAAATATTGATGTTTTTGGCAATTGTCTTTAACGATAAATTTCCTTTACCTACAATAATCAAACGGCAATGCGTCCAAAATAGAAAGGTTTGTACCACAATAAAACAGCTGGCGTAAATGACCCATTCTTTGCCAAATAACGATATCACAATCGGAATAATTAAGTTACCAGAATTGGAATAAATGGAAGTGGCATGCTCAATAGGATCAAGGTTTAATAGACGCTTTAACAGACTGCCAATAATAATCAGAATAACCTGAAGAAATACGGCCATAAGTAGTGAAAGCTGCAAACCTTGTAGAATTTCAGGTGTGTAATCAATTTGAAAGGCTTCAATCATTACCGATGGGCTGATGACATAAAGGCCAATAATGGAAAGCGGCTTGCTATCTTCTGATTTTAATAATTTTGATTTAACCAACCCATAGCCAATAAGTACAATGAGTGTCAATTCAATAATTTTAGTGCCGAGTAAAAAAGTGATATCCATAGTGAATATTGATGAGATAAATTAGTGCTATGAAAGAAGAAAAGGGCAAATAATTTGCCCTTTAAATTGATCTAGGTTACTCCCACTCGATAGTTGCTGGGGGTTTTCCGCTAATGTCATACACCACGCGAGAAATGCCATTCACTTCGTTGATAATGCGGTTAGATACTTTGCCTAATAAATCATAAGGTAAATGAGCCCAATGTGCGGTCATAAAGTCGATGGTTTCTACCGCACGTAGTGAAATAATCCAATCGTATTTACGGCCATCGCCCATCACACCTACAGATTTCACTGGTAAGAATACGCTGAAGGCTTGGCTGGTTTTTTCATACCAACCGCTATTGCGCAATTCTTCGATAAAGATCGCATCCGCACGGCGTAATAAATCGCAGTATTCTTTTTTCACTTCGCCTAATACACGGACGCCTAAACCTGGGCCAGGGAATGGGTGGCGGTTGATCATTTCAGCCGGTAAGCCTAATGCTAAACCGATTTTACGCACTTCGTCTTTAAACAATTCACGTAAAGGTTCAACTAAGCCAAGTTTCATATAGTCTGGTAAGCCACCTACGTTGTGGTGTGATTTAATCACATGTGCTTTACCGGTTTTGCTGGCTGCAGATTCGATGACATCAGGGTAGATCGTACCTTGTGCCAACCATTTCACATTAGTGAGTTTTTTCGATTCATCATCGAATACATCTACGAACACTTTACCGATAATTTTACGTTTTGCTTCAGGATCCGATACGCCAGCAAGTTCGCCTAAGAAACGACTTTCAGCATCAACACGGGTAATGTTCAAGCCGAATTTATCGCCAAACATTTCCATGACTTGGTCGCCTTCGTGTAAGCGGAGTAAGCCGTTATCCACGAATACGCAGTGTAAGTTTTTACCGATAGCACGGTGTAAAAGTAATGCAACAACAGAAGAGTCCACACCACCAGATAAGCCTAAAATCACTTCATCATCACCCACTTGCTCTTTAATGCGAGCAACGGCATCTTCGATAATGTTTTCAGCTGTCCATTTAGTTTCGCAACCACAGATATTCACGACAAAATTAGTTAATAATTCTAAACCTTTTTTGGTGTGAGTGACTTCAGGGTGGAATTGTACGCCGTAGAAACGACGGCTTTCATCAGACATTGCTGCAATTGGACAGGTTGGAGTAGTCCCAGTAACTTGGAAGTTTTGAGGTAAATGAGTGACTTTATCGCCATGACTCATCCATACATCCAATTTGCTATCGCCATCATTTAAATGAGCGAAAAGTGCGGTCGGATTATCCATTAAAACAGAAGCATAGCCGAATTCACGATGCTCAGAGGTCTCAGTTAAACCACCAAGTTGCATTGCCATGGTTTGCATGCCGTAGCAAATACCCAACACAGGCACGCCGGCATTAAATACATATTCAGGAGCACGCGGGCTGTTTTCTTCAGTGGTACTTTCAGGACCACCAGAAAGAATGATACCGTCTGGATTAAATTCACGGATTTGTTCTTCAGTCACATCCCACGCCCAAAGTTCGCAGTACACACTGATTTCACGCACACGACGTGCAATCAGTTGAGTATATTGTGAACCGAAGTCGAGGATCAGGATTTTATGATTGTGGATGTTTGTCATTTATAATGCTCTTATTATTGATAATGTAGACGGTCAATTTTCTCCAAAACTTTGCAAAAATCAACCGTACTTTAAAATAACAAAAGGTGGGCAAAAACCCACCCTACGGATTAGCCCATGCGATAGTTTGGTGCTTCTTTAGTAATAGTTACATCATGAACGTGGCTTTCTTTAATACCTGCACCACTGATGCGAACGAATTCTGCTTTCGTACGTAATTCTTCGATGGTTGCGCACCCAGTTAAGCCCATGCAAGAACGTAAGCCACCCATTTGTTGGTGGATGATTTCTTTTAAGTAACCTTTGTATGGAATACGGCCTTCGATACCTTCTGGTACAAGTTTATCTGCCGCGTTGTCGGATTGGAAGTAACGGTCTGAAGAACCTTTCGCCATCGCACCTAATGAACCCATACCACGATAAGATTTAAAGGCACGACCTTGGTACAGTTCGATTTCACCTGGAGCTTCTTCAGTACCCGCGAACATAGAACCAACCATTACACAGCTTGCGCCTGCAGCGATAGCTTTTGCGATATCGCCAGAGAAACGAATACCACCGTCCGCGATAACTGGAATGCCACGATCTTTTAATGCTGCTGCTGCATCTGCGATAGCGGTGATTTGTGGAACACCTACACCGGTCACGATACGAGTTGTACAAATAGAACCAGGACCAATACCTACTTTCACCGCGCTTGCGCCTGCGTCAGCTAATGCGATTGCACCTTCAGCTGTTGCGACGTTACCCGCAACGATAGGTAAGTTTGGATATTTTGCACGCGTTTCACGAACACGTTGTAACACACCTTCAGAGTGACCGTGAGAAGAGTCGATTAACAATACATCTACGCCCGCTTTCACTAATGCATCAATACGTTCTTCGTTACCTAGACCTGCGCCTACAGCCGCACCGACACGTAAACGACCGAATTCATCTTTACATGCATTTGGTTTTTGTTCTGCTTTTTGGAAGTCTTTAACGGTGATCATGCCTTTTAATTTGAATTCATCATCTACTACAAGTACTTTCTCTACGCGGTTTTGATGCATTAATTCTAAAATTGTTTCACGGCTTGCACCTTCTTTTACGGTGACTAAGTCTTCTTTTTTCGTCATTAATTGTGAAACAGTTTTGCTTAAATCTTTTACGAAGCGCGTGTCACGGCCAGTGATAATACCGATTAAGTTATTTTCACTGTCTACAACAGGGTAGCCTGCGAAGCCGTTTTTCTTCACCATTTCAGCAAGTGCTGCAAGGGTTAAATCTGGCGAAACAGTCACAGGTTCAGAAACGATACCACTTTCGAATTTTTTCACTTTACGAACACGATCTGCTTGGCGTTCGATCGTCATATTTTTATGAATAAAGCCGATGCCACCTTCTTGCGCTAAAGAGATTGCTAATTTGGTTTCTGTGACAGTATCCATTGCAGCAGAAAGCATCGGAATATTTAAGCGAATTTCTTTGGTGAGTTGAGTTGAGAGGTTGGCAGTGTTCGGAAGAACAGTTGAATGAGCAGGGACGAGTAGAACGTCGTCAAAAGTCAGAGCTTCTTGTTTGATTCTAAGCATGGCAATATCTCGCTGTTAAAAATTGTGTCAAAAAATATTGCGGCGAGATTATACAGATTTTTCATGTGGTTGAAAATGAATTTTTTCGCTTTTATGGTAAGATTTGCCAAGGTTTTTATGAGGAGGAATGAATATGCCATCGTTATTGGATTGTTTGTCTGATTGCCAACCTAAAGTGCGGTCAGATTTGATGTCGTTTTTAAATATTACGTCAAATGAATTGGCGCAAGAAATGGCATTGTTGAGAGAAGTGGGATTAAATATTCAAGAAGAAAATGAGATTTATCAGCTGATGCCAGAAATGCCCTTGTTAAATCCGCAAGCAATTTCGACTGCACTTTCACCTTATTCCGTGCATTATCATCGAACCATTTCTTCAACAAATGAATTTATAACGAATCAAATTAACCTATTAAAAAAAGGCGATTTGTGTTTGGCAGAATATCAAACAGCAGGGCGAGGACGTCGCGGTCGTCAATGGCTTTCACCGTTTGCAGGGCAGTTAATTTTCAGTTTTTATTGGACTATCGATCCTAAAAAAGCATTGGATGGATTAAGTTTGGTGATTGGTTTAGCTATTGCAGAAGCGTTAAATGTAAAAGTGAAATGGCCAAATGATATTTTGCTTTCAGGGCGAAAGCTTGGTGGTATTTTAGTGGAAATCATTAATCATAAGAATGGGTTGCTTAATTTAGTCGTTGGTATAGGGATCAATGTAAAATTGCCACAATCAACCGAAATTAGTCAGCCATATGCACAATTAACCGAACAGAATCCAAATATAGATCGTGAAAAGATCCTTATTAAAGTGATTCAACGTATTTATTCTCGATTAGCTCAATTTGAAGAAAAGGGCATTGATGAGGAATTCATGCAACAATGGATAAACCATAATGAATTTTTTGGTGATGAAGTGAACGTCTTTACTGAACGAGGTGCGATTTCAGGTATAGAGCAGGGAATTGATAAACGTGGTTATTTAAAAGTCATAACCGATGAAGGTGAGCGGTATTTTAATGCCGGAGAGGTTTCTTTAAGAAGAAAGTAAACCAAAAGTACGGTCAACATTGATCTGACCCCAAAAAGTTAGACTGTTATTTAAAGGATTGTTTTCGATATTGTACCGGACTCAGTCCTTTTAATTTTAGTTGAATCCGTCGGTGATTATAGTAATCCAAATAATCCCTGACGGCATCAACTATCTCCTCTCTACTGTTAAATTCCCGACCATAAAAACATTCTGTTTTTAATCGTCCAAAGAAACTTTCCATTGCGGCGTTGTCCAAGCAATTCCCTTTTCTCGACATACTTTGAATGATGCCATGTTCAGCCAAGATTCGACGATAAGCCACCATTTGATATTGCCATCCCTGGTCTGAATGTAAAATGACACCACAAGCTTTATTTAATCCTTTGACGGCTTGCATTAACATGTCCTCTACTTGCGCCCAGTTTGGGGAATAGCTGAGATTATATGAAACTATCTCATTGTTAAATAAGTCTAAAATTGGAGATAAATAGACTTTACTCCCATCTTTCGCCTTAAACTCGGTGATATCGGTCACCCATTTTTGGTTCGGGGCCGTTGCACTAAAATCGCGTTCAAGATGATTAGGAGCAATCACCCCTATCGTGCCTCGATAGGTCGTAAATTTCTTGCTTTTTCTTGACCGCACTTGAAGCCCAAGTGTCTGCATTAAACGTTGAACTTTTTTATGATTCACGCCTGGCAAGCAGGCATGAACACGTCGGTAGCCATAATCAGGATGATTGGCTTTGATGCGTTTAATGGTCTTTTTCAACAACTCATCCTTATCCAGTTTAATCTGAAGTTTAGCAAAAAACGTACTACGCGCTAATTGTGCAAAGCCTAAAAGCCATTTTAACGGATAGCGTGTTCTTAACCTTTGGATAATTTCCGTTGCTCGGCTTCGTCCTGAAGTCTGAGCCTTCTCAACTCCTTTAGGTAGGCTACCTCCGCTTCAAGCTGTAAAATTCTCAGGCGTAAACGGTCTTCTTCAGTTTTGGGTGGCGGTGGCATTTTTGCATATTTGGGTTTCATCGGCGGTCGTCCTGATGGTTTACGGGGAATAAGTCCTTTTATGCCACTTTTTTCAAACCGTTTCAACCATGTTCCGACTAAGGCGTTGGAAGGAATATTGTAAAAACGCGCAGTTTCTCTAATACTCATTTTCCCATTCAAAATAGGTTGAAGAACCTGTAATTTAAATTCGATTGTGTAGTGTTTACCCATAAAAAATCTGCACCTCAATTGTTGGTTTGGTTAGTCCAACTTTTGGGGTGCAGATCACATTAGCCGCACTTTTTATATATATATGCTAAACCACTTTCTGAATAAGCGCTGAAATGTCATCTGCAAATTTTTCATTTCTTGCCATTGTCTTAATTTCCTCTGCAGAATATTTTTCACCATTATACACAATAACAATACTGAGATCATTGGGTTGCAAGAAATGCGTTTCACCGAATTCGGTATAACGGGTTGCGCCAATACTAATAATCGTTTGTTCAGGATAGTTTGCTTGCTCTAATAAAGAAGCAATATGATTCATCGGTCCCTCATCGGGTTGATTATTCATTCTATCCACGATCCAATCTAATAATTGTTGATGGAAATAGCTATAACTGATAGCGGGGCTATCAATACCGTAAGTATTCATTTCGCCATTTCGTTTATGAAAGCAAGCGATACGATATTGATCAATTTCACATCCTTTAATAAAGGAAGAAAGAGGAATTTGTTTGGTAGAAATACCTTTACTTGCTGTACCCCAGTTTTTCTTTTCACAGATTTTTTTCGCATTAGGGCGACGAATAGAGCAGTCATTATAGGCTGCAAAATAGTGCGGAATAATTTTTTCAACTTGCTTTCCTTTATAGATAAGATCACAAATAAGTGCAATTTCAGGCTCAATTTGCAGATTATCCGCACCTTGTGGAAAATTAATTTGATTGTGACTTAAAGGAAAGGTAGAAAGAAAGCCGGCTTTTTCGCTTGGCACATAAAACGGGAAAATCGCTTTGGGTTGAATGGCATTTTCTGTTTTTATTTGAGTGAAATCAGCCGCCTCGCCGGCTTGCTCTAAATGACCAGCGAAATTTCCTGCCACACCGAAACCAATCATTTGTTCAAAATTCATAAAGACCTCATTAGATTGCTTACTCTTTTTGGGGTAATTTACCTTGAATGTTGAACAAAGACAATTCACTTTGATGATTAAATCATCAGGCAATCAAAAAAATTGAATTTTTTTATAAAAAAGCACTTGCAAAGAATTCTGAAATGCCTATAATACGCCCCACACAACGACGCGCTGTTGTGAATCTTAAGAAAAACCAGTGCGTCGTTATTTTTTGCTCTTTAACAATATATCAGACAATCTGTGTGGGCACTTGTTGATTGACTTGTTTTAAAAATATTTTTTAATTTTGAAGTCTTAATAGGTGCTAACTAGAAATTCATAATACTTTTTAAGTAGTGACATTTTATGTCAGCAGTATTGAGCGATTGAACTTGAATTGAAGAGTTTGATCATGGCTCAGATTGAACGCTGGCGGCAGGCTTAACACATGCAAGTCGAACGGTAACATAAAGAAGCTTGCTTCTTTGATGACGAGTGGCGGACGGGTGAGTAATGCTTGGGAATCTGGCTTATGGAGGGGGATAACTACGGGAAACTGTAGCTAATACCGCGTAATATCGAAAGATTAAAGTGTGGGACCTTCGGGCCACATGCCATAGGATGAGCCCAAGTGGGATTAGGTAGTTGGTGAGGTAAAGGCTCACCAAGCCGACGATCTCTAGCTGGTCTGAGAGGATGACCAGCCACACTGGGACTGAGACACGGCCCAGACTCCTACGGGAGGCAGCAGTGGGGAATATTGCGCAATGGGGGCAACCCTGACGCAGCCATGCCGCGTGAATGAAGAAGGCCTTCGGGTTGTAAAGTTCTTTCGGTAGTGAGGAAGGTGGTTAGTTTAATAGGCTAGCCAATTGACGTTAACTACAGAAGAAGCACCGGCTAACTCCGTGCCAGCAGCCGCGGTAATACGGAGGGTGCGAGCGTTAATCGGAATAACTGGGCGTAAAGGGCACGCAGGCGGACTTTTAAGTGAGGTGTGAAAGCCCCGGGCTTAACCTGGGAATTGCATTTCAGACTGGGAGTCTAGAGTACTTTAGGGAGGGGTAGAATTCCACGTGTAGCGGTGAAATGCGTAGAGATGTGGAGGAATACCGAAGGCGAAGGCAGCCCCTTGGGAATGTACTGACGCTCATGTGCGAAAGCGTGGGGAGCAAACAGGATTAGATACCCTGGTAGTCCACGCTGTAAACGATGTCGATTTGGGGGTTGAACTTTGAGTTTGGCGCCCGTAGCTAACGTGATAAATCGACCGCCTGGGGAGTACGGCCGCAAGGTTAAAACTCAAATGAATTGACGGGGGCCCGCACAAGCGGTGGAGCATGTGGTTTAATTCGATGCAACGCGAAGAACCTTACCTACTCTTGACATCCAGAGAACATTCCAGAGATGGATTGGTGCCTTCGGGAACTCTGAGACAGGTGCTGCATGGCTGTCGTCAGCTCGTGTTGTGAAATGTTGGGTTAAGTCCCGCAACGAGCGCAACCCTTATCCTTTGTTGCCAGCGATTCGGTCGGGAACTCAAAGGAGACTGCCGGTGATAAACCGGAGGAAGGTGGGGATGACGTCAAGTCATCATGGCCCTTACGAGTAGGGCTACACACGTGCTACAATGGCGTATACAGAGGGAAGCGAGAGTGCGAGCTGGAGCGAATCTCACAAAGTACGTCTAAGTCCGGATTGGAGTCTGCAACTCGACTCCATGAAGTCGGAATCGCTAGTAATCGCAAATCAGAATGTTGCGGTGAATACGTTCCCGGGCCTTGTACACACCGCCCGTCACACCATGGGAGTGGGTTGTACCAGAAGTAGATAGCTTAACCTTTTGGAGGGCGTTTACCACGGTATGATTCATGACTGGGGTGAAGTCGTAACAAGGTAACCGTAGGGGAACCTGCGGTTGGATCACCTCCTTACCAAAAACGAGAGACAATAAGTGTCCACACAGATTGATTGATATATTGTAGACAATATCGAGCAGAAAGTCGTTATTCCCTTGGGTCTGTAGCTCAGGTGGTTAGAGCGCACCCCTGATAAGGGTGAGGTCGGTGGTTCAAGTCCACTCAGACCCACCACTCAAACTGAGTGAGTGATGAAGGTGAATAAGGTAATAAATAAACGATGACATGGGGATATAGCTCAGCTGGGAGAGCGCCTGCCTTGCACGCAGGAGGTCAGCGGTTCGATCCCGCTTATCTCCACCACTTATCATCGTTAAGTAAATTGAGTTTTTACACTTAATGAGTTTATTTAACGATGATAACTGAAAATGTTATTTCTGTTCTTTAACAACCAGGAAACAAGCTGAAAAACTGAAGAGACTTTCAAGTCCTTAAAGGATAAGAAAAAGTCTGAGTAAGAATAAAATCTTGATTGAACAAAAGCAATCAAGTGTTTAGTTGAAAACGCAACATCAAGAATTTTTGAGGTTGTATAGTTAAGTGACTAAGCGTACAAGGTGGATGCCTTGGCAATCAGAGGCGAAGAAGGACGTGCTAATCTGCGAAAAGCTTGGATGAGTCGATAAGAGGCGTTTAATCCAAGATGTCCGAATGGGGAAACCCAGTAGATGAAGAATCTACTATCACTTACTGAATACATAGGTAAGTGAGGCAAACCGGGAGAACTGAAACATCTAAGTACCCCGAGGAAAAGAAATCAACCGAGATTTCGTTAGTAGCGGCGAGCGAACGCGAAGGAGCCTGTTAGTGATAATGACAGAGACAGAGGAACAAGCTGGGAAGTTTGGCGATACAGGGTGATAGCCCCGTACTCGAAGTCCAGGTCATGGTACTAAGCTAACGATAAGTAGGGCGGGACACGTGATATCCTGTTTGAAGATGGGGGGACCATCCTCCAAGGCTAAATACTCCTGATTGACCGATAGTGAACCAGTACTGTGAAGGAAAGGCGAAAAGAACCCCGGTGAGGGGAGTGAAATAGAACCTGAAACCTTGTACGTACAAGCAGTGGGAGCCTGAAAGGGTGACTGCGTACCTTTTGTATAATGGGTCAGCGACTTATATTTTGTAGCGAGGTTAACCGAATAGGGGAGCCGAAGGGAAACCGAGTCTTAACTGGGCGAATAGTTGCAAGGTATAGACCCGAAACCCGGTGATCTAGCCATGGGCAGGTTGAAGGTTGGGTAACACTAACTGGAGGACCGAACCGACTAATGTTGAAAAATTAGCGGATGACTTGTGGCTGGGGGTGAAAGGCCAATCAAACCGGGAGATAGCTGGTTCTCCCCGAAATCTATTTAGGTAGAGCCTTGAGCGGACACCTTCGGGGGTAGAGCACTGTTTCGGCTAGGGGTCCATCCCGGATTACCAACCCGATGCAAACTACGAATACCGAAGAGTGATACTCAGGAGACACACGGCGGGTGCTAACGTCCGTCGTGGAGAGGGAAACAACCCAGACCGCCAGCTAAGGTCCCAAAGTCTATATTAAGTGGGAAACGAAGTGGGAAGGCTTAGACAGCTAGGATGTTGGCTTAGAAGCAGCCATCATTTAAAGAAAGCGTAATAGCTCACTAGTCGAGTCGGCCTGCGCGGAAGATGTAACGGGGCTCAAATATAGCACCGAAGCTGCGGCATCAGACGAAAGTCTGTTGGGTAGGGGAGCGTTCTGTAAGCGGAAGAAGGTGAATCGAGAGGTTTGCTGGACGTATCAGAAGTGCGAATGCTGACATAAGTAACGATAAAACGGGTGAAAAACCCGTTCGCCGGAAGACCAAGGGTTCCTGTCCAACGTTAATCGGGGCAGGGTGAGTCGGCCCCTAAGGCGAGGCTGAAAAGCGTAGTCGATGGGAAACGGGTTAATATTCCCGTACTTGGATAAACTGCGATGTGGGGACGGAGCAGGTTAGGTTATCGCACTGTTGGATATGTGCGTTTAAGTTAGTAGGTGTGAAGTTTAGGCAAATCCGGACTTCTTTAACACTGAGAGATGATGACGAGGCTCTACGGAGCTGAAGTAACCGATACCACACTTCCAGGAAAAGCCACTAAGCTTCAGGTTTATCTAAACCGTACTGAAAACCGACACAGGTGGTCAGGTAGAGAATACTCAGGCGCTTGAGAGAACTCGGGTGAAGGAACTAGGCAAAATAGCACCGTAACTTCGGGAGAAGGTGCGCCGGCGTAGATTGTAAGGGCTTGCCCCTGAAGGTTGAACCGGTCGAAGATACCAGCTGGCTGCAACTGTTTATTAAAAACACAGCACTCTGCAAACACGAAAGTGGACGTATAGGGTGTGATGCCTGCCCGGTGCTGGAAGGTTAATTGATGGTGTAATCGAAAGAGAAGCTCCTGATCGAAGCCCCAGTAAACGGCGGCCGTAACTATAACGGTCCTAAGGTAGCGAAATTCCTTGTCGGGTAAGTTCCGACCTGCACGAATGGCATAATGATGGCCAGGCTGTCTCCACCCGAGACTCAGTGAAATTGAAATCGCCGTGAAGATGCGGTGTACCCGCGGCTAGACGGAAAGACCCCGTGAACCTTTACTATAGCTTGACACTGAACATTGAATTTTGATGTGTAGGATAGGTGGGAGACTTAGAAGTAGTCACGCCAGTGATTATGGAGTCGTCCTTGAAATACCACCCTTTAACGTTTGATGTTCTAACGAAGATTACGAAACGTGGTCTCGGACAGTGTCTGGTGGGTAGTTTGACTGGGGCGGTCTCCTCCCAAAGAGTAACGGAGGAGCACGAAGGTTTGCTAATGACGGTCGGACATCGTCAGGTTAGTGCAATGGTATAAGCAAGCTTAACTGCGAGACGGACAAGTCGAGCAGGTACGAAAGTAGGTCATAGTGATCCGGTGGTTCTGAATGGAAGGGCCATCGCTCAACGGATAAAAGGTACTCCGGGGATAACAGGCTGATACCGCCCAAGAGTTCATATCGACGGCGGTGTTTGGCACCTCGATGTCGGCTCATCACATCCTGGGGCTGAAGTAGGTCCCAAGGGTATGGCTGTTCGCCATTTAAAGTGGTACGCGAGCTGGGTTTAGAACGTCGTGAGACAGTTCGGTCCCTATCTGCCGTGGGCGTTGGAGAATTGGTTGGGGCTGCTCCTAGTACGAGAGGACCGGAGTGGACGCACCACTGGTGTTCCGGTTGTGTCGCCAGACGCATTGCCGGGTAGCTAAGTGCGGAAGAGATAAGTGCTGAAAGCATCTAAGCACGAAACTTGCCAAGAGATGAGTTCTCCCAGATTATAAATCTGTAAGGGTTGTTTAAGACTAAGACGTAGATAGGTCTGGTGTGTAATCGGTGCGAGCCGTTGAGCTAACAGATACTAATTGCCCGAGAGGCTTAACTATACAACGCTCAAGGGTTTTGGGTGTTGAGAAGACGAAACAAACTCAGAGAAGAAAGAGAAGAAGAAAGTTTTTAGGTGAATCAGCTTGTTTGGTTGTGAGCGCTAGAGATAGCGGAACAGAGAGAAAAGTTATTAGAGGAATAATCCTGGCGGCGATAGAGCGGTGGTCCCACCTGACCCCATACCGAACTCAGAAGTGAAACGCCGATGCGCCGATGGTAGTGTGGGGCTTCCCCATGTGAGAGTAGGACACCGCCAGGTACTGAATTAGAACCCCGAGCTGAATGGCTTGGGGTTTTTGTTTATGGATTTTTATTAAAAATTATATAGAATGATCTCAATTTTTATTTCTTAATATAAACAATGAAAAATTTTCGATATTTTGCACAACGTTATGTTGATTGGGTCATTCGATTAGGCCGAGTTCGCTTCTCTTTACTTGGTATTGCTATTCTTGCGATTTTAGCTATCTGCATACAAATCTTATTAAGTACGCTCTTTAGTGATGGAGTCTACTGGAATGATATTGTTCGCTCAATCACTTTTGGTTTGTTTACCGCTCCTTTTGTTATTTATTTCTTTACGCTACTTGTTGAGCGATTAGAACGTTCTCGTCTAGAGTTATCTAAAACACTTGCTCGATTAGAAAAAAATAATCGGGATAAAAGCACCTTACTTGCCACTATTAGTCATGAATTACGTACACCATTAAATGGGATTATTGGCTTAAGTCGAATTTTGTTAGATGATAAATTAACGGAACAACAACAAAACTATCTTAATACGATTAATCTAAGTGCGGTCAGTTTAGGTCATATTTTTAGTGATATTATTGATTTAGATAAGATCGACTCTAAACGTATTGAATTAAATATTCAGCCTTGCGATTTTCATTCATTACTTAATGATATCTATAATTTTGGTACCTTAATGGCAGAACAAAAGGGGCTAAAATTTTCTTTAAATCTAGATGAGAATTTGCCTAATTGGCTTTATATCGATCGTGCTCGCATCAGCCAAATTCTTTGGAATTTAATTAGTAATGCGGTGAAGTTTACTGATAAAGGTGAAGTTATCCTAACAGTGCAGAAAATACAGGGTGATCGGTATCAATTTAGTGTTACTGATACGGGAGCAGGCATTGCTTTTTGTGAATTGGATAAGATTTTTACCATGTATTACCAGGTTAAAGACAATATTCATCGTTCAGCAGGGAGTGGAATAGGCCTCGCAATTTCAAAGAATCTTGCACAACTAATGCAAGGGGATTTAACGGTTGAAAGTGAGTTGAATAAAGGCTCTACTTTTTATTTAACGATTATTGCAGATAAAGCTCAAGCTAATGAGATGAATGCTGAAAAAGCCATGCAGCATCTTTCTATTTTATTAGTAGAAGACGTTGAATTGAATGTGGTTGTGGCCAAAAGTATTCTTGAGAAGCAGGGGCATTATGTTGATGTTGCCATGAATGGTGAACAGGCTATCCAATTATTTGAGAAAAATACTTATGATATTGTTTTTCTTGATATTAAGTTGCCAGATATGTCAGGTTTTGATATTGCATACTATCTACGTAAAAACTACGAAGAAGGGATTTATGATTTTCTTCCACCTTTAATTGCCTTTACAGCGAACGTGATGCACAGTGAAGAAGAATATCAAGAGCAGGGAATGGATGGGGTGTTACGCAAGCCACTGTCTTTGGTTGAATTACGTCAATGCTTTAAAACTTTTTTAGGCGATGATATTGAATGCATTTCTGATGAAGAAGAAACGCCTCACGTTCAAGAAGGTATCAATATTTCACTTATTGAGTTAATTGGAAAATCACAAGCTAAAGCTAATGTGGATTTATTTAAACAATGGATGCCGATTTATTTAGATGAATTAGAAACAGCGTATGACGATTATCTTGCAAACTCAGATATGCAACAAACGGTGTCAGATGTTGCACATAAAATTAAAGGTGCAGCCGCGTCGGTAGGACTTGTTAATGTTCAAAATATCGCAAAACAGGCTCAAGATACCTCATTACCGAATTGGACATCCGATATTGCTTCATGGATAAAGCAACTCAGTAATGAATGGCCTCAAAATGTAGCTGAATTAGAAGCGTATTTAGAAAAATAATTCATGACACGTCATTTTCAAATTTTAGTCAGTGAGAATATGCCGTCTAATTTGCCGGCAAATACCTTGATCATTAATGAGTTTTCTAAAATTCAAAATCTTCTTGGACAAGAGTTTGAAACGATCTTGTTTGATGCACGGAAAGGTATCCATTTAGAGGCACTAGCCATTGCGGCCGGGACATTGAAAATGAATGGTTCCTTAATTGTATTGCTATCAAATTGGGAGAAACTTCATTCTCAAATAGATGAAGATAGTCTCCGTTGGTCTGGTTCGTTTGAGGCAATTGCTACGCCAAGATTTATGACATATTTTAAGCATTGTATTCATGAATATGGCTTCCCAGTCCTTTATCATCAAAATAATTTAAAATTTGGCCGCACTTTTCACCAATCATTTGTAAATCACAGCGCGACTTTAGATCAACAGAAAATCATTGAGCAAATCCTACAAAAAGAATCAGATCTCTACTTTCTTACAGCTAAGCGAGGAAGAGGGAAATCAGCCTTGGCAGGCTTATTAGCCAATCAACTGGATACTAAAATTTACCTCACAGCACCGAATAAAAATGCGGTTAAAATTTTGGCTGAATTTTCACAAAAAGAGATGATTTTTATTGCACCAGATGAGCTTTTCCTTGCTTTGCAAAAGGCTCCCTCTTTTTCTGAGAATGCGTGGCTTTTTGTTGATGAAGCAGCAATGTTGCCGATTGCTCAACTTACCGCTTTTTCCCAGCATTTTAAGCATATTTTATTTACGACAACCATTCATAGTTATGAGGGAACAGGACGAGGCTTTGAGCTTAAATTTAAGCAAAAAATTAACCGCACTTTTTCGGACTTTGAGCTTATTGAACCGCTACGCTGGGTTAAAGACGATGCTTTAGAGGCGTTTATTGATGAGCTTTTATTATTGGATGTAGAGGATGACTTTAAACAAACGCCATACGATAAAAGCAAAATATGCCAAATTACTGAACGCTCACAAGAGGAAATACTTTCTTCATTGCCTCAATTCTATGGGTTGATGACATTAGCGCATTATCGTACATCACCATTAGATCTACGACGATTGTTTGATGCCAATACACAGTGTTTTTTTGCCGCTGAAAGTGAGCAAAATTTACTAGGCGCAGTTTGGTCATTAGAAGAAGGAGGGATTAAAGATTTATCCCTTATTGAAGCGATTCAACAAGGGATTAGACGCCCGAAAGGCAATCTCGTGCCTCAAGCACTTTGTTTTCATGCTCAACAACAAAAGGCTTGTGAATTGCATTCTTTACGTATTTCGAGAATTGCGGTTCAGCCTATGTGGCAGCAGCATGGTATAGGTACACAACTTATTGAATACATCACACAAAATGCCGATGTGGATTATTTATCAGTGAGTTTTGGTTATACCAAAGAACTGGCTCAATTTTGGC
Source organism: Haemophilus parainfluenzae (assembly GCF_900638025.1). NCBI lineage: Bacteria > Pseudomonadati > Pseudomonadota > Gammaproteobacteria > Pasteurellales > Pasteurellaceae > Parahaemophilus > Parahaemophilus parainfluenzae. The sequence continues at coordinate 1,317,684 of NZ_LR134481.1, forward strand.
AGAAATGTGGTTTTTCTCTTGTTCATTTAGGCGAGCATTTAGAGGCAAGTAGCGGCTGTTATTCAGCTATCGCTCTAAAAGGGCTTTCTACACCAGGCATTAAATTAGAAAAAGAAGCAACACAATCTTTTCAACGGAATATACTTTTGTCTTTCCATCCGTTCGTTCAGGAATTTAATATCGCATCAGTAGATTGGGAATTGATTGACGAAGACTGGCTAAGTTTAAAAAATTTTGCTTATTTTCACCGCACTTTAGCTTCCGCTTTGCCAGCAATTCGTCGATTTTTAATGAATTTAGATGAAAAAGATTGCCCTTTAATGCGAGATTATTTCATCACAAAACAGATACCCTATAATAAGAAAAATGGGTTAAAATTATTACGTTCGGAAATTGCACAAAAATTAAAAAAGGAGGCAAAATGAGCGAACAAGAAAAAAAAGGTTGGTTTCGCAAAGCTGTAGATGAATATAATAAGTTTTGTAAAGAGCTTGGTTTAGATAAAGGCTCTTGTAGAGGCTGTATGCCACGCATTGAATTTGATGATGATGGTAAGGTAAAAAAAGAGAAACCACTAGAACCGCTCAAAAAATAAAAGAAAACAGGGTTAATTTAACCCTGTTTTTTTATACAGATAAATATTGAAAAGTAGAGTGGATTTGCTAAACTAATCAGCTATTCACGCAAAAATGAGATAAAAATTGACCGCGCTTATGAAAACAACCTATTTTAATTTTGATATTCCGACTCAGCCCAATGATCATAAAATTCTTGGCAATGTATTGGCGAGTGTAGATGCACTTGCGGTTAGTGAAATTGCAGAGCAATATGATGGATTGACGGTGGTTGTGACACCGGATACCAAAAGTGCGGTTCGTTTATCACAAGTTTTACTGGATTTAACTTCTCAGCCCGTTCAGTTTTTTCCTGATTGGGAAACGTTGCCTTATGATTCTTTTTCTCCTCATCAAGAAATAATTTCTTCGCGTTTAAGTGCATTATTTCATTTACAAAATACTAAAAAAGGTATCTTTGTTTTACCGATTAGCACATTAATGCAACGTGTGTGCCCGCCGAAATATCTACAGCACAATGTCCTTTTGATTAAAAAAGGCGACCGTCTTGTCATTGAAAAATTGCGATTACAATTAGAGTCAGCAGGATATCGTTCCGTAGAGCAAGTACTAGAACATGGTGAATATGCTGTGCGCGGATCACTTTTAGATCTTTTCCCAATGGGAAGTGCGGTTCCATTTCGCTTAGATTTTTTTGATGATGAAATTGATTCGATTCGTACTTTTGATGTTGATACGCAGCGAACGTTAGATGAAATTCAATCTATTAATTTATTACCTGCACACGAATTTCCAAGTGATGAGAAAGGTATTGAGTTTTTCCGCACACAATTTAGAGAAACCTTTGGTGAAATTCGTCGTGATCCAGAACATATTTATCAGCAAATCAGTAAAGGCACACTAATCTCAGGGATTGAATATTGGCAGCCGCTATTCTTTGATGAAATGGCAACATTGTTCGATTACTTACCCGAAAAAACGTTGTTTGTGGATATGGAAACAAATCAAGCACAAGGAGAACGTTTTTATCTTGATGCTAAACAGCGTTATGAGCATCTCAAAGTTGATCCAATGCGCCCTCTTTTGCCGCCAGAACGTTTGTGGCTAAGTATTGATGCGGTAAATCATGCATTAAAAAATTATCCTAAAATTAATTTTAAAGCAGAAAAAGTGCGGTTATCTGTTCGTCAGAAAAATTTAGCGGTGTCTACATTACCAGCCGTGACCATTCAATCACAGCAAAAAGAACCGTTATTGCAACTTCGTCAGTTTATTGAGCATTTTAAAGGAAATGTTTTATTTTCAGTTGAGACTGAAGGACGACGTGAAACCTTACTGGATTTACTTTCACCATTAAAAATTAAACCAAAACAAATTAAAACCTTATCTGAAGCTAATCAAGACAAGTTTAATCTGTGGGTAAGTCGTCTTGAGCAAGGTTTTATTCTTGATGAGGCTAAACTCGCCGTTATTACTGAACATGAAATTTTAGGCGAGCGAGTACAGCAACGTCAGCGTGATAAACGTAAGGCGGTCAATCCTGATACCTTAGTGCGTAATCTGGCTGAATTAAAAATTGGGCAGCCTGTGGTGCATTTAGATCATGGTGTTGGGCGTTATGGTGGCTTAGTGACACTCGATACTGGGGGCTTAAAAGCAGAATATTTGCTGATCAATTATGCGAATGAATCCAAACTTTATGTGCCAGTTGGTTCCCTACATTTGATCAGTCGCTATGTTGGTGGCTCAGATGAAACTGCACCATTACATAAATTAGGTAATGAATCGTGGGCGAAAACACGTCAAAAAGCCGCAGAAAAAATTCGTGATGTGGCCGCTGAATTACTTGATGTATATGCCCAACGAGAAGTGAAAAAAGGCTTTGAATTTAAATATGATCGTGAGGAATTCCAGCAATTCGCTGCAACCTTTCCTTTTGAAGAAACGCACGATCAAGCCATGGCGATTAATGCAGTCATTTCGGATATGTGTCAGCCTAAAGCGATGGATCGTTTGGTTTGTGGTGATGTAGGCTTTGGTAAGACGGAAGTGGCGATGCGCGCTACATTTTTGGCTGTAATGAATCATAAACAAGTTGCCGTATTGGTTCCAACAACCTTGTTAGCTCAACAGCATTACGAGAATTTTAAAGATCGTTTTGCTAATCTGCCGGTTAATGTAGAAGTGCTTTCTCGTTTTAAAACAGCCAAAGAGCAAAAACAAATCTTAGAAAATTTAGCTGAAGGAAAAGTTGATATTCTGATTGGAACCCATAAATTGATTCAATCCGATGTGAAGTTTTCTGATCTTGGCTTACTCATCATTGATGAAGAACATCGCTTTGGTGTGGGACAGAAAGAGAAAATTAAACAACTTCGAGCAAATATTGATATTTTAACGCTTACCGCAACACCAATTCCTCGAACTTTGAATATGGCGATGAATGGTATTCGCGATCTTTCTATTATTGCGACACCACCGGCTCGTCGAGTGAGTATCAAAACATTCGTTCGCCAGAAAGATGATTTAATTATTCGTGAAGCGATTCTGCGTGAGATTTTGCGTGGTGGGCAAGTTTATTATTTGCATAATGATGTGGCAAGTATTGAAAATACGGCAGAAAAACTGACCGCACTTGTACCAGAAGCTCGAGTCGTGATTGGTCATGGTCAAATGCGAGAGCGTGAACTTGAACGCGTGATGAGTGATTTTTATCATCAACGTTATAATGTATTAGTTTGTTCTACCATTATTGAAACAGGGATTGACGTACCAACGGCAAATACGATCATTATTGAACGGGCAGATAATTTTGGTTTAGCTCAGCTTCACCAGTTACGTGGTCGAGTAGGGCGCTCCCATCATCAAGCTTATGCGTATTTGCTTACACCGCCACCGAAATTAATGACGAAAGATGCGAAACGTCGTTTAGAGGCATTAGAAAGTTTAGATAACTTAGGTGCAGGTTTCATTCTTGCGACGCACGATTTAGAAATTCGCGGTGCAGGTGAATTATTAGGGAATGAACAAAGTGGGCAAATTGAAAGCATCGGTTTTTCACTTTATATGGAATTACTTGATGCGGCAGTTAAAGCCTTAAAAGAGGGAAGAGAACCTTCATTAGAAGAGATTACACATCAGCAAGCTGAAATTGAGTTACGTGTTCCCGCTTTATTGCCAAATGACTATCTTGGTGATGTGAATATGCGTTTGTCGTTCTATAAACGCATTGCAGCGGCAGAAAGTAAACAAGAGTTAGATGAATTAAAAGTTGAATTAATCGATCGCTTTGGCCTATTACCTGAAGCAACTAAAAATCTTTTACAAATTGCTGAGATGCGTTTAATGGTGAAACCATTAAAAGTGCTGAGAATCGATGCAGGGGCTCAAGGTGGCTTTATTGAATTCTCACCTTCAGCAAAAGTTGATCCAGAAAAATTCATCAAATTAATTCAACAAAATCCAATTATTTATCGCTTTGATGGACCATTAAAATTTAAGTTTGTGAAAGCACTTCCAGAAAACAAAGAGCGGTTAGAATTTGTGATGGATTTGGTGAAGACACTTACTGAGTAGCAAGTAAATAAAAAGGCTGACAAAATGTCAGCCTTTCTTTTTTACATTTTATTAGTGAAGCGCTTCAACAATACTTAAGAATATTTTTAAAATACCAGCATTTAATAAGTCGATAAAGAATGCGCCAACCATGGGAACGATCAAGAATGCTTTATGAGACGGACCAAAACGGCTAGTAATCGCTTGCATATTCGCAACCGCTGTAGGGGTAGCACCTAAACCAAAACCACAGTGACCGGCGCTTAATACAACGGCATCATAATCCTTGCCCATCATACGGTAGGTTACATAAATCGCAAAGAAGGCCATAAAAGCAACTTGAATCGTTAAAATGATCAATACATCTGTAGCGAGTCCTGCTAATTCCCAAAGTTTGAGTGACATTAAGGCTATAGCCAAGAAGATAGATAGGCCTACACTGCCTAAAACATCAATTGCTGAGTCTGCTACTTGGAATTTAAATAAATGGGTTAAACTGTTTCGAATAATCACACCAGTAAACAAACACCAGACGAACGTTGGCAATTGGATTGAGGTTCCTTTTGTTAAACTATCTAAATATTGACCAATCAACAAACATAAAGAAAGCATGGCAATAGTTTCAATAATTGAGCGAGCATTGATTTTACGTTTGTAAGTTGGGTGCTCAAATGCTTCTTGTACGTCATCGACTTCATCATTCTCAGGGTTTTCACCTTGTTTTTGATGATTTAATAAATAATGTGATACGGGACCACCTAAAATCCCGCCGAAAACTAACCCAAATGTGGCACATGCCATCGCAATTTCTGTTGCAGCAGATAAACCAAATTCTTTGGTGAAAGTTTCTGCCCATGCAGCACCTGTACCATGTCCACCCGTAAGAGTAACTGAACCAGCAAGCAATCCGTAGGCAGGATCAATATCAAGTAATTTAGAACCAATAAGACCAATAGCATTTTGGCAAATAATAAGCAAAGCGGCGACAAATAAGAAGACAACTAACGGTTTTCCGCCCTTAATTAAACGAGAAAAGTTGGCACTTAAACCAATAGAGGAAAAAAACACAAGCATCATAGAGGTTTGCAAGTTTTTCTCAAAGGTAAAAGAGGTGCCATTTATTTTATATAAGAGAGTTAATGCTATAGCAACGATGAAACCTCCAACAACTGGTTCAGGAATGTTAAATGTTCGTAAAATTCGAATTCGTTTTACCAAAAAGTAGCCGAGCAATAACACAATGCTTGCTAAAGCAAGTGTTTGATACGTATCAAAGACTATATTCATGAAATATTCTCCTATTTAATTGAGTTTCGAGAGTTTTATGAGTTGTGTTTGGGTTCAATTACCACTATATCAGCATGACTGTGTAAGCCTCGTGGTAATTGGGAGCCTTTTCTGCCACGTTCAGCGCGGAATTTTTGCAGATCTTCTGGTTTTAAAGTGATTTTTCGTTTACCAGAATGAAACTCAAGGCTTGCTTTCTCTGAAACTAAGAACAATTTCACTAATAATTCAGACCGCACTTTTGCATTTGCTGCCGGAATACTGATGATTTTGTTGCCTTTCCCTTTTGATAATACCGGTAAATCCCGTACCGGAAAAATCAGCATTCGATCCGCTGAAGTAAGGGATACAAGAAGTGGAGCCGACTCGGAAAGTGTCTCAGGTTTCAAGACTTTCGCATTTTCTGGCAAAGAAATCAAGACTTTTCCCGCTTTATTACGTGCAATTAAATCGTCAAATTTACAGATAAAACCATATCCAGCATCTGATGTCATCAATAGTTCTTGTTTTTCAGGCTCCATAATAACTTGTTCAATGATTGCACCTACTGGTAATGTCAGTTTACCAGTGAGTGGTTCACCTTGTGAACGCGCAGAAGGCAAGCTTAATGGATCTAAAGCGTAGCTACGACCGGTACTATCAATAAAGATCACCGGCTGATTACTTTTACCACAAGCGTGCGCCAGATATTTATCGCCTGCTTTATAGCTTAATCCTTTCGGATCAATATCATGGCCTTTTGCACAGCGTACCCAGCCCATTTCAGATAAGATAACGGTAACGGGTTCGGCTGGCGTCATTTCACTTTCAGAAATCGCTTTTGCTTCTTCACGTTCAACTAATTGAGACATTCTAGGGCTGGCGTATTTTTTTGCGTCTTCTTGAATTTCTTTTTTGATCAAGGTATTTAAGCGATGTTCCGATCCTAAAATTAACTCTAAATTTAACCGCTCTTCTTCGAGTTTATCTTTTTCAGCTTGTAATTGATGTTCTTCTAATTTGGCTAAATGGCGCAAACGTAAGTTTAAAATGGCTTCTGCCTGTTCATCACTTAAGTTAAAACGAGCCATTAAAACTTGTTTAGGTTCATCCTCAGTACGAATGATCTCAATGACTTCATCAATATTGAGGAAGGCAATCATCAATCCCTCTAAAATGTGTAAACGAGCGAGCACTTTATCTAAACGATGTTGTAAACGTCTTGTCACGGTAGTACGACGGAATGTCAGCCATTCGATAAGAACTTGAAGTAAACCTTTCACGGCAGGTTTATGATCAAGCCCGATCATATTCATGTTCACACGATAGCTTTTTTCGAGATCCGTTGTTGCAAATAAATGTGTCATCAAGGCATCTGTGTCAACGCGATTTGAACGTGGCACAAGCACGATACGTACAGGATTTTCGTAATCCGCCTCATCACGAATATCTTCCACCATTGGCAATTTTTTCGCCGTCATTTGCTCAGCAATTTGCGCAATGATTTTTGATGGTGAAGATTGATGAGGAAGTGCGCTAATGATGATTTCACCGTCTTCTTTATGCCATGTTGCACGCATTTTGATAGAGCCACGGCCTGTTTCGTACATTTTACGAATATCATCTTTAGGGGAAATAATTTCCGCTTCAGTTGGGAAATCAGGGCCTTGAATGATATTGAGTACATCATCTAATCCTGCTTTTGGATTATCTAATAGCATAACAGCTGCATCTGCCACTTCATTAATATTGTGTGGTGGAATATCGGTTGCCATACCAACGGCAATCCCAGTAGTACCGTTTAACAGAATATGAGGCAAACGAGCAGGTAAATATTGTGGTTCTTCTAAGGTACCATCAAAGTTTGGTTGAAAATCAACAGTGCCTTGACCCAATTCAGTTAATAGAATTTCAGAAATTTTGGATAGGCGAGATTCTGTATAACGCATCGCTGCGAATGATTTAGGATCATCAGGTGCTCCCCAGTTTCCTTGCCCATCAACCAAAGGATAGCGGTAAGAAAAGGGTTGAGCCATTAATACCATAGCTTCATAACAGGCAGAATCGCCGTGTGGATGAAATTTACCTAACACATCACCGACGGTACGTGCGGATTTTTTAAATTTTGCCGCGGCATTTAAACCCAGTTCAGACATCGCATAGACAATACGGCGCTGAACAGGCTTTAAGCCATCGCCAATAAAAGGCAATGCACGATCCATGATGACGTACATTGAATAATTAAGGTAAGCCTTTTCTGTAAAGGTGCGAAGTGGCATCTGCTCGATGCCTTCGTAGTTAATATTACTCATATTTTCTAATCTATTTTCTTGTTGCACCAGAATTCCCATCGGAATGTTCGTGAGGAGAATGTCCCATATCCATTCCTTTGTGACTGTCAATTTCATAAGGAACAGGTTGCGGTTTTTGTGGATTGTCTTCTTTAAAGGCTTCGTCTTTTAATTTGCCGGAATAAATATTCGGATTTTTTTCGCCTTCAACTACAATGTGTCCCATTGTGCCTTTATTCACTGCGCGGAAAATGGAGTGATCCATAAAGACATAAGTGCCAGGTACATCAATTCGTGTTTCCACCATGGTGGCGCTACCAGATGGAATTAAGGTCGTTTGAACATTGTGATTAATAAGCGTACCGCCTTCCACATACACATTGTCAAATACTGCACCAATTAAGTGGAAAGAAGAGCATAAATTTGGCCCAGCATTTCCTACAAATAAACGAATTGTTTCACCGTTTTTTGCTTTTAAGGCATTTTCATCCATGGTTGCGCCGACTTTGCCGTTGAAGAGGACATATTCTGGGCGCTCATCAATAGCTTTTTTCATACTAAACGGCTGCAAGCCAGGATCGCCAAACTCGCCTTTGGTATAGAATTCACTTTGCATAATGTAAAATTCACGATCCACTTTTGGTAAACCTTCTTTCGGCTCAACCAAAACTAAACCATACATCCCCTTGGCAAGGTGAATGTCCACAGGCTGGCTGCCGCAGTGGTACAAATAAATGCCCGAACGTAACGCTCTAAATTGGAAGGTTGATGTACGTGTTGGTGGGGTTTCACTTGCGATAGCGCCGCCCATTGGTACGGCAGCAGCATGAAAATCGATACTGTGCGGCATCATTGAACTCGCTGAATTGGAAAGTTGCACTTCCACCATATCGCCTTCGCGTACACGAATGAATGGCGCAGGCACGCTACCGTTTAATGTCCAGAATTTAAATTGTACACCATCCATTAAATCCATAATTTGCTCAAGTGCGGTCAGTTTTACCACGACTTTTGCAGGGTGATTACGTTCAATCGGTTTTGGCACATTTGGGGCAAGCGTCAGCTCAGCTTCAATTTCAGGTAATTTTTCAACCGCAGTGGTTGCCGTATTAGAGGGCTTTTCCTCTGCTTGAGCAGAAGGAACAAGGCTTAAACCTGCACCCAATGTAATTGTTGCTAGGCCTAGTGCACTATTCTTAAAAAAATCTCGACGTTGTTCGTTCATGATTAACCTCAAATAATTAAACAGCTAAATCCACTTGATCGCCATTGGTTTGCAACCAATTTTTGCGATCTTCCGCTCGTTTTTTGGCGAGTAACATATCCATTAATTCTAATGTTTCTGCCCCTTGATCTTCGCCTAGCTCATAGGTTAATTGAACTAAACGGCGTGTATTCGGATCCATGGTAGTTTCACGTAGTTGTGACGGATCCATTTCGCCCAAACCTTTGAAGCGTTGTACGTTTAAGGTACCTTTTTTACCTTTTAAGCGTTCTAAAATCGCTTCTTTTTCGTTTTCATCGAGGGCATAAAAGACTTCTTTACCTAAGTCGATGCGATAGAGTGGTGGCATCGCCACATAAACATGCCCATCTTGAACCAATTTTGGGAAATGACGTAAAAAGAGGGCGCAAAGTAAGGTTGCAATATGCAAACCATCAGAGTCCGCATCGGCTAAAATACAGACTTTGCCGTAACGAAGTTGAGATAAGTCTTCATTATCAGGATCGATACCAAGCGCCACTGCAATATCATGAATTTCCGTTGAGGCAAGCACTTGATCACTGGCGACTTCCCAAGTATTTAAGATTTTTCCGCGTAACGGCAGAATAGCTTGATATTCACGATCACGCGCCTGTTTGGCTGAGCCGCCCGCAGAGTCACCTTCAACCAAGAATAATTCAGTTTTTTCTAAATTTTGTGATGCACAATCGGCTAATTTCCCCGGTAGAGCAGGGCCACTCACTAATTTTTTACGTACGACTTTTTTAGCGGCATTTAAACGACGTTGTGCAGAGCTAATGGCCATTTCAGCTAAGCGATCCGCATCTTGTACGTTCTGGTTTAACCATAAACTGAAGGCGTCTTTTAAAACACCCGCAACAAAGACCGCACTTTGACGGGAAGATAAGCGTTCTTTAGTTTGGCCGGCAAATTGAGCATCCTGCATTTTCAGTGAAAGAATATATGCACAACGATCCCAAATGTCGTCTGCGGTTAATTTCACGCCACGTGGTAATTTATTGCGGAACTCACAATATTCGGTCATGGCATTGAGCAAGCCTTGGCGAAGACCATTTACGTGTGTTCCGCCTTGTACTGTTGGAATTAAGTTTACATAGCTTTCAGCAATAAGCTCGCCACCTTCAGGCAACCATAATAATGCCCAGCTTACCGCTTCTGTGGAGCCTTTAAATTCACCGACAAATGGTTTTTCAGGCAAGGTTTCAAAACCATTTACCGCTTCAGTTAAGTAATCGGATAAACCATCTTGATAGCACCATACATCTTCGGTGTTATTCACTTTATCGACAAATTTAATCTCTAAGCCTGAACAAAGCACCGCTTTCGCACGTAATAAATGGCGTAAACGACTAACAGAAAAATTCTTGCTATCGAAATATTTTGGATTCGGTTTGAAGTGAACGGTGGTTCCAGTTGTTCGTCTGCCACAAGTCCCAATAACTTCTAATTCTTCTACTTTTACGCCATTTTCAAAGGCAATTTTATACACTTCACCGTTACGTTTAACTTGAATATCAACGCGTTCAGAAAGAGCATTGACGACAGAAATCCCCACCCCGTGTAAACCACCGGCAAACTCATAGTTTTTATTTGAGAATTTACCGCCAGCATGAAGTTTGGTTAAGATGACTTCAACACCCGAAACCCCTTCAGTTGGATGAATATCCACTGGCATCCCACGACCATTATCGATGACTTCAAGAGATTGATCCGCATGTAAAATCACTTCAACTTTGGTGGCAAACCCAGCAAGTGCTTCGTCCACACTGTTATCGATAACTTCTTGAGCAAGGTGATTGGGACGGGTAGTGTCCGTGTACATACCTGGGCGGATTTGCACAGGTTCGAGATCTTTCAGAACCGTAATTTCTTGAGCGGAATAATTTGTAGTCATTTTTAAAATTAGTTACTTATTTATAAAAAATAAGCCTGATTTTATCAAAAAATGACGCATTTATAAAATCAAAGATATGCAGGAAAGGAGGGGGATCTTGAAAAGTGCAGTTAAAGTTTGAAATGAATAATAACCGCACAGATAATAGAAAAATGATTGCTATTCGATCCCAATCAATTTATGTGTTTGTAAACTTAACAGCCATCTCGGTTTATTCGTTCTTTGATTTAATTTTCCTAATTGTGTGATCGTTTCTAATAGATTCATCTTGCCATGAACTTCACAAGGAGAAAGATAGTAATATTTTGCTTGAATTTTATTTTCAATCATTTCACAAAAAGGAATAATATTGTCATCAGCAACAATGCGAACTTCATGTGCAAATGAAATACAACGCTTTTCGTATTTATGTGCATATAGACGTTTTGGGCTTGTGGCAATAAAATCAATTTGTGCTGGAACAGTGTTAAGACCATTAGTTTCAATTGCTAAAAAATAACCTAAACTTTTTAATTGATTAAGTATCATCTCTAATTTGGGCACAATAGTCGGCTCCCCACCTGTGATAATAATATTCTTTGCAGAAAATGACCGCACTTTATTGAGAATTTGTGATAAGGAGCAACGTTTAAATTGATGATAATTAGTATCACACCAGGTACAGGCAAGATTACATTTACCAAAACGGATAAAAATAGCGGGCATACCGGTATTAAAACCTTCTCCTTGAAGGCTTTCAAAAATCTCAACAATATTATAATACGGTTCTGAAATGATTTGTTTTTCCACCGTACTTATTCCTGATATTCACAAAATGATGTTGGCGTTTCCCATAATCGGATGGCAGAAATTGGTAATTTTTCATCATATTTTAGACGATGAAAAATAAAACGAGCCATTTCTTCAGCGGTACTACGAAAATTCACGCCAAAGGTTTTTGATTGTAATTCTTCTAGAAGTATTGCAATTTTACTTTCACGTTTACTGGTTTGATCGTAGATAAAAGCATGATCCATGGGATCTAAAATGGATTTTTTCACAATAGATTTTAAATCTGAAAAGTCCATCACCATTGATTTTTTTGCGCCATGAGTAATTAAATGACCGGTTATTTCGACTTGGAGTTTATAGGTATGGCCATGTAGATTTTGGCATTTACCATCATGACCATCTAATAGGTGTGCCATATCAAAACTAAATTCTTTGGATACTTTAAACATCTTTATTCTCTGCTTTTATTGACAAGTACTCTTGTAAACCTTTATGACGTAATTGACAGCTTGGACATTTACCACAGCCTCCTTCAACACCTTCATAGCAAGTATGGCTGTGCTGACGAACATAATCTAAGGCATTTAATTCATCGGCAAGAGCCCAAGTTTGGGCTTTGGTGAGATACATTAATGGTGTTTTTAAGTTGAACGAATAATCCATGGCTAAATTGAGGGTGACATTCATGGATTTGATGAATACATCACGACAATCCGGATAGCCACTGAAATCTGTTTCACATACACCTGTAATAATGTCGTTGATGCCTTGTTTTTTTGCATAAATCGCTGCATACAATAAGAATAGGGCATTACGACCATCCACAAAGGTATTGGGTAATTCACCATCTTTTTGCTCAATATCAAGGTTTTCATCCATTAAGGCATTATGAGTGATAGATTTAATAACGGATGTATCAATCAGTGTTTGCTTTACGCCAAGATCGTTAGCGATCCAACGGGCTTTTTCTAATTCAATTGCGTGGCGCTGGCCGTATTGAAAGGTGACGGTTTCGACATTTTCTACGCCATATTCGGCAATTGCTTGAATTAAACAGGTTGTGGAATCTTGTCCACCAGAGAAGATCACAAGGGCTTTACGATTGTGATTAGGATTTGAAATATTCATAGGATACCTAGTTTTTTTATGTAGGAGGTTTGCGAACTACAAGTTAAAAATGAGCTGGTATTGTAGAAGGCAAGGATAAAATTTGCAAGAAATAGGGTAATTTAAGCAGTAAAAACCAACAAAAGTTGTGGTACAATTTTGATGATTTAGTTTTTAAAAGGTAAACACAATGAAAAAATTAATACTTATTGTTGTTGCGACATTGGTGATTTCAGCTTGCGCAAATAAAGACGTTTATTTTAATGGTTCTGAAGGATCCCATTCAGGCATGAAATTTGACAAAGATGCTCATCATTGGGGAGTAAATCAATAGGTTATACTTATAATCTAAAAGCCATACTGTTGTATGGCTTTTTTATTAAATGACTTCTTCTTGACAATGTGGGCATGTCATTAAGTGTTCTTCATTATTGTGAACAATATAATGACCCATTTTTTTCGCTTTGGTATCAAGATATTTTGTATTATAGCGGTTTTCACCCACATTAAGAGGCACTCGCTCCACAATATTAATACCCGCTTTTTTCATGGTTTCTACTTTTTGCGGGTTATTTGTCATTAAGCGGACTTGTTTCACACCTAATAATTCAAACATATCGGCACACACATTAAAGTTACGCTCATCAGCTTTAAAGCCTAGTGCAAGATTCGCTTCGATAGTATCCATGCCTTGATCTTGCAAAGAATAAGCACGGATTTTATTAATTAAACCAATTCCGCGACCTTCTTCACGGTGATAAATTAATATACCTCGGCCTTCTTCACTAATTTGGCGTAATGCCGCAGCAAGTTGGAAACCACAATCGCATTTTAAACTGTGTAATGCATCGCCAGTTAAGCATTCAGAATGAATACGGGCAAGTACAGGTTCATCTTGATTTGAAATATCGCCCATTACCAAGGCAACGTGCTCTTTTTTTGTATCGGGAAATTCAAATCCAATCATTTTAAATATACCATATTCGGTCGGTAAATTGGCTTGAGCAACCAGTTCGATTTTTGACATAACTTATCCTTTTTTTAACTTAACTCTGATAAAATGTGCACTTTATTGTTATTATCAAGAGGCAACAATGTTTAAAAGGCTGTCATTATATACGTTATTCCTTTGTCTTGTACCATTTTTTGTTTGGGGCTTTGCTTATCATTGGCATGGAAACAACCAATTAATGGAATGGGATTATTGGCTTTATCTTTTAACGGAGACGGGTAGTGTGCCTTACGCTTTAATTACCTGTGGTGTATTTGCTTTACTTTTCCGTTTTCTTTTTGAAAACCGTAAACAGTGGATTATGGGCGTGATTGTAATGGGGCTGTCGGTATTATCTACACAAGTAATTAAAACAGGGTTGAAAACGATTTTTGCTGAGCCGCGTCCTTTCACGGTTTATTTAGCGGAAAAAACAGAAAGTACGACGGATGATTTTTATCATCAAGATCGTTCAGAGCGTGCGAAATTAGTGGATAAATTTTATTCTACACAAGCAGATACACCAGCTTGGTTAAAAGCGCATTATGAAGATGAAACCGGTTATTCTTTCCCATCTGGACATTCTATTTTTGCCGCCACTTGGCTGATGTTAGCCGTCGGATTTAGCCAATTATTAGGTAATCGTTCTTTCAAAGCGGAATTACTTATTGGCGCGATGACAATTTGGGGCGTATTAATGTTGATTAGCCGAGTGCGTTTAGGGATGCATTATCCTATAGACTTATTTGTAGCGATAATTTCAGCGTGGATTGTTCATCTAATTATGTTTGGTTTTTTACAAAGAAAAACGATCTTTAATAAAAAAATAAAGTAAAAGATCGGTTTTGTTATAGCATCGATCTTTTTATTACTTGTAGAAAATATGATTTTTATCATAGATTTTCATTGAGATATCAAGGAAAATAGGCTGAGAAAATCCTGTTAATTTTGACCGCTCTTTTTAGGAGACAACATGTATTACGGTATTGATATTGGTGGCACAAAGATTGAATTGGCTGCTTTTAATGCAAAATTAGAAAAATGTTATACTGAACGTGTGCCAACACCGCAAACAGATTACCAAGATTGGTTACAGGCGATCAAAACTCTAGTAGAACGTGCAGATGCCTATTTTGGTGAAAAAGGAACGGTAGGACTTGGTTTACCCGGATTTGTTAATCTGACCACTGGACTCGCTGAAATCACGAATATTCGTGTCGCAGATAATAAGCCTATTTTAACCGATCTTGAGCGCCTTTTAGATCGTGAAGTAAAGGCTGAAAATGATGCGAACTGTTTTGCGCTTTCTGAAGCTTGGGATGAAGAAAATACTCAATATCCTTCCGTTTTAGGATTAATTTTAGGCACTGGTTTTGGTGGTGGATTTGTGATTAACGGCAAAGTGCATTCTGGACAAGTCGGGATGGCGGGGGAGTTAGGGCATCTTCAATTAAATTATCATGCCTTAAAATTATTGGGTTGGGATAAGGCACCCATTTATCAGTGTGGCTGCGGTAATCAAGCTTGTTTGGATACATATATTTCAGGTCGTGGTTTTGAAATGTTGTACCGTGATTTAAAAGGGGAAGCATTATCAGCCAAAGACATTATCGATCGTTTTTATGCAAAAGAAGAAAGTGCGGTTGATTTTGTTCGCATTTTTGTGGAGTTAGCGGCTATTTCTATCGGTAATATTATCACCGCATTTGATCCGCATATGATTGTGCTGGGTGGTGGCTTATCTAATTTTGATTATCTTTATGAAGCATTACCAAAAGCTTTGCCTCCACACTTAATGCGTAGTGCTAAAGTGCCACCAATTAAAAAAGCAAAACATGGTGATTCAGGTGGTGTTAGAGGTGCGGCTGCGTTATTTTTAAAACGTGAATAGATTTAAGCTAAAAATATAGTAAAAATTTGAATAAACTTCGTTTTATGGGATAACAATCCAGTTTTTTTCTAAGAAAACTGGATTTTTTCTTTTATCACTCTACAATCAGGAGATTGATTTTTTTATGAGGTTTTTATGCTGACAGAATTTGGTAACTGGATTGAGCAAGCTTTAACATGGATTGTTCAACATTTAGATGAGCCATTGTGGAACATCACTATTATCATTTTATTAGGTGTGGGCTTATTTTTTACGATTACGACTGGTTTAGTGCAACTACGTCTTTTACCTGCAAGTGTGCGAGAAATGTGGTTTGGGCGTGCTACTGAGGGAAATTCTTTAACGCCATTTCAAGCCTTTGCAACAGGTCTTGCAAGTCGTGTTGGTGTGGGCAATATCAGTGGGGTAGCGACCGCTATTGCTCTAGGTGGAGAAGGAGCCGTGTTCTGGATGTGGGTAACCGCATTTATTGGGATGTCGAGCGCTTTTGCAGAATCTACTTTAGCACAAGTATTTAAAATTCAAGATAAAGATGGTTCTTTTCGCGGAGGTCCCGCTTATTATATCGCTCAAGGTCTAAAATCGCGTTGTATGTCGGTCGCTTTTGCGATATCACTTATTTTTACTTTTGGGTTTGCATTCAATTCAGTGCAAGCAAACTCTATTGTTGAAGCAACCAATAACGCTTGGAACTGGCAAGGTGAATATGTCGGTCTTATTTTAGTTATTCTAACTGCGGCCATTATTTTTGGTGGAGTTAAACGTATTGCGACCATTTCCAGCCGTGTTGTACCAACGATGGCGTTATTTTATTTAATTATGGCCTTTATTATCTTAGGAATGCATATTGATATGATTCCTACTGTGATAGCCAATATTTACAAGAGCGCTTTTACTTTCCAATCAGCTGCAGGCGGGATGTTTGGTGCTTTAGTCTCTAAAGCGATGATGATGGGAATTAAACGAGGATTATTCTCTAATGAAGCAGGGATGGGCTCAGCACCAAATGCGGCCGCTGCAGCTCACGTAAAACACCCTGTTAGCCAAGGTTTAGTGCAAATGCTTGGTGTATTTGTGGATACCATGATCGTCTGTACTTGTACGGCGGTGATTATTCTGCTTTCTGATAATTATGGTAGCGAAACGTTAAAAAGCATTTCTTTAACTCAAAATGCATTACGTTATCATGTCGGCGAATTTGGTGTACATTTTCTGGCTTTTATTTTATTACTTTTTGCTTATTCTTCTATTATTGGTAACTATGCTTATGCGGAAAGTAATATTCGTTTTATTAAAAATAAACCATGGTTTGTGTGGTTGTTCCGTTTATCGGTGTTGTTCTTTGTTTATTTCGGTTCAGTAAAATCAGGCAATGTCGTGTGGAATTTTGCAGATACTGTGATGGCTGTGATGGCAATTATTAACCTAGTTGCGATTGTTTTACTTTCCCCGATTGTGTGGAAGTTAATGAAAGACTATCAACGTCAATTAAAAGAGGGGAAAGAACCTGAATTTAAAATTGACTTTTATCCTGAAATTAAAAAGCGAGTATTAGAGCATCGAATTTGGAAATAAGTGTTCAATAAAATATGAAAGGCGGGGAATTCCCGCCTTTATTTTTAGATTTAAAATCTGCTTATAAAATTGACCGCACTTATAACAATCCACCTTGACCTAATGCAGGGTCAGTTTCACGTGCTTTTAATGCCTCTTCAACGGTTAAACCTAATGCTTTTGCTACACCTGCACCATATGCTGGATCACACCAGTGGCAGTTACGAATGTGACGATATTTGATGAAATCAGGTGCATCACCCATTGCTGCGGCTGTATTGTTAAATAACGCTTGTTTTTGTGTATCATTCATTAAGTTGAATAATGCACGTGGTTGACTGAAGTAATCGTTATCATCGTTACGATAATCCCAGTGTGCTGCATCGCCATTGATACGAAGTGGTGGTTCAGCAAAATTTGGTTGTTGTTGCCATTGGCTGAAGCTGTTTGGCTCGTAGTGTGGCAAGCTACCGTAGTTACCATCTACACGACCTTGACCATCACGTTGGTTGCTATGCACTGGGCAACGCGGACGGTTTACTGGAATTTGACGGTAGTTCACACCTAAACGGTAACGTTGTGCATCTGCATAGTTAAATAAACGAGCTTGTAACATTCTGTCAGGACTTGCACCGATACCCGGAACCAAGTTACTTGGTGCAAACGCAGATTGTTCTACATCCGCGAAGAAGTTTTCTGGGTTACGGTTTAATTCAAACTCCCCTACTTCAATTAATGGGTAGTCTTTTTTCGGCCATACTTTAGTTAAGTCGAATGGATGATAAGGCACTTTTTCCGCATCTGCTTCTGGCATTATTTGTACAAATAATGTCCATTTAGGGAAATCACCACGTTCAATCGCTTCATATAAATCACGTTGATGGCTTTCACGGTCATTTGCAATAATTTCTGCTGCTTCAGCATCTGTTAAATTTTTAATGCCTTGTTGAGTACGGAAGTGGAATTTTACCCAAAAACGTTCGCCCGCTTCGTTCCAGAAACTATAAGTATGAGATCCGAAACCGTGCATATGACGATAACTTGCAGGAATACCACGATCACTCATTACAACAGTTACTTGGTGTAATGCTTCTGGTAATAATGTCCAGAAATCCCAGTTGTTAGTTGCTGAACGCATATTAGTACGTGGATCGCGTTTTACCGCTTTGTTTAAGTCTGGGAATTTACGTGGATCACGTAAGAAGAATACTGGCGTATTGTTACCAACTAAATCCCAGTTACCTTCTTCAGTATAAAATTTTAATGCAAAACCACGAATATCACGCTCAGCATCTGCTGCACCACGTTCGCCTGCCACGGTAGTAAAACGTGCGAACATTTCCGTTTTTTTACCCACCTCACTGAAAATTTTTGCACGAGTATATTGAGTAATATCGTGTGTGACAGTAAAGGTACCAAATGCACCAGAACCTTTCGCGTGCATACGACGCTCTGGAATAACTTCGCGTACGAAATCAGCTAATTTTTCGTTAAGCCATAAATCTTGTGAAAGTAATGGACCACGCGGACCTGCAGTTAAACTGTTTTGATTGTCAGCAACAGGGGCGCCATTTCCCATGGTTAGGTTAGTAGACGATAAATGCGAAAAAGGGCATTTTGAACTCATAGTTAACTCCTTGTATGAATAGATAGGGGGATGAAATAAATTTCTTAAGTATCATACAAAAAGGTTTCGGTGATTAAAATCTATTAAATTAATCAAAATAATCTATTGATTTGAAGGAGGATTGAATTTTGTATCAAATTTCATGAAATGCTGTTGTATTCGCTTTAAATGACACAAAAATACTAGTCTAATTGAAACAATTACATCCATTCATATCTAATAATTGCTTATTAGATATGAATAAAATTTTTATTATTTAGTTGAATTGCAATGCCGATAAGTCAGGAAATAGTAAGAGAGGGCTGAAATAACTACGCAAGCTGCCATTGTATAGAGCATTGGTGATGCTGTTTCCATTTTAAAGCTCGCTACTAGGGAACCCATTACTGCGCCGACACCAAAACGGACACTTCCCATTAATGAGTTTGCAGTACCTGCCATCGTTGGGAATTTTTCTAGAATAGAGGCGGTCGCATTGGAGGAAATTAATGGGTTTTGTCCTACAAAAAAGGCTACACCAATTGCCATTGACCAAAAACCAAAATCAAAAAGTGCGGTTAAAAATAACCAAATTCCTGAAATGAATTGTATGGCAATACCAATTCGTAACATGGTTTCTGCACCTAGCTTCAATACAAATTTACCATTTAGATAAGATGCAACGGTCATAATGGCAATATTGATCATAAAGAAATAGCCGAATTGATCGACAGGAATACCATAAATACCGATATAGACAATCGATCCCGCAGTGACGAAGGCAAATAAACCACCAAATCCAAAAGAGGCTGCGGCCATATAACCTAACACTTCTTTTTGTTTAGAAAGCATCATGAAGTTACGGGCAATAATATTAAGACGCAAGGGAATACGATTTTCTTGTTTATGGGTCTCGGGAATAATGAAAAAGACAAGCAATGCTGCAAGAAATCCCATGATGCCAATCACATAAAAAATCATATGCCAGTGGAAATATTTCACGATATATCCGCCAATTATAGGCGCAACAAGTGGTGCGATCATAAAGACAAGCGTGATGGTGGACATGATTCTAGAGAGCTGATCTTTGCGAAATAAATCTCGTAATAAAGCGCCTGAAAGTACAACAGGCGCCGCCCCAAAGAAACCTTGAACGAAACGCAGAACAGTGAAACTGCCAATAGAATGAATACTCGTTAAAATAATGGATGTGATAGCACCAATAATGACCCCTAATAAAATAATCGGTTTACGACCAAAGCTATCACCAAAAGGCCCCCAGAATAATTGCCCTGCCGCCATACCATAAGCGAAGAATGTCAGCGTGTGCTGTACTTGCTCGGCGTTGATATTTAAGTCTTCAGCAATATTTAAAAAGGACGGAATATACATATCCACGCCCAAAGGCGGTAGCATCGAGAGAATGCCGAGCGTGGCGATAAAAATAAAGGTAGGTTTAATATTTTGGCTCATATTATTTCACTAAATTGTCGATTTCGTCCTGAGTAAGTGGACGAAATTCGCCTTCTTCTAAGCTTTCATCTAATTCAACGTTACCGATTCTCCAACGATGGAGTGCCACGACTTTATTACCCAGCGCGGCAAACATTCGTTTCACTTGGTGATAGCGCCCTTCAGAGATAGTCAGGTTCACGTTGTAATCATCTAACACTTCAAGTTTTGCTGGCTTAGTTGGTTCTTTTTCACCACGTAATAGAATACCTTCTTCACAAGCTGAAGCATAATGATTCTCAACCGGATCAGCTAAAGTGACTAAATAGGTTTTCTCACATTGATGTTTTGGTGAGGTAATACGATGTGACCATTGACCATCATCAGTTAATAACACGAGTCCTGTCGTATCGACATCTAGTCGCCCTGCGCTGTGTAACTTGCCAGAAAGTGGTGGTTCAAAGAATTGATAAATAGTTGGATAGTCACCGTCATCATGAGAGCAAACGTAGCCCTGAGGCTTATGCAGCATAAAATATAGACCTTCTTCCACCCAAGGCAATAATTCATCTTCAAAATAAATTTCATCTTCTTGGCTTACTTTGGTGGCACTATTTTTAATAATTTCACCGTTAATTTTAACCGCACTTTGGCGAATGGCCTTGGTAGCTTGTGAACGGGTTAAACCAGTATTCTCGGCAATAAATTTATCTAATCGCATCGTAAACTCTTATTTTTGATTGAACCAGCTGACGTAATCAAATTGGTCGTAATATTTTTCGCCATTCCAACTGGAAAAGGTAAATAAATCACCCACTTCGTTTTCATTTTCAAAGCCTTTAATATAGAAAGCGGATTTAAACTCGGGATAAGGCTTATGGGTAAAGACCACTTTGTTCGGATAAGGCAAGTTATCAAAGGCTTGTAAGTGTTCGTAATCCACACCTTTTCCTCTGTACTTATCCGTCATTATAATAAATAAATTATCAAAGTTTAAACGTTGTGAGCGAGCCTCCCATTTTTCTTTAGCTTCTTGCTCTGAACGATAGTGCATAAAGTGGATTTTGAGGTCACCTAAGATTCCAATAGGATAGTTTTTTTCTGTTTGTATAAATTGGAGCGGCAGTGATTGATAAAAACGGATATCTTGCAAATAACGAATAAAATCAAAAGGT
Source organism: Haemophilus parainfluenzae (assembly GCF_900638025.1). Lineage (NCBI taxonomy): Bacteria > Pseudomonadati > Pseudomonadota > Gammaproteobacteria > Pasteurellales > Pasteurellaceae > Parahaemophilus > Parahaemophilus parainfluenzae. The sequence goes on from NZ_LR134481.1 coordinate 1,339,058, forward strand.
TCTAAATAAAGATTAACAAATGGAGAATTAAAAGGCTGATTTAGATCGTGTAAAATAAAAGCGCCGACACAGTTTGCAGAAATCACCGACATGCCTCGATTGGTTAAACGTTTTTGATAGGTTTGATTAATCGCTTTCCGTTGTAATTTATTGATGGCGCTTCTAAATTTAGAAAACAAACTCATTATTTATATCCTGTATATTTTTTGCGATATAGTAACGTTTTTGCTTATGAATGTGAAGAAAAGACAAAGGTGTGGTCGATTTCATTCATATTTTTGTAATAAATTTGTAAAATTTTTGCGGTATGTCACAAAATTCTATTTAAAAGGGAGTATAATGGCGTAAATTTTATTTGTTATAAGTGAAAATGGAGTATTTTTATATGAGCGAACAATTGCGCCAAGCCGCATTAGATTTTCATGAATTCCCTATCCCAGGAAAAATTGCAGTCACCCCAACCAAATCATTAGCTACTCAACATGATTTAGCCCTTGCGTATTCTCCAGGTGTTGCTGAGCCTTGCTTAGAGATTGAAAAAGATCCCTCAGCGGCAAGCCGTTATACAGCACGTGCTAATTTAGTGGCCGTTATTTCAAATGGTACAGCCGTGTTAGGGTTAGGAAATATTGGCGCACTTGCATCAAAACCTGTTATGGAAGGGAAAGGTGTATTGTTCAAAAAATTTGCAGGTATCAATGTATTTGATATTGAAATCAATGAACATAATCCAGATAAATTAATTGATATTATCGCTTCATTAGAACCAACATTTGGTGGCATTAACCTTGAAGATATCAAAGCACCGGAGTGTTTCTATATTGAAAAAGTGTTGCGTGAACGCATGGGTATTCCAGTTTTTCATGATGACCAACATGGTACAGCCATTATCGTGGGTGCGGCTGCATTAAATGGTTTAGAAATTATTGGTAAAAATATCTCTGATGTTCGCTTAGTGGTAAATGGCGCAGGTGCTTCAGCTATTGCGTGTACTAACTTGCTTCGAGCATTAGGCTTCAAAAAAGAAAACATCACCATGTGTGACTCTAAAGGCGTGATTTTCAAAGGTCGTGGCGATAACATGGATGAAACCAAACAATTCTACGCAATTGAGGATAACGGCTGGCGTACATTAGCCGATGCAGTAAACGGTGCAGATGTATTCTTAGGATGCTCTAAAGCGGGTGCGTTAAAACCTGAAATGGTGAAAACTATGGCTGAAAATCCGTTGATCTTAGCACTGGCTAACCCAGTTCCTGAAATTACACCAGATGAAGCCAAAGCTGTTCGTCCAGATGCGATTGTTTGTACCGGTCGTTCAGACTTCCCAAACCAAGTAAATAACGTACTTTGTTTCCCATTCTTATTCCGTGGTGCTTTAGACGTAGGTGCGACAACGATTAATGAGGAAATGAAATTAGCCGCTTCTCATGCAATTGCGGGTTTGGCAAAAGAACAAGTTCCATTAGAAATTATTGCTAGTTACGGCGCATTATCATTTGGTCCTGATTATGTGATTCCAACACCATTTGATCCACGTTTATTGTTTACCGTGTCCTCTGCGGTAGCGAAAAAAGCGATGGAAACAGGTGTAGCAACACGTCCAATTACAGATTGGGTAGCTTATGAACAGCAATTAAAAGCATTAGTTGCAGCGTAATTTTACTTTATCAAAGTGCGGTCAAAAATGATGATGTTTTTAACCGCACTTTGTGTTTTTTATCTGTCTATGAAAGGAATGGCACATTAACGTGCTTTAAATTAATCAAAGAGTAGCGGATTCCCTTAGGGCTTATGAGTGTCAAAATGAAGCAAACACGTTCTCCTTTATATCCGATTTTCCTCTTCGTCATCACTAATCTGATTATTTTCACCTTGTCTCGTCTTGGACTTGCAATTTGGCAGGCAGACCGCGTTTCTGCTGTAGCGGGATGGGGGCAATTATTTTTGCAAGGCTTGCGTATGGATATCGTAGCCTTATGCTATTTATTTGGTGTGCCAGCATTATTTACGGTGTTATTCCATAATAGCCGAATTTGGAAAATGATTTTACGCATTTGGCTTACTCTCGGTAGTGTGTTCATTCTATTTATGGAACTGGCTACGCCTGCATTTATCGAAACCTATGATTTCCGTCCAAACCGACTCTTTATTGAATATTTAATTTATCCGAAAGAAGTCTTTTCAATGTTGATGGAAGGTCATTTAACTGCGGTCATTTTTAGCCTTATTTTTACCGTTACGGCTTTCTTCTGTTATTGGAAGCTCTCTGGTTATGCGGTGAAAAACTTACGCTCAATGAAATGGAAATTACGTCCTGTTCTAGCATTGCTTGTGATTGCCGTTGCTTTTTTAGGTGCGCGTTCGAGTTTCCAACACCGTGGTGTGAATCCTGCAATGGTGGCTTTCTCTTCCGATGGTTTAGTGAATTCTCTAGTGTTGAATTCAGGCTATTCAGTTCTTTATGCGGCACAGCAATTTAAAGATGAAGGTTCTTCTTCCGAGGTGTATGGCAAAATGGATACAGATGAAATGTTGCGTATTGTCAAAGCAAGCCGTGGGCGCCCTGAAAGTGATTATATTTCAGAGAAGATTCCAACCTTAACGAAAAACCAAGCCACTTACCAAGGTAAACCGAAAAATATTGTGATTATTTTGGAAGAAAGTTTTGGGGCGCAATTTGTGGGTACATTAGGCGGAAAACCACTTTCACCTGAATTTGATAAATTAGCCAAAGAAGGTTGGTTATTTGAAAATCTCTATGCTACAGGGACGCGTTCTGTTCGTGATATTGAAGCAACTACAGCGGGCTTTACACCCACTCCGGCTCGTGCGGTGGTGAAATTGAATAACAGTCAAAGTGGTTTCTTTACCATTGCAGATTTACTTGCCAAACAAGGTTACAACACGTCCTTTATTTATGGCGGTGAAAAACACTTTGATAACATGGCAAGCTTCTTCTATGGTAACGGCTTTCAAAATATTATCGATCAAAAAGATTACCAAAATCCAAAATTTACCGCGACTTGGGGCGTGAGTGATGAGGATCTATTTGATAAAGCGAATGAAACCTTTACCCAATTACACAATGAAGGAAAACCGTTTTTTAGCCTCGTGTTTAGTTCGAGTAATCACGATCCTTTCGAGTTTCCCGATGGCAAAATCGAACTTTATGAACAACCAAAAGCCACCCGTAATAACAGTGCGAAATACGCGGATTATGCGATTGGTCATTTCTTCAAGTTAGCGAAACAATCTAATTATTGGAAAGATACCGTATTCTTGGTGATTGCAGACCACGACTCCCGTGCAGCAGGGGCAAGTTTAGTGCCAATTAAGCATTTCCATATTCCAGCGTTAATTTTAGGTGATCATGTTGCACCACGCCGAGACAGTCGTTTAGTGAGTCAAATTGATATGCCGACAACCTTACTTTCTATTGCGGGCGTAAGCGGTAATTATCCCATGATTGGTTTTGATTTAACGCAAGACGCTAATCCAGATCGTGCCTTTATGCAATTTGATCAAACTCAAGCTTTAATGAAAGGCAATCATGATGTCGTTATCCAAACACCAAATAGCAAAGCAAAAGGCTATGTGTATGATAAAGAAAAAGATACATTGACTGAAAAAGAGGTGCCGGAAGAAATGAAAAAAGAAGCCTTGGCACATGCCTTACTTGGCAGCTATTTGTATAAAAATCGTTTATATAAAGGCAGTGAAGAGAAATAAAGTGCGGTCAGTTTTAAGCTAATTTAAAGGGCGAATGATTTCGCCCTTTTTCTTTATATGATTTGCTCTTAATGATTTTCAGCAATAACACGTGGGAATAAAATATTGTTTTCACGGTGAATATGCATCATTAAATCGTCTGCAAATTCTTGAATGCCGCTATAAAGTGCGCGCCATGTGTTACAAGCATCAGCAGGAGGTGTCATATTGTTTGTTAATGATTTCAATACATCTAAATGTTCGCCGTGTTCTGCGTGTTCCATTTCCATCATACGAATCGGCATTTGTGCCATCATATAATTGCCTGCTTTAATCATAGGGAAAAGCACGTGCTCTTCTTTCATCATATGGTTGCTTAAATCATCATAGACATTGCGTAATTCTGCCGCTACGCCGATAGGGCAATCATCGCGATCACCATGAACGCTTTCTACGCGATCCGCTAACACGATTAATTCTTGAAGTTGTTCACGATGGCGTTGATGGTAGCGAACTAAAATATGATCGATAATTTCAGGATAAGTTGCATTAACCCAATATTCTTCAGGGTTTTCTGCTTTACTGTTTTGTAGCGCAGTTAAACGCATTTCGATGTCTGCTAAATTGAGTCCTTTTTCTGCTGCTGCGTGAGCGAGTGTATCTGAACCACCACAGCAGAAATCTAAATCATATTCACGAAGTAGTGAAGTTGAACCGGGTACACTGATTGCAATTTCACTTAATTTTTTATCTGCAAAAGACATAATTAATTTCCTCATTAAAGATAGAATTAAAGTTGAGTGAAATACTATGGTAATGGTAAAAAAATGCAAAGCCTTTTTTAGAAAAGTATGATTTAAATCAAAGCTACGACTCAAATTTACCTTGTTATAGTTAGGAGTTGATGCGTTTAAAAAGAGAAAGTTGCATTGCTTGAATAGGCTGTTATTATTCGAGTATTGAAAGGGGATTTAGATGAAACGAATTTATCGATTTTTAGCTGTTGGATTACTATTGCTGGTTTTAGGTGGTGGCTATTTTTTTGCGAATTTAACAATTTTTGAACGTACATTTATCCAATTAAATACATCACAAAAAGTAAATTATATTCCTTTTGAAAACAGGTTAAATATGCAATGTGACAAGGCTGATAATTCAGTGTCTAAATTAGTCTCTTCACATTTTCGTTTAGTCAATTGGAATGTGCATAAAGGGCAAGATAAGGGGTGGCAAGAAGATTTAGCGCGGCTCTCTAAACAAGCTGATTTTGTGTTATTACAAGAGGCGACGCAGCATCAAAATTTAAGTACATTTTCGACCGCACTTTTTGTGTCCTCTTTTTCTTTTAAAGATCTCTTATCAGGTGTAAAAACATTCACCAAAACGCAACCAGAATGGTATTGCGGTGGTGGCGTAGCAGAACCATTAATACAAATACCTAAAGTGGCAAGTGTGATGAGTTTTTCATTAGAAAAAGACGCTAGCTTGCTACTTATTAATGTGCATTTGATTAATTTTGAATGGGGTATTTCGGCTTATCAAACTCAGTTAGAGCAGCTCTTTTCTTTTGTGGAAAATCATCAAGGCCCCATCATTATGTCTGGCGATTTTAATGCATGGAATGAGCATCGTCTGAATTTTGTCAATAATTTGATGCAAAAATATGGCTTAGATTCAGTGGCACTCTCTCAAGATGAGCGGGTTAGATTTTTAGGTTATCCACTTGATTATATTTTTACGCGAGGCGTAAAAGTGGTGAGTGCAACATCAGAAGTGGTTACTTCGTCAGATCATAATCCGTTACTAGTTGAATTCGAATTGGAATAAAGAGCGGTCAGATTTTGAGAAAATTTTAGGGCTAACGTTATGTTAGCCCTATGTGTTAATTACTTGGTTTGATTAATTAAAAATTGTGTTAATAGAGACACTGGACGACCTGTTGCGCCTTTATTTGCACCTTGAAGCCAAGCTGTCCCGGCGATATCTAAATGTGCCCAAGTGTACTTTTTCGTAAAGTTGGAGAGGAATGCGCCTGCAGTAATTGCACCGCCCCAACGACCGCCAATATTAGCTAAATCAGCAAATGGGGATTTTAATTGCTCTTGATATTCTTCACTTAATGGTAAACGCCATGCTTTATCGGTGGTTTGCTGTGCGGCTTGTAATAACTGTTCTGCTAAGGCATCATCAGTTGAAACTAAGCCACTGTTATGTTGGCCTAAAGCAACCACACAAGCGCCAGTCAGGGTCGCAACATCAATCACATATTGCGGTTCAAAGCGTTCTACATAAGTTAATGTATCACAAAGCACTAAACGGCCTTCCGCATCTGTATTTAATACTTCTACGGTTAAACCGTTCATTGTGGTGAGAATATCGCCTGGGCGATAGGCATTGCCATCAGGTAAGTTTTCACAACCCGCTAATACACCAATGACATCTAATGGCAGATTTAATTCTGCAATGGCTTTCATTGTGCCGAAAACAGAAGCCGCACCACACATATCGTATTTCATCTCATCCATTTCTGCAGCTGGTTTTAACGAAATACCGCCCGCATCAAAGGTCAATCCTTTGCCCACTAATACGATAGGTTTCGCATTTTTATCTGGGGCGTTGTTGAAATGCAAAATAGATAGGTAAGCAGGGTGTTGAGAACCACCTGATACCGCTAAATATGCATTCATACCAAGTTTTGTCATTTCTTCTTCATCAATCACATCTAAGGAAAGTGCGGTTGATGTTTTGGCTAAATTTTTAGCTTGTTCAGCTAAATAAGCCGGTGTACAAATATTAGGTGGCATATTCGCGATATTACGCGCAGCTTTTACACCATTTGCAATGGCCTGTGCTTCTGCGATGGCTTGCTGAGCTTGTGAATCATCGGTATTAAAAATGATTTCTTGAAGTGAGATAGCATCCGCTTTTTTACTCTTAAATTCATCAAATTGATAAAGATTATGTTCGATGGTTTCAACAGTAAAACGTACATTCCAAAATAGATCGCGATCTTTAATTTCCACATCCGTTAAATTATTCACCGCTTGTTGAATATTTAATTCTTTTAATGTTTGGGTAACTCGTTGGATGATTTGTTTAAATTGGCGTTCAGTCGTTTCACCTTTTTTACCACAACCTGCGACTAACACGCGTTTAGTCGTCAGATTAGGTAACGAATGAAGTAGAGTTGCTTGCCCAATTTTACCTGAAAGATCTTGGCTTTGAGCTAACTGGCTAAGGTAACCTTGTGTGATTTGATCGATTTCATTGAAACTTTTTGTCAATTCATTGTTCTCATAAATGCCGATAATAAGGCAATCGGTTGATTGAGAAAGTGCGGTTGAGTTCGCTTGATATTTCATGTTATTTCCTTATGTTGCTAATTTGCTATTTAAATCAGTCAAAATAAGGTATCATACGCCATCTAAATTAGCCAGTTTCCCGTGTTTTTAGTTAGAAAAAAAGAATGATATTAACCCGATATTTAACAAAGGAAGTTTTTAAAAGCCAGATTGCAATTTTGTTTATTTTGCTTTTAATTTTCTTCAGCCAACAACTTGTGCGCGTACTTGGTTCAGCGGCAAATGGTAAAGTACCTGCCGATCTGGTGTTCTCTTTACTCGGTTTAGGGATGCCGACAATGGCGCAATTAATGCTGCCATTATGTTTGTTTATCGCCATTTTACTGACTTTCGGTCGTCTCTACGCAGAAAGTGAAATTACCGTTATGCGTGCTTGTGGTGTGGGACAACGTATCCTTGTTCGTGTGGCGTTAATTCTTTCTTTGTTCACAGCTGGCTTGGCTGCTTACAACGCATTGTGGCTTTCTCCATGGGCGATTCAAAAACAAGTGGCAATTGTTGAAGATGCTAAAGCGAACCCAACCATGGGGGCATTGGCTTCTGGTCAATTCATGTCTACAAGCAACAATAATTTCGTCTTATTCATTGATAAGATTAACGGTAATCAAATCAGTGATGTTTATCTTTTCCAAATGAAAGCCAAAGGCCAAACTAAGCCATCAGTGGTTACGGCTGAAAAAGGTGAATTAAAAGCGTTACCGAATGGCGACCAAGTCTTGAATTTACAGAATACCTTGCGTGTAGAAGGTACATCCGTGCTTCCTGATTTTCGTATTACACATTTTGATGATTACCAAGCCTATTTAGGCCATCAAGAGACAAACTCGGAAAGTGATGAAGCCGCTGAATTATCTTTTGAGCAATTATTAAAAGATAAAAGCGCAGCCGCAAAAGCAGAGTTGCATTGGCGTATTACCTTAATTTTGGCCGTGCCTTTAATGGCGCTCATCGCCGTACCAATGAGTAAAGTGAATCCTCGCCAAGGCCGTTTTGCGAAGATCTTACCGGCACTATTGCTTTATTTAATTTACTTCTTATTACAAAGCTCATTTAAATCTTCGGGTGGCGCAGGTAAGCTTGATGCCGGTTTGTTAATGCCGTTGGTAAATATCGCCTTTTTAATTTTAGGGATTGTACTGAATAGCTGGGATAGCACTGCTATGCATAAATTCCGTCGCGTATTCAGAAAAGGGTAATAACAATGTTGATGAATACTCTTGATCGTTATATCGGTAAAAGCATTTTAGGGGCAATTTTTGCCACGCTATTTACATTGGTTGGCCTTTCGGCAATTATCAAATTTGTAGAGCAATTCCGTAGCGTAGGGAAAGGTTCTTATGATATTTGGCAAGCGGTGGCTTATACAGGCTTAACGATGCCAAAAGATGTAGAAACCTTTTTCCCAATGGCGGCCTTGTTAGGTGCCTTAATTGCTTTAGGTAATTTAGCCAGCCGTAGCGAATTAGTGGTAATGCAATCTGTGGGTTTTTCCCGTTTTAAAATTGGATTAGCTGTCATGAAAACGGCACTTCCACTGGTACTTTTTACCATGATTATTGGGGAATGGGGAATTCCACAAACTGAACAATTTGCTCGTGATATGCGTACTCGAGCACTTTCTGGTGGTTCAATGCTTTCGGTGAAAAATGGAGTATGGGCAAAAGACGGTAATAATTTCGTGTATGTTCGTCGTATTACCGATGATGCACAATTAGAAGATATTTATATTTATACCTTTGATGAACAGCGTAATCTCACGCATTTGAAGCATGCAAATCAAGCACAATATTCTGCTGAAAATAATCAATGGCAGTTACGTCAAGTGAATAATTCAGCGGTATCAAAAGAGCAAATTACCACAACAAACCGCTTAACCGAAGATTGGGCGACGAGTTTAACGCCAGATAAATTAGGCGCAGTTTCATTACGTCCAACGTCATTATCCATTTCAGGTTTATACGAATATATCGCTTTCTTAAAACAAACGGGGCAGGATTCTCGCCGTTTTGAATTAACCTATTGGCGTAAGATTTTACAACCCCTTTCTGTAGGTGTGATGATGATGCTTGCGTTATCTTTTATCTTCGGTTCATTACGCAGTGTCACTGCAGGAGCAAGAATCGTAACGGGGATTTGCTTTGGATTCTTGTTCTATGTCGTCAATGAAATTTTTGGACAAATGAGTGTGGTATTTAATGCGCCAGCTTTTTTAAGTGCACTGATGCCAAGTCTCTTGTTTATGGCGATTATTTGGTGGTTACTCGCAAGAAAACGGGATTAATTAACAAGCATTAATGAAAAAGGCGAACTGATAAAGTTCGCCTTTTTATTCTCTAAGAAAGTGCGATTAAAATTGACCGCACTTTAGGAATTTAATCTTCTTTAAATTCTCTCATCATTTCTTCTGCTTTTTTCACCATTTCTGCAGAACCGATGAAAAGTGGTACACGTTGGTGAAGTTCAGTTGGCTGAATATCTAAAATTCGATTGTAACCATCAGAGGCAATACCACCCGCTTGTTCTGCTAAGAATGCCATTGGATTGCCTTCATAAAGCAAACGAAGCTTACCATTTGGATAGTTGGTTGCACTTGGGTAAATGTAGATACCGCCTTTTAATAAGTTGCGATGGAAGTCAGCTACTAATGAGCCGATATAGCGTGAAGCATAAGGGCGGTTAGTTGCTTTATCTTCTTCTTGGCAGTATTTAATGTATTTTTTTACCCCTTGTGGGAATTTGAGATATTGTCCTTCATTGATGGAATAGATTTTGCCCTCTTTTGGCATTTGCATATTTTCATGAGAAAGGCAGAATGTACCGATAGATGGATCATAAGTGAAACCATTTACGCCATGACCAGTAGTATAGACCAACATGGTAGACGAACCATATACGATATAACCCGCAGCCACTTGTTTATTACCCGGTTGCATAAAGTCTTCTAAGGTAACAGGTGAGCCAATCGGTGAAACACGACGGTAAATAGAGAAGATTGTCCCAACCGAAACGTTCACATCAATATTGGATGAACCATCAAGTGGGTCAGTCAAAATAATATATTTTGCATTGCGAGCACGTTCAGTATCAAAAGCAATAAAGCTTTCTTCTTCCTCAGAAGCAAAACCTGCCACTTCTTCACGTGACATGAGTGCTGCATTCATGGTGTTATGGGCGAACAAGTCCAATTTCATTTGGCTTTCACCTTGCACGTTTTCGACACCAGATTGACCAAGGATATTCGTTAAACCTGCTTTATTGATATCACGATGAATGATTTTTGCTAGTAAACGAATAGAGGACAAAATACCACTAAGTTCTCCTTTTGCATTTGGGTACTCTGCTTGGCGTTCAACAATAAATTCACTTAATGTTTTCATTTTTATTCCTTTTTTATCATTATTAAGTAACAGATGCGCTGATTATACGCTATTTCATAATTTTGATTGAGATCAAAATATGAATAATGAGATCTGCATCACACTTTATTTTCAAGGCGAAGCCTTGACAATGTGTATTTATTAGAAAAGGATAGAGTTTAAAAAATTATCGGAAAGACAGATGAGAAATGATGTGCTTAATATCGGTACATTGTTATATTTGCCAGAATCGGATGTGGATAAATTGCATGAAGCGGCTAAGATTTTATTGGAACAATCAAAAGAATACCATAAGGCAGTGAAAGCATTGTGATCGTTTATAGATTTAAAATGTGGTTAAAAATGACCGCATTTTTTCTTTTTATATTTTATATCAATTCCCTTCATATAAAATTACAATAAAATTCACACCCATCTAGACGTCTAAATGTTTAATGAGGACGTTAATTTTGTTACACTCAGTCTATCTTAAAATTAATTAAATATAGGAAAGCAAAATGAGTAAACTTTTTCCAAGTGCCACTATTCGTACTTCTGCACCCTATCGTTTTGATATTGTAGGCAGTTTTTTACGTCCAGAGACTTTAAAACAGGCTCGTCATCAATGTAGTTGTGGCGATATTTCTTGTGCTGATTTAACGCAAGTTGAAGATGCTGAAATTGCTAAATTGGTTGAGCATCAAAAAACTGTCGGATTGCATGCGGTGACTGATGGTGAATTTCGTCGTACTTTTTGGCATTTAGATTTCTTAGCCGCATTAGATGGCATGAAAGAAGTGGATGCTGAAAAATTCTCCGTGCAATTTAAACACGATAATGTACGCCCGAAAACATTAAAAATTGTGGATAAGATCGGTTTTTCAGAGAGCCATCCTTTCGTTGAACATTACCGCTCATTACAAAAAATAGCAGGGGAGACTGAAGTTAAATTAACGATTCCTTCTCCGTCCATGCTACATTTAATTTGTACAGTACGAGCTACAGATTATCAGCCAATTGAACGTTATAAAGATAATAATCAGTTGTTATTAGATGATATTGCTGATGCTTATATTGATGCAATGAATATCTTCTATAAATTAGGCTGTCGTAACTTACAGTTGGATGATACAAGTTGGGGCGAATTCTGTGCGGAAGATAAACGTAAAACCTATATTGAACGTGGTTTAGATTTAGATCAAATTGCCAAAGATTATGTGTATATGTTAAATAAAATCGTGGCAGCAAAACCGGCTGATTTAGCGGTTACAATGCATATTTGTCGTGGTAATTTCCGTTCAACTTGGTTCTCTGCTGGTGGTTATGAGCCTATCGCAGAAACCTTATTTGGCCACTGTAATGTGGATGGTTTCTTCTTAGAGTATGACAGTGATCGTGCGGGAGATTTTAAACCTTTACGCTTCATTAAAAATCAACAAGTAGTGTTAGGATTAATCACCTCTAAATCGGGCGAGTTAGAAAACCGTGATGAAATTATTGCTCGTATTAAAGAAGCAGCGCAATATGTGGATATCAATCAACTTTGCTTAAGTCCACAATGTGGTTTCGCTTCAACAGAAGAGGGGAATATCCTGACTGAAGAACAACAATGGAAGAAACTCGAATTTATCCGTAGTATCGTGGAAGAAGTTTGGGGTAAATAATTTCAAATTGGAATGTAAAAGGGATAACGGTGAAAGCGGTTATCTCTTTTTTTCATGAAAGTGCGGTTAAAAATGACCGCACTTTTAAATAATAAAAAAAGGAAGTCAATAGACTTCCTTTTATGTTACTTCAATTTAATTATTTTTGACGCATTGCAGGGAATAGGATTACATCACGGATAGATGGCGCGTTAGCATAAAGCATTGCTAAGCGGTCAATACCTAAACCTTCACCCGCTGTAGGTGGTAAGCCGTGTTCAAGTGCAACTACGAAGTCATCATCCTTAAACATTGCTTCATCGTCACCCGCTTCTTTCGCTGCGACTTGCGCATCAAAACGTTCATTTTGGTCTTCGGCATCGTTTAATTCTGAGAAGCCGTTACCAATTTCACGACCACCGATGAACAATTCAAAACGGTCTGTTACTTCTGGATTTTCATCGTTACGACGTGCAAGTGGTGAAATTTCTGCTGGATGCGCCATTAAGAAGGTTGGTTGAATTAAGTGATGTTCAGCCACTTCTTCAAAGATCGCATTTACGATAGAGCCTAAGCCCCAAGATTTTTGTACTTCAATACCTAAGCGTTCAGCGGTTGCTTTTGCACGATCGAAATCATAAAGATCTTCTTTTACGATACCTTTATCTGCACCATATTTAATGGTTGCATCATGTAATGTTATACGCTCAAATGGTTTGCCGAAGTCAAATTCTAAATCACCGTATTTCACAATGGTTGTACCAAGAATATCAATGGCGAGTTTGCGTAATAATTCTTCGGTGTTATCCATTAAATCATGATAATCTGCATAAGCTTGGTAGTATTCAAGCATGGTGAATTCTGGATTGTGACGGACAGAAACTCCTTCATTACGGAAGTTTCGGTTTAATTCGAAGACACGCTCAAAACCACCAACCACTAAACGTTTTAAGTAAAGTTCTGGCGCAATACGAAGATACATATCAACATCTAATGCGTTGTGGTGTGTGATAAATGGACGAGCAGATGCGCCACCTGGAATCACTTGTAGCATAGGCGTTTCAACTTCCATGAAACCTTTAGAAATAAAGAATTCACGAATACCGGCAACCACTTTTGAACGAATAATAAATGTACGGCGAGATTCTTCATTAGAAATTAAATCTAAGTAACGCTGACGATAACGCGCTTCCATGTCGGTTAAACCATGGAATTTGTTTGGTAACGGACGAAGTGCTTTGGTTAAAAGTTGTACTTCAGTTGTTTTAACGGTTAATTCATTGGTTTTGGTTTTGAAAAGTGTTCCTTTCACGCCAATAATATCACCTAAATCCCAGCTACCTACATCTTCTGCATAAACGCCTTCAGGAAGATTATCACGAGCAACATATAATTGAATTTTGCCACTCATATCTTGTAAGGTAATAAAGGTGGCTTTACCCATTGCGCGACGAGTCATAATACGACCGGCAACAGCTACTTCAATGGCTTTTTCTTTTAATACTTCGCCCTCTTCGGCTTCGTACTTATCATGTAAATCTTGGGCAAGGGCGTTACGACGGAATTGGTTTGGAAACGCATTACCTTTTGCGCGTAATGCGGCTAATTTTTCACGGCGAACGAGCATTTCGCCATGGAGATCTAATTCTTTTACTTCTTGCTCTGACATATCCTTTACCTCGTTAGTTTTTACTTGGAATGTGATTTATTTAATAATAAACAGAATTCTCCTATTCTACCTAGAGCATTGTTTTTTGTTAAGCCTTTTTTAATTAAGTTATCCTTTTTATCTAGAAAGTTGTCGAAATTGAATTGGTAGAGATGGAATTATGCCATTTTTCCACATAAGATAATTTTATCCTTGGCTCTTGAATAAGGTTCACCGTGTACGCAAACAAAAGAGCGGTCAATTTTTCAGAGGTTTTAAACGCTGAAAATACTGATCGCTCTTTGCGTAGAATGATTAATTAAAGATCGAAATCGCCGAAATCATTGGTATCGACTTTAGAATCAATTTGACCTACAAGATAAGAACTCACTTCCACTTCTTGCGGCGCTACTTGTACGTTGTCAGAAACAAGCCATGCGTTAATCCATGGAATTGGGTTAGAACGTGCACCAAATGGTAATGGAAGACCTACAGCTTGCATACGGATATTGGTGATGTATTCCACGTATTGCACCAAAATGTCTTTGTTCAAACCAATCATTGAACCGTCTTTGAACAAGTAATCCGCCCATTCTTTTTCTTGCTCTGCTGCGGCTAAGAATAAATCATAGGCTTCTTGTTTACATTCTTCCGCAATTTCAGCCATTTCAGGATCGTCTTGACCTGCAGCCATAATGTTTAAAATGTGCTGTGTGCCGGTTAAGTGTAACGCTTCATCACGAGCGATGAATTTAATGATTTTCGCATTACCTTCCATTAATTGACGTTCTGCAAAGGCAAAGGAGCACGCGAAAGATACATAGAAACGAATGGCTTCAAGTGCGTTCACACTCATCAAGCAAAGATAAAGTTGTTTTTTCAAGTTGCGTAACGTTACAACACATTCTTTACCATCTACAGTATAAGTGCCTTCACCATACAGGCTGTAAAGTTGGCTATCACGGATTAAATCATCGTAGTAAGAAGAAATATCACGTGCACGTTTAATGATTTCTTCGTTGGTCACGATGTCATCAAATACAATAGAGGGATCGTTCACAATGTTACGAATAATGTGTGTATAAGAACGAGAGTGAATGGTTTCAGAGAAGGTCCACGTTTCGATCCAGGTTTCCAATTCCGGAATCGACACCAACGGCAACAACGCCACGTTCGGGCTGCGGCCTTGAATAGAATCTAACAAGGTTTGATATTTTAAGTTACTGATGAAAATGTGTTTTTCATGTTCAGGCAACGCCGCATAGTCGATACGGTCTTGCGACACATCCACTTCTTCCGGACGCCAGAAGAAAGAAAGTTGTTTTTCAATGAGCTTCTCAAATGTCTCATATTTTTGTTGATCGTAACGCGCAACGTTAACGTTTTGACCAAAGAACATTGGTTCTTTTAATTGGTCATTTTTAGTTTGTGAGAATGTGGTATATGCCATGTTATATCCTTACTTATAGCGGGCTTTTACCCACTTAATGATTGATTGTCTAAAAATATCAAAAGGCGGACTTGTAAACAAGCCCACCTAAATGATTAAATCTTACAAGCACCGCCTGCACAGCCATCATCTAAATCTTCTTGGCTGTCTTCAGCACCATCACGGGTGTTTTGATAGTAAAGAGTTTTTAAGCCGTATTTGTAAGCGGTTAAAAGATCTTTTAACAACACTTTCATTGGTACTTTACCGTCTTCAAAACGTTTTGGATCGTAGTTGGTGTTTGCAGAGATCGCTTGATCCACGAATTTTTGCATGATGCCGACTAAGTGCAAATAGCCGTCGTTGCCCGGGATGTCCCAAAGTAATTCGTAGTTTTCACCGAGGTTTTCATAATCCGGCACCACTTGTTTCAAAATTCCGTCTTTCGAGGCTTTGACACTCACGTGGCCACGTGGTGGTTCGATACCATTTGTTGCGTTAGAAATCTGAGAAGAGGTTTCTGACGGCATTAATGCAGTTAAGGTTGAGTTACGTAAACCGAATTCTTTGATTTCTTGACGTAATGTTTCCCAATCATAATGTAATGGTTCTTGTGTTAAGTTATCGATATCTTTCTTATAAGTATCGATTGGTAAAATACCTTTCGCGTAATTGGTTTCATTGAAGTACTCACATGCACCTAATTCTTTCGCTAAGTTCATGGATGCTTTTAATAGATAGTATTGAATCGCTTCAAACGTACGGTGAGTTAAATCGTTCGCTGAGCCATCAGAATAACGCACGCCATTTTTCGCTAAGTAATAGGCATAGTTAATAACACCGATACCAAGTGAACGACGGCCTAGTGAAGAACGTTTCGCCGCTGGAACAGGGTAGTCTTGGTAATCAAGTAAGGCGTCTAATGCACGTACTGCCAGATCCGCCAAGTTATCTAACTCATCTAAATTCTCTAATTTACCCAAGTTAAATGCAGAAAGTGTACAAAGCGCAATTTCACCATTTTCATCATGGAAATGTTGTAATGGTTTAGTTGGTAATGCAATTTCTAAACATAAGTTAGATTGACGCACCGGTGCAACAAGCGGATCAAACGGAGAGTGAGTATTACAGTGATCCACGTTTTGGATATAAATACGACCGGTTGATGCACGTTCTTGCATTAATAAAGAGAATAACTCAACGGCTTTTACAGAACGTTTGCGGATATTTGGATCCTGTTCGTATTTCACGTAAAGTTCTTCAAATTTATCTTGATCTGCAAAGAAGGCTTCATAAAGCCCAGGTACGTCTGAAGGGCTGAATAAAGTAATGTCTGCGCCTTTAATTAAGCGTTGATACATTAATTTGTTTAACTGTACACCATAGTCCATGTGACGAACACGGTTATCTTCCACACCACGGTTATTTTTCAATACTAATAAGCTTTCAACTTCTAAATGCCAAATCGGGTAGTAAACTGTCGCTGCACCACCACGTACGCCACCTTGTGAACAAGATTTGACGGCACTTTGGAAGTGTTTATAGAATGGAATACAGCCTGTATGGAATGCTTCACCACCACGAATTGGGCTACCTAACGCACGAATTGCACCCGCATTTACCCCGATACCCGCACGTTGTGAAACGTATTTCACGATTGCTGCAGAGGTAGCGTTGATAGAGTCTAAGCTGTCACCACATTCAATCAATACACAAGAGCTGAATTGACGTGTAGGCGTACGAACCCCCGCCATGATAGGCGTAGGTAAAGAAATCTTAAAGGTTGAGGTTGCATCATAGAAACGACGAATATAATCCAAACGGGTTTCTTGCGGATATTTGGAGAATAAGCTCGCCGCAACTAATAAATAAAGGAATTGTGCAGATTCATAGATCTCACCGGTTACACGGTTTTGAACTAAATATTTTCCTTCTAATTGTTTTACTGCTGCATAAGAAAAGGTCATATCACGCCAGTGATCAATAAACCCATCCATTTCATCCCATTCTTCACGAGTATAGTCGGCTAAAAGTGCAGGATCGTATTTGCCCATGCGCACTAATTTTTTCACATGATCGTATAAACGAGGTGGATCAAAATGGCCATACGCTTTTTTACGCAAATGGAAAACCGCAAGACGTGCAGCAAGATATTGATAATCAGGGGTATCTTTGCTGATTAGATCTGCTGCTGCTTTAATAATGGTCTCATGAATATCGGAGGTACGAATACCTTCATAGAATTGAATATGAGAACGCAATTCAACTTGAGAAACAGACACATTTTCTAAGCCTTCAGCCGCCCAAGTAATTACGCGGTGAATTTTGTCTAAATTGATTTGTTCAAGCGTACCATCGCGCTTTGTAACCATTAATCCTTTGTTCATGGAAGATAAACCTGCTAGAGAGATGACTTTAAAAAAACACAAGATATAGTGTTGTGAAAAATAGTGATGCACAAGATAGAGGGTTTTGAAATTGAATTCAAGTGGTAAATTTTTTACTGATATTATTGACAAAAGATAAGTCATTTAAAATAAATAACTTTTTATTGAAGTGATCTTTTTTTAAGATTGAATCTTTTTTTGGGGAAAGTATTGAGAAAATATAAGTGCGGTTAAAACAACATGATTTTTAACCGCACTTTAAGTATAAAAATTAACTAATTCAAATACTTAAATACCTTGATAACTTTTTGAACACCTGCAACATTGCTTGCAATTTCTGCGGCAGAATTGCCTTGTGATTGAGTGACATTGCCGAGTAAGAACACTTCACCATTTTCGGTGATAATTTTGACATCTGTAGCCTTAACATTATCACCTACGAAAAGTTTTGATTTAATTTGTGTGGTAATCCAGCTATCTTTTGTAATTTGACCAAATGTAATTTTTGGGGCAATACGTAATTCGTTATAAACATCATTTACACCTTCGACACCTTTAGTAAGACTCGTTGCCGTGTCTTTTACATTTTCATCAGGAACTTGACCAATTAACAATATACGACCACTGTAAGAAACAGCATTTACACGGCCTTCAGATTTAATTTGAGCATCTTTATCCAATGCATTTTCCACTTTGACTTCTAGCGTTTCATCATCGACCTGCGTACCCATCGTGCGGGGATCCGTTGCAACTTTTGTTCCTGCTGCCGCACCACCTACAAGTGCGGCTGCACAGCCCTGCAAGAGGGCTGCTGTACCTAAAATAAGGGCAATTTTTTTTAATTGTGATAATTTCATTGTGTTCTCCTTATTGAGTGACTAATTCATGCATTAATTGCTCCTTAAGAGTGTGAGGTGTAATCGAAGATTTGTCAAGCTCTTGGGAAAAGTGTGCAATCAATAAGTTCACAAAGCGCATTAATGACAAATAAATGATTCTCTAAAATACGTGCTTCTTTGGTAGTAGGAATAGATATTTCCAAATCGCTATCAGCTAAGACACCTTGGATAGCGTCATTATTGGCACCAGTTAAAGCGATAACTTGAACTTCTTTGTGTACGGCATTGGCAATTGTATTCAGCACCGATTTTTCAGAACCAAGAGGGGCAAATGCTAAAAGAAGATCACCTGATTTAGCAATAGCATTGAATTGATGTTGATAAAGTTGATCAATTGGCTGATCAAAAACCAGTGAAGAACCGACCGCACTTTCCAGGCTAAGCAGTACAGATGGCAGGCTAGGACGCTCGAAATCGTAACGATTAAGCAAATTTGACACTAAAAATTGCGCATTGGCATAAGAACGAGATACCCCACAAGCAATGACTTTATTACCGCTCAGTAAACATTGCATCACCATTTGTGCGGCAGTAGCAATATTTTCTGATAGTAGGCTAGAAGCAGAGATTTGAATCTGAATACTTTCGCTATAAATATCTTTGACTTTTTGTAACATAATTAGAAACGATTAATCGAGGAAATTAGGAAACCATTGAATATCACTGGTCGTTTTACCAAAGGCGATAAGATCAAAACGGCAATCCGCATCTTCAAGGCTCAAATCGTGTTTAGCAAGCCATAAATTTGCAGCATTCAGCCATTTTTGTTGCTTTTGCCAATCGACGCTTTCAACAGCAGATCCAAATGCTGAGTTGGATCGTTGACGTACTTCAACAAAAACAATCGTTTGACCGTCTTGCATAATAAGATCTAATTCACCACATTTGAAATATTGATTCGCAGCGATGAATTTGAGGCCTTTGGTTTCTAAGAAAAGGCGGGCTTGATGTTCAAAGCCCGCCCCTTGTTGGCGTTTTAATGAAAACATAGATTAGTTTGCAACTGTAACTATGTGACCATCTTGTACTTGATACCATGTCATATCACGATTTATATTGCAGTTTGAATCAGCATTAAGCTGCCCAGTTAAACCGCTTAAGGTATAACCCGGTACTTGGCGTAATTCGTTAAAGTGATTGATGAGCAACCATGCATCAGCACCCATTGCATATAAACGCATTAATTGGAACTCACCACCAGTTGAATCCGCTACTTTTTGGTATTGTGAAGAATCATTTTGTTTAAAGAACGGAATATCACTAAATTGAACGCCATTCATTTTTGCATAGTATTCCGCAGTATTGCTTGCCGCATTTGAACGAGAACTTGCATAAATGCGAACATTCGGATTGCTGGTATCTAAGTAGCCTTTAATTTCTGCTAATTCATCTGGCGATGACACGACATAAAGCCCAGCTGTATCTTGTGAAGCACCTTGGAAGAAATAGGTAATATCAGCTGGTAAGTTATAGTAGCGAATATTCGCATCTGTACCTGCTAAACGTTGCCAACGTACATTGAACGCATTACCAACACGTTGTCCTAAATCATTTTGTGGCATCGCAACGATGGGGTTGCGAATACCATCTTGCCACATTTTATTTGCAGCCGATTCCGCTTCATCCTCTGGCGATAAACCGTAATAACACATTTGGTTAATTGTGCGCACATTCGGTGTTGCATTTAAGGCTAATACATCCATACCTTGCACTTCAGCAGGGTTTGAAATAATGGCATCTACGTTTTGTTTGAGCAATGGTCCGACTAATGCTTTAATGTCAGCGTTTTTAGCTTGTGCAATAATTTCGTTAATTGGTGTGGTTGATGAGTCAAAGACCTGCACTGGGATAGTTGAGTCACCTTTGGCATCATTGAAACCTGATTGAATCGTTGTACCTAAAATTTGTCCATCTCCACTTAAGGGTAAGATTAACCCAATTTGAGCTAAATTTGTTTGTTGGAAATTTAATAAGCTTTCTAGCTCTTTAGGGAAAAAAGTAGCTGCAACGTGACTTGGATAAGCGGATTTCCAGCTTTGTAGCGCTTGACTTAATTGTACCGGCTGACGAATGTTGTCATTATAGGCTTTAATTAAAGTGAGCCACCCCCCGAGTGCTACGCTGCCTTCATCTGAGGCATTATTAATGACCCCTGTATTAGCAGAATGGAGTAATGCCCAAGTCTTATTGACATTATTTTTACGACGTTGTATATCTGTTAAGTTTTCATCCATTTTGATGCGTGCTTTCACCGCTTCAATCACATCTTTACGATTTTCTGCAGTTTGCGCAAAGGTTTCGTAATAACGGGATTTTTGTGATGGACTTAATTTCGTAAGATCAAGCGCACGTAATTGACTTTCAGCCATCTCATTAGCGCCTTTCGCCGCAGAGATACTCGCTTCAACTAACGTACGGTCTAATTGTTGCGCTTCGTTTAAGTCAACCAATTCATTTAATAATTCTTCGGCTTGTGGCACTTTATTTTCAGTAATTAATACACGTGCGGCTAAGAGTTTGTAAGTTTGTTGATCTTCTTTATCTTGTACTTGTCCTAATTTGTTCATATAAAATTCAGAACTTGCATTAGCATCACGTTGTAATGTTTGGGTAAAGCTGCTATCGAATAAGTTAGAACAACCCACTAATGCAACAGACAATAAAATCGGCATTAAACGTTTTTTAAAACGACCGCCTTGTAATAGAATAGACATATTCGCTCCATAATGAATAAATCAATAATGGTCGATCTTACTTATCTCACAATGTAAAAGCAAACAAAAATGAATGATTTAACCGGAATTTTATATATTGTCGCCACGCCAATCGGGAATTTACAAGATATTACACAACGTGCTTTAGAGACCTTTTCACAAGTGGATTTAATTGCTGCGGAAGACACACGCCACAGTGGTTTATTGCTCAGTCATTATGGTATCAAAAAGCCTTTTTTTGCCTTGCATGATCACAATGAACAAGAAAAAGCACATGTGTTGGTAGAAAAGCTAAAACAAGGTACCAATATTGCATTAATTTCCGATGCAGGAACCCCCTTAATTAGCGATCCAGGTTTTCATTTAGTGCGTCAATGTCGTGAAGCGGGCATTAAAGTAGTGCCACTACCAGGTGCTTGTGCAGCGATTACTGCATTATGTGCATCAGGCATTGCGTCAGATCGTTTTTGCTTTGAAGGTTTTTTACCTGCGAAAACCAAGGCACGTAAAGATAAGTTAGAAAATGTCGCAGAAGAAGACCGCACTTTAATCTTCTATGAATCAACTCACCGCATTTTAGATACCCTTGCCGATATGCAAGACGTATTAGGTGGTGAACGCTATGTTGTGCTTGCACGTGAAATTACGAAAACGTGGGAAACCATTGCAGGGGATAAATTAAGTGATCTTCGTCAATGGTTAAGTGAAGATCCGAATCGCACGAAAGGTGAGATGGTGTTAATCTTGGAAGGCAAACCCAAATTAGAAGATAGCGAAGAATTTTCACCACAAGCAATTAAAGCACTCACTTTGATTGCCAAAGAACTCCCTTTAAAAAAGGCTGCGGCGATTGTAGCAGAACTTTATGGTTATAAGAAAAATGCCTTATACCAATTTGGATTGGATACTTTAGATTAGTCAAAAAACGATCTCCCTCTTTAGCAAAGAGGGGATAGGAGAGATTTGGCAGAATTAATTTTTATAAATTTCGGAGAACAAATGTTAAAACAGGTTTCAGATACCTTACTTGCACCAAGTAATTTATCGCATCAATCATTGCTTAATATTTTTGATGTGATGTCGCATCGTCATATTGATTATGCGGATCTTTATTTTCAATTAAGCCAAGATGAAAGCTGGGTATTAGAAGACAGCATTATTAAAGAAGGTGGCTTTCATATTGATCGCGGTGTTGGTGTACGCGCTGTTTCTGGTGAAAAAACAGGCTTTGCGTATTCTGATCAAATCAACTTAGCCTCATTACAACAATGTGCAGAGGCCGTAAAAGGTATTGCACAAATTAAAGAAGGCAATTTAATTTCGCCTCAAGCATTTAATGCGGTGAATGCGGTTCAGCGTTATGCGGCGATTAACCCGTTAGAAAGTTTAAGTAAAGAGAAAAAGATCGAGTTATTACACTTAGTGGATCATACAGCTCGATCTGAAGATCCTCGTGTTACGCATGTTTCCGCAGCATTAAGCTCAATTTATGAAGAAGTGTTAGTGGTCGCAACGGATGGCACTCTTGCTGCAGATATTCGCCCGCTTGTGCGTTTATCCATTTCGGTTCTCGTGGAAGAAGATGGCAAACGTGAGCGTGGTAGTTGCGGTTCAGGTGGACGCTTTGGCTTAGATTGGTTCTTTGACGTGGTAAATGGGGATATTCGTGCCGTTAATTTTGCCAAAGAAGCGGTTCGTCAAGCCCTTGTGAATTTGAGTGCGGTCGCTGCACCAGCAGGATTAATGCCTGTGGTATTGGGGGCAGGTTGGCCTGGCGTATTGCTTCATGAAGCAGTGGGGCATGGTTTAGAAGGGGATTTCAACCGCAAAGAAAGCTCTCTATTTACAGGAAAAATTGGTGAGTTAGTGACGTCGCCATTATGCACAATTGTGGATGATGGCACATTACAAAATCGCCGAGGTTCTTTAACCATTGATGATGAAGGTGTACCAAGTCAGTGCAACGTTTTAATCAAAGACGGGATTTTGCAAGGCTATATGCAAGATAAACTCAACGCTCGGTTAATGGGTGTGAAACCAACAGGAAATGGTCGTCGTGAATCTTATGCACATTTGCCAATGCCACGAATGACGAATACCTATATGTTGGCAGGTCAAAGCAAATTTGAAGATTTAGTGGCCTCTGTGGATCGTGGTATTTATGCACCGCACTTCGGTGGTGGGCAAGTGGATATCACTTCGGGTAAATTTGTGTTCTCGACTTCTGAAGCTTATCTGATCGAAAAAGGTAAAATCACCAAACCGGTTAAGGGCGCTACATTAATTGGTAGCGGTATTGATGTGATGCAAAAGGTGTCTATGGTCGCAGATAAAACAGACTTAGATCTTGGTATTGGTGTATGCGGCAAAGATGGCCAAAGCGTGCCAGTCGGCGTTGGTCAGCCCGCCTTGAAAATAGATGAAATCACCGTTGGTGGAACCAATTAAACATACAGCCCGATAAACCATGTCGGGCTTTTTATTCCTCCATTTAAGTGCGGTCAATTTTTTAGGTATTTTTATCAATCGATTTTTGATGAATAATCATTGAGTTATGTGAGAAACTAAGCGCACCATATTTCTATTTCAATCCTTTTGTGATCCCTATCACAATATCTTGTAAAACCAGTTAAAAATTTCCCCAAACAATCCCAATAAGTGGTACATTTACCGTGCATGACTTTTTGTCATTTAAGAGGTAGAGACAGGCGTGAGCTTGTCTGAAATTTTATCAACTAGAGGGAAACATTTATGTTAATTGGTGTACCTAGAGAACTGCTTGATAGCGAAAATCGTGTGGCGGCGACGCCAAAAACGGTTCAGCAGATCTTAAAACTGGGCTTTGACGTCATCGTAGAACACGATGCGGGATTCAAAGCAAGTTTTGAAGACCAAGCATTTATCGACGCCGGCGCAAAAATTGGCTCAAGTTCAGAAGTGTGGCATTCGGATGTGATTTTTAAAGTGAATCCACCAACGGATGCAGAAATTGATCAAATGAAGGAAGGTGCAACACTTGTGAGCTTCATTTGGCGCGCACAAAATCCGGATTTAATGAAAAAACTCACGTCGAAAAAAATTAATGTATTAGCGATGGATTCTGTGCCACGTATTTCCCGTGCGCAAGCGCTTGATGCATTAAGCTCTATGGCGAATATTTCTGGTTATCGTGCGGTGATTGAAGCAGCTCATGAATTTGGTAGTTTCTTCACTGGACAAATTACTGCAGCAGGTAAAGTACCACCGGCAAAAGTGTTAGTCATTGGTGCGGGTGTAGCAGGTCTTGCTGCTATTGGTGCTGCTAATAGCCTTGGTGCGATTGTACGTGCTTTTGACTCTCGTCCTGAAGTAAAAGAACAAGTACAAAGTATGGGCGCGTCTTTCTTAGAAATTGATTTCAAAGAAGAAGGCGGTAGCGGCGATGGTTACGCGAAAGTGATGTCAGAAGAATTTAACCGTCGTGCGATGGAGCTTTATGCGGAACAAGCGAAAGAAGTGGATATCATTATTACCACTGCAGCAATTCCGGGTAAACCAGCCCCTCGCTTAATCACAAAAGAAATGGTTGATTCCATGAAACCAGGTTCTGTGGTGGTGGACTTAGCGGCTGCAACAGGGGGTAACTGTGCTTATACTGAAGCAGGAAAAGTCGTCACCACTGAAAACCAAGTAAAAATTATTGGTTATACCGATTTCCCAAGTCGTTTACCAACACAATCTTCCCAACTTTACGGTACAAACTTAGTTAATTTATTAAAACTGCTTTGTAAAGAAAAAGACGGCAAGATCAATATCGATTTTGACGATGTGGTATTACGCGGTGTGACTGTGGTACGTGATGGTGAAGAAATTCCACCAGCGCAAATCCAAGTGTCAGCACAACCAAAACAAGAAACGAAAGCGGCACAAAGTGCGGTTAAAAAAGAGGAAGAAAAACCAGCAGATCCTCGCATCAAATATGGTGTGATGGCGGGTGTGGGTGTGTTATTCCTCTGGCTTGCGTCTGTAGCGCCAGCGGCATTCCTTTCTCACTTCACTGTATTCGTATTGGCTTGTGTAGTCGGTTACTACGTGGTTTGGAACGTCAGCCACGCTTTACACACCCCACTTATGGCGGTAACTAATGCGATTTCAGGTATCATCATTGTGGGTGCATTACTGCAAATTAGACAACCAACAGGCAACTTCTTTATTGATGCATTAGCCTTTGTGGCAATCTTGGTGGCAAGCATCAATATCTTTGGTGGTTTCCGTGTAACTCAACGTATGTTGGCGATGTTTAGAAAAGGTTAAGGAGAAGACGATGTCTGAAGGTTTAGTACAAGCAGCCTATATTATCGCTGCATTACTTTTCATTATGAGCTTAGCCGGTCTTTCTAAACATGAAACGGCAAAAGCCGGTTGTTGGTATGGTATTGTCGGTATGACAATTGCCCTTATTGCAACTATTTTCGGCCCGCAATCTGAAGGCACATTATGGATCATTATTGCGATGATCATCGGTGGCGTGATTGGTGTTCAACGTGCATTAAAAGTTGAAATGACTGAAATGCCTGAACTCGTTGCGATCCTTCACAGCTTTGTAGGTTTAGCAGCAGTGCTCGTAGGCTTTAACAGTTACGGTTTAACACACGAAACCGATCCGGTGTTAATGAATATCCATAATGTTGAAGTATTCTTAGGGATCTTCATTGGTGCGGTGACATTCACGGGTTCTATCGTAGCATTCGGTAAATTAAGCGGCAAAATCAATTCAAAAGCATTAATGTTGCCACATCGCCATAAATTAAATTTAGCGGCATTAGTGGTTTCTGCTTTATTGATGGTCGCTTTCTTAAACAACCCAGATAATATCTTCCCAGTGTTACTTATGACCGCGATTGCACTTGCATTCGGCTGGCACTTAGTGGCATCTATCGGTGGTGCGGATATGCCGGTTGTGGTTTCAATGCTTAACTCTTATTCTGGTTGGGCAGCGGCTGCAGCAGGTTTCATGCTAAGCAATGACTTGCTTATCGTCACCGGTGCATTAGTGGGTTCTTCTGGTGCGATTCTTTCTTACATTATGTGTAAAGCGATGAACCGCTCATTTATCAGCGTTATCGCAGGTGGTTTTGGTAATGATGTTCAAGTATCTTCTGATGAAGAACAAGGCGAACACCGTGAAACAACCGCAGAAGAAGTGGCTGAATTACTCAAAAATGCAAGCTCTGTGATCATCACTCCAGGATACGGTATGGCGGTAGCACAAGCGCAATATCCAGTGGCTGAAATTACGGCGAAATTGCGTGAGCGTGGTATTAACGTACGTTTTGGTATTCACCCTGTTGCAGGTCGTTTACCGGGTCATATGAACGTACTTTTAGCGGAAGCAAAAGTGCCTTATGACATCGTACTTGAAATGGATGAAATCAATGATGATTTCGCGGATACCGATGTGGTATTGGTTATCGGTGCAAACGACACTGTAAACCCAGCTGCAATGGAAGATCCAAACAGCCCAATCGCAGGTATGCCAGTGTTAGAAGTCTGGAAAGCACAAAACGTTATCGTATTCAAACGCTCGATGGCGGTGGGATATGCAGGCGTTCAAAACCCATTATTCTTCAAAGAAAACACTCAAATGCTCTTTGGTGACGCAAAAGAACGTGTTGATGACATTCTTACAGCATTAAACAAATAAGCAAAAAATTGAAGTAAAACTGACCGCACTTTGAGAGATTAAAGTGCGGTTTTTTTACATTAACGTTGAATCAAATAGCGTAATTTAGTGCCATCTTGCTCCACGCTTAATAATGTGTAGCCGTGGTTTTTAGTATCAACAGGAATATTGTTGATGGATTGGGCACAGTCGCTTAATAGCTCTAAAATTTCGCCTTTTTGTAATTGGGGCATGGTTTCGAGCATCGTGATTGCTGGATACGGGCAAGGTTCACCTAGTGTATCTAACGTGTAATCTGGGGTGATATCTTTTGGATCTTTATCTAATTTTTGAACAACGGTAAATGCCATAATAATGTCCTCTTTTTTGAATGAATTCGTTAATATTTAATTAGCAGCCACAAGCTTGTGGATTTGCTGCGGCGATTTTTGCTTTAGCCTTTTTCAAGAAGTGGTGTTCCCACCAAACGACAGCGATTAAGCAAAGAATAAGCAAGCCGTAATTCACTAATAAACCGCCAACTGGGCCAAAGGATTTCAATAAGTTAAGTTTTTCGTAATCTAACGCAAGCACAGGGGCGAGATCGTCCCATGCATAGGCTAAATAGGTTGAGCCAACAACATTACCCACTCCTACCCACATAAAGTGAACTTGACCTTCCATTGAGCGATACATCCAACCGGTTTCACATCCGCCTGCTAACACAATACCGAAGCCAAATAATAAACCACCGATAATCGCATTTGGACCCGCCCACATGATTTTGGCAGGGACGCCTAATTGAATATAGCTGAATACGCCAAGTGTACTCACGAGAATACCAAAGATAATGGCTTTTGCCATATAAGCACGGCCTGTTACCCATAAATCACGGAAGGCAGAAGTAAAGCAGATTTGAGCACGTTCAATTAATAAGCCGAAAGCTAATCCACAAAGCATCGCAAAACCCAGTTTGACGGAGTTTGTCATCACATAAAGTGACGTAATTAGGTAAGCAAAAAAGACGACCATACCAATCCAAAAACGACGATTTGCTTGTTTAGGATCCGTTTCTTGTAATTTTGCCGCGCCTTTTTTCAATTCTAATTTCACACGGAACATTGGAAGTAAGGTGACTTTTACCCCTGCGTAAGTGCCTATGGCAGTGGCAATAGTGAAAAACCAAGCGTGAACCGAAAATTGTGGAATACCCGTGAAGAGAGAGGCAAGGTTACAGCCCATTGCTAAACGAGCACCAAATCCCGCTAATGCACCACCAATGAGGGCTTGAACAATACGGCGTTTGTGTGGTTGATTACGCCATTTCACGTTGTTTGCCCAAAGTGCGGCAGAAATACATCCCGCGAACATACCTAAAATCATCACGCCATCAATACGGGTGAAGATCGTGCCTTGCATGCCGATAATTTTATAATAGCTCCAGTCGGATACATCGACGCCTAGCGCTTGCAAAGCATGACCGCCCCAACGGGTAAATTCCCCGGTAACCGCCCAATAAGTGCCTGTTACCCCAAAGTAATAAGCTGAAATAAGCCCTGCAGCAATAACGGCAGCGACAGGATTCCAGTATTTGATCAGATAATTTTGTTTGAATTGCTGCAAAATCTCTTTCATGAGTGAGTAAATCCTTAAAATGAAATGATGATTTGCAAGTGCGGTATAAAATGAAGAGATTTTTGAAGTGTCTGCCATTTTCCTATACACAAAACTTGCGATATAAGACAAATGAATTGTCGAGCAAGATAATAGCATTTGTTTTTTGTTAATGCACGAGGGGAGGGATAATTATTTATGGGTAATTTGAGAGAAGGACAGACTTGATGTCTGTCCAACTATTAGACGGGTAATTTCATTTCTCGGATACGCATGGTTAATCCATCGATTAACAATAAGCGTCCACATAAATTTGAACCAATTTTTAACCGTACTTTAATGGCTTCTAAGGCTTGAATAGAGCCAATAACACCCACAATTGGCGCGAGTACGCCCGCCTCTACACAACTTAAAACGTTTTGCCCAAATAGCTGGCTAAGTTGGCGATAGGTTGGGGTATTAGGTTCGTAAGTAAAGACGGAAACTTGCCCTTCTAAACGGATCGCTGCACCTGAAATTAGCGGGATCTTCGCTTGTTCGCACCCACGATCGAGCGCATTACGAATATCCACGTTATCGGTACAATCTAATATCACATCAAAGTGCGGTATGATTTCCGTGAGTTTTTCTTCGGAAAGTTGCGCATTGATGGTTTTAATTTCTACGTGTGGATTAATCTGTTGTAACGCGATTTTTGCTGATTCCACTTTAGGCATATTTAATCGGCTATCGGTATGCAAAACCTGACGTTGCAAATTAGAAAGCGATACAGTGTCAAAATCCAATAAAGTTAAATGACCCACGCCAGCAGCGGCAAGATATTGACTTGCCGCACAGCCTAAACCGCCCAGACCGACAATTAACATTCGGCTGTCTTTCAGCTTTTCTTGCCCGTCAAAATCAACTGCTTTTAAGATGATTTGGCGGTTATAGCGCAGTTCTTCTTCGTAGCTTAATTCAGCCATTATTGCCCCAATAGGTGATTAAACGGTTCAATGGTGACGATTTCACCCGCAGTTACATTACCGCGATCTTTTTCTAAACGAATAAAGCAGTTACTTTTCACAAAAGAACTGAATAAATGTGAGCCTTGGAACCCTACGGGTTGCACTTCAAGTTGACCATTTTCATTAATTTGATAGAAACCACGTTGGAAATCTAAACGTCCTGGCGCTTTTTTCAAATTGGTTTGGGCAATCGCTTGAAAGTGCGGTTGTTTTTTCGGGTGTTTTTTACCGCTTAATTTGGCAATAGCCGGTTGCACTAATTGATAGAATGTCACTAATGCAGAAACGGGATTGCCAGGTAAACCGCAGAACCAAGCATTTTCTAATTTACCGAAAGCAAATGGCTTGCCGGGTTTCATCGCAATTTTCCAGAAATTCACTTGGCCCACTTTTTCTAACACGGTTTTTGTAAAGTCAGCTTCACCCACCGAAACGCCACCACTTGTGATCACCAGATCTGCCTGAGCTTGTGCTTTCACAAAAGCCGCTTCAAATTCATCTTGGTTATCCGGCAGAATACCAAAATCAAGCACGTCACAATTTAATCTTTCGAGCATTAATTTCACGGTGAAACGGTTAGTATCATAAATTTGTCCCGCTTGTAACGGTTGGCCGACAGGCACTAATTCATCGCCGGTTGAAAGCACGGCCACTTTTAAGCGAGGGTAAGCTTTGACTTCAGCAATGCCTAATGAGGCAAGTAAAGGTAAAGAAACGGCATTTAACTCATCTCCTTGATGTAATACCACATCACCTTTTTTCACATCTTCACCAATACGGCGAATATTCTGATTAGCTTTAGGTAAGGCAGAAAAGGTAACAGAACCATCTTCATTGACGGTCACATCTTCTTGCATAACCACCGCATCAGCACCTTCAGGAATCATCGCACCCGTCATAATTCTGATCGCACTTTGTGTTACCCATTTTCCTTGAAATGGATTACCCGCAAAGGATTTTCCTGCGACAGAAAGCGTCATGGATTGCAGTAAATCGGCTAAACGAACCGCATAACCATCCATTGCGGAGTTATCAAAAGAAGGCACGTTAATTGGAGAAATCACATCTTCCGCACAGACACGATTTGCGGCTTCAGTTAAAGCCAGAGTTTCAGTTTTTGTTGGGAAGGGAAGTTGGTTGAGCATTTGCGCCAAGGCATCTTCAAGTGGCAACATTATCAATCCTTTGGGTTGAGCGAAATAAAAGTGGATATATTGTAGCCCGAAATTCAACATGAAGGAAATTAATAAATTAGGGTGATTTTTCGCATTTTACGAATAATTCATCTTTTGCTAAAATGACACATTATTTTTTTATAAATGGAAAGTAAATGAACGCGATTTCACCTGATGCGGAAAGTGTCCGCAGAGCCTTGATTGCCAAAGGCATCGAAACACCAATGATTGATCCGACTCAATGTAAAGATGAGCGCCGTGTGGCGATTGCTTCGCATATGCGTGAAGTGATGAAATTGATTGGGTTAGATCTACGTGATGATAGCTTAGAAGAAACGCCAAGTCGTTTAGCTAAAATGTTTGTTGATGAAATTTTCAGTGGAATGGATTATGCCAATTTCCCGAAAATGACGAAAATCAAAAATCAAATGAAAGTGAGCGAAATGGTGCAAGTGAATGACATCACGTTGACCAGTACTTGCGAACATCATTTTGTGACGATTGATGGTAATGTCGCTGTCGCATATTATCCAAAAGATTGGGTGATTGGCTTGTCTAAAATCAATCGCATTGTGGCGTTTTTTGCGCAACGCCCGCAAGTACAAGAGCGTTTAACTGAACAGCTTTTAACGGCATTTCAAACCATTTTAGAAACCGATGATGTGGCAGTTTATGTGAAAGCAACACATTTCTGTGTGAAAGCTCGCGGAGTAAAAGATACTCACAGCTATACTGTGACATCAGCTTATGGTGGAATCTTTCTAGAAGATCGTGAAACCCGTAAAGAATTTTTATCTTCTATTTAGAAATAACGAAAAAAGCACCGAGCATTCGGTGCTTTTTTATGTTTTTAACTTCGAACACTTAATTTCTCAAATTCATCGAAGAATGTTGGGAAGGTTTTAGCCGTACATTTCGGATCTAAAATCGTGACGGGTGTATCCGATAATGCAATCAACGCAAAACACATTGCCATACGGTGATCGTTATAGGTCTCAATTTCAGCATGCTTAAATTGAGAAAGATCAAGTGGTTGAATTCGAATAAAATCTTCACCTTCTTCAACTTCCGCACCGACTTTTCGTAATTCGGCAGCCATAGCTGCAAGGCGATCGGTCTCTTTCACTCGCCAGTTATAAATATTGCGAATAACGGTTTCACCCTTAGCAAATAAGGCGGTTGTGGCAATCGTCATGGCTGCATCAGGAATGTGGTTCATATCCATATCAATGCCGTAGAGCTCAGCTTGTTCTGCTTGAATAAAATCTTCACCCCAAGTGATTTTTGCGCCCATTTTTTCTAGCACGTCGGCAAATAGGCGGTCGCCTTGGATGGAATGCTTACCAATTCCTGTCACTTTTACGTTGCCTTTAATCGCGGCGGCGGCAAGGAAATAAGAAGCGGATGAAGCATCACCTTCTACTATATATTTGCCAGGTGAGACATAGGATTGGTTACCTTTCACCTTAAATAATTGATAATGTTGATTTTCAACCGAAACACCAAAATCTTTCATCATCGCGAGGGTGATATCAATATAAGGTTTTGAAACTAAATCACCCACAATATGGATATCTAAATCGCCTTCAGCAAGAGGGGCAGCCATTAAAAGTGCGGTCAAAAATTGAGAAGAAATCGAACCGTCAATTTTAATCATGCCACCTTTAATTCCTTGATTGCGAATTGCAAGCGGTGGGTAACCGTCATTTTCTAAATAACGAACATTAGCCCCCGCTTGAAGAAGTGCATCCACCAAATGTTTGATTGGGCGTTCTTTCATTCGAGGCTCACCGGTCAAAATGACTTCGCCTTCAGCGTTTCCTTTTAAACAAAGCGCAGCCGTTAAAGGACGCATGGCTGTGCCAGCATTACCTAGAAACAGTGATAAGCCATTTTCAATCTGAAATGCGCCACCTAAGCCTTCAACTTCACAGCAAGTTTTGTTTTCAGAAAGCTGGTAATTTACACCTAAAGCTTTAAAGGCATTTAGCATATGACGAATGTCATCACTGTCTAACAAGTTAGTAACCGTTGTGGTGCCTTTAGCTAATGCGGCTAATAATAATGCACGGTTTGATAAACTTTTCGAACCTGGTAAGTTGAGCTCACCTTCAATGCGAGAAATTGGCTCTAAAGTGATTGCTTTCATTACAAGACCACCGTTTTATTTTTATACACAAAAATACGATCATGTAAGGCAAGATCAAGTGCACGGCTTAATACGGTTTTTTCCACATCACGGCCTGCACGCATCATGGCATCGGCAGAGTAAGTGTGATCCACATTAATCACATTTTGCATAATGATCGGACCTTGATCTAATTCATTATTAATAAAATGAGCCGTTGCACCAATGATTTTTACGCCGCGCTCATAGGCTTGTTGATAGGGTTTTGCTCCAATAAATGCGGGTAAGAATGAATGGTGAATATTGATGACGCGATTTGGATAACGCGCCACGAATTCAGGATTTAATACACGCATATATTTTGCTAATACAATGTAATCAGGTGCATATTCATCAATTTTTTCAGCCAGTAATTTATCGTGTTCCACACGCGTGAGCCCTTCATGGCTGACACAATGGAATGGAATATCAAAGCGTTCAACTAATTCGCGTAAATTATCGTGATTGCCAATTACTGCCACAATTTCTACGTCTAACGCACCGTAGTAATTTTTCATTAAAATATCACCTAAGCAATGTGCTTCTTTGGTGACTAAAATTACGATACGTTTACGTATTGCACTGATTAGGCGACAGTTTGTTCCTTTCGGTAAACTATAATCTAAATCAGCTAGTAAGGTTTCTTCATTAAAAATCCCTTCTAATTCGGTACGCATAAAGAAATGCTTTGTTTCAAAATCAACAAACTCATTATTATGAAGGATATTTAATTGGTGTTTGTAACAAATATTGGTGATTTTGGCGATTAGTCCTTTGTCATCTGGACAGTCGGTCAGTAATATTTTCTTTTCTAACATAATGAATATTTTGCAAGGTAAATAAAAAAAGAGAACCCATAAAAATGGGTTCTACATAGTTGATAATGAAATTAGATTTCGAAAGAAGCTAAAGATGCACCTTTATCTAAGGCCTTTTGAATCACACGAGGTGTACGACCTTGGCCAGTCCATGTTCTTTCTTGACCAGTTTCATCAGTATATTTGTATTTTGCTGGACGAGGTTCACGTTTTTTACGAATTGAAGCAGGGGCAATACCAATAATTGCAGTTAATTCTTCCGCTGTGATACCTTCTTGTTTAATTAATTCTTTATATTTGGCAATACGAGCACGACGTTCTTGTTCAGCCTGTTTAATTTCAGCGGCTTGAGTGCGTTTTTCTTCAACAGCAGCTTGTAATTTTAAAAGTGAATTTTCAGCTTGCTCTAATGTTAAATCGCGTATAGCTGCGCGCAAGCTACGAAGATTAGTTAAACCTTTTGTTAATTCGTTCATTACTACCTCTTTTTACGTGTGTGAATGCTTAATTATTTTCAAAACATATGATAGCGAAAATAATATATTTGGTAAATATGAATTAACAAAAATACAATAATTAATTAGTCGAATGTCATTATATTTATATTATCAATTGAATTATTCTTATATTGTTTTCCTCATATAGAGGTTAAATTTCTTAACAAACACGTAACAATCTTATAAGTAATGGTAAATAAAATAATAGATCTAGGAAAAAAACATAAGATTTTATTGGTAATATTATCCGTTTTAATGTAATCTTTCTATATCCTATACAACAGTAGAGGTGCGATTACTATAAGTATTTTCTTAGAGTGGATAACGTTGAAGAGAAAGGAAAGGAGTGATTGCCGAAATCGAATAAAAGTCATTTTATTCGGTTGGTTGCGTGTTCGAAAGGAACGTGACTGTCATAGTTTTATGTATTAACTATGGAGCGCTACGGTTCGGTCTGGTTATACTTGATTGTATCTTTTCTTGCCGTTGTCTCCATTAATTTATAGGTATAACTTAATGGAACTAATTGATTATTCTTCATCTATTTATTCAGTTATACCCGCATTTCTTGCGATTGTTTTAGCGATTGCAACGCGTCGGGTTCTGGTTTCTCTAAGCGCAGGGATTATTGTTGGGACGTTAATGTTGGTTGACTTCCATCCATTGGATGCGCTTATTTATTTAAAAGATAATGTTGTTGCGTTAGTTTATAGTGACGAAAATGGCATGAATTCAAATATGAATATTGTGTTTTTCCTCGTTTTACTTGGCGTATTGACCGCACTTTTAACGGTATCAGGTAGCAATCGTGCTTTTGCTGAATGGGCTCAAAAGAAGATTAAAGGTCGTCGTGGTGCAAAATTATTAGCCGCATCTTTAGTATTTGTGACATTTATTGATGATTATTTCCATAGTCTTGCTGTGGGGGCAATTGCTCGTCCAGTCACCGATCGTTTTAAAGTTTCTCGTGCTAAATTAGCGTATATTCTTGACTCAACGGCCGCACCTATGTGTGTCATGATGCCAGTATCTAGCTGGGGAGCATATATTATTACTCTCGTAGCCGGTTTATTGGCAACCTATTCTATTACATCTTATACGCCAATGAGTGCATTCGTTGCCATGAGTTCAATGAATTACTATGCGATCTTCTCATTATTAATGGTGTTCTTTGTTGCTTATTTCTCATTTGATATTGCGGCGATGGCTCGCCATGAAAAATTAGCCATGGAGCGTGATTATAAAGAAGAAGCCATTGAAGGTGTGAAAGGTAAAGTTCGCAACTTAATTTTACCGATTTTAGTCTTAATTACCGTCACTGTTTTTATGATGATTCATACGGGTAGTGAGGCCTTAACGGCAGATGGAAAACCATTTAGTATCTTAGGCGCCTTTGAGAATACAACGGTGGGAATATCACTGGTTGTAGGTGGTTCTAGTGCAGTTGCTATATCGACATTATTGATTATTTTTGAGCGTCAAGTTTCTTTACAAGAGTATGGAAAAGCCTGGATTGTTGGTGTTAAATCGATGTTAGGGGCAATAGCAATCTTATTTTTTGCTTGGACAATTAACAAGGTTGTTGGTGATGCACAAACCGGTAAATATTTATCTTCTTTAGTAAGTGGTAGCATTCCCGTTCAATTTCTGCCTTTTATTTTATTTATATTGGGTACTGCAATGGCGTTCTCAACAGGAACAAGTTGGGGAACATTTGGGATTATGCTACCAATTGCTGCAGCGATGGCAACTAATTCAGCGCCAGAGCTATTACTTCCTTGTCTTTCGGCTGTAATGGCTGGAGCTGTATGTGGAGATCATTGTTCACCGGTTTCAGACACCACGATTTTGTCTTCAACAGGGGCAAAATGTAATCACATGGATCATGTAACGACACAACTCCCTTATGCTGTAACAATTGCGACAGCGAGTTCAGTTGGTTACATTGTAGTGGGTTTTACAAAATCAGGTTTAGCAGGTTTTATTACAACAGCTTTTGTATTAGCTCTTTTAGTCTTTGTGGTAAAAAAACGGTAATCGTTAAGTGACGCAAAATAAATAAGGGCATACACATTGAATGATATGCCCTTCTTTTTTAGTGTGTAAATATTATAACAATGGACTAAATAAGAAAAACAATCGTTCGATAATTCGATGATAGAGAGGGCGATTAAGCCATTCTTGCATATCGAGTTTAGATGAATTCGCTAAGTAATTTTCGTGGAGTGTTGCGACTTCGTTAGCAAAATTACGATCTTCGACGGCAATAGTGATTTCAAAATTAAGTAAAAAACTACGCAAATCCATATTTACTGTACCAACAAGTGCAAGTTTATTGTCAATCAGTACACTCTTTGTATGCAGAAGCCCCGCTTCAAAATGATAAATTTTTACTCCCGCTTCGAGTAAATCATCAAAAAAGGTTCGACTTGCCCAACGAACCATGAGGGAATCATTTTGCTTTGGTAAAATAAGTGTGATCTCAACGCCACGGAATGCGGCAATACGTAATGCTTCAGCGATATTGTGACTTGGTACAAAGTAAGGCGAGGTGATCACAATACTTTCCCTTGCCGCATAAATGGCGGTAGCAAGAGATTGAGCGATTAGGTCATCAGGAAAAGCGGGGCCACTAGCAATCACTTGTACTGAATGCGTGTCGTTATCGTCAATTTCTACAATCGGGCAATTTGGTAATAAAAGTGGTAATTCTTCCGTAGTTTCAATTTCCCAATCCCAGGCGTGTAGGCTGTTTAAAATCGGCGAAACAGGGCCATTAATTCTCACCATTACATCTACCCAATTACCCACATGACTTTCTTGTTTGAAGAAATTTGGGTCTACCATATTCATACTACCTGTATAGGAAATTTGATTATCAATGACGATAATTTTACGGTGTTGGCGTAAATCAATTCGGTTGAAGAACATGCGGAACAAGTTTACGTGTAACGCTTCTGTAATCTCAATGCCTTTCACTTGCATTTCTTTACAAATAGCACTTTTAAGAAACGCTTTACTTCCAACAGAATCTAGTAAAAGACACACTTTTACACCACGTTGTACGGCTTCTTCTAACGCTTGTTTAACCTCATTAATTAACCCATCATTACTCCAAATATAAAAGACCATATTGATGGAGTGGCGTGCTTGTTGAATATCACCGATGATACTTCGAATAATGCTTTCCGGTGTATCGAGAATATGTAATTCATTGCCTCGAATATTCGGAATGCCTAAGCGTTGGTGGACCAATTTAAATAAAGCACGATAACGTGGATCTTTAGAATGAGTGACCACATCTTTTTGTTCTGAAAGTAAGTTAAGCCATTTGATATATTTAGGTTTTAACAGCTGAAATGCTTTGGCACGGCGAGTACCGAGTTTCACTTCACCAAAAACCAGATAGGCAATGACACCAATTAGCGGCACGAGGTAAATAATCATTAGCCATGACAACGTAGCGGAAACCGCTTGTTTTTTGACGAGTAACCGCAAGGTGACAGAAATAACCGCCACCCAAATTAACACGGGAATAATATAAACCAGTATAATATGTTCAACATTCATCAATTTTTAACCGCACTTATGAAATTAGACATTATTTATCAGACCGATGATTTTATCATTATTTATAAGCCTTGTGGACTGAGCGTGCATAAAGATCAAAGCGAAATTGGTTTAACCACTTTGCTTGCTGAGCAGCTTGGCGTGTCACAGATTTGGCTTGTACATCGGTTAGATAAAGTGACATCAGGTTTACTCATTTTGGCATTGAACGCCGAAAGTGCGGCTGAATTTTTCCGACTTTTTGCTGAACACCATATTCAAAAAACTTATCTCGCCCTTAGTAATCAGAAACCCAAAAAGAAACAAGGATTGATTGTCGGGGATATGCAAAAGGCCAGAAACGGCGCTTGGAAACTCTGCCCATCAAAAGAAAATCCCGCGATTACGCGTTTTGAAAGTGTAAGTTGTGAGCCTAATTTACGAGTATTTATCTTAAAGCCGCAAACAGGGAAAACCCATCAATTGCGTGTGGCGATGAAAAGCTTAGGGAGTCCGATTTTAGGCGATACGCTTTATGGTAAAAACACTGAAAATATTGACCGCACTTATTTGCACGCTGCAAGATTGCAATTTGAATTTAAAGGTCAGGCATTTGATGTGTTGACCCCTCCGAAAGAAGGAGAGTGGTGGCATCGTGAAGGCGTCATGTCTCAGATTCAAAAAATAGGCTCAGCAAATGCTGAGCCAAAGATATAAACGTGATTGATTATTTCGCTAATCCGATACCTGTATAGCCGCGTTCACGCATGGTTGCTTCTTTTGATTTACGAATTAAAGTTTCAATTGTCATGCCTTGAATGAGAATTGAGAATGCGACTACCGCATACGTCATACCTAAAATAAGATCGCGAACATCCATTTCTAATCCTTCAATATAAAATTGGCCACTTGGAATAGAAAGCGCCATAGCGAGCGCTAATCCACCTCGTAATGCACCCCAAGTGAGTACTTTCATGGTGTAAGGGTTGTATTTACGGTAGCGTTTCATGACTTGGAATGGTAACCAAACACTTGCATAGCGACAGATTAAGCAAACCGGAATAGCGAGGAAAATTAAGATTAAACCTTGCCAAGACACATGAATCAATAAAATCGCTAAGCCTATCAATATGAAGAGTAAGGAGTTGAGAAAGTGATCAATCATTTCCCAAAAATGATCTAGATAACGCTGGCTTTGTTTAGAAAAACCGGTATATCTTGTCCAGTTTCCAATTAAAATCCCCGCAACAACCATAGCTAGTGCACCTGAGACGTGTAAGAGATTAGCAAGCATAAAACCAGCGGTTGGCACAATTAAGGTCAAGAGAATTTCTAATGAACCATCATCGGTAGCAGAAATAAGATAATGAGCAAATAATCCTAAAATCAATCCAAATGCTATCCCACCCAATGCTTCTTTTAAAAATAAATGTAAAATACCGCTAGCTGTTGGCTCGTGACCACCAAATGCAACCGCAAAAACTGTCGTGAAAATGACTAAACCAATCCCATCATTAAAAAGTGATTCACCTTCAACTTGCATAGAGAGGCGCTTTGGCGCTTTTAAGTTTTTGATAATGGCAAGTACGGCAATAGGGTCATCAGGAGAAATAAGCGCACCAAACAAAATACAGTAAATTAGATCAATATGCCATCCGAAAAGTAACGCTATACCATAAAGTAAAAAACCAATAAAAAAGGTAGAGGCTAATGTTGAGAATAAGGCAAAGGTGGTAATTTCCCATTTTTGATTATTCAGCACAGGAAGTTTAATGCCTAATGCGCCAGCAAAGAGTAGAAATCCTAAAATACCGTTCAGCAAGAAATCTTTAAAATCAATACGTTCAATAACTCGCGTCGCAATTTCGTCTAAATTAAACCAGTTTAAATAGCCCAGTAAAACGAGAAAGAGTGACCCCGCCATGGATGTTGCCGTAATAGCAATTGTATATTGAATATTATCGTTCAATTTACGAGTAATAAAACTGATTAGAATAGCGATAGTGGTGAGAAAACACAGATAAGTATAGATATTCATAAAATGATCCGAGCAAGTAATAAAGCTCGCTCAGTATAAGCAAGTTGATTTAATTTATAAAGCAGGATTTAGGAAAAGTGCGGTTAAAATTTTAATTATTTTGTATAATAGTCATTATTTTTCACATCAGGAATAGAAATGAAATTTATCTCTTTTAATATTAATGGGCTAAGAGCTCGCCCTCATCAACTCGAAGCAATTATTGAAAAATATCAACCCGATGTA
This sequence comes from Haemophilus parainfluenzae, assembly GCF_900638025.1. Classification (NCBI taxonomy): domain Bacteria; kingdom Pseudomonadati; phylum Pseudomonadota; class Gammaproteobacteria; order Pasteurellales; family Pasteurellaceae; genus Parahaemophilus; species Parahaemophilus parainfluenzae. The sequence continues at coordinate 1,378,938 of NZ_LR134481.1, forward strand.
ATTGGTTTACAAGAAATTAAAGTCGCGGATGAAGATTTTCCGTATGCAATTACCGAAAATCTGGGGTATCACGTTTTTCACCATGGGCAAAAAGGACATTACGGTGTCGCACTGTTAACTAAACAAGAACCCAAAGCGGTGCGTCGTGGTTTTCCAACGGATAATGAAGATGCGCAAAAACGCATTATTATGGCGGATTTAGAAACGCCATTTGGTTTGTTAACGGTAATCAATGGCTATTTCCCACAAGGTGAAAGCCGCACACATGAAACGAAATTTCCAGCAAAAGAAAAATTTTATGCCGATCTTCAACGTTATTTAGAACAAGATCACGATAAAGCAAACCCTGTTTTAATTATGGGTGACATGAATATTAGCCCAAGCGATTTAGATATTGGCATTGGTGATGAAAACCGCAAGCGTTGGTTGCGTACCGGCAAATGTTCTTTTTTACCCGAAGAGCGTGAATGGTATCAACGTTTATACGATTATGGCTTGGAAGATACGTTCCGTAAATTAAACCCAACAGTCAATGATAAGTTCTCGTGGTTTGATTATCGCTCAAAAGGTTTTGATGACAATCGTGGATTACGTATTGATCATATTTTAGTGAACCGTCAATTAGCAGAGCGTTGTATTGATGTTGGTATTGCATTAGATATTCGAGCGATGGAAAAACCGTCAGATCACGCTCCAATTTGGGCAGAATTTAAATAGGGAAGCAAAATGGATATGGCAAATTGGCAGAATTATCGTTCACAAGTGAATGGTATGCCTGCTGTGTTTACTGCAAATATTGAAGATTTAGATGTTTATCATGGTAAACATCTTAGTAAAGTAGTGCAATTTACCGTGTCTTATCAAGGTGATGAGGACGGTTTGCCGAATGAAGACGAATATGAAAAATTGATTAATCGTCTTTTTAAAGTTCTTGCTCAATTGACCGCACTTCCGAATGTTTTTTTTGCTGGGCACTTTATTTGCAACCATCAGGCAAAAATGCATTTCTATTGTGAACATGATATTTTGCTTAAAGAAACCCTTCAACAGCTTGATTTTGTTTCAGAAATCAACGTACAGAATGATCCTAATTGGGATACCTATTTCGATTTCTTATTGGCTTCACCATTAGAAATGAAATTAAATGCGACAGAAGAAATTTTGAGCATGCTGAATAGCAAAGGGCGTAATTTAAGTGATACTTATTTAATCGAACATACTTTCCATTTTGATGAAGAAGAGAAAATGTTTCCCTTTATGGATGAATTAACGCTCGGACAAATCTCTTTTAATACGTTGAAATATTCTAGCCAAGCCATTCAAACAGAAGAAGATGAAGAACCTTACTTTATGGTGAAATTAGAGCAAGAGCTTTCATTAGATAGCAATGAGATCTTCCAGTGGGTAGAGCGCTTTGAAAAACTAGCCATAGAATTTTCAGGCGATTATATCGGCTGGGAGTGCGATAATTTAATTGATGATCGTTCAGCATTAAATTAGTGCGATAATTCATTAAATCAGTATAGATTAGATAAAAATAAAGCCCATCAATACGATGGGCTTAAATTCTTTTGGCTACTAATTTAGGATTCGTAAAAGGAGACAAACGAAAGCTAAACCAAAAGAGAAAGTTGGCTCCTCCTGCGGGACTCGAACCTGCGACATATGGATTAACAGTCCACCGTTCTACCGACTGAACTAAGGAGGAATAAACTTAGTATCATAAAGAATAGGCGCGCATTTTAATGATTGAAGCGATGTTTGTCAATAAAAAAAATGACAAAAAAGTGAGAGTTTTTCTATCCACAAAGCCTGTGGATAACTTTGTGGATTGTTTTTGTTTAAAATGCTTAACCACTTGTGCGGACTGGCTTTTCCTTAAATTGTTCACCTATTAGCCATAAGTAAATATTTTTTTAAATATCAATATGTTGCATAAAGTCCAGCAAAAAAAATGAAATATTTTTCAATTTTGAAGTGCTTAAGGCTTGACAGGTCTAAGTATGTGTAAAACTTGGATTTTTATTGCTCAAAATGGAGTAATAAATGTGCTAAAATAGCTACACTTCTAAAATAGCTAAAAAATTAACAGCACTTATGGTAGAGAAAATTAATACTAAGCCTTTTATCCTTCATTCCGATTTTCAACCTTCTGGCGATCAGCCCCAAGCAATCGAAAAATTGGTCGAAAATTTAGAGGATGGTTTGGCACATCAAACACTTCTAGGGGTAACGGGGTCAGGTAAAACATTTACCATTGCAAATGTCATAGCGACATTAAATCGTCCGGCAATGCTACTTGCCCCAAATAAAACCCTCGCTGCTCAGCTTTATGCAGAAATGAAAGCATTCTTTCCTGAAAATGCGGTGGAATATTTCGTCTCATACTATGATTATTATCAGCCGGAGGCTTATGTGCCGAGTAGTGATACCTTTATCGAGAAAGATGCTTCTATTAATGATCAGATTGAACAGATGCGCCTTTCTGCCACAAAGTCGTTCTTAGAACGTCGAGATACTATTGTAGTGGCGTCCGTATCAGCAATTTATGGTTTGGGGGATCCTGATAGCTATTTAAAAATGATGTTACACTTACAGCAAGGGGCCATTATCGATCAACGTCAGATTTTAGCGAAGTTAGCGGAATTACAATATACAAGAAACGATCAAGCTTTTCAGCGTGGTACATTCCGAGTGCGTGGCGAAGTGATTGATATTTTTCCTGCTGAATCTGACGATCGAGCGGTACGAATTGAATTATTTGATGATGAAATTGAACGTTTAAGTTTATTTGATCCTTTAACTGGCACAAGTTTTGGCGCAGTTCCGCGTTTTACGGTGTATCCGAAAACTCACTATGTGACACCAAGAGAACGTATTTTAGATGCGATTGAAAAAATCAAAGCGGAGCTTGTGCAACGCCGTGAATATTTCATCAAAGAACATAAATTACTAGAAGAGCAGCGTATAACCCAACGTACGCAATTTGACATTGAGATGATGAATGAGCTCGGTTATTGCTCAGGCATCGAAAACTATTCACGCTATCTTTCAGGCAGAAATGAAGGCGAACCGCCTCCGACATTATTTGATTATATGCCGTCTGATGCGATTTTGATTATTGATGAATCACACGTGACTGTGCCGCAAATTGGCGGAATGTATCGCGGAGACCGTTCTCGTAAAGAAACTTTGGTGGAATATGGTTTTCGTTTGCCTTCAGCATTGGATAATCGTCCATTACGCTTTGAAGAGTTTGAACGTTTAGCGCCGCAGACGATTTATGTTTCCGCAACACCAGGTCCTTATGAGTTAGAAAAATCGGGCAGTGAAATAGTCGATCAGGTGGTACGTCCAACGGGCTTGCTCGATCCACAAATTGAAATTCGTCCAGTATCCATTCAAGTAGATGATTTGCTGTCTGAAGCGCGTCAAAGAGCGGATAAAAATGAGCGTGTTTTAGTCACCACGCTGACGAAGAAAATGGCGGAAGATTTAACGGATTACTTAGACGAACACGGCATTCGTGTACGTTATCTGCATTCAGATATTGATACTGTTGAGCGTGTAGAGATTATTCGTGATTTACGTTTAGGCGAGTTTGATGTGTTAGTCGGTATCAACTTATTACGTGAGGGTTTAGATATTCCAGAAGTTTCTCTTGTCGCCATTTTAGATGCGGATAAAGAGGGTTTCTTGCGTTCTGAGCGTTCTTTAATCCAAACCATTGGTCGAGCAGCTCGAAACTTGAACGGTAAAGCGATTTTGTATGCTGATAGCATGACTAAATCTATGGAAAAAGCCATTACCGAAACGAATCGCCGTCGTGAAAAACAAATGAAATACAATGAAGAAAAGGGTATTGTTCCACAGGCATTGAATAAGAAAGTCGGCGAGTTATTAGATATTGGTCAAGGTGCAAATCAAAAAGCGAAATTGAAACAGCGTGGAAAAACGGCAGCTGAACCGACCGCACTCTACAATACACCAAAATCAGCCAAAGAATTCCAACAACAAATTAAGAAATTGGAACAACAAATGTATAAATTTGCTCAAGATCTCGAATTTGAAAAAGCCGCCGCAGTACGCGATCAGCTTCATCAATTAAGAGAGCAGTTTATGATATCGGAATAAAGTAAAAGAGGGTCAAATCAAATTGACCGCTCTTTCATTTTATTGCACTAATAAGTAGAAGTTGTTTTGACCACGTAAGATATTAAGTGCAATGGCAGATGGTTTTTCATCTAGCGCTTTGCGTAAGTCTTGTATGCTTTCAATTGACTGACGGTTAATGCCGATGATGATATCACCTGATTTTAAGCCGCGTTGTGCTGCCATTGAATTTGGCTGTACTTTGCTAATTTCCACACCTTTCAGGCCTTTTACATCATAGTTGTTTAAGGTTGCACCGTCTAATGCAGGAAGTTCGGTTTTACTTGCTGTTGGTGTGCTATCGTCTGCTTGCAAGGTCACTTTTACGTTTTCAGTTTTACCATCTCGTAAGTAAGTGAGCTCAATTTCTTTACCAACACCAGAAGTCGCGATTTTTGCACGCATTTCGGCAAAGCTTGAGATTTTTTGACCATTCATTGCGGTAATCACATCACCCGCTTTTAAGCCCGCTTTTTCGGCAGCAGATTTTGGAATGACTTCACTCACAAAAGCACCTTGTTGCGCACTGACATTAAAGACTTTTGCCAAGTCTGCATTTAATTCGCCACCTTTAATACCGAGTAAACCACGGCGTACTTCACCAAATTCTAAGATTTGTTGAACGAGATTGTTGGCTTGGTTGCTTGGAATTGCAAAGGCAATCCCAGCGTTACCGCCGCTTGGAGAAATAATTGCGGTATTAATGCCAATTAATTCACCTTGTAAATTCAATAATGCACCACCAGAGTTACCACGGTTTACCGCAGCATCAGTTTGAATATAGTTTTCATACGCTCCGCTATCTGAACCAGTAGAGCGACCAAGTGCTGAAACAATACCAGAGGTTACAGTTTGGCCTAAACCGAATGGGTTACCGATAGCAACGGTGAAATCACCTACGCGTAATTTATCGGAGTCAGCCATTTTGATTGCGGTGAGGTTAGTTGGTTTTTCGATTTGTACTAAAGCGATGTCAGATTGTTCGTCTTTTCCAACGAGTTTTGCTTTGAATTCACGTCCGTCTTGTAATTTTACGGTAATTTTATCCGCACCATCTACCACGTGATTGTTAGTTAAAACATAGCCTTTATCTGCATTGATGATCACGCCGGAACCTAAACCACGGAAGTTGCGTGATGAGCCACGGTTTCCACCAAATTGTTCGCCAAATTGATCACCAAAGAAAAATTTAAATTCTTCCGGAATATCATCAGGTAATGCAGAACGGCTGTTTGCTTTTGCTTTGCCTTCAACTGAAAGGGTTACAACAGCTGCTTGCGCTTTTTCTAACATTGGCGCAAGGCTGCCTTGTTCTACGATTTCATTCGGAATAGCTGCTTGAGCAGATAAAGAAGTCGCAAATACGCTTAAACCTAATGCGATGCCGGTTAACACAAAATTTCTTTTCTTCATAGAGTTCTCCAAGTAAAAAAATGACTGAATAAGTTTTCAATCTGACAAGGAAATGGGGGAAATGTTCAGTAAAACAAGAGGGTTTAAAAAAATATTTTAAAAAGTGCGGTCGGAATTGAAATTGTTTTTTATGACCACATTTTATTCAAATTTATTTATTCATTTTAGAGGATAAAAGAATAATCTATTTTAAATGGAGCAGGTACAACCTATTTTTACGCCAAAATCCTTGCCAGATAAAATGAAAGGTAGTTTAATAACGACCTACTTGGATTGCTTAACGAGTACAAGTTTTATGCAATTGTATAAAATTAGTGTATTAATTCAAATGAACTAGTTTACTAGTACAAAAAATAGGTGTAGAGTAACGCCATGAGATTTAAGCACAACATTTAAGATTTAGAGAGTGACATATGGCGACGAAGAAAGAAGATATCGAAATAAAAGTTGCAAATGACGATACCAGAATTGAAAAAGTGGATCAGGTATTGCCTCCAATTGCCTTATTAGAAAAATTTCCTGCAAGTGAAAAAGCAGCTGAGTTGGTTCGTGAAACTCGTTTGCATGCCCACAATATTATTCATGGTAAAGAAGATCGTTTACTTGTGGTGATTGGTCCTTGTTCTATACATGATCCTAAAGCTGCATTAGATTACGCTAAACGTTTAAAAGTATTACGTGATGAATATAAAGATACACTTGAAGTGGTGATGCGCGTTTACTTTGAAAAACCGCGTACAACAGTGGGTTGGAAAGGCTTAATTAACGATCCTTACTTAAATGATACGTATCGTTTAAATGATGGTTTACGTATTGCGCGTAAATTGTTATCTGATATTAATAACTTAGGAGTGCCGTCAGCGGGTGAGTTCTTAGATATGATCACACCACAATATGTGGCAGATTTTATGAGTTGGGGTGCAATTGGTGCGAGAACAACGGAATCTCAAGTACACCGGGAGTTAGCGTCAGGTTTATCTTGTGCGGTAGGCTTTAAAAATGGCACAAATGGTGGCGTGAAAGTGGCTCTAGATGCAATGGGTGCAGCAGAAGCTTCCCATTATTTCTTATCCGTAACTAAATTTGGTCATTCTGCCATCGTTTCAACAAAAGGAAATGAAGACTGCCACATTATTTTACGTGGTGGCGATAAAGGCCCTAACTATAAAGCAGAAGACATTGCAAAAGTGTGTGCAGAGATCGAAAAATCAGGTCGTATTCCACATGTAATGATTGATTTCAGCCATGCGAATAGTTGCAAACAATTCAAAAAACAAATGGAAGTTTGTGAAGATGTCAGTCAGCAAATTACAGGCGGTTCAAAACAAATCTTTGGCGTGATGGTAGAAAGCCATATCGTTGAAGGTCGTCAAGACTTAGTTGATGGCAAAGCTCAGACTTACGGGCAAAGTATCACTGATGCTTGTATCGGTTGGGAAGATACAGAAATCGTGTTAAAACAGTTATCCGATGCTGTATTAGCTCGTCGCCAAGTAAATGGCTAATCAGTTTTGTTCTTAGATGATTAGAAGTGAGGTCGATTTTGAGCGCACTTTTTTATGTGTTTTGAAAAAGGAGGGGAAAAGGGGTATGCTAGCGTCAGTGGAATAATAAGGGAGAAGTATAATGCAGGATATGATAAATGGTTTATTAATTGTCTTAGTACCGATGGTGTTAGGCTATCTACTGAAGGTCAATAATAAATCCTATATCGCAAAAATAAATCATATCGTGATGTTTTTGCTTTACATTATTCTTTTCTTAATGGGTTATTTACTCGGCCAGTTAGATGATTTAGAACATAAACTCCCTATTATTGGTACAACCGCATTGACGCTATCGGCGATCATTTTGGGATCCAATATGATTGGTTTGATGCTTTATGATCGCTTTAATCCGGCTGAACCACTTAAATCACAAGGTAAAATTGACTCTCGCTGGCACTCCTTAATTGACTCTCTCAAACTTTCCGGCACAGTGGTAATTGGTACCCTTTGTGGTTTCTTATTCAAATCCTATCTCATGTTACCTACAGGTATTAATCTGTATGTATTGATTGTACTGATTTTCTTTGTAGGGATTCAACTAAGAAATAACGGCATTTCCTTGAAAGAAGCCCTTTTCAATAAACGAGGTTTCCAAACGGGAATGGTGTTTACGTTTACCTCGTTACTAGGGGGCGTGATAGCTGCTTTTGTTTTAGCGATGCCTATTACTCAAGGACTGGCGTTTGCCTCTGGAATGGGGTGGTATTCGTTATCCAGTGTAGTATTGACCAATGCATGGGGACCGGTGCAGGGCAGTATTGCCTTTTTTAATGATTTATCCCGTGAAATAGTCAGTTTATTTGTCATCCCATTATTTATGCGTCATTTTCGTTCAACCGCGATTGGAATTACGGGGGCAACTGCAATAGATTGCACTTTGCCAATTATCCAAAAAGCGGGAGGCATTGAAGTCACGCCAATTGCGATTTCATTTGGCTTTGTGACGAATATTCTGCCACCATTGTTATTGGTTTTCTTTTCCAGTATTCCGCTATAAAAAGATAAAAAAGAAATACAAAAAACAAAAGAGTTAATCGTTATTTTTCGATTAACTCTTTTTCTTATATTTTAATATTAGGGATTATCAGTTTCTATGCATGGCAATAACAGCCTGACCTAAACTGAGACCTCCATCACCCATCGGTAGTTTATGCGCACTCAGTACGTGGAATTCGCTCAAATTTTCTTTTAATAAGCGACGTAGCAGTTGGTTATGCATCACACCACCAGATAGCACGATGGTACGGCATTGGTGTTGGCGTGCTTGGTTTGTAGCAAGTTCAGCAAAACCTTGGGCGAGAGAATAATGAAAGGCAAAGGCTTTATCTTCAACAGAAGCATGATAATTCAACCAACTTTGCCAAAAGTAAGCCAAATCCAGTTTATTGCCGATAAGCGGCATTTTTACAGGAATATTGACCGCACTTTCCGGTTGTATGGCAAAGGATGAACTATTTGCCAGAGCTTCGAGATGGCAAGCCGCTTCACCTTCCCAAGAAACAATGCTTGGAGCAATACCGAGATCATAAGCCACTGCATCAAATAAACGACCCGCAGATGATATAGGTGGACAATTGAGTCCGCGCTCAATGGCATTGACTAATATTGGCCAATTCGGTTCAGTGCAAGTTTTGGTGAGTATTTCTTGCCATTGTGGCACAAATTGATGCAGGTGAGCCAGCCAGTTGCGCCAAGGTTGTTTCGCAGCAAGATCGCCACCTGGTAGAGCAACAGCAGGTAGACCACCTAAATATTGACTATGTTGATAATCAACGAGTAGGCATTCGCCTCCCCAAAGTTGTCCATTTTCGCCCATGCCGATACCGTCTAGAGCAAGACCAATTACTGGCTCATTACAATTGTGCTCGGCCATCACGCTGACAATGTGTGCATGGTGATGTAGTACTTCGATGGTGGGGATTTGTTGCTGTTCGGCAAGTTGTTTACCAATGGAAGATGAAAAATAGCCAGGGTGAGCATCGACAGCGATGATGTCTGGTTTAAATTGATAAATACTTTGAAATAATTCAAGATTTTCACTTAATTGTGACCGCACTTGTTCATTTGCTGTGTCGCCAATATGTTGGCTTAGTATGGCTTTATTGTGACGTAGTAAGCAGAATGTATTTTTCAGATCAGAACCTAACGCTAACACATTCTTCGTGCTTTGTGTTTCAAGTGGTATTTCATCGGGTACATAGCCACGAGCACGACGTAGCGTTTCTAATCCATCGAAGGCAACGCGAACAAGGCTATCATCGGCACGTTGTAAAATATCGCGATTGTGACAAAGATAAAAATCAGCTAAATCATTTAATTGTTCTACCGCATATTCATTCTTCAGTACGGGAGGTTGTCCGCTTGCGTTAGCAGAGGTCATGACTAGCGGACGATTAACTGCGCGTAACAACAAATGCTGCAGTGGGTTACTTGGAAGCATCACACCAATTTCCTGTAAGTTTGGCGCGATGTTATCGGTAATATTCGGCACTTTGTGTTTTGAAATAAGTACAATCGGCGCAGCACTACTGGTTAGCAATTCTGTTTCTTGAGAACTCAAATCTTGTAAAAACTGCAGGTCAGGCACCATAATGGCTAATGGTTTTGTTGGACGATGCTTCCGTTGACGTAATAAATTAACGGCCATTTGGTTATTTGCATCACAGGCTAGATGAAAACTACCTAAGCCTTTAACTGCGACGATATGACCTTGTTGCAATAAAAGTGCGGTCTGTTTTAGCGCAGTTTCATGAGTAGCGAGTGTTTGTTCTCTATTTTGCAACCAGATATGGGGGCCGCAAACAGAACAAGCATTGGGTTGTGCATGAAAACGACGATCAGCGGGATCTTTATATTCTTTTTCACATTGTGGACAAAGTGGAAAAGAAGCCATTGCCGTGTTTTTTCGGTCGTAAGGAATTGCCTTGATGATGGTAAAACGTGGACCACAATGGGTGCAGTTAGTAAAAGGGTAATGATAGCGTCGGTTGTTGGGATCGAATAAGTCGGATAAACAATGTGGACAGGTCGCTGCATCGGGAATAATTTGCGTGTCCATTTGATTGTTTTCACTTTCCCGGATAGTAAAGCCTGTTATTGCAGTTGTTTCTGGCCAATCAATGGCGCGCTGAGTAATATCGGTAATTTGCGCGAGCGGTGGGAGTTTGTTTTGTAGGTCGGACAAAAATTGCTCGAGTGCATCTGTTGGAGGAGAGACAAAACGAACTAATACGCCTTGTCCATCATTATTGACATCTCCGTTTAACTTATATTGATTTGCTAGAAGCCAAACAAAAGGGCGAAATCCCACACCCTGAACTTTTCCTTTTATGCGTAATTCGATCCCTTGCATAACGCAACCCTATTTATTTTTGATTTAAGCCAAGAAAATCACCGACTTCATGTTCTAGTTGACTCATGGCAATTAAGGCTTCTTGCGTTTGTTTAGCCTCTTCTTCATCGATAATTGTCATGGCAAAACCCACATGCACGAGTACCCATTTACCGACCAAAGGTTTTGGGTCATCCTGACAAATTAATGAAATATTAACTTCTCTTTTAACTCCGCACACATCGACTACAGCAAGCTGTAATGCGCTGTCAGCTACTTGAATGATCTGTCCCGGAATACCTAAACACATAATCTGTCCTTAGTTAGAATGTTTATGAGATGAATTGTTTATTGTGAGGCAATAAACATACTACTAAAGGGAAATTTTATCACGTAAGCATTTAAATTTGTATAGCGATATTTCAAATAGGACAATGTCTATTGTTGAAAATCCGTTCACATTTTTAACATAAAATTATTATGTTTTACTCTTATTTAACAGGGGCATCGCAGTAATAGAAAAACAATGTAAATCTTTTGATCTTAATCACAATTTTTTGAATTACTTCTTGAGCTTTACTTTTCGTCAGGAGTATCCTTAGTCCTAGAGTGGTTATTGTAGAAACGTTATTTACATACAAGGAGGGGAATGTATGAATCGTTTTGTAATCGGTGATCCGAAGGATTGCATTGGATGCAACACCTGTATGGCCGCTTGTAGCGAAGTGCATAAAGCTTTCGGATTACAATCTTTTCCACGCTTACAAGTCATGCGTAATGACGATGTAACCGTGCCAATTCTCTGTCGTCATTGTGATGATTCACCATGTGCTACCGTGTGTCCTGTACACGCCATTACACATATTGATGACACCATTCAACTTAACGAAAGTCTCTGTATCGGTTGTAAACTTTGTGGTATTGCTTGCCCATTCGGTGCAATTACCCAACATGGTTCAGCACCGATTGACGCACCAACCTATTATGAAGGATTCTCCTTCACTGATGCGGTAAAACGAGATATTCGTACTGCACCAGATAATACGGATTTACACAATATGTTGGCATGGCAACCTGGCGTAAAAGCCATTGCGGTGAAATGCGATCTTTGCTATTTCCGTGAAGATGGTCCGGCTTGTGTACAAACCTGTCCGACCAAAACGTTATTTATTATTAGTGATGAGAGTATCAAACAGGCTAATGAAAGAAAACGTGAAATGGCAATGATTTCTTCGCCAGCTATCCCAAGATAATTAGTGTGTTTAACTTGTAATCAATGGAGTGATATTATGAGTTTACCAATCAATTTACTCATCACGGCCCTGTTGATTTATGTCGTAGGTGCGTTTATTTCGCTCGCAGTGAGACGAAACGAACAACTTTCAATCAATATATCCGGCGTGACCGGTGTACTTGCTGGAGTGTTAGGTATTGTTGCCTGCATCCCCGTTCTGATCAGCAGCGACACAGTCGTTGATGTTTTCAAAACCCCATTTGAATTTGCCTCGTTCTCCATCCGTATTGACGGATTGGCAGCCTTTATGGTGTGTGTCATTTCTTTATTAGTTATTGTGACCGCACTTTATTCTTTCTCTTATGTAAAAGAATATAAAGGTAAAGGCGCAGGTTCCATGGGTTTCTTCATGAATTTATTTATCGCTTCCATGGTTGCGTTAGTTACCAGCGATAATGCGTTCTACTTCCTTGTATTCTTTGAAATGATGTCATTGGCATCTTATTTCTTAGTCATTACCGAACAAGATGACAACGCCGTAAATGCAGGCTTGCTTTATTTCTTTATTGCGCATGCTGGTTCGGTATTAATTATGATCGCCTTCTTCATTTTCTACTGCTATGCCGGTAGTTTTGAATTTAGCGCATTTCGTCAAACCACTTTGCCAGCACCGCTTGCCTTTACCGCTTTTATTTTGGCATTTTTAGGTTTTGGCGCCAAAGCAGGTATGATTCCATTACACAGCTGGTTACCGAAAGCTCACCCGGCTGCACCTTCTCATGCATCTGCAATGATGTCTGGTGTGATGGTAAAAATTGGTATTTTCGGGATCATTAAAGTGGGGATCGATCTTCTTGGCTCTACCAATGTTTGGTATGGCGTTATCGTACTCGGTTTCGGTGCAGTCTCTTCCGTACTCGGCGTACTTTATGCCTTGGCAGAACATGACATCAAAAAACTCTTGGCTTATCACACGGTAGAAAATATCGGCATCATTATGATGGGTGTGGGCGTTGGTATGATTGGTATCGCAACACATCATCCTGTATTGGCTACTGTAGGCTTACTTGGTGGGTTATATCACTTACTTAATCATGCCGTATTCAAAGGCTTGTTATTCTTAGGTGCAGGTTCTGTAATGTATCGCTTGCACACTAAAGACATGGACTTAATGGGTGGCTTAGGCAAACTTATGCCTTACACTGCATTCTGTTTCTTAATCGGTACCATGGCGATTTCTGCATTGCCACCGTTTAACGGTTTTGTCAGTGAATGGTTTACTTATCAATCCTTATTCACCTTAAGTCAAAGTGATGATTTCGTCTTAAAACTTGCCGGTCCAATTGCCATTATTATGTTGGCATTGACGGGTGCGTTAGCGGCACTTTGTTTCGTGAAAGTGTACGGCATCAGCTTTGGTGGTGCACCGCGTAGCGAAAAAGCAGCCAATGCACGTGAAGTGCCAAAACCAATGGTAATTGCGATGGCGGTATTAGCGTTATGTTGTGTATTGTTAGGTATGGGTGCATCTGTGGTAACGCCAATAATTGCGAAAATTTCGACCGCACTTGCTCACAGCGAGCCGCTAATGTTGGCTCAAAATGGTGTGGTGGTCGCGCAAGCTGAACCGCATACCGTGCTTTCAACACCGATGGTGACTATCATGCTATTGGCATTTTTCTTCTTGCCATTTAGTTTTTATGCCTTCACCAAAAATCAACGTTTATCCGATCGTGCAAAAGGCAATCCATGGGCTTGTGGTTACGCTTATGAACAAGATATGGCGGCTTCTGCGGGTAGTTTTACTCGTCCGTTACGTACGATTTTCAAACCGCTTTATACCTTGCGCGAAGTATTGGATCCTGCACCTTTAGGTGATAAAGGCATCCAAGCGGTAATTAAAGGCGCAACAAAAACAGAACCTTTCTGGGAAGAAAAAGTGACCATGCCGATCGCTCGTTTTATTCCTTGGTTAGGAACTAAAATCCAATGGTTGCAACAAGGTGATTTTCGTGTGTACTGCGTGTACTTCGTGATTGCCTTGGTGGCAATACTACTTTCCATTGCGTTGATGTAGGAGGTTGAAGATGATTACGTTACCTTCAGAAATTGCAACATCTGCCGGAATGTTTGTTTTTGCCATTGTGCAAGCCTTGATTCTGCTTGCCCTTGCACCATTATTTTCCGGTATTTCACGTATGATCCGTGCTCGAATTCAATCTCGTCGCGGTCCAGGCGTGTTACAAGATTATCGTGACATTGTGAAATTAATGAAGCGCCAAAACATTTGGCCAGACAATGCGGGTTGGGTTTCTAAAGTGATGCCTTATGTGCTAATTAGCACGGTGATGGTAGTTGCCATGAGCTTGCCTTTATTTACTCGTGTTGCACCATTTGGCGCTGGCAGTGATTTAATCACCGTGATTTACTTATTCGCCTTGTTCCGTTTCTTCTTCTCAATTGCAGGTTTGGATTCAAACAGCACATTCTCAAGTTTAGGGGCGAGCCGTGAAGTCACATTGGGTGTTTTGGTGGAGCCAATTCTCATGTTGGCATTCCTTGTGATTGCTTTAATTGCGGGTTCAACCAATTTTGCGGTTATCGGTAATGCGCTTTCCGAAAACACTTGGCAATATCCAATTGCGACAGTAATTGCTATTGCCGCAGCATTCTTCGCCGTGTTTATTGAAATGGGTAAAATTCCATTCGATTTGGCAGAGGCTGAACAAGAATTACAAGAAGGTCCATTGACTGAATACTCTGGTCCGGCACTTGCCTTATTAAAAGTCGGCTTAAGCTTAAAATCAATGGTTGTAGCATCTATCTTTGTGAGCGTGTTGCTTCCGTTTGGTATCCCGACAGAGATGAGCTTAAGTGCGGTCATTTTAGGCGGTGTTTTATTCTTCGTGAAATTATTCGTAGTGTTCGTATTGGCTTGTGTCTTTGAAAATACACTCTCTCGTACCCGCTTTATGTTAACAGGACGTTTAACCGTAGTCGGCTTCGGCATTTCTGTGTTAGCGTTTGTATTTTACTTCACAGGGTTGTAAGGAGGACAAATATGGAACGTTTAGCTCTGATTACAATCATTTTACCTTTCATCGGGGCGTTTATTGTTGGTTTGAACAAAAAACACTTTGCTCAAATTGCCACTGTATTTGCAGCGCTTGCTACGTTAGGAACCATGTTAGTTGCTGGACAATGGTTTGCCGATGGCCATCAAAGTGTCACTTATGACATTGTCGCGTTTGATAAAACCGCGATCTTTGGTGTCACTCTTGATGCAGTCAGTACATTAATTGCCTTTGCTGTTGTGGCCTTAGGTTTCTTAATCTGCTTATATTCTTGTGGTTACTTAACCGATAAAAACCGCGAACATCCACATAACGGATTACCACGTTTTTACGCGTTCTTGCTTATTTTTATCGGTGCCATGGCGGGCTTGGTGTATTCCTCAACTTTAGCCGGACAATTGTTGTTCTTCGAAATTACTGGGGGATGTTCTTGGGCATTAATCAGTTATTATCAAACACCAAAAGCGCAAGCCGCTGCGATGAAAGCGTTGATTATCACCCATGTGGGGGCAATCGGGTTATATATCGCCGCAGCCTATTTATTTAGCCAATCAGGTACTTTCTCGATTACTGCGTTAGAACATTTAGATCCGAGTGCGAAAACAATCGTGTTATTCGGTGTGATGTTTGCCGCATGGGGTAAATCAGCACAATTACCAATGCAAATTTGGTTGCCGAATGCGATGGAAGCACCAACACCGGTGAGTGCGTATTTGCACGCCGCATCAATGGTAAAAGTTGGGGTATATATTTTCGCTCGCTCTGTTATGTCTGCTGGTGAGATTCCACATATTGTGGGTGAAGTCGGCATCATCATGGCGATGATTACTTTAATTTACGGCTTCTTGATGTACTTGCCACAAACTGACTTAAAACGTTTATTGGCGTATTCAACCATTACCCAACTGTCTTATATTTTCATTGGGATTTCTCTTGCTGCATTAGGTTCTAAATTGGCCTTTGTTGCAGCGATTAGCTACATCTTCAACCATGCTTTCGCGAAAAGCTTATTCTTCTTGGTTGCGGGTTCATTAAGTTATGCGACAGGAACTCGTTCTATGCCATTACTACAAGGCATTATGCGTACAATGCCAGTGGTAGGGGCTGGATTTGGTGTTGCGGCTTTGGCTATTGCCGGGGTACCACCGTTTAACGGATTCTTCAGTAAATATCCATTATTTGCGGCCGGATTTGAATTAGGCCATGAATATGGTTGGATTACTTGGTTAATGGTGCTTGCTTTAGTTGAATCTACCGCGACATTCGTATGGTTGTTGTATAAATTCGGACAATGTGTCATCGGTAAACCATCAGAAGCGGTTGCCAATGCACAACCTATACCATTCTCTATGCGCTTCGTATTAATTGTATTAATGGTGATGTCCGTGGTGTCCAGTTTTATCGCCGCATATTGGTTAGGTTTGGCTGGTTAGGTTAAGGAGGAATCTATGTTAATGATAAATGGACTTGCGTGTTTACTCATTATTACCTCTCTTTGCGTAATTATGGTTCGAACCGCCAAAAAAGCTGCGTTATTTTACAGTTTGCAATCGTTGGTGTTGGTATTACTGTTTGTCTATCTTGCCAATGAAATGCAAGCCCATGAACTTTATATGTGGTCAATTAGCGCATTTATTACCAAAGTATTTTTGGTGCCAGCAATTTTAATCTATGCGATGAAAAAAGTTGATGAAAGTCAAACTCCAGCTGGAATAAATGTCGCTTGGTTGATCCCGATCACAGCAGTGATAGTGACATTGTGCTACTTTGTCGTTGTCCCAATCGATTTGCCGTTGGTTGCCCATCTTAAACCGGCATTATCAGTGTCATTAAGTCACTTCTTATTAGGTTTAGTGTGCATTGTTAGCCAACGCAATATCGTAAAACAAGTATTCGGTTATTGTTTGATGGAAAACGGTTCTCATCTCACATTAGCCTTATTGGCAAATAAAGCACCTGAGTTAGTGGAAATCGGAATTGCCACAGATGCTATCTTTGCCGTCATCATAATGGTGGTGTTGGTAAACAAAATTTACCGCACATTCCACTCATTAGATGCAAAACAACTTATGAGTTTGAAGGGGTAACGCTATGTATGAACAATGGATAATCGCGTTATTAATCGCACCTTTAGCAATATCACTTGCCAGTTTCGCTTGTGGCGTGACAAAAACACGGACAATTTGTACCGCACTTCATGTTACAGGTTTGATTTTGATGTTGGCATTCACCTTACAAATTATTAATGGTGTGCTGACTCAGGGAGAAATCAGTGCATTACATAACTGGGTTTACATCGACAGTCTATCTGCTATTTTCTTAGGTCTTATCGCTATTGTTGGGACTTTAGCGGGTATTTATTCTATCGGCTATATCGGTACTGAATATCGAGAAGGCCATCTTGATTTGAAAACATATTGCAATTATTACGGCTTTTTGCATTTGTTTTTCTTCACTATGATTATTTCTGTGATCACCAATAATGTGATTTTAATGTGGGCAGCCATTGAAGCAACTACATTAAGTTCTGCGTTCTTGGTTGGCACATATAAACAAAAAACTTCTCTTGAAGCCGCATGGAAATACATCATTATTTGTTCAGTTGGGGTGGCGTTTGGATTGTATGGCACAATTTTAACGTTCTCTAATGGTACGAATCTTTTGGCGGATCCAAGCCAAGCTATTTTCTGGACAGAAATCAATCAACAGGCAGCGGGTTTGAACCCGATGCTTATGTATCTTGCTTTTGCCTTTATTTTGGTTGGCTTTGGTACTAAGTGCGGTCTATTTCCAATGCATACTTGGTTATCTGATGCGCACAGTGAGGCACCAAGTCCTGTGAGTGCGATTTTATCAGCGGTATTATTGAACTGTGCCATGTTGGTGGTATTGCGCTACTACATCTTAGTTTCTAAAGCAGTTGGTCCAACTTACCCTCAAACCTTATTATTGGTATTCGGTTTACTTTCTGTATTGGTTGCGGCCTTGTTTATTATCGTTCAATTCGACATCAAACGCTTATTGGCATACTCCAGTATTGAAAACATGGGTTTAATTAGCTTTGCTTTTGGTTTAGGTGGTCCAATAGGCGTATTTGCTGGGTTATTACATACCATTAACCATAGCTTGGCGAAAACCTTGCTGTTCTGTGCTTCAGGTAACATTTTATTGAAATACAAAACCCGTGATATGAACCAAGTACGTGGTTTATGGCGTGTGGCACCAATGACAGCAGTATTATTTGCCGGTGGTGCATTAGCACTAGGTGGTATTCCACCATTTAACGTGTTCGTCAGTGAATTCAGTATTGCGGTTGCCGGTATTTACGCAGGTAAAACTTGGTTGGTCGTTTTCTGTTTAATTTTACTCACTATTGTGTTAGCTGGATTGTCTTTAATGGTATTAAAAACTGTATTAGGCAAACAGCCAGATAATGTTGAAGTGGGAGATGTGAACAAAATTTCACTCGTGGCGATGGCAATTTTATTGTTATTCATGTTTATTATGGGTATTCATATTGCCGAACCAATTTTGCAGTTATTAAAAAGTGCGGTCGGAATTGTACTCGGATCTGAACACGTGTCTTTTGGTGAAATGTTAGTTTTACCTTGGCAAAGTTTAGCACAATGATCGACAGGAGGGATAAATATATGGAATTAACTAAAAATACATCAGTCGATCCAGCCAAAATGATTGGCAAAAATTATATTGAAGCAGTCGATGCAAAATTTCCAAATACTATTTTGGATGAGGAGTGGTCAACACCCAATCAGGTTACGCTTACCGTAAAAACGAATATGTTGCCTGATGTGGTGGAATATCTCTATTACCAACATGACGGTTGGTTGCCTTTAGTATTCGGGAATGATGAACGCTCAATCCATGGCAATTATGCAGTGTACTACGTGCTTTCCATGGAAGGGGAAGTGAAAACTTTTATCACTATTAAGGCCTTAGTTGATCCTGTGAGCTTAGAATTTCCGTCTGTGACACCAAAAGTCAAAGCGGCTGTCTGGGGTGAGCGCGAATTGTTCGATATGTACGGCTTAAAAGCGGTTGGCTTGCCTGATCAACGCCGTTTGGTATTGCCGGACGATTGGCCGGATGATCTGTATCCATTACGTAAAGACTCTATGGATTATCGTTTACGTCCTGATCCGACAACCGCGACAGAAACATACGAATTTATTAACGAAAAAGGCGAAGCACGTATCGTTCCACTTGGCCCGTTACATATCACTTCGGATGAACCAGGACATTTCCGTTTGTTCGTGGATGGGGAAGATATCATTGATGCGGACTATCGTTTGTTCTATGTGCACCGTGGTATGGAAAAATTGGCCGAAACCCGTATGGATTACGACCAAGTTAACTTCCTTGCTGACCGTGTGTGTGGGATTTGTGGTTTCACACATAGTGTAGCCTACGCCAACTCTGTAGAAAGTGCTTTAGGGATTAAAATTCCACAACGAGCTGAATGGATCCGTGCGATTTTATTAGAAGTAGAACGTTTACACAGCCACTTATTAAACTTAGGTCTATCTAGCCACTTTACCGGCTTTGATACTGGCTTTATGCAATTTTTCCGTGTTCGTGAGAAATCCATGACATTAGCGGAAGTATTAACTGGTGCGCGTAAAACCTATGGTATTAACCTTATCGGTGGTGTGCGTCGTGATATGTTGAAACACCAACGTGAGCAATGTATCAAACTTATCGGCGAAATGCGTGAAGAACTCAAAACCTTAACCGATATTTTATTAAATACACCGAATATGGAACAACGTACGGTGGGTGTCGGTGTCTTGGCAAAAGATATCGCGCGTGACTTTAGCCCGGTTGGTCCAATGATTCGTGGTTCTGGCTTTGCGCGTGATGTGCGTAAAGTACATCCATTCTCTGGTTATGGCGATATCCCTTTCAATCTCTTCACTGAAGCAAATGGCGACGTGTTATCCCGTGTGAAAGTGCGGATTAATGAAGTATTTGAATCTATGAATATCATTGATTACATGGTGGATAATTTGCCAAGTGGTGAAATCTTAAAAGAAGGTTTCAATTATACGCCTGGACGTTTTGCTTTAGGGATTACCGAAGCTCCACGTGGCGAAGATATTCACTGGTCAATGCTAGGCGACAACCAAAAACTTTTCCGTTGGCGTTGTCGTGCTGCCACTTATGCTAACTGGCCAACCTTACGCTACATGTTGCGTGGCAATACAGTGTCTGATGCACCACTTATTATTGGTAGTCTTGACCCTTGTTATTCTTGTACCGACCGTGTCACTGTGGTGGATGTGCGTAAACGCAAAGCGAAAACCGTAGATTACAAAGAAATTGAACGCTACGGTATCGAACGTAAAAATTCACCATTGAAATAGGGGAGGCGGAAAATGTTTAAATTACTAAAAACGGTATTTAAAGCAGGTGATGTCACCACCAAATATCCGTTCAAACCTTATGAAGTCGATGATGATTTTAGAGGAAAACCAGAACTTAATTCTGATCAATGTATTGTCTGCGCGGCTTGTACCATTGCCTGTCCAGCCAATGCGTTGACCATGAGAACGGATCCGGTGACAGGTGAACGTACATGGTCGTTATTTCTTGGTCGTTGTATTTTCTGTGGTCGTTGTGAAGAAGTTTGCCCAACTAAGGCGATTCGCTTATCACAAGATTTTGAACTCTCAGTGACCAATAAACAGGATCTTTTCCAAGAAACCACCTTTGCTACTGTAACTTGTCAGGAATGTGGTAAACCGTTTATTTCTTATAAAGAATTGAATTACACCATTGATTTATTCAAACAAACTTTGGATAAACCTGAATTAGTGAAACAAAAATTGGCGGAGTTGCATACTTGTCCGGTTTGTAAACGTCAGCACAGCTTAGAAAAAACCGCGAATATGGAATCCAATATGCGGATGAAGTTAATCGACTTTAAAGAGCCGGTTCGCTTGAATTTTAAAAAAGCGCTCGAGCAACGAGAACAAAGTGCGGTTGATTTACCTAACGTTTTAGCAGGAGGCGAAAGACGATGAACACACAAATTCCAATGCCGGTCAATGGCATATCAACGCCATTTAGTATTGATGAAAATATTGCCAAAATGAAACAAACGTTGCTGAAAGATATTCAACGTTCAGCTTACGTTTATCGTGTGGACTGCGGTGGTTGTAATGGGTGTGAAATCGAAATTTTCAGTACCATTACGCCAACATTCGATGCGGAACGTTTTGGTATTAAAGTGGTAGCCTCACCTCGTCATGCGGACATTTTATTGTTCACCGGTGCAGTTACCCGTGCAATGCGTACGCCAGCAATGCGAGCTTACCAAGCTGCGCCTGATCCAAAAATCTGTATCGCTTACGGAGCTTGCGGTTGCGGCGGTGGTATTTTCCACGATCTCTATTGTGTATGGGGTGGTTCTGACCAAATCGTACCGGTTGATGTGTATATTCCTGGTTGTCCACCAACTCCTGCAGCGACCATTTATGGATTCGCGGTAGCACTTGGTTTGCTTGATCAAAAGCTCAAAGGTAAACAAGAAAAAGCTGATCCTAACGCAGAAGCTAAATTACGTTTCCCAACTATTCCGTTGGATTTGCGTATTAGTCTTGAACGTGAAGCCCGTCGTCTTGCCGGTTATCGTCAAGGTGGCAACATCGCTAACCAATTTATGGCAATGATGACAGAAAATGACAAAGTGCCATTTGGTGTACGTTTAGGTGAATATCTAGAACGCGAAGCCGATCCGCGTTTAAGCGAAATTGTCAATCGTTTGCATGCGATTAGTCTGCCGTTTTCGGGATAATTAATGATGGGGCAAGTGATTGCCCCTATAAAAATGGGAATGTTATGACAACGAAAGTCTTTTTCTATTTATTAAATGAACGTTTCGTCGAAAATGATGAACAGGTGCCAGAGCAAGCAAAACAGGTGATGTATTACTCTTTGGCGATAGGTCACCATGTTGGCGTAATTGATTGTTTTAAAAAATTACTGGTTTGCGATTACGATGCTTATCAACGTTTTGTAGATAGCTTTCCAGAAGGGGATGCTAAACGTAAATTTGCCGGCTTAATACGATTCGGTGAAATCGTGATTGATTCTAGCCATGTCAATTTATTGGCGAAAGCGATGGATGAAAATAAAGCAAATTTCACCCCAGAACATCAAGAGTGGGTCGAAATTCTGATGAATACGTTAGCATCAATTCAGCGTGAACCTGTGATGTATATTATGGTGAAACGTCGTGACGAATAATGTGATCTTAACCGTTGGCAACAGCATGATGGGGGATGACGGTGCTGGCCCTTATCTCTATCAGCTATTGAATGAAAATCCATTGCCAAATTGGACCGCACTTGACGGTGGCTCAGCACCGGAAAATGTTGCACATATTGTGCGAGGCATGAAACCTGATTTGCTTTTAATTTTCGATGCGGCTGATATGGAATTAGCGCCGGGCAAAATCCGAATCATTGAAAAAGAGAGCATTGCGGAAATGTTTTTCATGAGTACACATAATATGCCGCTCAATTACCTCATCGAGCAACTGGAACAAGATATTAAACAAATCGTTTTTGTTGGGCTCCAACCCGATCTGGTTTCCTTTGGTTTTCCAATGACAGAAAGTGTAAAAGAGTCTGTGCAATTTATATATGATTTTTTAAAAGAGGGAAGATCGCTTGAAGAGATTCCTGTTTTGTAAAAAAGTGAGGGTGATTTTCTAAACATATTTTAAAAATATTACGAAAACCTGTTTTATATCAATAAATCCATGTTTTTTGTAAGACTATAAGCTGATTTTGGGTGTAATATATACCCAGAATTAATTATTCTAATTCTATCTCTAACCTCGTGTTGTATCTAAAATAAGGACGTTACTATGGCTATTAAAAAAGTAATTACCGTATGTCCGTATTGTGCCTCAGGTTGTAAAATCCATCTTTTGGTGGAAAACAACAAAATTGTGGGAGCTGAAGGTGCAAACGGCAAGACAAACGAAGGGGAGTTATGCCTAAAAGGATATTATGGCTGGGATTTTGTGCATGATACAAAAATCCTGACTCCTCGCCTGACTCAACCGATGATCCGCTACAAACGTGGCGAACCATTCACACCAGTGAGCTGGGAAGAAGCGATTTCTTACACAGCAAGACGTCTCAGTGAAATCAAAGAAAAGTACGGTAACGAATCGATTATGGTAACGGGCTCTTCCCGTGGACCAGGTAACGAAGTGAACTTCGTGATGCAAAAATTCGCCCGTGCGGTATTAGGAAATAACAACATTGACTGTTGTGCGCGCGTGTGACACGGCCCTTCTGTAACAGGTCTGCTCAAATCGGTCGGTAACGGCGCAATGTCCAACTCAATTGTTGAGATTGAAGATACCAAATGCGTATTTATTTTTGGCTATAATGCCTCCACTTCACATCCTATTGTGGCGCGTCGGATTAACCACGCCAAAGCAAAAGGGGCGAAAGTGATTGTTTGTGACCCTCGTAAAATCGAAACAGCCCGTATTGCGGATATTTATGCACCGCTTGCTAACGGGTCTAACGTGGCATTCTTGAATGCGATGATGAATGTGATTTTAGAAGAAGGATTACAAGATCAAAAATTTATTGATGAACACACCGAAAACTTCGATGCGTTCTATGAAACCGTGAAAGCTTATACACCGGAATCCACTCAACACATCACCGGTATTGAGCCTGAAATGTTGCGTGAAATTGCCCGCACTTATGCGAAAGCGGAAACCGCTACTATCTTATGGGGTATGGGCGTTTGCCAATTCCGTCAAGGTGTAGAAACCGTACGTGCATTAGCAAGCTTGGCAATGCTTACCGGTAACTTAGGTAAACCAAATGTTGGGGTGAACCCAGTACGTGGTCAAAACAACGTACAGGGTGCATGCGATATGGGGGCGTTATTCAACACATTACCTGGCTATCAAAGTTTTGCTAATCCAGAGATTAATGCAAAATTTGCGAAAGCTTGGGGCGTGCCATCTATTCCAACCAAACCTGGTGTGCCGTTGAGTGAAGTGCCTGAAGCGATCATGGAAGATAAAATTAAAGCATTCTATATCATGGGTGAAGATACATTACAAACTGAGCCTGATATTAATGCGGTTAAAAAAGCCTTCGAGAAAGTTGAGCTTCTTATTGTTCAAGATATCTTCATGACTCAAACCGCAGCAGAAGCAGATATTTTATTACCTGCGACTTCTTGTGCTGAGCATGAAGGGGTGTATAGTGCCGCCGACCGTGGTTTCCAACGTTTCTATAAAGCGGTTGAACCAACCGGCGATGTTAAGGATGACTGGGTGATCATTAGCGAAATTGCTACGGCAATGGGCTACCCAATGCACTATAACAATACCAAAGAAATTTGGGATGAGTTACGTGATCTTTGTCCACTTTATAAAGGGGCAACTTACGAAAAAATGGAAGGTATGGGCTATATCCAATGGCCATGTACTGACGAAGGTCCTGAAGATCAAGGTACAACATACTTGTATAAAGGCCAAATCTTCGACCGTCCAAACGGCAAAGCTGAATTCTTTGCATGCGACTGGGAACCACCGATGGAAGAGCTTTCTGAAGAATTCCCATTGGTACTCTCTACCGTGCGTGAAGTTGGTCACTATTCTTGCCGTTCAATGACAGGTAACTGCCGCGCTCTAGCTGCACTAGCGGATGAGCCGGGATTCGTACAAATGAATGATCAAGATGCCAAAGGATTAGGTATTAAAAATAATGACTTGGTTTGGATTGCTTCTCCGCGTGGTAAAGTGATTTCTCGCGCGGATGTGAGCACTCGTACTAACAAAGGCGCTTGTTATATGACCTATCAATGGTGGATCGGTAAATGTAACGAATTAACCGCTGAACATTTGAACCCGGGTTCTAGAACGCCGGAATACAAATATAGCGCGGTTCGTATTGAGAAAATTGAAGACCAAGCCTGGGCTGAACGCTATGTGGTCACTGAATACGCGAAATTAAAAAATCGCTTAAAAGAAACCGCACTTGTGGCTTAATTAGTGTCATAAATGAATGACGGGCGAACTTAAATGGTTCGCCCGTTTTTTATTCAATTATTTTCTCATGATTATGAACGCATTTAGCCATCATTATCTGTGGCTAAAGACAAACAGGAATCGGCGAGCGTTTCACTAAAGTGTAAATCATGCGAGGCAATAAGCATTGGTAACTGTAACTCGCGTAAAAGTGCGGTCAGTTTGGCAATATTTTTTACATCCAGTCCATTGGTTGGTTCATCAAGTAATAATACTTTGGGTTGCATCGCTAGCACGCCAGCCAGTGCAGTAAAATTCTGTTCACCACCAGATAAGGTATTCACAGAGCGATCTTTTAATCCAACAATATTCAGACGTTCCAACTGCTGTAATGCAATTTGATAGGCTTCATCTCTGTTTAATCCTTGATTAAGTGGACCAAAGGCCACATCATCAAGTACGGTTGGACCGAAAAGTTGATCGCCTGCATGTTGGAAACATATACCAATCTTTCCACGTAATGGTACAAAATCTTTTTCTTGACGGCAGGTGTTATCAAACCAGCGAATTTCTCCTTGTTGGTAAGGTATAAAACCTAATAGGCAATGTAATAGGGTGGATTTTCCACAACCAATATCACCTTGTAAAAAAAGACGATGGCCTTCGGGGAGTTCAAAAGAAAGGTTATCAATAATCACGCGTTGGTTGCGCATGATCTGTAATTGTTTGACTTCGAGGACGTTCATCAAGATTTATCCTGTGTTTTTTTCACATCATGTAGCTGAAAGCCACGAGCTTTTAGCGCCATTTCTGTTTTTTCTGCTTTAACGAGTGCATGAATTAATAATAGGGCGACACGCTGCGCCGCGATAAATAAGGTTCTGCCGTTAAGTTTTGGCTGATATCCGCGCGCGCGCATTGCCATATCCATTTTTTTATGTACATCACCGAGTACAGAAATATAACGTACGGTTAGAACAAATAGGTGAAGTAGTTTTTCGGGCAATGGTAAACGACATAATGCTTGTAATAAAAGGCTCTCGTTCATATCAATTAACAAGAGGCGAGTTAAACTTAAAATCAAATTGAAGCGTAGCGTGATGAGCAGTGCGAGCTGAATACCCATTGGATTTAATACTAAACCTTGCTCGGTGATTTTCCAACTTAAGGTCAACCAAACAAGCAAAGTGAAAAAATTCAGTTTCAGCCAATATTTGAAATAACCGGCAAGGGATTTTTGATAACGTATTAGCGCAATAAGTAACCCGCTGAATACGATCAGATTAAGGATAATAAGCGTTGAAATATGTGTCATTGTGCTGACGATAAGTCCACACAAAAACACATAAATTAATCGCAAGTGCGGTTGAAAAAAAATAAGAAAATTCATTTCACCACACTGAGCGCTGTTGGATACATTTTGTTTAACAATAAGACCACCCCGACGCTGACGATACTGTCGATAATAAATACGGGAATATGTGATATCACCAGTAGCATGATCAGATCGCTGTAGGCTTTACCACCATCTAGAGCCAAGACTAAAGAAGCGAGCAAGGCTGAACCGCCAACGCCGATCACGCCAGCTCCAATTCCTGCAGTAATTTGAGTGCGACGGGAATTGTCATTTTCAAGCCTTTTTGCAAATAGCCAATGTACAAGAAGGGCTGGTAATGCCATTACGCATAAATTGACACCTAATACAGCAAATCCCCCGAAGGAAAAGAGCAGAGCTTGTAGGACTAATGCGATTAAAAAAGCAGGGAAAACGGCCCAGCCAAGAAACAGGCCGGCCATGCCGTTTAAGATGAGATGCACGCTACCAATGCCTACCGGTACATGAATGGTTCCAGCAATAAAAAAAGCAGCAGCAAACAATGCTGTTAGCGGCAATTGCTGCGAATTGAGTCGTTTAAGACCAATCATTACGCAGACTAATGCGACAGCTGCACCACCAAGCAGTATGGGTGTATGCAACACACCTTCCGATAAATGCATATTATCTTTCCTTAGATTACGACGCACGCGTCATTTTTGAGGCTCTAATCAATGCCCATAAGCCAAAAATACCAACAATATAGCCGATACCGCCAATAATATCGTGCAGGTAAATTTTGTCTTTTAATTTAGAAATATCTTCGCGGACCAACATCAATGCATTGTCGCTGTTATTAGTGGCTTGCGCAGATACTCTGTTGGCAACAATTGAGGCTCGATGTCCTTCTTCACCTTCTATCACTACTTTAATGGCACCTTCTGTAGTCGTATTGATCGGATAGAAAAATTGCCCATCGCGATCCGTTTTGCCTTCCAACAGAGGGGAGTCCTGTCCAGATTGCAAAATTTCCATATAGGTTTCTGCCGCTGGGGTCATATCGGAATAATAGGCTTTGCCAAAGACTGTGCGTCCATCATATTGTGCAAAAACATGTAAACTATGAGCCAATGCTGATGGTGCGCACAGCCAGGTGAAAAGTGCGGTTAAAAATACAACTCTTTTCATTACTTCGCATCAAAAGTCAGCATATATTCAACACTGCGTTCGGTATAGTCAGGGTTTTCTTTAACAGGCTCGTCAAATTCAGCCCAAACTTTGTTATAACCCGCTTTAGGGGTGAATTGTGCGATACCTTTTTCATTGGTTAAGTTGAATGGGTGATCTTCGCCTAAACCCACTTTGATGCCTTGTACAGGTTTACCTTTTACTAGCACGAGAATATCGAGTGGTTGTCCCGCTTTGGGTTCACTTTGAGGGATTAATTCATAATCCATGTTGTGTGATTTATTTGCTTGCGCATCCCAGTGTAAAATCGCTTTACCGAATTTGATTGGATTAACACTGCGTACCGCTTCAGGTGCCTGTTGTTTGGTTTTTTCGACATATTTACCGCTCGGTAATTTTGACCAAACACCATTATCAAAGCGAATAAACGCAATGGCTGCATCTGGTGCGGCAAAGTGTGCTTCGCCTTCCTTAAAGTTCACTGTGGCATTTTGCAATTGGCCTTTAGCATCAAGAAGGCGTACCGTTTTTAATTTGCTTTGAGGATAGGTTTCAGTTTCCTCATGACCAAATTTAACCACATATTGTCCTTTTACATCCTTAACGGGCTCCAACCAAACATTATGTGCATTGGCGAGTGAAGCACCGAATAGTGCAGTAATAAACAATGCTGCTTTTTTCATGGAAGTTCTCCTTTTCTAACATGTGAATACTGTGATAAAGTATAAAATATGAAGTAACTTCAGAGTCAAGTGTAATTTAATTAAAAATGAAAATTGGTCAGTTAGCCAATATCGTTGGCTGCACGGTGGAAGCCGTACGTTTCTATGAAAAGCAAGGATTAATCGAGCCTGCCAAGCGAACAAGTGGTAATTTTCGCGTTTATACGGAAGAGCATTTGAAGCAACTTTCTTTTATTTGTTATTGCCGCAGTTTGGATATTTCACTAAAAGAAATCAAAATGTTGCTGAATCCGCAATGTGCCACTCAAGAGCAAGAAAGAGAAATCAATGAGCTGCTAGATCGACATATTCGAGAAGTATCAAAACGGATCCATGAATTGGCTCACTTACGAATTCGCTTAATTCAGCTCAAAGGTAAATGTAGCCATTTTGAGCAAAACAATGATTTAATGAATACTTTATTGCAGCACAGTGGCATTAATTTTGTGCCGCTAAAATGATATCTAGCACGAGTACCGGTAAAATTTTTTCAAATAACGTTTAAATATCGAACAGCGAAACACAGAAACACTGAAAATAAACATTAAAAAAGAGTAGAATCGGAACAGACTGCTTTTTTATTTTAAGGAGAAAATCATGCATGAGATGTCTCTCTGTCAGAATATTATGGAAATTATTGATCAACAAAAGAAAAAGCATGAAATCCATGAAGTGACAGATATTTGGCTAGAAATTGGGGCACTGTCTTGTGTCGAGCAAAGTGCGGTTGAATTTTGCTTTGAAATTATGCGTAAAGATACCGTTGCTGAAAATTGCCAGTTGCATTTCATTCATTTACCTGCGTTTGCTTGGTGCTGGCAATGCCAAAAGGAAGTAGAGATTGAGGCCTATCAGGATTGCTGTCCACATTGTCACAGTGCATGTTTACAACGTCGAAGCGGCACAGAATTTAGAGTGAAAGAAATCGCCGTAAAATAGCATAGTATTTTAATTGATTAGAATGTCGTCTGACTTTTGAATATAAAACACGCTAACTGATTGATAGTATGCGTTTATCCCTCTTCAAAGAATATATTTAAGATAGAGAATATGGTATTCTAACGCATGTGAATTACCATAGATTCTAAGTATTTACAGAATAAACGAAAAATTATTGAGGTGACTTATGTGTACAACCTGTGGCTGTGGCCATCCAGACCAAGTCAGAATCGGAGAATTACCGCATGTCCATAATGATTCCAATGCGCAACATGCAACAAAACTACCTAATTTTTCTCACTCCTCCTTCCGCATGCCAGACACGCCGCAACAAGAAGAAACGCAACAACGATTACTGAAAGTAGAACAAGATATTCTCGGTGCAAACAATCAATTAGCCGATATGAATCGTCGCTTTTTCGCGAATCAGCATATTTTGGCGCTTAATCTTGTTTCAAGTCCTGGCTCAGGCAAAACTACCTTGTTGACGACTACATTAAACGCATTAAAAAATAATTATCCTTGTTATGTGATAGAGGGCGATCAACAAACAGAAAACGATGCGGATCGTATTCGTCAAACAGGTGTGCCGGCGATTCAAGTTAATACGGGTAAAGGTTGTCACTTAGATGCACAAATGATTGGCAATGCATTGGTGAAATTGCAGCCACAGGAAAATAGCCTGATGTTTATTGAAAATGTCGGAAACCTAGTTTGTCCGTCAGAGTTTGATTTAGGTGAGCACGCCAAAGTGGTGATCTTATCCGTGACAGAAGGCGAAGATAAACCGCTGAAATATCCACATATGTTTGCGGCTTCTAAGTTAATGATTTTAAATAAAGTGGATTTATTACCTTACTTGAATTTCGATGTGGAAAAATGTATTGCTTATGCAAAACAAGTGAATCCAACAATTCAGGTTATCCAGTTATCTTCTCAAAGTGGAGAAGGATTACAGCAGTGGCTAGATTGGTTAAAAGTGCAAGAACGATAGGAGCATCAAATGCAGTTTGTTGATGAATTTCGTGATCCTGAACTGGCTAAAAGTCTGTTGCAGCGGTTACAAAAAATAATGGAAAACCAACCGCACTTTACGCCAGAAAATCCGTTATATCTGATGGAGGTCTGTGGCGGACATACTCATACCATTTTTAAATTTGGGCTGGATCGCTTATTACCAAAAAGTATTGAATTTATTCACGGTCCAGGCTGCCCGGTGTGTGTCTTACCGATGGGGCGAATTGATGTATGTATTGAGATTGCTCGTCGTCCAGAAGTGATTTTCTGTACTTTTGGTGATGCTATGCGAGTACGCGGACGTCTAGGCTCATTATTAGAAGCCAAAGCACAGGGCGCGGATGTTCGTATCGTTTATTCACCGCTTGATGCATTGAATATCGCATCCAATAATCCAGACAAAAAAGTCGTGTTCTTTTCACTCGGTTTTGAAACGACGATGCCGAGTGCCGCGATTACCTTGCAACAAGCGAAAAAACAACAGGTAAAAAACTTTTTTGTGGTATGCCAAAATATTACCATCATCCCGACATTACACAGCTTATTGTCACAGGGACAAGTAAAGATTGATGGTTTTATTGCGCCAGGTCATGTCAGCATGGTGATCGGTTCTGAACCTTATCAAGAATTGTGTGACGCTTATCATAAGCCATTTGTGATCACCGGTTTTGAGCCTCTAGATATCCTACAAGCAATTTTAATGTTGGTGACACAGATTGTTGAACAACGATGTGAAGTGGAAAATCAGTATAAACGCATTGTGCACCAACATGGCAATCTGTTGGCTCAGCAGGCAATAAGCGAAGTATTCCGCTTGAAAGCTAGCAGCGAATGGCGTGGATTGGGCGAAATTGCAGAATCTGGTGTAGAACTGACAGATGATTATCAATGCTTTGATGCAGAAGCCCATTTTGTTTGTCAGCCACATCAAGTTGCAGATGATCCTGACTCTCGCTGCGGTGATGTATTAATCGGTAAATGCAAGCCGGCGGATTGCCCATTATTTGCTAAAAAATGTAATCCAGACAATGCCTATGGTGCATTAATGGTGTCTTCTGAAGGGGCATGTGCGGCCTATTATCAATACAGACGGGAATAAAACAATGACTGATTTTATTACGATGGCACACGGAAATGGTGGTGCCACAATGCAAGAGTTGATCCGCGATTATTTTGTCAAGGCATTTGATAACCCGATACTTTCACAAGGTGAAGATCAGGCTCGCATTGCGTTACAAGAAATGAACGCTTTGGGTGGAACATTAGCTTTTTCAACTGATAGCTTTGTGATTGATCCGATTTTTTTCCCTGGTGGTGATATTGGTAAATTGGCGGTATGTGGTACCGCTAACGATGTCGCGGTATGCGGTGCTGTTCCCAAATATTTATCATGTGGCTTTATTTTGGAAGAAGGTTTACCACTAGAAACCTTAAAAAAATTGATTCAATCGATGGCAAAAGCCTGCCAGTCAGCCGGTATTCAAGTGGTAACAGGTGATACCAAAGTGGTACAAAAAGGCGCAATAGATAAAGTGTTTATTAATACGGCAGGTATTGGTGTGATTCCAAACGGACTCGACTGGGGCGTGCATCGAATTCAGCCTGGCGATCAGATTATTGTGAGTGGTACTTTGGGTGATCATGGTGCAACCATCTTGAATTTACGCGAAAATCTCGGTATT
Organism: Haemophilus parainfluenzae; assembly: GCF_900638025.1. NCBI lineage: Bacteria > Pseudomonadati > Pseudomonadota > Gammaproteobacteria > Pasteurellales > Pasteurellaceae > Parahaemophilus > Parahaemophilus parainfluenzae. The sequence goes on from NZ_LR134481.1 coordinate 1,410,582, forward strand.
CAAACGGATTTATACAGTGATTGCGCCGTGCTAGCACCGCTTATTGATTGCATTCGTCCGATTGAAGGGGTGAAAGCTGTACGCGATGCGACCCGTGGTGGTGTGAATGCGGTACTTCATGAATTTGCACAGGCTCAGAAAGTGGGGATTCAAATTGATGAAACGGTATTACCAATTCGTCAGGAAGTACGTGGTATTTGCGAATTACTCGGTTTGGATGCGTTGAATTTTGCTAATGAAGGCAAATTGGTGATTGTGGCGGACAAAGCAAAAACAGCTGAAATTCTGACCGCACTTCGTCGCCATCCATTAGGTGAAAATGCGGCCGTAATCGGCGAGGTAACGACTGATGGCAAAGTTCGTGCAGTTGGACTCTTCGGTCAAAGTCGTTTATTAGACTTACCACGTAACGAACCTTTACCACGAATTTGTTAAGCAAAAACCGGTTTAATTTTTAATTAAACCGGTTTTAGTTTGTCAATTGATATAGAGAGAAGAGTGATTATTTTTTCCAAATAACGTGGAATTCGCGATCTTCTTCTCGATGTGAAATTAAGAATTTCGCAAACACATCATCCATTTCATCTTTCTCATTCACTAAACCCACCCAAACTTCAGCAAAAGCGTCAGGATCGATTAACACCCCAATTTCTTGTTCCCAGTCATCTGCAGTTTCGACAAACTCGACAGCACCACGATCTTCAAATTGCAGATTGAATAGCATAATATCAGCGGGATCGAGATTTTCGCCTGCCATTTCTAAGAAAATATCATAAGCAAGATCAATCGCTGCATCGGGATCGAGTTTTTGAATATCAGTTGTCATTGGGTTTTCCTTTATTAAGTCAATTGCACGTATGATACCGCAAGAAACACAAAACAAAAAGTGCGGTCAAATTGATCTGCACCCCAAAAGTTGGACTAACCAAACCAACAATTGAGGTGCAGATTTTTTATGGGTAAACACTACACAATCGAATTTAAATTACAGGTTCTTCAACCTATTTTGAATGGGAAAATGAGTATTAGAGAAACTGCGCGTTTTTACAATATTCCTTCCAACGCCTTAGTCGGAACATGGTTGAAACGGTTTGAAAAAAGTGGCATAAAAGGACTTATTCCCCGTAAACCATCAGGACGACCGCCGATGAAACCCAAATATGCAAAAATGCCACCGCCACCCAAAACTGAAGAAGACCGTTTACGCCTGAGAATTTTACAGCTTGAAGCGGAGGTAGCCTACCTAAAGGAGTTGAGAAGGCTCAGACTTCAGGACGAAGCCGAGCAACGGAAATTATCCAAAGGTTAAGAACACGCTATCCGTTAAAATGGCTTTTAGGCTTTGCACAATTAGCGCGTAGTACGTTTTTTGCTAAACTTCAGATTAAACTGGATAAGGATGAGTTGTTGAAAAAGACCATTAAACGCATCAAAGCCAATCATCCTGATTATGGCTACCGACGTGTTCATGCCTGCTTGCCAGGCGTGAATCATAAAAAAGTTCAACGTTTAATGCAGACACTTGGGCTTCAAGTGCGGTCAAGAAAAAGCAAGAAATTTACGACCTATCGAGGCACGATAGGGGTGATTGCTCCTAATCATCTTGAACGCGATTTTAGTGCAACGGCCCCGAACCAAAAATGGGTGACCGATATCACCGAGTTTAAGGCGAAAGATGGGAGTAAAGTCTATTTATCTCCAATTTTAGACTTATTTAACAATGAGATAGTTTCATATAATCTCAGCTATTCCCCAAACTGGGCGCAAGTAGAGGACATGTTAATGCAAGCCGTCAAAGGATTAAATAAAGCTTGTGGTGTCATTTTACATTCAGACCAGGGATGGCAATATCAAATGGTGGCTTATCGTCGAATCTTGGCTGAACATGGCATCATTCAAAGTATGTCGAGAAAAGGGAATTGCTTGGACAACGCCGCAATGGAAAGTTTCTTTGGACGATTAAAAACAGAATGTTTTTATGGTCGGGAATTTAACAGTAGAGAGGAGATAGTTGATGCCGTCAGGGATTATTTGGATTACTATAATCACCGACGGATTCAACTAAAATTAAAAGGACTGAGTCCGGTACAATATCGAAAACAATCCTTTAAATAACAGTCTAACTTTTTGGGGTCAGATCAAATTTATCATTATTTATGACCGCACTTATTTTTAGTTGCTGTAACTATCCTGTATTTCGCATACCTGCTGCAATACCTGTGATGGTAATCATCAAGGCTTGTTCGACATCAGGGCTTGGGTTTTCAGGCGATTCACGGAAACGACGGAGCAATTCCACTTGAAGGAGATTGAGCGGATCCGTATAAACATTACGTAACGCAATAGAATCGGCGATCCATGGCAAGTCCGCCATTAATTCATCTTTGTGAGAAAGCGAAAGCACGGTTTTAATATCCGCATTGAGTTGATTACGCAGATTTTCACCTAAGTACCAAAGCTCTTTTTTCACTAAGTTATGATCATATTGTTCAGAAAGCCAAGTATCGGTTTTACTGAAGACCATTTCCAACATGCCCACACGAGTAGAGAAGAATGGCCACGCTTTACACATTTCTTCAATAATATGACCTTTGCCTTCATCTACAATTTTTTGAATTGCCGCACCCGCACCCAGCCATGCCGGTAGCATTAAGCGGTTTTGCATCCAAGCAAAAATCCATGGAATGGCACGTAAGCTTTCTACGCCACCATTTGGATTACGTTTTGCAGGGCGAGATCCAAGTGGCAGTTTAGATAGTTCTTGTTCTGGTGTGGCACTACGGAAATAAGGTACGAAGTCTTTATCACCACGAACAACACTACGATAAATATCACATGAAGTGCTAGAAAGCTCATCCATGACGGTACGCCATTCTGCTTTAGGTTCTGGTGGTGGAAGTAAGTTCGCTTCTAAAATAGCACTGGCGTAAAGATCAAAGGTTTCAACTGCGACTTCAGGCAAACCAAGTTTAAAGCGGATCATTTCCCCTTGTTCAGTCACACGTAAACCATTTTTGAGTGAGCGCGGAGGTTGGGAAAGTAATGCCGCATGTGCAGGCGCACCACCACGACCGATTGTACCACCACGACCATGGAATAAAGTGAGTTCAATACCCAGTTCTTCGGTTAAATTGACTAATGCTTCTTGTGCACGATATTGTGCCCATGAAGCTGCCATCATCCCCGCATCTTTAGCTGAGTCAGAATAACCAATCATCACCATTTGGTGATTGTTAATCACACCACGATACCAACCAATATTAAACAATTGACGCATGACTCCTTCAGAGGCATCTAAGTCATCTAAGGTTTCAAAGAGTGGCACGACAGGAATGTGATAAGGCACGCCCGCTTCTTTTAATAATAAATGCACGGCGAGTACATCAGAGGCGCTTCTTGCCATGGAAATAATATAGCAAGCAATTACGCCTTGTTTTTGTTGGGCAATGACTTTGCAAGTCTCTAAAATTTCTTGGGTTTCTGCAGACGGCTCCCAATGGGTTGGAATTAATGGACGGCGAGAATTTAATTCACGCACTAAGAAAGATTGTTTTTCTGCTTCGCTCCATTGTGCATAATCACCAATACCAAGATAACGGGTAATTTCTGCGATAGCATCTGTATGACGCGTGCTTTCTTGACGGATATCCATTTGTGAAAGGGTAACCCCAAAACAGCGAATACGATGCAAAATATCTAATAGTGAACCATTGGCGATAATCCGCATGCCACATGCCATTAATGATTGATAGCAATCATAGAGCGGTTCCCAAAGTTGATTATCTTCCATAATGATATCCGCTTGGCTTACGCGTGGTGGACGATTTGCCATGCAATCTTCAAAGTAATCAAGGGTGGCGATAAGTTTTGCACGAAGTTCTTTGACCACAAAACGATAAGGCTCTAAATGTTCACCATATTTTGCAGTAAATTCTGACGTGCATTTCACCATAGATAATTCATCGGCAAGGGATTTGATATCGTTCAAGAATAAATCCGCCGCTTTCCAACGAGCAAGATAGAGGACTTGTTGGGTGATTTTTGAGGTCACAAATGGGTTACCATCACGGTCACCGCCCATCCAAGAAGAAATTCTGACAGGACGTAAGCCCACAGGTAAATCGTAGCCTAAGAATTCACGAGCATGTTCATTTAATTGACGTAAGAATTCCGGTACACCTTGCCATAGGCTATTTTCAATCATGGCATAGCCCCATTTTGCTTCATCGAATGGAGTAGGGCGAACAGTACGGATTTCATTAGTATGCCAAGCTTCAGCAATTAAACGAAGCAACAGACGTTCAATAATGCCGCGTTCTTTCGGTGTTAAGTCATCGTGCTCTAATTTGCTTAAACATTTATTGATCTCAACGTGTTTATGGACTAAAGAACGACGCGTGGTTTCGGTTGGGTGTGCCGTTAATACAAGCTCAATGAGTAAGTTTTCAACAGTTTTATAAACCTCTTCTTTTGAGGCATTTTGTGCTTTTAAACGTTGAAATAAAGCACTTAATGAACGATTAGAAGATTGTAAATCTTTATGTTGGCGAGAGACCGTTTGGTATTGTTCAGCGATATTCGTCAGATTAAGAAAATGGCTGAATGCACGCGCAACGGGAATAATGTTTTCGTTAGAAATGGTGGAAAGGGTATCTAACAATGTTTTACGTGCTTGGCTATCGCCCGCTCGAGATTGTTTGGACAATTGTCGAACATTTTCAATCAAGGTAAGAATGTCTTCGCCTTGTGCATCATTGATGGTTTCTCCAAGAAAACGCCCTAACATATTAATATTATGGCGGAGAGTGCGATACTCATCAGTCATATAAACTCCGATAAAGAAAAAATAAAATAAAACCAGGAGAGATATAACCAAAAATATGTATCGGGATCAAATGCTATACGTCGAAAACTTGTATTAAATCAAAAAAGCTGAAAATAAGTAAAAAAAAGACCGCACTTTTTTAGATAAAATTTAAAGTGCGGTCAAAAAATTTAATGTTTATGCAAGTGTACGAACTGATTTTCGTAGTACCAATTCTGGATGGATCGCAATACGATGTTTTTCGTGATTGTCGTTATCTTTATTCGCAATACGTTCAAATAAGAGATTCACTGCCTGTGCACCTAAGCGCGACTTCGATTGGTGAATCGTTGTGAGTGGCGGTGCATAGAAACGTGATGAGTGAATATTGTCATAGCCAATAATCGAAATATCATCAGGCACGCGCAAGCCTTTTTCCGTAATAGCAGAAATTGCCCCTAATGCCATCACATCATTACAGCAGAAGACAGCAGTAGGTAGGCTGTCTTGTGAAAGGATCTTGTTCATGCACTCGTAACCGTCTTCTGGTTCGAAGAAACCTTCCATAATCCAATTTTCATGAATTGGCAGATTGGCTTCATTCATGGCTTTCACAAAACCTTCATAACGGGTTCTTGCGGTAGTTTTATCCAATTCCCCCGCAATAAGACCAATGGCTTTATGACCACAATCAATTAAATGCTTAGTCGCAATATAACCGCCCGTAAAGCTGTTATCTTCAATGATATCGGTATCCACATTAGGACCCCAATCCATTACCACCATAGGTACGGAAGAGAAACCTGAAAGCACATCAAGTGAATGTTGCGTATATTCAGAACACATCACCAATAAACCATCTACGCGTTTCTTGGCGAGCATTTCGACGTGATTTTTAATTTTTTCAGGATCATTTTGTGTATTACACAAAAAAAGTGAATAACCTTGACGATAACAATGATCTTCAACGGCATGAATGATTTCAGCAAAATAAGGGGATTCACTGGTGGTCACAATCATCCCAATAGATTTTGTCGTATTGACTTTCAAACTACGCGCAACAGCACTTGGTGAGTATTTCAAGCTTTTAATGGCTTGCATCACTGCCTCTTCGGTTTCCTTTGCTACAAAACGGGTTTTATTAATTACATGGGAAACTGTGGTGGTGGAAACACCAGCCATTTTCGCGACATCTTTAATTGTTGCCATAATTTTGCCTCTAGAGAATTTTTCCCATTATAAAGACTGTCACCAAATAGGTTAAGCAAATTATAAAAAATTTTTGAAAAAACGTACTTTATTGTTAGAATGGGTTATCTTTAACTAAACAAGTGGGAAATTAAAATGAGTGATTTTGGTTATGCAATGTTAGCTGTAGTGCTTTCTTTAGGTGTTGTAGTAGGTTTAGCGACTGCAATTTTCTAATTGAAAGAAAAACATATTTAGGATTAACCGCGCTTTAAGCAATTAAAGTGCGGTTATTTTTTTGTTGTTTTTTGTCTCTGAGCTAAAAGCAATGCCAACAGACTATTTCTTTAGTATAATTTGCAACTATTTTCGTTTGTTGCAATCAAAATAACGCAAAAACTAAATTGAGATAATTATGAATAAATATTTGATTTCACTAGATAAAGATGTTCAGCGTCGTGAGCTGTTTTTTGCTCAACCAGATACCGCTGATTTTGCTGTATTTTCAGCCATTAATACCATGCAAAAAGAATGGGAAGAATTGGCAGAAGTGTTCAATTCAACGAAGTTTGAACAGCATTATGGACGCAACGTCACAAAAGGCGAAATTGGTTGTACATTAAGCCATTTAGCGGTTTATCGCCAGATCGTAGAAGATCAAAATGTGACGGAAAATGACTATGCTTTAGTCTGTGAAGATGATGCGTTATTTAATGCTAATTTATCGCCAAACACAACCGCACTTTTAACCGAAAAATGTGATGCAGATATTGTATTAATCGGGCAGTCAAAAATTGCGGAATTTGATGATGTAGAATTGGAAATTAATTATCCGACAACCTTCTCATTTTTACGTCAAACAGTGGGTGATGTCACCGTGGCTTATCCATATAAAAGTTATTTTGCGGGTACGGTAGCATACTTAATTAAAAAATCAGCGGCACGTGCATTTTTAAGACAGATCGAACAAGAAAAACCGTTTTGGCTGGCTGATGATTTCTTATTATTTGAAACCCAATTCCAGATTAATAACAAGGTAGTTCGTCCGCTTGTAGCCATTGAAAATCCACAATTAGCGAGTAATTTGGAAGCGATTCGTGGTTCAAAATCCAATAATTTAGTGAAGAAATTAATTAAATATCCGCTCAAAAAAATCTTAGCGGTGAAAAAGAATTTAGGAAAATAACGTAAAAATGACCGCACTTTTTAACCTTTTTTATCTTTACGATCCTTGGCTGTTCCATGTCGTACGAATGTCATTCGTCGCGGGCTTGGCAGCACTGGTTGTTTTGGCTTATCAGTACATTAAAAAGCAGAAGCCACAAGGCATCATTCTGCCTTTAGACAGTCTTGCTGTTTTAGGCGGATTGATTGTTTTCAGTGTGATTCCGTTATTGCTTAATGGCACAAAAGATCTTTCTGTTATCACCATGTATGTGAAGGAATTGATTTTATTCCTCTTAGGAGTGGGACTTTATAATGCGTTTTATGCCAATGCAAACGGACAACAACGAGTCGTGCGAGATTTGCAAATTGGTGTTGTGGTGCAATTTGCAGTGGGCATCATTGGCTTGCTCGGCGCATCATTTATGATCGATTTCTTGCTTTCAACTAATGCGGTGTTGCCTGCACGTTTTTATGGTTCAGAGCAGGAATATCGCTTATATAACATCACCGCAACCGCCTTTTTCCAACTGAGTTTATTCTATTTAATGCTGTTGCATTTCTTACTGGCTTACAACGCTAAATATAATACACTTCCAAGTATTTTAGTGTTTTTAATGTTATGTATCGGATTAATTTCAGGACGTACATTCCTTCTGTTATCGGTTGTGAGCATTTTAGTGTATTTCAAATGGCGTTATGTTCCATCACTCATTGCATTTGCTATTTTGGTCTTGTTATTGGCGTATTTCTTACCAGAAAATCCTTATGTGGCACATGCCTTAGAACCTGTGATCAATTTATTACATGGTGCAGGTTTTGCGAGTTCTTCAACCGATACCTTGATGAAAAACCACCTGTTCATGCCAACGCTTAAACAGTTTATTTATGGTGATGGCATGTATATGACAGGACAGTTGGAAGTTGGCCGTTATTATGGCCATACGGATTCCGGTTTCTTACGTCAGATTCTTTATGGTGGCGTGTCTTATGCCTTAGTGTGTTTTGCCGTGACATTTTATTTTGTGCGCAAAGTCGCCTTAAATTGGTTTGATGGCAGCTGGAAATTTATCCTTTCTGCCTTTGTGATTTTGGCATTTTGTAACATCAAAGCGGACACCTTTGCTTTCCCTGGCATTATGTTCGTGATGTTGATGTTCTTATCGCTTTTTGGCACTCACGGTAAACAGCTTATTTTATTTAAACAAAAGGAGCCGAAAGATGTTTAGTATCATCGTGCCTTCTTATAATCGGAAAGAAGAAATTCCTGCGTTATTGGACAGTTTAACCAAGCAAACCGCCTATAATTTTGATGTGGTGATTGTGGACGATTGCTCGAAAGAACCTGTTGAAGTGACACAATCTTATCCATTTGCAGTTAAAGTTATTCGTAACGAAACTAATCAAGGCGCCGCAGGAAGTCGTAATATTGGGGCAAGAAATGCCGATAATGATTGGTTATTATTCCTTGATGATGATGATCGTTTTGCAAATGATAAATGTCAGAAATTAGCCGATGTGATTGCTGAGCATGCTGATGTCAACTTTGTTTACCATCCAGCCAAATGTGAAATGGTGAATGAAGGTTTTAGCTATGTGACCAACCCGATTGAGCCGCAAGAGATTAGCGTAGAGCGAATTTTACTGGCGAATAAAATCGGTGGTATGCCGATGATTGGGGTGAAAAAAGATCTGTTTTTAAAAATTGGCGGATTATCGACCGCACTTCGTTCATTGGAAGATTACGACTTCTTGCTTAAACTTGTGCAAGATCCTACGTTTAAAGCGTGCAAAGTAGCAGAACCATTAACTTATTGTACGTTCCATACTAAGCGTTCTAGCGTATCAACGGATACGACGAATACGCAAAAAGCGATTGATTATATCCGTGAAAATTATGTGAAAACGGCAGAGCAAGAAAAGAATTTTGCCATCAACGCACAGTATATGTTGGCCTACCCACATATAATGAATTTATCCCGTAAAGCGGCTTTTTATTATTTTGAAATTTTTAAATTAACGAAAAGTATTAAGCAGCTAATCATTGCCTTTGTGGTTTTAATTTCACCTAAATTGGCAATTAATTTGAAACGGTTTATGTAGATAACTTATTAGATAGAGAAGTATGAAATTTTCAGTTTTAATGTCCTTATACATTAAGGAAAATCCACAATATTTAAGAGAATGTTTTGAAAGTTTAGTGGCTCAAACCCATCCAGCAGATGAGATCGTATTGGTGTTTGACGGTGCGGTAACGCCAGAATTGGAAGCCGTGGTTTCTGAATTCGAAACCAAATTACCCTTAAACTTGGTGAAGTTGCCAAAGAACTTAGGATTAGGTAAAGCGCTCAACAAAGGATTAAAACATTGTTCACATGATTGGGTTTTCCGTATGGACACTGATGATATTTGTGTGCCTGAGCGTTTTGCGAAACAAGTGGCGTTTATTGAACAACATCCGGATACGATTATTTTCGGTGGGCAGATTGCTGAGTTTGGCGAAAATATTCAAGACATCGTGGCATATCGTAATGTACCGACTGATGCACAAGATATCGTTAAATTTACGCAAAAACGTTGTCCTTTCAATCACATGACGGTGGCGTATCAAAAAAGTGCGGTCATTAATTGTGGTGGATATGAAGATTTACAGGAAGATTATTACCTGTGGATTAAGCTTGTGGCACAAGGTCAAAAAGTGGCAAACTTGCCGGATATTTTAGTTTATGCCCGCGTAGGCAATGGTATGGTAGGGCGTCGTCGTGGTTTAAACCAAGCCAAGGCAGAATGGCGTTTATTTAAATTGAAGCACCGCTTAGGTATTCAAGGCTTATTTTCTGGCCTATTCACCTTTGCATTGCGTTCAGGTTCACGCTTATTACCAACCTCATTATTGAAAGCTGTTTATAACCAATTTTTACGCAAATAATACGATATTTTAATAATTAAAAAAGGAAAAGAAATGAATTTAACCTCAATGTTAAAAATGACTGTATTATCGACTGCACTTTTATTAGTGGGCTGTTCGAGCGTTTCAATGGTAAATAGTAGTGCTATTTATAGTAAACCGAGAACTTTAAATAACTTCAATGATTATGTGCAGTTTTTAAAAGGTAAAGCAGCAACTGAAGGTGTATCGGCTTCAGTATTAAATGCGCAGAATAATATTGAATATATGGAAAAAGCGGTAAAACTAGATCGCTCACAAGCGGGTAGAAGCAAACGTAATGTAAATAAACCTCATACCCCGAATCCTAATGGCACAACGAATTATTTGAATAAAGTACTGACTCAAAATAAAGTGAATATTGCCGCAGAGCGTTATTGGGAAGTACAGGCGCCATTACAACAAGCAAGCCAACGTTATGGTGTTCAACAGGAATATATCCTTGCCTTATGGGGTATGGAAAGTAGCTTTGGACACTACCAAGGTCGCTATGATGTGCTTTCTGCTTTAGCTACTTTAGCTTTTGATGGTAGACGTGAAGCCTTATTCAGTAAAGAGTTTGTGAATGCAATGAAAATGTTAGAACGTGATCATATTCAACGCCACAGAATGTTAGGCTCTTGGGCAGGCGCAATGGGGCAAACCCAATTTATGCCAAGCGCATTCTTAAATTATGCGGCAGATGGTAATAATGATGGCGTGAAGGATATTTGGACGAACCAATTTGATGCCTTTGCTTCAATTGCAAATTATCTTCACACTGTAGGTTGGGATAACAAATTGCCTTGGGGTGTTGAAGTCACATTAAATCAACCATTAGATTTATCGCTTTCAGGCATTGAGAAAAACAAAGCACGTTCATTAAGTAACTGGCAGTCTAAAGGTATCACTTTAGCGAGTTTCAGCCAACAAGAACAAGATAAATTGACCGCACTTTCGCAAGCCGATCTTTGGTTAGTTCGTCCCGATAAAGAAGTTGGGCGTGCATTCTTGGTCTCCAATAACTACCGTACAATTTTAGATTGGAACAAATCGAACTATTTTGGCGTGAGTATTGGTATGTTTGCTGATCGTATTAAGATGGCCACCGGCTTGTAGAAAATTATTTTCCTTTTATAATCCAACAAAGCTTTGTTGGATTATTTTTTATCTATAATTTGAATATTTGGAGAACACGATGCAAAAAAAATGGCTTTCTATTTTATTGTTTGCACCTTTGATGCAGAGCAATTATGCATTGGCTGATCAAGCAGCAAAAAAAGAATTGGATTATAAAGCACTAGGAGAAGTGTTGTTTTTTGATAAATCGATTTCTTTTAATAAAACACAAAGCTGTTCAACCTGCCACAGTCCAGATACTGCCTTTGTGGATCAACGTAAGAACTCTGCAAATCAAATGGTCTCAGAAGGGGATAATCCTCATCTTCATGGTAATCGCAATGCTAATACTGCGCTTTATGCGATGTTCTCACCAAATTTTCATTTTGATAAAAAAATTCAAGATTATGTGGGCGGACAGTTCTGGGATGGTCGTGCGAAAGATTTAGCTGAGCAAGCAGGTGGGCCACCAGTAAACCTAGTGGAAATGGGCATGCCGGACAAAAAAGCCATTGTTGAACGTTTAAAAGCAGATCTGACCTATTACAAGCCAATTACGGACCTTTATGGTGAAAGCATTTGGGCAGATACTGACAAGATTTATGACATCATGGAAAAAGCCATTGGCGAGTTTGAAAAACAAGAATTATTTGCGCCATTCTCTTCAAAATATGATCGTGCTTTAAAAGGTGAAGTCGAATTGACCGCACTTGAAGCCAAAGGTAAGGCATTATTTTTTGATAAAACACGCACAAATTGTAGTAACTGCCATCAATCAAGTGAAGCGAATTCAGCAAAAGAAACCTTTACGAATTACCGCTATTTCAACATCGGTGTGCCAAGTAACCAAGAATTAATCAAGCACAATAAATTAGCCGCCGATTTTGTGGATAATGGACTACTGGATAACCCGATGGTGAAAGGCGATGAAAAGCAAAAAGGCAAATTTAAAGTGCCAACATTGCGTAACATTGGCGTTACAGCACCTTATATGCATAACGGTGTTTTCCGTGATTTAAAAACCATTTTGTTATTTAAAGACAGCTTTAATAATCCTAATCGTAAAATTAATCCTGAAACAGGAGAAGCATGGGATAAAGCCGAATATGCTCAAACCATTAATCCTGATGTTTTAAAAGCTAAACCGCTTACAGATGAAGAGATTAATGCGTTAGAGGCGTTCTTAAAAACGTTAACTGACGAAGCTTACGAAGAATAATTATCAGATTAATCTATTAGAATAAGTTTACATCTATACGAAATAGAAAAATCTGATTACTATAATGGTATTACATGATTTAAGCCTTGCTGCTCAATTTTCAGATGAGTTGATTTTACTTGGTGAAGGTAAAGTGCAAGGCGTGGGTGATGCTCATCATGTTTTACAAGTAGAAACCATTAATCGTTTATATCATGTAAACGTTGAATTATTACAATGTAGCGCAGGTTTGCCGGTGGTTCGTCCACAACGTAAATCAGCACATTCTTAAGAAGGAAATGAAAATGAAGAAAATCGCACTTGCAGCATTATTAGGTTTAAGTTTTGCTGCTCAAGCCGCACATCATGACATTAAAATGTTGAATTCAAACAGTGAAGGTTCAATGGTTTTTGAACCGGGTTATTTAAAAGTACAACCAGGTGATACGGTGACATTTCGTGCAGAAAATAAAAGCCACTTTGTACACAGTAAAGCGATTCCTGAAGGTGCACAAAAGTTCCAATCTGAAGAAGATCAGGAACTTACGCTCACTTTAGATAAAGAAGGTGTGTATGTTTATAGTTGTCCTGTTCACCGAACAATGAATATGAATGGCGTGATTCAAGTGGGTGATAATCTACCAAACAAAGAACAAGCAGAGAAAGTGGTCAAAGAGCTTGAGAAGAAATCAATGGCAAATAAAGGTCGTCTTGAAAAATATTTTGCTCAAGTAAAATAATCTCTGAACTCTGAAATAGGTATGTTAGTGGAATAATAAGCGCATAAAAAACCTTACTTTTTACAGTAAGGTTTTTTAATCTTTAACGCTGAATTATTTTGCAGTTGGAGCAGCTGGTGCTGCAGGTGCAAATTTTTGTGCTAAATCAGCGCCGTCTTTTTGTAATTTAGCTACTGCAGCTTGGAGCTTTTCAACTTTAGCTTGGTAAAGCTTAGTTTGTTCTTCAGTTGGCGTTTTAGTCGATAAGTTTAATTGATCAACTAATAATTCGCTTGACAATACAAGCACGTCTTTATTTTGATCTTTAATACTTTTTACTGAAGGTGCTGTGATATCTAATTTATCTAAGCTTACAATTGTATCTTCAACAGTTTTATTGAAAGTTTTGATTGCTTCTTCAATTTTCTTATCATCTTTTGCGTTTACTGCAGTATTTAAATCAGATTGCAGTTTTTGTTGCGCAGTCATTTGAGTTTGTGCTTGACTAGCATTCCATTCAAGTAATTTGTTGTAGTCAGCTTGTTCTTGAGCATTTGCTGCTTCAACGGATGTTGCGGTTTCAGCAGTTTTCGCCTCTTCTTGTTTTACTTCAGATGCAGGCTGGTTTATTTCAGTTTTTACTGGAGTTGGTTTATCTGCAGGTTTATCACAAGCAGTTAAGAATAACGCAAATAATGCCGTAGCGCTAATTTTAGTGAATTTGTTCATAAAAAATCCTTTATTGATATAATAAAAATATCTTAGCTTGTAAAAACTAAGCCCTTTTTAAGACCTTGTATTTTAAAATTAGTTTAAAAAAATTTCAAAACTATTTTAGTGTTTGAATATATTCACTTAAATTATGTATCTCTTGTTCACTTAAACGTTGTTTTGCGGGACTTCCTGCACCGATAATCTTTCCTGCTTTTCTTTCTGAAAGTGCGGTTGATATTTCTTCTGGTGTGAGCTGATTAATAATTTTTGACTCACCCATTGCTGGTTTTTCGCCTTGTTTCCCATGACAAGTAGCACAAGAGCGCTTATATACCTTTTCTGCTTTCACTAAATCAGCTTCGGCAGAAAGCGCAGGTGTTGCAAATAAAAAGCCTAAAACGGGTAAAAGTGTAGAGAGTAAGTAAATTCGTTTTTGCATTTTGGCTAGCCTTTAAATAATTTATCTAAATCTGTAGCAGGAATTGCCCCTTCATATTTAGCCTGAATATTGCCTTCAGGTGAGATCACAAAGCTTGTTGGCGTGCCGATAAGCTGATAACGTTCCGCTGTGATTTTTAGTTGGTCTTTGATAATCGGCAACGTAAGCTGACGTTTGGTGACCATCGCTTTGGTATCCATTTTATCCCCATCCACATTAATAGCGATAAGTTGAACCTTATTTGGATTAGCTTCAGCCAATTTTTCAAATTCTTTTAATTCTGCGACACATCGTCCACAGGTTTCAGACCAGAATGTCAGCAAGCGAGTGCCTTGCCAATCATCAAGTTTCACTTCTTTACCTTGTAAATCGTAGGCTGCAATATTGGGTGCTTTTTGACCAATCGCAGCAACTTCGTCTTTACAAGAAACGCTGCCGAAAATGACCGCACTTATCGCGAGTAATTTGACGAATTTATTTTTCATGAATGTCCTCTTTTACAAATTTTCCGTGATGGAGATAAATAACACGATCGGTTAACTCACCCAATTCAGGATTGTGTGTAACCATCACAATGGTTCTACCTTGACGATTTAGCTCTTGTAGTAAATTTAGTACAAGCGCTTCATTTTTTTCGTCGAGGTTACCCGTAGGTTCATCGGCAAAAATAACAGGCGGCTGGTTTACTAATGCACGAGCAATACACACGCGTTGTTGTTCGCCTCCAGAAAGTTGGCTTGGACGGTGATCAATACGATGACCTAATCCTACTTGTTCGAGTACTGCTTTAGCTGCCGTTTCATCAATTACACTGTGATAATGCTGAGCGAGCATCACATTTTCAAGTGCGGTCAAATAAGGAATTAAATGGAATTGTTGGAAGACGAGACCAATTTTTTCCGCTCGGAAACGTTGACGACCCACTTCATCCAGTTGTGCCGCATCGACGCCGTCTAAGATCACTTTACCTTCACTGGCGGTATCTAAGCCAGTTAGAATATTCATGAGCGTGGTTTTACCCGAACCCGATGCGCCCATGATTGCAATAAACTCACCTTGGCGAATTTGAATATTAATATCTTCTAAAGCAGTGACTTGCCCGAATCGTTTATATAAATGTTGCGTTTCAATCACAAATTCACTCATTTTATTCCCCTTTTAACACATTTGCGGTTTGAATATTTAAAGCGCGTTTGGTTGGTACAATCACCGCAATAAAGGCAACCAATAACGATAAGACGATAGTAATTGGAATAACCGGCAGACGCATATCAATATAAGATTTGAATACGGTTAATCCTAGTAATTGTGCCAAGATGTAGCCGAGAATTAGGCCCGCGACAATTGCACAAAGTGCAATGATCAGAATCTCGGTACTAATTTGCTTAATGATGTCACTTTGTTTTGCACCCAAGGCTTTTTGTAGTGCAAATTCTTTTGCTCGCTCACCAACAATCGCAATTAACGTGGTATTCACACAAAGGGTCGCGAGAATCAAAATGACTAATGAGATTAACCCCATCAATCCTTTGATTTTATCTAAAATCTGTCCTTCAGACGCTGAGACTTTTCGAATTGGGCGAGCAGTTAGATCGGGTTGGCGTTGCATAATATCTTGTGCAAATTGTGCGACGTTACCTTGTTCATTTTTGACATTGAGCAAGGCGTTGTTTGCCAATCCTTCTTTATCTAACCAACTTTGTGCAAATTCTAAGCTAACGATTAACATGTTGTCTGTGGCATCGCCTGCCTCAACTATCGCTTTAATCGTGAATTCATGTTTTTCAACGGCATTTTTGGAAAGCTTTAATTTACTTCCAACACCTAAATTGAGACGTTCAGCTAAGGTTTTACCAATCATTGCATTGCGATCATCAAAGTTCACATTAATGGCTGAACCGGTAATTTGCCAATAAGGTGCGAGAACACGCATATCTTCAAACCACACGCCCATAATCACGATTTTTTCTAAATCACTTCGTGCAACACCATATAAATAAGGGCTAGCAGCAGTGATAAAATTATCCGGTGCATTGTGCAGAATTTGCTTTAATTGGCGTTCTTTCATCAATCCACCATTGGCTTCACCAATGTAAAAGTTCGCCCCAAAAGTACGGAGCTCTTGGCTCATTTTGGTATTAATATCAAAATACACTGCAGCCATTGCCGTTACAATAGACGCACCAACAGTCAGTGCAGAGAAGATAATAAATACTCGTTGTAAACGTAGGCGTAATGCTTGGAAGATTAAACGCCAAAACATACTTTTATTGGCGGCCATACAGCACCTCCACAGGGTAAAGTTTGGCAATACGATGGGCTGGGAACCAAGTGCCCACCACAGCAATTAAAATAGACAGCATCAATACGCAAGGGATGACAATCCAAGCGAAACTCAGTGGTACGCCAAATAGCGCTGAACCAATAAATCTTGCTAAGACCCAACCTGCAATACAACCAAGCGAACCACCAATTAAGGCACTGATAATGGCTTCGCAATAAAATAATAAGGCGATTTGCCATTGGTATGCGCCTAAGGCTTTCATTAAACCAATTTCTTTTGAACGTTCAATGATCCCAGTACTCATTAATGAGGCAATGCCCATAGCAGCGGCGATTAAGGCAGCAAGAGTCACGACAGCAAGCAATAACTGGATTTTACCAATGACTACACCTTCTGATGCGGCAACCTGCCAAATTGGGCGAACAATAGCACCAGAGATAGCTTCTTCTAACTGATGTGAAATAGACGAAACATAAGCTGTACAATACCAACGATCGTACTCTTCAGCATCCAATGCATCGGTATTGGCACGTGCTTTGCGAGAAAGATCATTTTCCGGAACAGTAAGCGCAGACACTTTAACCGCTTGAATTTTCCCTTCTAAACCCAGTAATTTTTGTACGGTATTGAGTGGCATGACTAATTGATTATCTTCAGCGCCCCCAGTAGATAAAATCCCGGTAATTTCAACCGCACTTTGATTATCAAGTTCATCATTTTGATAGTGCAGCTTGATCTTATTGCCTTGTTTTAACCCAGTTCGTTGTGCTAATTGTTCACCAATGATCGCAGGAATAAATTCACCTTCAGGCGTTTCAAGATCGTTTACCCATTCCCCTTGAACATGCCAATAAGGGCTAATAATTTTTTGCCCCGTATGGAAATCATCTTCATCTGGTACAGGAATGTTGTGATCGAAAAATGTACCAAGCACATTAATTTGTTCAAGTGCGGTCGATTTTTCATGCGTTTTTGCAGAAAGAATTTCTGCTTTTACATTTGCACTTAATAATGGCGCAAATCCCACGATGTTATTTCGCCAAAAAATATCTTTAATATTCGGCAGTTCTTTTTCATCAAGGAAATCTTGGCTGCTTAAATCTGTGTTATGACTGAGTTCGCCAGGCAAGGCTGCATTGCTCGCAGGTTCAACTAAAATATTGGCACCGTAAGATTTTAGTTCTTTCGCCATTTTGTCGCCGATATCAATGGAGACAGCCAATAGCGCAGAGACTAATCCCGCAGCTAAGAAAATAGTCACCACGGCTAAAAACTTACGTTTTATGCTAAAACGCCAAGATTGGAATAACATTCTTGCTAGCATTATTCCCCCTTACCTAAATATTTTTCAGGGTTATCACGGAATAAATCGAGGTTTTTCTCGCTTTCAAAGAAGTAAGTTTTACCTTCATAATTGTATTTGTGCTCCGTTTTAGTGTTTTTCATTTGGGTGCCACTAATCGGATCTTTTACATCGATTTCAACAATCGTGCTAAATAAATTCAGCCCTTCTTCTAAGCCGGTTCGATTAATGAGAATTTCAGTTTCAATTTGTTGCCAATCTTCAATCGGTACAGGATTACAGCCACCCGGTTTACCAATAGATGGAATAAACATATGTACGCCGCAGCCCACGCAAACGACCTGGTTACCTTCCATAACATAGCCTTGGTCACCACAAAGCAAGCAGGCATCAAATACTGCGGCTAAGCTCAATTTATCCGGTTGACGATTAATAACAAAGAAACGCACGGCTTTACCGTCATCAGCAATCCAGACAAAACGGTGTAATTTGCCGTCTTTCACTTGCTCAATCGGAATATGAACTTGTTGCTTGTCATCTAAGGTAACAGGAATTGCTTCTGAAAGTTGTGGGGGGCGAGAAGCAATTTGCTCCCAATAAAGTTGCGTTGCAAAAGTAATCGCTAAAGCTAAATAGCCCCAACGAAGTAAGTGAGAGGACGTACGTAATGCAGCTAATTTTTGGCGTTTTTCAATCGGTTCTTGTGTGGCATTAACTTGTTGCTTGCGTGATAAATGAATTTTGCCGTAAAAGATAGCAAGTACAACTAAGAGCAATGTTGCACAGATGTAATTTAACCAACGAGTGATTTCGCCTGATTTCGCAACAAAACTTAAACGAAGCTTGGTAAGCTCAAGCACCTGAAGTTTCATTAAAATTAATAAGAGTTCACCGATAAGTGGCACAAGCAAGCAAACTAAGAGAAGGCTAATTGCACCTTTTAAAAGTGCGGTTGATTTTTGTTGTGTTTTTACCGCTTGTTTTAGAAGTAAATCGATCCAGGCTTGTAAGCATAAACAAAAAACAAAGGCAAAAATGACCGCACTTATATGTAAGATCGAATCGGTATTGATAACATCAGTAGAAACGAGGGCTGTAATGTTAGGATCTTTTGCCCAGAAGCTTCCCGCAATGAGCATTAATACCGTTTGCCAAAAGGCAGGTAAGCGACCTTTGCCGAAAATTAAACATAAGGCAAAGATAATCAATAGCGCCAATATCACTGCATTGACGATTAAATTAGTGATTTGTCCCGTAGGTAAACTAAGGCTCAGCACAATACCGGCAATAAAACCGAATAGGCTAAGCCAAATTATTTTTTTCGCACTCACAGTGGATTGTTTACTCTGATAAACACCGAGCAATAATGAAAAAGGTAAAAGTGCTTGAAGCAGGAAAGTAAAAAAATAATTCATAGTTTGACCATTTAATAGGATAAAACAGACGATATTTTAAGGTTAAATAAAATGCTATTGCCTTCCCCTGACAAACAAGGGAAGGCAAGTCGGTAAAATCAATATTTACCTGAGATTATTTGATGCCAGTGAATTTGAATTCATAGCTTACATCAAATGGTTTCCACCAACGACCAACGCCAGTCTCAGAGTCTGTGTGACGGTGCATACCCGCTTTTGATGGTGGGTCGATGCGGTAAGTTAATTTATAATTACCCACGCCCATCATTTTCACGTTTGCACCATAGTGAGGACCGTCACCAGCTACCATTGGCATGAAAGTACCTTCTTGTTTTTCACCAGTATCAGTATTCACTAAAGTGTAGTTGATGGTTAAGTAAGGCATCCATTCACCATCACCAAAGCCATTTTTGTTACCTTTTACTGCGTGGATATCCGCTTCTAAGTGGATATCTGATTTCGCAGCAGGTAATCCCATACCACGTGGTTCCATATCGATTGGTTTGAGATAAACCGCTGCAATTTCCATTTCATTCATGGTTACCGCTTCACCGATTGGATACTCTTGGAATGCGTTTGCAGTAGACGCGGTGAAAATACCCGCAAATAATGCTGTTGCTAAAAGTGCTTTTTTCATTGTTTTTCTCCTAAAGGATTGTTGGGTATTACGCGGCTTTT
The DNA here is from genome assembly GCF_900638025.1 of Haemophilus parainfluenzae. Classification (NCBI taxonomy): domain Bacteria; kingdom Pseudomonadati; phylum Pseudomonadota; class Gammaproteobacteria; order Pasteurellales; family Pasteurellaceae; genus Parahaemophilus; species Parahaemophilus parainfluenzae. The sequence goes on from NZ_LR134481.1 coordinate 1,430,533, forward strand.
TTGCTTTGATATTTCATAATAAACAGAGCAAATACGGCTGCGATGAGTAAGATTGCTTGTGGAATTAAGGTTTCCATGTAAGGGTAAATACCTAACCACGAAATTTCAGGCACACCGCTAATCAGCGTTGGCTCGAAAAGTTTGCCTTCAATGAGTTCTAAAACAGATTTACCGGCGAATACAAAGGCCATTAAATACATGAAAGAACCCGTGAACATAAAGAATGGTTTAAGCGGTAATTTCACCACGGTATAACGCATCACGAAGTAGCAAATGGTGAGGATAATTGCACCGACAATAATACCTGCGAAAAGATAGATGAAACTGACCGCACTTTTCGCATCACTCACGAGGGCATAGTAGAACAATACGGTTTCCGCCCCTTCACGATATACGGCTAAGAAGCTGGTAAGCCATAAGCCGATGAGTGAGCCTGTAGTGAGGGCAGTTGAGAGTTTACCTTCTAAATAACGTTTCCAGTTTTGTGCTTCGACTTTAGACAATAACCAATAACTCATCATAAAGAGCATGATTACGGCAAAAATCATCGTAAAGCCTTCGAGCAATTCACGGTTTTGACCGGAATTTTCAAAGATAAGTTGGAAGATAAATGCGGTAATCACACTGGCAATTAATGCCACATAAACAGACTGACGGATAACCGGCAATTTATCTTTGTGGTTATTTTTAATTAAGTAAGTCACGATAGCCGCAACAATTAACAAGGCTTCCAAACCTTCACGAAGAATGATTAAAAGGCTATATAAGAACATCGACCAATCGCTTTGCTCTCCGCCCTGTAACATTTCAACGGCTTTAGTTAAATTCTGGTCTAAACCATTAGCTTGCGCTTGTAACTTATCACCTTGTTCAGCTTTCATTAAACTGACTAAACGGGTGAAGTAGCCTTCAAGTTCTGCTTTAAAGTTGCTATCACGAGAGCCAATTTTGTTTTCCATGCCACTGCTTTCAAACACATCAAAATAGGTGTCTTGTACAGAAAGAATGGCTTTTTTGCTCTCACCTTGTTGATAGAGCGCAATAGCTTGTTGAATACGTTGGTTGATCTCTTGTTTAATCTTATTCCAATCTTGCTCTTGTTGATTATCTGTTGCTTGCTGCGCTGCATTGGATTGAACATTTTGTTCTTCGCGTGTCGTTGGCAGATTAGGCAAGTTTTCTTCAATATCTTGTAATAATTGTGTACTTTGATAGCCAATTTCTGTAATTTGATCGGCTTGTTCACTTAAACGGATGATGTTGTAAAATTGTTGATTGATCGCCGCTGAGATTTCTGCAGAGCGATTTTGGCGAATGGACATTTCCATTTCTGAATTTTTATAGCCATCGTATTGCGCTTGTTGGAACAATTTTTTTGCGTTAGCGAGATCACCATTTTGATACGCTTCGAGCCCTTGAGCGAGCAAATCATCAATGGTTTTAAAACTTTGTTGCCAATAAGGGGCGATCTCTTGATTATCATAAACACCATGTTGACCATCGGCATTGAGCTGATGACCTTCAATCAATGATGGCAGCACTTCTTGTAATTCTTTTTTGAGCTGATCGATTTTAGCTTGAATCTCTTGTTGTGAACTGCCTTCACCGATCATTTTACGGATCTCGCCAAACGTGGCTTCCATTTGGTAACTTTTCTGTGCCGAGAAATTGATGCGAATCGGTCCTTCTAGATTTTCAAACACTTCAAAATAAGCCATTTGCACTTCAGTACGCGCATCATCGGCATTACCTTGCTGGACAAGTTGAGCGGTTTTGTTTAAGCGCGACGTAATATCATTAACCCACTGTTGGTAGTTGTCTTGCGCAAAGAGTGAAGAAGAGAAGGCGAGTGAAAAAATTAAAAAGAAAAATCGAATAGAACGGCATAGCATCGTCTATTTACCTCATTACCTAAAATGAAATTAATTCCTATTTATAATTATCTTTTGATATCAGTGAAATGACAATAAATAATTTTAATTTTTGTGATGGAGATCAAAAAATTCACAAGAGTCGGAAATGTCTAGAGGGTGATTGTATGCTTAAAAGAATAAAGCGCCTTTGTTAGGCGCTTTATGGAGATATAAAAGTGCGGTCAAAAATAAGCGAATTTATTGAGCGGGTGCCGCTTCTTCAACAGGCGCTTTATTATCTAACACATCCCATACACTTTCTTGTTTTGCGGATTCAGGTTGCTCAGGTTGTGGCGATTGTGTAGTCTGTGCTGCTGTAGCTGTTGCCGTACTCGTCGTTGGTGCAGAAGCGCAGAAGTTTTGATCTTTATCTGCCCAAACTGGAATTGTTCGATTACTACCACAGCTCCAACTGCCATAAGCATTAATGCCAACCCATTTAATCGTAGAAGGTTGTCCGAGTTTCAGTTTTTCAATAACCACACGGTTTAAATAATCTTTATAGATTTGTAATGCACCTGAGGCACCCGTTAATTTGGTTTCACCGTTATCATCACGACCTAGCCAAATGGTGCTAACATTTTTACCATCAATACCCACAAACCACGTATCACGGGCATCATTGGTGGTGCCTGTTTTACCTGCAAGACGAAGATCCGCGTAATCATTTTGTAAGCTACGCGCGGTACCACGTTCTACGGTTTGTTGCATCGCATACAAGGTTTGGTAAGCTGCCTCTCTCGGAACTACTTGATCAGGCACTGTATTGTGTTCGTAAATAATATTCCCTTGACGATCAGCAATGCTTTGAATGGTACTTAACTCAATTTTTCCACCTTGATTTGCAATGGTTTGATAGAGTTTGGTCACATCATAAGGTGAAATACTGTAAGAACCGAGCAAGGTTGCAGGTACTTTTGGAATGGCTACATTATCCCAGCCCATGGCTTTTTGCGTTTCGATCACTTTGCTTAAACCGACTTTCATCCCAATATTTACTGTTGGAATATTCAGTGAGCGAGCAAGGGCATCCATTAACATCACTGATCCGCTATATTTACGATTATAATTACGAGGTTGCCAAGGTTGGCTACCTTTAATATGAATCGTAATTGGTTGATTCTGAATTGGTGTATTTAAGCGGAATTGTTCCGGATTCATTAGAGCAGTCAAATAAATAGAGGGTTTGACTAATGAACCAATTTGACGTTTTGACATTAAGGCACGGTTAAATCCGGCATATTCTGTTTGTAATCCACCGACAACCGCACGTATTTCACCCAAGTGATAATCTGCCACAATCATGGCGCCTTCTAAGTGTGGATTTTTAGTTTGTACTTGCAATTGATTGACCGTATTCACCACGGCATTTTCAGCTTGTGCCTGTTGTTTTAAATCCATGGTGGAGAAAATGCGTGCACCAAGTAATGCAGACGTTTTATTTTCCCCTAATTGACGGCGAAGATCCGCTTGTAAGGTTTGAATGAAAGCCGGGTATTTACGTGAAATTTGACCTTTAGCTTGCACGCCTAATGGACGTTTACTCAACATCTCATACAACTCATCCCCAATCATTTGGTGATCAAGCATCAGTTTTAACACCACATTTCGGCGATCGAGTGCATATTGTGGATTTCGCCATGGATTATAAAGGGATGGACCTTTCACCATGCCAACTAAAAGGGCAATTTGGTCAAGACTGATTTCACGGATGGAGCGACCAAAATAGAATTGGCTCGCCAACGCAAAACCGTGAATTTGGATATCCCCATTTTGACCAAGGTAAATCTCGTTCAGATAGGTTTCTAAGATACGGTTTTTATCATATCGCCAATCTAACACCAATGACATTAAGGCTTCATTGGCTTTACGTGTCAGAGAACGTTCTCTGGATAAAAATAGGTTTTTAACTAATTGCTGAGTGAGTGTACTGCCGCCTTGAACCGTTTGGCCAGCTTTAATATTGGCAATCATCGCTCGCACAATACCCACTGGATTAATCCCGTTATGCTCATAAAAGCGGCGATCCTCTGTGAGTAATAAGGCATCGATGAGTAAGCGAGGGTATTGTTGTAATGGAATCGCCAAACGATCTTCATTATCTGATTCCAACATGGCAATTAATTTAGGCGCAAGACGGAATTCATCAACGGCTTTTACGTTGACCAAGTCTTCAATACGAGAAAGTTTGTTATCGGTAAAACGTAAACGTAATACACGTTGTGGCTCTGGTTTGTCAGGGTAAGGGAATGCACGACGAAGTAATACGATGGTGTCCTCTTCGAGTTTAAAATCACCCGGTGCTGCAATCATTGTGGTTTGACGGTATTCGTTATCGAGTAAGATTTGAATCACTTCGTCAAAAGAAAGGTTATCAGAAAGTTTTACGCTTTCTAAACGGCTATACACTTCTGCCGGTAAACGCCAAATTTGGCCATCCATTTTAGAGCGAATTTGCCAATCCAAATAGCCACCATAAAATACGGCAAGCGTCCCTAAAGTAAAGGCTGCTTTAGCTAAAAAGATTTTACAAGAACGGCGCTTATCTGGCGCTTGTGTTTCTTGTCGTTCAGGTGAGTTGTTTTCCGTTTCCGACATAATAGTTAGCTTCAGAGAATGAGATTAAGCAATAAATTCAAAATAGGCATTAAGAAAGTGGATGAAGTCTGTTGTACCGCAGAAGGCGATACTTTCTTCATCATAATAATGGAAGTCGTCTTCTAAAATGTCATCTGTTTCAATCGCAAGGTTATTGGCGCGAATCATCACTTCATCGGTATTGATAAAAAGCGTGTATTCGGAACCAATCAACGTGATTTCATCATTATTTTTAATAAGCTCACAGGCAGAAAGTGCGGTCAAAAACACTTGAGGATTTGACCGCACTTCTGAATTAAACCAATTGGCTAGCGCAATGTGTTCCATCGAACATTTAGCATGCACATTGCCTAGATAATGGGTAAATTGAAAATCCATATTAAATGCTGAATGAAGAACCGCAGCCACAGGTGCTGGTTGCATTTGGATTGTTCACCACAAAACGAGAACCTTCCAATCCTTCAGTATAATCAACGGTGCCACCAATTAAGTATTGTAAGCTCATTGGATCAATGACTAATTGCACACCAGATTTTTCAATCGTCAGATCGCCTTCATTGACTTTATCATCAAAGGTAAAACCATATTGGAAACCGCTGCAGCCACCACCGGTGATGTACACGCGTAATTTTAATTCATTGTTTTCTTCTTCGCTAATTAAACTTTTTACTTTATTGGCTGCCGCATCAGTAAAAGTTAGCGGCATGGCCATATCTAAATCTGACATATCTCTATCCCCACTTTCCTAAAAATAATCCTTGTATTATCTAATAACCTGTTAATTCATTCAAGATTTTTCACGGAATTAGTGCTATTATATGCGAATAAATCAGAATTAAATAAGGAGAAATAATGGGCATTCCATTAAGAACTGAAGAAGAAATTATTAAGTTACGTGAAGCGTGTAAATTAGCGTCTGATGTCTTGGTCATGATCGAACCTTATGTAAAAGAAGGGGTGACCACAGGTGAATTGGATCGCATTTGTCATGATTACATGGTGAATGTACAAAAAGTGATTCCAGCCTGCTTAAATTATCATGGTTTCCCGAAAGCAACCTGTATTTCTATAAATGAAGTGGTTTGCCATGGTATTCCAAGCGACGATAAAAAATTAAAACAGGGCGATATTGTCAATATTGATGTGACCGTGATTAAAGACGGTTATTTCGGAGACAACTCTAAAATGTATGTCGTGGGTGAAACCAATATTCGTAGCCAAAAATTAGTTGAAGCGGCACAAGAAGCGCTTTATGTGGGATTACGTACGGTTAAGCCAGGTATTCGTTTAAATGAAATTGGTAAAGCGGTACAAAAATATACCGAAAGCCAAGGTTTTAGCGTGGTGCGTGAGTATTGCGGTCACGGTGTGGGAACTGAATTCCACTGTGAACCGCAAGTATTACACTATTATGCCGATGATGGCGGCGTGATTTTAAAACCAGGTATGGTATTCACCATTGAGCCAATGATTAATGCGGGTAAAAAAGAAGTGCGCATTATGGGTGATGGTTGGACAGTAAAAACCAAAGACCGTAGCCATTCAGCGCAATATGAACACCAAATTGTTGTGACAGAAACAGGTTGTGAAGTGATGACAATCCGTGACGAAGAAATTACGGAAGGTAGAATTCAACGTATAATGAATAATCTTTAAGTTCAGCTAAAAGCCTACGTATAGTGGGCTTTTTTATAATTGTTTTGTTTGTGGAATACCTATGCTTTTTCCTTATCATTTCGATTCTCCACTCACGCCAAGTGCGGTCAAAATTCAGCGTGAAAATTTGAAGGAATTGGAACGTCAGCACTTTACTGATTATTCCATTTTTAATCTGATCGTTAACCGAACACAATTTTGTGATGATTTGTTAAAACAGCTTTGGCAGCAATTTGAATTAGATAAAGCTAATCTTACCTTAATTGCAGTAGGCGGTTATGGCAGACAAGAAATATTTCCTTTATCTGATTTGGATGTTCTTATTCTTTCAAAAGAAGAAAAAGGCATTGAAGCGGAAGAAAAAATTGCTCAGTTTGTGCAGTTCTTGTGGGATTGTGGATTCGACGTAGGGCATAGTGTTCGTTCTTTGGAAGAATGTGAAAAGGAAGGTAAACAAGACATTACTATTGCTACCAATTTGCTTGAGTCTCGTTATTTATCGGGAGATGTATCCCTTTTCAATGCTTTAGAGGAAATACTGAAAAAGCCAGATTTTTGGGCGGTAAAATCATTCTTTGATGCCAAAGTACAAGAACAAATTGAACGTTATCAGCGTTATCACAACACCAGTTATAATCTAGAACCCGATTTAAAATACAGTCCAGGTGGTTTACGGGATCTTCACCTTTTATATTGGATCGCCTTACGTCATACCGGAGAAATGACCCTTGATGGTATTTTGGAACGCGGCTTTATTTACCCATCAGAACACCAACAATTATTAGAGAGCCAAGAATTTTTATTCAAAGTGCGGTTCGCCTTACACTTGAGTTTAAAACGTTATGACAACCGACTGCTGTTTGAGCGTCAAATCAAAGTGAGCGAGATGCTTGGTTTTGAAGGCGACGGGAACCGTGGTGTCGAAAAAATGATGAAACGTTTTTTCCAAGCTTTACGCACGATTTCTCGTTTGACCGATATCCTGATTAAGCATTATAAAGCGCATTTTTTATCTTCAAACGGGGAGGAATCAGTTCACCATTTGGATAACGATTTTGAAATAGTGAATCAAAGTTTGTGTTTACGCAAGGAGGACGTGTTTTTACGTTCACCGGATCGTATTTTGGATCTTTTTTTCTATCTTACGCAGCATGAACAAGCCGAAATTCATTCCTCAACATTACGTCAACTTCAGATTGCGTTGGAAAGTTTGACGAAGAAATTGTGTGATATTCCTGAAGCAAGGGAGAAGTTTATTCGGTTATTTAATCAACCGAAAGCGATTCAGCGTGCATTCCTCCCAATGCACCAATATGGTGTGTTAACGGCTTATTTGCCACAATGGCAGGGGATTGAAGGCTTAATGCAATTTGATCTCTTCCATATTTACACCGTGGATGAGCATACCTTGCGAGTGATGTTGAAATTGGAAAGTTTCTTGGCCAAAAATGAGGCAGAATCTCATCCCATTTGCCATCAAATATTTAGTCAAATTTCTGACCGCTCTTTGCTTTATGTTGCCGCACTTTTCCATGATATAGCGAAAGGGCGAGGGGGTGATCATGCAGAGTTAGGGGCTGAAGACATCGCTGACTTTGCTCGTTTGCATGGTTTTGATCGTCGAGAAATTGAAACAATGATCTGGTTGGTGAAAGAACATCTGCTCATGTCAATTACTGCACAGCGTCGAGATATTCATGATCCGGAAGTCGTGATGAACTTTGCAGAAAATATGCAAAATCGTGTTCGTTTAGATTATCTTACTTGTCTGACCGTTGCGGATATTTGTGCGACAAATGGCACATTATGGAATAGCTGGAAGCGTTCTCTTTTTGCCTCTTTATACGACTATACGGCGCAACAATTCCGACAAGGGATGGATTTGTTATTAGATAGTGAAGAAAAAATCCTTGAAAATCGTCAATTGGCGTTGGCAATTTTATCCGAAGAAAAAACAGAATTATCGGAAGAGAAAATTTCAGCGTTGTGGCAACATTGCCCATCTGATTATTTCTTGCGAAATAGTCCAAAACAAATTGCGTGGCATACCGAGTTATTAGCTGAATTTGATGGTGAAGTACTCGTTAAAATCAGTAACCGTTTTTCTTCCGGCGGAACAGAAATTTTTGTTTATTGTCCCGATCAAGCTAATTTGTTTAATAAAGTGGTCTCAACTATTGGCACGAAAAAATTTAGTATTCATGATGCGCAAATTTTAACATCCGATGATGGCTACGTATTCGATAGTTTTATCATCACAGAATTAAATGGTGAATTGGTTCGTTCAGAACGTCGCCGAGAATTAGAGACGGTATTAACCTCTGTTTTATTAGGCAAAAAATTGCCATCCATGTCTTTTGCTAATAATCGACAGTTGCAACATTTCACCGTAAAAACAGATGTACGTTTTTTGAAAGAAACTAAAAAAGAGCATACCGAATTAGAAGTGGTGGCTTTAGATAAACCTGGTTTATTGGCTCAAATCAGTCAAATTTTTAGCGAGTTAAAACTCAATATTTGTAATGCAAAAATCACGACTGTAGGGGAAAAAGCCGAAGACTTCTTCATTCTGACAAATGAAAAAGGCACAGCATTAACCGAAGAGGAAAGGGGATTGTTAGAAAAAGTGCTCTATGAACGTTTATAATATGAAATAAAAAAGTGCGGTTAAATTTAACCACACTTTTTATATTTTAAGCCACTGCGGCAAATGCAATATCAGCAGCAGTAAGCGTTTTTTCAATGTCTTCATTTGTGTGTGCTAAAGACATAAAGCCTGCTTCAAAAGCAGAAGGTGCAAGATAAACGCCTTGATCGAGCATTTTGTGGAAGAACACTTTGAATTTTTCGGTATCACATTTCATGACTTCTGCATAAGAGGTAACTTGTTTTTGGTTAGTGAAGAAAATACCAAACATGCCGCCTACATGATTAATCACAAATGGTACATTGTGTTTTTGGGCTAATGCTTTTAAGCCATCACAAAGTTTAGTGGTTAATTCTGCAAGGTGTTGCTCGTTACCTGCTTTTTTCAATTCGGTTAAACAGGCTAAACCTGCCGCCATTGCAATCGGGTTACCTGAAAGAGTACCTGCTTGATAAACAGGGCCGGTTGGTGCGAGGTGTTGCATAATCACTTTTTTACCGCCAACAGCACCCACTGGCATACCGCCACCAATGACTTTACCTAATGTGGTAAGATCAGGTGTTACACCATAGTAAGCTTGTGCACCCGCAAGTGAAACACGGAAACCAGTCATGACTTCATCAATAATGAAAAGTGCACCATATTGGTCACAGATTTCGCGAATGCCTTGTAAGAAACCTTCTTTTGGCGGAATACAGTTCATGTTGCCTGCAACAGGTTCAATAATCACACAAGCGATGTCGTTAGGAAATTCTTCAAATAATTTTTTAACAGAATCAAAATTGTTATATTCTGCAGTTAAAGTGTGTTTTGCAAAATCTTCAGGCACACCTGGTGAGCTTGGTTGACCAAGTGTTAACGCACCCGATCCAGCTTTTACTAAAAGTGAATCAGAATGACCATGGTAACAACCTTCAAATTTTAGAATTTTGCTTCTATTTGTATAACCACGCGCAAGACGAATAGCAGTCATGGTTGCTTCAGTACCAGAACTCACCATACGAACCATTTCAATAGATGGTACAAGCTCACAGACTAATTCCGCTAAATCAATTTCAGAGGGAGTTGGTGCACCAAAGCTTAAACCATTCTCTGCTGCTTTTAATACAGCATCTAAAATAGCAGGGTGGTTATGGCCTAAAATCATTGGCCCCCAAGAACCCACATAATCGATATATTGTTTGCCTTCGGTATCATAAATATAAGCGCCTTTGGCTTTTTGAATGAATACAGGTGTACCACCTACGCCTTTAAAGGCACGAACAGGGGAGTTTACACCACCAGGAATAACTTCTTGTGCACGAGAGAAAAGTGCGGTTGATTTTGTCATGATTTTTAATCCTTATATTAAAAGTGGGCATATTGTACTAAAAAACTGAATTTGAGAAAAATCTTTGTGTGCTGATTTTTCTTTATGTTATCCTTTGCAAAAAATTTTTAGGATACAAACTATGCTAAGTCTTATTGTAACTTTCTTAGGCGCATTTTTAACCTTGATTGTGATGCGACCAATTGCGAATAAAATTGGCTTGGTGGATAAACCAAATTATCGTAAGCGTCATCAAGGTGCAATTCCGCTGATTGGCGGTGTTTCTCTTTTTATGGGAAACCTTTGCTATTATTTGATGGAGTGGGATCAACTTCGTTTACCTTATCTTTATATATTCAGTATTTTTATTCTACTCGCAATCGGTATCTTAGATGACCGCTTTGATATTAGCCCTTTCTTACGTGCAGGGATTCAAGCGGTACTTGCGATTTTAATGATCGACTTAGGCAATGTTTATTTAGATCATTTAGGTCAAATTCTTGGGCCATTCCAATTAACGCTTGGTTCTATCGGATTGATTATTACCGTATTTGCCACAATCGCGATTATTAATGCCTTTAATATGATTGATGGTATTGATGGATTGCTAGGTGGATTGTCTATTGTTTCATTTGCAGCTATTGGTATCTTGATGTTCCGTGATGGACAGATGGATATGGCATATTGGAGTTTTGGCTTAATTGTAGCGATTTTACCTTATCTATTATTAAACTTAGGGATTCCGTTTGGGCCAAAATATAAAGTGTTCATGGGCGATGCAGGAAGTACTTTAATTGGCTTTACTATTATTTGGATTCTACTTTTAAGTACGCAAGGGAAAGGGCATCCGATGAATCCAGTGACTGCACTTTGGATTATTGCTGTTCCTTTAATTGATATGGTGGCCATCATTTATCGCCGTTTACGCAAAGGAAAAAGTCCATTCCGTCCGGATCGTTTACACGTACACCACTTAATGGTTCGTGCAGGATTAACCTCTCGCCAAGCTTTTTTATTAATTACCTTCTTTGCGGCCATTTGTGCCACAATCGGGATCTTAGGTGAAATCTTCTACATTAATGAATGGGCAATGTTTATTGCATTTATTGTATTATTCTTCCTTTATGCTTATTCAATTACAAAAGCATGGAAAATCACTCGTTGGGTACGAAGAATGAAACGTCGAGCACGTCGTAACAAGAAATAAATTAAATAAAGAGGATAGCAATTTGCTATCCTTTTTTACGTTTTAGCATTAAAAATAAACGAATGCATAATAAATTCTATACAAATTGAACAAAAATTTATCTTTTGATATTTTTTTTCAAAAAAGTGCTAGACAAGGTATTTAGAAATCATTAATATACGCCCCGCAACGACGCAGTAACGCGTTCGTAGCTCAGTTGGATAGAGCGTTGGCCTCCGGAGCCAAAGGTCGCAAGTTCGAATCTTGTCGAGCGCGCCAGAAGTCAATGCGGTACAACTAATCAATGGTGGCTATAGCTCAGTTGGTAGAGCCCTGGATTGTGATTCCAGTTGTCGTGGGTTCGAATCCCATTAGCCACCCCATCTTCTCTTGATTGAGAAATCTGACGGCGAGTAGCGCAGCTTGGTAGCGCAACTGGTTTGGGACCAGTGGGTCGTAGGTTCAAATCCTATCTCGCCGACCAATTTGTTTTTTGCTCTTTAACAATATATCAGACAATCTGTGTGGGCACTTGTTGATTGACTTGTTTTAAAAATATTTTTTAATTTTGAAGTCTTAATAGGTGCTAACTAGAAATTCATAATACTTTTTTAAGTAGTGACATTTTATGTCAGCAGTATTGAGCGATTGAACTTGAATTGAAGAGTTTGATCATGGCTCAGATTGAACGCTGGCGGCAGGCTTAACACATGCAAGTCGAACGGTAACATAAAGAAGCTTGCTTCTTTGATGACGAGTGGCGGACGGGTGAGTAATGCTTGGGAATCTGGCTTATGGAGGGGGATAACTACGGGAAACTGTAGCTAATACCGCGTAATATCGAAAGATTAAAGTGTGGGACCTTCGGGCCACATGCCATAGGATGAGCCCAAGTGGGATTAGGTAGTTGGTGAGGTAAAGGCTCACCAAGCCGACGATCTCTAGCTGGTCTGAGAGGATGACCAGCCACACTGGGACTGAGACACGGCCCAGACTCCTACGGGAGGCAGCAGTGGGGAATATTGCGCAATGGGGGCAACCCTGACGCAGCCATGCCGCGTGAATGAAGAAGGCCTTCGGGTTGTAAAGTTCTTTCGGTAGTGAGGAAGGTGGTTAGTTTAATAGGCTAGCCAATTGACGTTAACTACAGAAGAAGCACCGGCTAACTCCGTGCCAGCAGCCGCGGTAATACGGAGGGTGCGAGCGTTAATCGGAATAACTGGGCGTAAAGGGCACGCAGGCGGACTTTTAAGTGAGGTGTGAAAGCCCCGGGCTTAACCTGGGAATTGCATTTCAGACTGGGAGTCTAGAGTACTTTAGGGAGGGGTAGAATTCCACGTGTAGCGGTGAAATGCGTAGAGATGTGGAGGAATACCGAAGGCGAAGGCAGCCCCTTGGGAATGTACTGACGCTCATGTGCGAAAGCGTGGGGAGCAAACAGGATTAGATACCCTGGTAGTCCACGCTGTAAACGATGTCGATTTGGGGGTTGAACTTTGAGTTTGGCGCCCGTAGCTAACGTGATAAATCGACCGCCTGGGGAGTACGGCCGCAAGGTTAAAACTCAAATGAATTGACGGGGGCCCGCACAAGCGGTGGAGCATGTGGTTTAATTCGATGCAACGCGAAGAACCTTACCTACTCTTGACATCCAGAGAACATTCCAGAGATGGATTGGTGCCTTCGGGAACTCTGAGACAGGTGCTGCATGGCTGTCGTCAGCTCGTGTTGTGAAATGTTGGGTTAAGTCCCGCAACGAGCGCAACCCTTATCCTTTGTTGCCAGCGATTCGGTCGGGAACTCAAAGGAGACTGCCGGTGATAAACCGGAGGAAGGTGGGGATGACGTCAAGTCATCATGGCCCTTACGAGTAGGGCTACACACGTGCTACAATGGCGTATACAGAGGGAAGCGAGAGTGCGAGCTGGAGCGAATCTCACAAAGTACGTCTAAGTCCGGATTGGAGTCTGCAACTCGACTCCATGAAGTCGGAATCGCTAGTAATCGCAAATCAGAATGTTGCGGTGAATACGTTCCCGGGCCTTGTACACACCGCCCGTCACACCATGGGAGTGGGTTGTACCAGAAGTAGATAGCTTAACCTTTTGGAGGGCGTTTACCACGGTATGATTCATGACTGGGGTGAAGTCGTAACAAGGTAACCGTAGGGGAACCTGCGGTTGGATCACCTCCTTACCAAAAACGAGAGACAATAAGTGTCCACACAGATTGATTGATATATTGTAGACAATATCGAGCAGAAAGTCGTTATTCCCTTGGGTCTGTAGCTCAGGTGGTTAGAGCGCACCCCTGATAAGGGTGAGGTCGGTGGTTCAAGTCCACTCAGACCCACCACTCAAACTGAGTGAGTGATGAAGGTGAATAAGGTAATAAATAAACGATGACATGGGGATATAGCTCAGCTGGGAGAGCGCCTGCCTTGCACGCAGGAGGTCAGCGGTTCGATCCCGCTTATCTCCACCACTTATCATCGTTAAGTAAATTGAGTTTTTACACTTAATGAGTTTATTTAACGATGATAACTGAAAATGTTATTTCTGTTCTTTAACAACCAGGAAACAAGCTGAAAAACTGAAGAGACTTTCAAGTCCTTAAAGGATAAGAAAAAGTCTGAGTAAGAATAAAATCTTGATTGAACAAAAGCAATCAAGTGTTTAGTTGAAAACGCAACATCAAGAATTTTTGAGGTTGTATAGTTAAGTGACTAAGCGTACAAGGTGGATGCCTTGGCAATCAGAGGCGAAGAAGGACGTGCTAATCTGCGAAAAGCTTGGATGAGTCGATAAGAGGCGTTTAATCCAAGATGTCCGAATGGGGAAACCCAGTAGATGAAGAATCTACTATCACTTACTGAATACATAGGTAAGTGAGGCAAACCGGGAGAACTGAAACATCTAAGTACCCCGAGGAAAAGAAATCAACCGAGATTTCGTTAGTAGCGGCGAGCGAACGCGAAGGAGCCTGTTAGTGATAATGACAGAGACAGAGGAACAAGCTGGGAAGTTTGGCGATACAGGGTGATAGCCCCGTACTCGAAGTCCAGGTCATGGTACTAAGCTAACGATAAGTAGGGCGGGACACGTGATATCCTGTTTGAAGATGGGGGGACCATCCTCCAAGGCTAAATACTCCTGATTGACCGATAGTGAACCAGTACTGTGAAGGAAAGGCGAAAAGAACCCCGGTGAGGGGAGTGAAATAGAACCTGAAACCTTGTACGTACAAGCAGTGGGAGCCTGAAAGGGTGACTGCGTACCTTTTGTATAATGGGTCAGCGACTTATATTTTGTAGCGAGGTTAACCGAATAGGGGAGCCGAAGGGAAACCGAGTCTTAACTGGGCGAATAGTTGCAAGGTATAGACCCGAAACCCGGTGATCTAGCCATGGGCAGGTTGAAGGTTGGGTAACACTAACTGGAGGACCGAACCGACTAATGTTGAAAAATTAGCGGATGACTTGTGGCTGGGGGTGAAAGGCCAATCAAACCGGGAGATAGCTGGTTCTCCCCGAAATCTATTTAGGTAGAGCCTTGAGCGGACACCTTCGGGGGTAGAGCACTGTTTCGGCTAGGGGTCCATCCCGGATTACCAACCCGATGCAAACTACGAATACCGAAGAGTGATAGTCAGGAGACACACGGCGGGTGCTAACGTCCGTCGTGGAGAGGGAAACAACCCAGACCGCCAGCTAAGGTCCCAAAGTCTATATTAAGTGGGAAACGAAGTGGGAAGGCTTAGACAGCTAGGATGTTGGCTTAGAAGCAGCCATCATTTAAAGAAAGCGTAATAGCTCACTAGTCGAGTCGGCCTGCGCGGAAGATGTAACGGGGCTCAAATATAGCACCGAAGCTGCGGCATCAGACGAAAGTCTGTTGGGTAGGGGAGCGTTCTGTAAGCGGATGAAGGTGAATCGAGAGGTTTGCTGGACGTATCAGAAGTGCGAATGCTGACATAAGTAACGATAAAACGGGTGAAAAACCCGTTCGCCGGAAGACCAAGGGTTCCTGTCCAACGTTAATCGGGGCAGGGTGAGTCGGCCCCTAAGGCGAGGCTGAAAAGCGTAGTCGATGGGAAACGGGTTAATATTCCCGTACTTGGATAAACTGCGATGTGGGGACGGAGCAGGTTAGGTTATCGCACTGTTGGATATGTGCGTTTAAGTTTGTAGGTGTGAAGTTTAGGCAAATCCGGACTTCTTTAACACTGAGAGATGATGACGAGGCTCTACGGAGCTGAAGTAACCGATACCACACTTCCAGGAAAAGCCACTAAGCTTCAGGTTTATCTAAACCGTACTGAAAACCGACACAGGTGGTCAGGTAGAGAATACTCAGGCGCTTGAGAGAACTCGGGTGAAGGAACTAGGCAAAATAGCACCGTAACTTCGGGAGAAGGTGCACCGGCATAGATTGTAGTCCCTAGCGGATGAAGGTTGAACCGGTCGAAGATACCAGCTGGCTGCAACTGTTTATTAAAAACACAGCACTCTGCAAACACGAAAGTGGACGTATAGGGTGTGATGCCTGCCCGGTGCTGGAAGGTTAATTGATGGTGTAATCGAAAGAGAAGCTCCTGATCGAAGCCCCAGTAAACGGCGGCCGTAACTATAACGGTCCTAAGGTAGCGAAATTCCTTGTCGGGTAAGTTCCGACCTGCACGAATGGCATAATGATGGCCAGGCTGTCTCCACCCGAGACTCAGTGAAATTGAAATCGCCGTGAAGATGCGGTGTACCCGCGGCTAGACGGAAAGACCCCGTGAACCTTTACTATAGCTTGACACTGAACATTGAATTTTGATGTGTAGGATAGGTGGGAGACTTAGAAGTAGTCACGCCAGTGATTATGGAGTCGTCCTTGAAATACCACCCTTTAACGTTTGATGTTCTAACGAAGATTACGAAACGTGGTCTCGGACAGTGTCTGGTGGGTAGTTTGACTGGGGCGGTCTCCTCCCAAAGAGTAACGGAGGAGCACGAAGGTTTGCTAATGACGGTCGGACATCGTCAGGTTAGTGCAATGGTATAAGCAAGCTTAACTGCGAGACGGACAAGTCGAGCAGGTACGAAAGTAGGTCATAGTGATCCGGTGGTTCTGAATGGAAGGGCCATCGCTCAACGGATAAAAGGTACTCCGGGGATAACAGGCTGATACCGCCCAAGAGTTCATATCGACGGCGGTGTTTGGCACCTCGATGTCGGCTCATCACATCCTGGGGCTGAAGTAGGTCCCAAGGGTATGGCTGTTCGCCATTTAAAGTGGTACGCGAGCTGGGTTTAGAACGTCGTGAGACAGTTCGGTCCCTATCTGCCGTGGGCGTTGGAGAATTGGTTGGGGCTGCTCCTAGTACGAGAGGACCGGAGTGGACGCACCACTGGTGTTCCGGTTGTGTCGCCAGACGCATTGCCGGGTAGCTAAGTGCGGAAGAGATAAGTGCTGAAAGCATCTAAGCACGAAACTTGCCAAGAGATGAGTTCTCCCAGATTATAAATCTGTAAGGGTTGTTTAAGACTAAGACGTAGATAGGTCTGGTGTGTAATCGGTGCGAGCCGTTGAGCTAACAGATACTAATTGCCCGAGAGGCTTAACTATACAACGCTCAAGGGTTTTGGGTGTTGAGAAGACGAAACAAACTCAGAGAAGAAAGAGAAGAAGAAAGTTTTTAGGTAAATCAGCTTGTTTGGTTGTGAGCGCTAGAGATAGCGGAACAGAGAGAAAAGTTATTAGAGGAATAATCCTGGCGGCGATAGAGCGGTGGTCCCACCTGACCCCATACCGAACTCAGAAGTGAAACGCCGATGCGCCGATGGTAGTG
This sequence comes from Haemophilus parainfluenzae, assembly GCF_900638025.1. Taxonomy (NCBI): domain Bacteria; kingdom Pseudomonadati; phylum Pseudomonadota; class Gammaproteobacteria; order Pasteurellales; family Pasteurellaceae; genus Parahaemophilus; species Parahaemophilus parainfluenzae. The sequence continues at coordinate 1,447,677 of NZ_LR134481.1, forward strand.
TGGGGCTTCCCCATGTGAGAGTAGGACACCGCCAGGTACTGAATTAGAACCCCGAGCTGAATGGCTTGGGGTTTTTGTTTATGGAGTTTTCAATATTTTAGCAAAGCGTTGATTCTATGATACAATCATCGCTGTAATTTTTATAAAACAAGAGAAAATATGACCGCACTTAATGTATTAATTTATCCAGATGATCACCTAAAAATTGTTTGTGAGCCAGTTGTCGAAGTCAATGATGACATTCGCAAGATTGTAGATGATATCTTTGATACGATGTACCAACAAGCATCATGAAAAAACAGATAAGTAAAATTTTTTCCAGTGATGGCGAATTGAGTAAGAATATCAAAGGATTTAAGCCACGAGCAGAACAGCTCGAAATGGCTCAATCAGTAGGATATGCTATTCAAAATAAGCGACCGCTTGTTGTAGAAGCTGGAACAGGTACTGGAAAGACTTTTGCTTATTTAGCTCCGGCACTTATTGCAGGAAAGAAAACGATTATCTCAACTGGCTCTAAAAATCTACAAGATCAACTCTTTTCAAGAGATCTTCCTGCCATAAAAAAAGCCTTAAATTATTCTGGCAAAATTGCATTATTGAAAGGGCGATCCAATTACTTATGTTTGGAACGACTGGATCAAGTTATTGCTCAAGGTGTGCTTGGGGATAAATCTGTTTTAGCCGATTTAAGTAAAGTAAGAAAATGGAATAATGCGACGAAAACAGGCGATTTAACAGAATGTATTGAATTGGCTGAAGACAGCCCAATTTTGCCTCAATTGACGAGCACGGCAGAAAGTTGTTTAGGAACAGATTGTCCTAACTACGCTGAATGCTATGTTGCACAAGCTCGCAAAAAAGCGTTAAATGCAGATCTCGTTGTTGTAAATCATCATCTTTTCTTTGCTGATATGGCGGTAAAAGAAAGTGGCTTTGGTGAGCTTATTCCCAATGCAGAAGTTATTATTTTTGATGAAGCACATCAACTTCCCGATATTGCTAGCCAGTATTTTGGTCAATCATTAACATCTCGCCAGCTATTTGATTTATGCAAAGATATCAATATTGTTTATCGAACCGAATTGAAAGATATGCCGCAGCTTGGCACTACTGCAGATACATTGCTTAAAGTTATTCAAGATTTCCGTCTTCTTCTTGGGGAAGGAAATCAGCGAGGAAATTGGCGTGAGCTATTTAAGCAAAGTGCGGTTAAAAAATCCGTCGAATTATTGCAAGAAAAAATTGAGTTTCTTTCTGAAGTTATCAAGATTGCATTAGGTCGCTCTCAGACTTTAGATAGTATTTTTGAGCGCACTGAAAGTATTAAGAATCAATTAATTCGTCTTTGTGATACGGCCATTGTTGGCTATTGTTATTGGTACGAAAGTATGGGACGACAATTTGGTTTGCATATTACACCACTAACAGTCGCAGATAAATTTGGTGAACAACTAAATAATAAAGAAGCCGCTTGGATTTTTACTTCAGCGACTCTTGAAGTCGGTGGCACTTTTAATCATTTCTGTCAGCGACTTGGTATTGAGCAAGCAGAACAAAAAATTCTTCACAGTCCTTTTGATTATCCTAATCAATCGCTACTTTGCGTACCACGGTATTTACCTGCAACGAATCAAAATAATACGTTACAATCTCTTGGTGAAATGTTGTTGCCTATCATCGATGCGAATAAAGGGCGATGCTTTATGCTTTGTACTTCTTATTTAATGATGAGAGGTCTGGCAGAGTATTTTAGAGAAAAGAGTGAGCTTTCTATCTTATTACAAGGTGAAATGCCTAAAGCAAAATTACTCGAACAATTTATTAATGAAACCCATAGTGTGCTAGTTGCTACTTCTAGCTTTTGGGAAGGCGTGGATGTCCGTGGTGATGCACTTTCCTTGGTCATTATTGATAAATTGCCTTTTACCGCACCAGATGAACCTTTGCTAAAAGCGCGTATTGAAGATTGTCGATTGCAAGGTGGCGATCCATTTAATGATATACAGATCCCTGAAGCGGTTATTACGCTGAAACAAGGTGTAGGACGCCTAATTCGAGATGTAACAGATCGTGGTGCGGTAATTATTTGTGATAATCGTCTTGTTATGCGAAATTACGGAGAAACCTTTCTAAAAAGTTTACCTAATTCAACCCGTACCCGAGATCTCAACAAAGTGGTACAATTCTTACAAAATGAGAAAATGGATTAATAATGAAAAATATCACCTTATTAGCACTTGATACTTCAACAGAAGCCTGTTCTGTTGCACTTTGGCATAAAGGCGAAAAAACACATTTAGATGAATTAGCACAACGTACACATACAAAACGTATTCTTCCAATGGTTGATGAGTTGCTCGCTAATTCAGGTATCAATTTGAAGCAGGTGGATGCGTTAGCATTTGGACGCGGTCCTGGTAGTTTTACTGGTGTTCGTGTCGGTGCAGGGATTGCTCAAGGGCTTGCATTTGGTGCTGATTTACCTGTTATTGCGGTATCAAATTTAACAGCAATGGCTCAGGCTGCATTTGAATTACATCAAGCTGAAAATGTGGTAGCTGCCATTGATGCGAGAATGAATGAAGTTTATTTTTCTCAAGTAAAACGAGAAAAAGTGCGCTCAGAATTGGGTGAGTTTTTCCAATGGAATCCTGTTATAGAAGAACAAGTTTGCCAACCTGAAAAAGTGCTTGAACAGCTTTCAGATTTAACCGCCTATCAAGTCGGAACAGGTTGGGCAGCGTATCCTCAATTTAAAGACAGTGGTTTAGGAGGGAGTGATATTATTTTACCTTCTGCACAATATATGCTTGAGCTTGCTTTAACAGATTATGCACAGAATAAAGTCATATCTGCCTTAGAAATTGAACCGGTTTATTTGCGTAATGAAGTGACTTGGAAAAAATTACCTGGGCGTGAATAATTTTCAAAAAGGAGTTGAAGATGAATAAAAAAACGATTTTAGTTTTAACCGCACTTTCGATCACATTAGTGGGATGTGTTAATGCACCAAGAGGACTGGAAAAAGAACAGTTTACTTTAAAATCATTATCTTCAATTCTGCAGAGTGATTATAGCTGTCAGTGCAAATCAATTCGTTTAGGCGGAAAAGTATTAACAGCACAAGCCCAGCCGAATAAAACTAAAATTGAAGTATTAAGCTATCCAGTTTACTCAACCTCAGCAAAACCCATGATTGATGAACAACCTAATGGACGTTTCATTACTTATCTTGATGGTTTTGTTGAGCCAGAAAGCTTAAAAGATCAATTTATTACAATTGGCGGCACCTTACTGAAAACAGAACAAGGCAAGGTTGATCAGGCAAGCTACACTTACCCTGTAATTCAAACCAATCACTATCGTGTCTGGAAGCTTTCTCAAAGCTATTACTATCCAGATGATATGTGGGAGAATTGGGGCTTTTGGGGTCGACGACCGTATTATTGGTATGGCGAGCCTGAAATTCGCTATTATCTCTACTAACTAAATGATAAAATTAAGAAAATTTTCCAAAGAATAAGGATAAAAAATGGAAAAAGTTTGGTTTCAAAATTATCCAGAAGGTTCACCTACCACGCTGGATACATCTAAGTATGATTCGATTCTCGATATTTTAGATAAAGCAATTCGTGAGCACCCAGACCGTCCCGCTTATATCAACATGGGGCAGGTTTTAACATTTCGTAAATTAGAAGAGCGCAGCCGTGCATTTGCAGCTTATTTACAAAATGAATTAAAGTTAGAACGTGGTGAGCGTGTTGCATTGATGATGCCGAATTTATTGCAATATCCTATTGCGCTGTTCGGTATCTTACGTGCGGGCTTAGTTGTGGTAAATGTGAATCCACTTTATACCCCTCGTGAATTAGAACATCAGTTAGAAGATAGCGGTGCCACGGCGATTGTCGTTGTTTCAAACTTCGCCTCAACCTTAGAAAAAATCGTGTTTAATACTAAAGTGAAACACGTGATTTTGACAAGAATGGGTGATCAGCTTTCTTTTGGTAAGCGTAATTTGGTCAATTTTGTGGTGAAATATGTCAAAAAGTTAGTACCAAAATATAAATTACCGAATGCTGTAACGTTCCGTGAAGTGTTAAGTGTTGGTAAATATCGCCAATATGTCCGCCCTCAAGTGGATCGTAAAGATTTAGCCTTCCTACAATATACAGGTGGTACAACGGGTGTTGCTAAAGGCGCAATGCTGACACATGGTAATATTATTACCAATATTTTCCAAGCGAAGTGGATTGCAGAGCCATTTATTGGCGATCATACCAAGCAACGCATTGCCGTACTGGCTTTACCGCTTTATCATGTTTTTGCCTTAACGGTAAACTGTTTACTCTTCTTAGAGCTTGGCGTTACCGCGCTCTTAATTACGAACCCACGTGATATTGATGGTTTTGTTAAAGAGCTCAAAAAATACCGTTTTGAAGCGATTACAGGGGTGAATACCTTGTTTAATGCGCTACTTAATAATGAAAATTTCAAAGAAGTAGATTTTTCACGATTAAAACTTTCTGTTGGTGGCGGTATGGCGATCCAACAATCGGTCGCAACACGCTGGCATGATTTAACCGGCTGTAACATCATCGAAGGTTACGGCATGACAGAATGTTCACCGTTAATTGCTGCTTGTCCGATTAATGTGGTGAAACACAATGGTACAATCGGTGTACCTGTGCCAAATACCGATATTAAAATTATCAAAGATGATGGCTCGGAAGCACAACTTGGTGAAGCTGGAGAGCTTTGGGTTAAAGGTGAACAAGTCATGCGTGGTTATTGGCAACGGCCTGAAGCGACTGCTGAAGTGCTTCAAGATGGTTGGATGGCAACGGGTGATATCGTCATTATGGACGAGAGCTATAGCCTCCGTATTGTTGACCGCAAAAAAGATATGATCTTAGTTTCAGGCTTTAATGTTTATCCAAATGAAATCGAAGATGTGGTGATGCTAAATTATAAAGTTGCTGAAGTGGTTGCTATTGGTGTACCACATGAAGTGTCGGGAGAAACCATCAAAATCTTTGTTGTGAAGAAAGATGATAGCCTCACGCGTGATGAATTGCGCCAGCATTGCCGACAACATCTGACGGGTTATAAAGTCCCGAAAGATATTGAGTTTCGCGATGAATTACCAAAAAGTAATGTAGGCAAAATTTTACGACGCGTACTGCGTGATGAAGAAATAGCAAAACGCTCACAACATTAATTTAATCAGGGATATGTGTTCATATCCCTGTTTAGTCTTTACCTCTATTTGAAAATACATCCTATTACAATGATAAAAGAATGCCAAAATCAACCGCAGTTTACATTAATTCAAAATAATGAAGAGCTCGCTCAGGTTTGTCAGTTAGCACGTCAGCAAAGTGCGGTCGCTTTAGATACCGAATTTATGCGGGTATCGACCTATTATCCTAAATTAGGATTAATTCAACTTTATGATAGTGAACGAGTTTCATTGATCGATCCTTTATCGATTACTGATTTTTCACCTTTTGTAGAATTATTACATGATCAAGAGGTAATAAAAATTTTGCATGCTTGTAATGAAGATTTATTGGTTTTCTTACAAGAATTTGATGCGCTTCCACAACCTATGATGGATACACAAATCATGGCGCGTTTCCTAGGTTTTGCTAATTCAGCGGGCCTGGCTAAACTTGTGTTGCATTATTTGGGCGTTGAAATGGATAAAGGGGCAACACGTACAAACTGGCTAAAACGCCCGCTTTCTCCCGTACAGCTACAATATGCTGCAGGGGATGTATGGTATCTCTTACCAGTCTATCAAAAAATGCAAATAGAATTAGCAGAATCTCCTTGGTTTCAAGCGGTAATTGATGATTGCCAGCTTGCGATTTCGAAAACCAGTAAATTAGACGATCGCGATCCAGACAAAGCTTATTTGGATATTCCGAATGTTTGGAAATTGAATCCGCTCGAATTAGCGCGTTTACAGCTATTGGCAAAATGGCGACAAGAAACCGCAATGTCACGAAACTTAGCTCTTTCTTATGTGGTGAAATCAGACAACCTTTGGAAAGTAGCCAAAAATAATCCTCGTAATACATTAGAAATGTTAGCGCTTGGATTATCTGAAAATGAAGTGCGTGTACGTGGCAAAAAAATGCTTCAATTATTAGCACAAAGCCGTCGAATTTCACCTTATGATTATCCTACACGTTTAGTGCGCATTGTGGATGATCCTCGTTATAAAAAGGCAATTCGATTGTTACAAGAAAAAGCTTATGAACTGACCCCAAAAGGATTAACCCTTGATATTCTGGCGAGTAAACGAAATTTAGAAGATCTCATTAAATGGGTTTGGCTAAAAAATGAAGATATGACCAAACAGCCCGATCTGCTTTTAGGGTGGCGAAGAGAAATTGGCTTGAAGCTGGTTGAATACTTAAAATCTGTAGAATAGCCATTAAAAACGATCCTAAAAATAACCGCACTTTGAATCATCAAAAGCGCGGTTATTTTCTTTAGTGTTTTACAACGAAGGCTTTAATTAAGCTTGAGTTGCTTGGATCGCAGTTAATGCGATGGTGTAGACGATATCATCTACTAATGCACCACGAGATAAGTCATTAACCGGTTTACGCATACCTTGAAGCATTGGACCTACTGCCACTAAATCAGCAGAACGTTGAACTGCTTTATAGCCGATGTTACCTGCGTTGATATCAGGGAATACAAAGACGTTTGCTTGACCAGCCACTTTAGAGTTTGGCGCTTTAGAAGCGGCTACATCTTTCATTACTGCCGCATCGTATTGTAATGGACCATCGATTAATAAATCAGGACGTTTTTCTTGTGCAATACGCGTTGCTTCTTTCACTTTCTCTACAGATTGGCCTGAACCAGAAGTACCGGTTGAGTAAGAAAGCATTGCGACTTTTGGATTTAAACCAAATGCTTTTGCAGATTCAGCTGATTGGATTGCGATTTCAGCCAGTTGTTCAGCGGTTGGTTCTGGGTTTACTGCACAGTCACCATACACTAATACTTGGTCTGGTAATAACATGAAGAATACAGACGAGATAATTGAGCTACCTGGTGCTGTTTTGATGATTTGCATCGGTGGACGAATGGTATTTGCAGTGGTGTGAACGGCACCAGAGACTAAACCATCTACTTCGCCCGCTTCTAACATCATCGTACCTAATACAACGGTGTCTTCTAATTGCGCGCGCGCTTGTTCTTCCGTTAAACCTTTAGATTTACGTAATTCAACCAAACGAGCAACGTAGTTTTCGCGTACGTCAGCTGGATTGATGATCGTTACGTCAGCACCTAAAGTCACGCCTTGTTCTGCTGCAACTTTTTTCACGGATTCTGGATCCGCTAATAACACTGATTTTGCAATACCACGTTCAGCACAGATAGCTGCTGCTTTAACAGTACGAGGTTCATCACCTTCTGGTAATACGATGGTTTTACCTGCTTTGCGAGCTAAATCGGTTAATTTGAAACGGAATGCAGCTGGAGAAATACGCGCTTCTCGAGCAAGTGGTGCAGAGATTGCATTCGCTAGTGCTTGAGCATCTAAGGTTTTAATTTTGCCTGCTTGCGCACTAAATACACCTAAGATTTCAGCGTTGTTCACACCGCCAAATTCTGAAGCAACAGCTTCGACTAATGTGCCTTCTTCATTGTTTGCCACTAAGATAATTTGTGCATCTAAGGTTTGTGCAATTGCGAAGTTTAAGCTATTTGCAAAAGGCGCTTGAGCTGAAGGTTGAACACCTTTAACAACCACTAAATTTGCATTTAATGCTTGGAAATCAGCCACAATTTTTTCTAATAACACGTCTTTTTGATTATTTGCGATTAATGCTTGAGCGGCTTTTACATCTTCTACTGCATTGAATACGACGGCGCCTGTTGTTTTAGCTACGTCTAATGCTGCTGCTAAATTTGCATCTGCGCTAGTTGGAATAAGAATAACTGCTTTAGTCATTTTGATATACCTTTTAATGAATGAAAAAAACCTGCTGATTTCTCAGCAGGTCTGAAGAAAATTGATTAGCCCGCTAAACGTGCTGTATCTTGTGCAATGACTAATTCTTCGTTAGTTGGAAGAACGATTGCTTTGAATGCAGAATCATCAGCGGTAATTAAGCCCGATTTGCCAAAGCGAGCAGCAAGATTACGTTCTTGGTCTAATTTGATGCCAAATAATTTTAAGTGACCTAACGCTAATTCACGAACGTGAGCTGAGTTTTCACCGATACCACCCGTAAATGCAATCGCATCTAAGTGATCATCACCTAAAACAGCCATATATGCACCGATGTATTTTGCTAAACGGTAGCTGTAAACGTTTAATGCACGTTTTGCTTCTGGTTTAGATGCGTCATCATAGTTATCTTCTGCATAACGACAGTCGCTCGTTACTTCAGTTAAACCTAAAAGACCTGATTTTTTCACTAGGGTCTCTTCGATTTGCTCCATTGACATGCCTAAGTTTTTGTATAGATAGAAAATGATTGCAGGGTCGATGTCACCACAACGTGTACCCATCACTAAACCTTCTAATGGAGTTAAACCCATAGATGTATCGATACATTTACCGTTACGAACCACAGAAACAGAACCCCCATTACCTAAATGACAGATAATTGCGTTTACTTGATCTGCCGGTTTGCCTACGTATTCAGCCACTTCACGAGAAACGAAATAGTGGCTGGTACCGTGGGCACCGTAGCGACGTACGCCATGTTCTTTGTAAAGTGAGTATGGAAGCGCATACAAGAATGCTTCTTCAGGCATGGTTTGGTGGAATGCGGTATCAAATACGACAACGTTCTTATCTTTTAAGTGTGGGAATGTTTTGAATGCTTCACGGATACCAATTAAGTGAGCCGGGTTGTGAAGTGGTGCGAATTGCGCTGCATCTTCAATACCTTTAATCACTTCGTCTGTTACGACAACAGATTGGGTGTATTTCTCACCACCGTGAACGATACGGTGACCAATAGAGGTGATAGAGTTTTTAAGCTCATCAGTCATAATGTTTGATGCGATGAAGTTAAGAGCTTCAGTGTGCGCAGCTCCAGCACCTAAATCTGCACTACCTTTTTCACCGTTAAGTTTCCATTTGATACGAGCTTCAGGAAGATAAAATGCTTCGGCTAAGCCTGATAATTTTTCGTCACCTGTCGCAGGATCGAGGATTGCAAATTTTAATGAAGAACTACCACAGTTAAGGATGAGAACAAGTTTTGACATAGGAACCCTATTTTTTATTGAAGTTAATAAAAATCCATTCACAAGAAAGGACCACAAACATGGTATAGAATACACCTTTTGGCGAATAAAATAAAATAACACAAGTGTAAAAATACAATCTTTTCTTAAAAAAGTTGAAAATTTCAACAATTTCTAGTCAGGGATGACAATTAAACCTAAACTAGAGTATTATAAGTGCGGTTATTTTCAAGGATGTTTTTATGTCATCATTTTTTTCAACCTTAAAACAAGGGCAAGTTTATTTGCAAACGTGGCCATTAGAAGCGAAACTCGGCATGATTTTTCCGGAAAATCGCATTATTAAAGCCACAAAATTTGCACAAAAATTTATGCCTTTTATGGCAGTATTTGCAGTGGTCTGGCAGCAACTTTATGCCAAAGCAGATCTTACTGCATTTTCGATTGCTATTTTGACCGCAATTTGTGCATTAGCGATGCCATTTCAAGGTTTATATTGGTTGGGGAAACGAGCAAAATCACCCTTAGAACCGCAAAGTTCTCAGTGGTTTTATGAGATTAGTGAACGTTTGAGAAAACAACATGAAAGTTTGCCAACCGTGCAAGATAAACCGACATATCAGCACTTGGCAGAAGTATTACGAAAGGCGCAGCGAAAATTAGATAAAGCATTTTGGCAGGAAATCTAGTCAATTGCTTTAAATTTTATTAACGCAAACGTTTTCCTTTTGTGTTTTTTTATGTAGAATACTGCGGTCGCAATGGCGGCCCTTTTTAATTGAGAGATTATTTAATGATTGATTATATTATCATTGGTATTATTGCGTTTTCTGTTATCGTGAGTTTATTACGTGGATTTGTGCGAGAGGTGATGTCTCTTGCGAGTTGGGTCATTGCATTTATTGTTGCTAGCCAATTTTATCCTTATCTCGCTACCTATCTTACTCAAATCGGCTCCGACTATGTACGTAATGGTGCTGCAATCGGTATTTTGTTTGTGTTAACTTTAATTGTGGGTAGTGTTGTTAATTATGTAATTAGCCAATTAGTGAATAAAACAGGATTAACAGGAACTGATCGTGTGCTCGGTGCGGCATTTGGCTTAATTCGTGGTGCTTTAATTGTTGCAGCGATTTTATTTTTCCTAGATACCTTCACAAACTTTGAACAAACCGATTGGTGGAAAGAATCAAAATTGATTCCTCATTTTGGTTTTATTATTGAATGGTTTTTTCAACAACTACAAGCAAGCTCGAGTTTTTTAAACTCTACTTTTAAACAATAAGGTCGTCAATATGTGTGGAATTGTCGGTATCGTTAGCCAAAATGCGGTTAACGAATCCATTTATGCAGCATTAACTTTATTACAACATCGAGGCCAAGATGCAGCGGGGATTGTCACAATCGATGATGAAAACCGCTTTCGCTTACGTAAGTCAAATGGCCTTGTAAGCGATGTGTTCAGACAAGAACATATGTTACGTTTACAAGGCAATGCTGGGTTAGGACATGTGCGTTATCCAACAGCAGGTAGCTCAAGTGTATCAGAAGCTCAACCTTTCTATGTTAACTCACCTTATGGTTTAACCCTCGTTCACAATGGCAACTTAACCAATTCAGCCGAATTAAAAGATAAATTATTCAAAGACGCCCGCCGCCATGTGAATACTAATTCCGATTCAGAACTTCTTCTTAATATTCTCGCCAACCACCTAGACAGAATTAATAAATACCACCTCGATCCACAAGATATTTTTGATGCAGTTCGTGCCACACATAAAGATATCCGTGGTGCTTATGCATGCTTAGCCATGATTATTGGACATGGTATGGTGGCATTTCGCGATCCTTTTGGTATTCGTCCATTGGTATTAGGTCAGCGTGAAGAAAATGGCTCAGTAGAATATATGTTTGCTTCTGAAAGTGTTGCATTAGATGTGGCAGGTTTTGAATTTGTCCGTGATGTTGCGCCAGGTGAAGCCATTTATGTGACCTTTGATGGCAAACTCTATGCTGAGCAATGTGCCGAAAGTGCGGTCTTAAATCCGTGCATTTTTGAATATGTGTATTTTGCTCGCCCAGATTCGACGATAGATCGTGTATCTGTTTATGCGGCACGTGTTCACATGGGCGAATATTTAGGTAAAAAAATTGCAAAAGAATGGGCTGATGAAGTAGACAACATTGATGTCGTAATTCCTGTACCTGAAACTTCAACTGATATTGCATTACAGATTGCAAAAATTTTAGACAAACCTTATCGTCAAGGCTTTGTTAAAAACCGCTATGTTGGCCGTACGTTTATTATGCCTGGGCAAGCACAACGTATTAGCTCAGTTCGCCGTAAGCTCAATACGATTAAAGCTGAATTTAAAGATAAAAATGTATTGTTGGTTGATGATTCCATTGTTCGTGGAACAACATCAGAACAAATTGTATGTATGGCTCGCGCTGCGGGCGCAAAGAAAATTTACTTTGCTTCAGCTGCTCCAGAAATTCGTTATCCGAATGTGTACGGCATTGATATGCCAACAAAACAAGAGCTTATAGCCTGCGGTCGTAGTGTCGAAGAAATCGCGAAATTGATCGGAGTGGACAAATTGATCTTCCAAGATCTTGAAGCATTAACAGAATCCGTTCGTCAAGAAAACCCGGCAATTCAAGGTTTTGATTGTTCAGTATTTACTGGGGAATATATTACGGGCGATATCACGCCAGAATATCTCGATAACATTGCTTTTCAACGTAACGATTCAGCAAAGAAAAAACGTGAAAAAGATGCGAGTAATCTCGAAATCCATAATGAAGGATAAAACAGTCTAAAAGTATAAAGCACCAAATTCGATGAAGAGTTTGGTGCTTTTTCTTTTTAATTTAAAACGAAGAAAAAAATAACCGCACTTGATATATTTAAAGTGCGGTTATTTTTTTATGTGTTTTAGTCTTTATAAAAATCGTTATAAAGTGTACTTTCAAATTGCACAAGTGGAGCGCGTTTCGTTTTACTTTCTAAATCGCCAGTGGAGTAACCATTGATAAATTGAACGAAAGCCAGTTTTTCACCTTGAGCATTGGTCATAAAACCAGCAAGGTTATAAACGCCTTTTAATGAGCCTGTTTTCGCAATGACATTTTTAACCAATGGTGGATTAATTAAGCTGCCGCGTCCGCTGATGGTGCCATCTACACCTGCGATCGGGAAAGTTTCCATTAAATGCAGTGTATCTTCATTTTTAGCGATGTACTCCAACACAGACAGCATAGTTTTCGGTGCAACCAAATTGTGACGAGAAAGGCCAGAACCATCAGCTAAAATGCTGTTGCCAAATTTAATGCCTTGTTTTTGTAATACTGATTTAACTGCCAATGTACCTAATTGAAATGAAGCCGGGCGTTTATAGTAATTGTAGGCTACTGCTCTGAATAGGGCATCTGCAATTTGGTTATCTGATTTTTTCATCATTTTTTTCAATAACTCAGGCAGTGGTTTAGATAAATGTTGTGCAAGTTTTTGCCCTTGCTGCGGTTTTTGAGGCTGTTTCACTTTACCTGTAAATTCGATACCAAGACGTTTTAATTGATGTTGAATAATGGCAGCTGCATAGGCATCCGGATCTTGTACTGCAAAACTAAGTCCAAAAGGTTTTGCTTGACGCGCAATACAGCCTTTAACTTGATAGCGATTATTGTCGTGAACAACGACGTCTAACTGGCAATAACCAGCCTCTTGTTGATCCACAATGTAAACTTGCCCGAAAACTTGAATAGGGAATTGAGCAGGAACATTAATTTTGACTGTTTCACCCACAGGTTGATTTGCATCCAGTTCTGCATAAAAACAGTTATTATCAATATTTGCTGCTGCAGGAGGGGAGTTAAAGCACATGGTGAGATCGTTCCAAATCCAACCTAACCCACGGTCGTGGCTAGCAAAGACAGAAGTATCTAACACAAGATCGCCATTAATCTTCTGAATACCTTGATTTTTTAAATTAGCGAGTAGGGTATAAAGTTGTCCACTGGTGAGATCAGGATCGCCAGTAAATTGCACAACAAGATCATCTTCTAAGGTATTATTCTGAATTTTTCCGTTACTTAAAAGTGAAGTCTCAAACTGGAAGGTATCACCTAATACTAATTTAGCTGCTACAGCGGTAAAGATTTTTTGTGTGCTAGCAGGTAACATAAACGCTGAACCATTGTAATCTGCGATAATTTGATCGTTATTGAGGTTTTTAGCAATAATACTGGCAGACGCGCCTTCTGGTAAATAGTGGGTGATAGAGGCCACATCAACTTTAGCCATAGAAGAAAAAGAAAATCCGAATGTGACAAATGCGGCCTTAAGTGCGGTCGAAATAGAAGATTTTTTAGTCATTTTTAGTTCTGTTTTGGTTGCTATTTTTCTCAAGAAGAATAATAATAAGCCTCGAATTCAATAGAGTAAATCATTTTTTATTTTTCATTGACTGCGGCAAAGTTGTAAAACATTGTCGTGGTTTTATTTTGACCAAATTTCAAGGAAAAAGAATGAAGCAAATTCCAATGACTGTACGTGGTGCAGATCTATTACGCGAAGAATTAGATTTCTTAAAAAATGAGCGTCGTCCTGAAATTATTAAGGCGATTGCTGAGGCTCGTGAGCATGGTGACTTAAAAGAAAATGCAGAATATCATGCTGCACGTGAGCAACAAGGTTTTTGTGAGGGACGCATTCAAGAAATTGAAGGGAAACTTGCAAATTGTCAGGTTATTGATGTCACTAAATTGCCTAATAATGGTAAAGTGATTTTTGGTGCGACAGTGGTATTAATGAATACGGATACTGATGAAGAAGTCACTTACCAAATCGTGGGCGATGATGAGGCGGATATTAAATCAGGTTTGATTTCTGTGAATTCACCGATTGCTCGTGGCTTGGTGGGAAAAGAGTTGGATGATACCGTAAATATTACCACACCAGGTGGAACGGTTGAGTTCGAGATTATTGAAGTCAATTACATCTAAAAAAACATCCCCTCTAATCGAATCGAGGGGATAACAATTATTTACGAGGTAGCTGGATTTTACCTTCTTCGCTTGGTCGATAGAGCACCAAAATATGCCCGATTGTTTGAACATTAGATGATTGTGTTTCACGTACAATTGCATCAATGATTAACTGTTTAGTTTCGCGATCTGCACCAGCAATTTTTACTTTGATTAATTCGTGATGATTTAATGCATTATCGATTTCGGCTAATACACCTTCAGTTAAGCCGTTACCGCCAAGCATGACGACAGGGCTAAGGTGATGAGCAAGTCCTTTTAAAAATTGTTTTTGTTTTGTTGATAAGATTATCATAAGGGAATCCTTTAAATAAATGAATATGAGTCATAAAAAGACCGAAAAGAGCGGTCAGAAAAAACGTGGTTTTTCAGCACTTTTTGGTAAGTCTAGTCTTGAATTTGGCAGATTGTACCCAAATATAGACGAAACTACTACAAAAAATAGTACAAAAGATAGAGATTATGGGAAAGAAAAAACGTTCGGCGAGTTCTTCTCGTTGGCTAAACGAACATTTTAAAGATCCGTTTGTTCAGAAAGCACATAAACAAAAATTACGCTCGCGTGCTTACTTTAAGTTAGATGAAATTCAACAAACGGATAAATTGTTTAAACCGGGAATGACCGTGGTGGATCTTGGTGCCGCACCAGGCGGTTGGTCACAATACGTTGTGAGCCAGATTGGCGGAAAAGGCAGAGTGATTGCTTGTGATATTTTAGATATGAATCCAATTGTCGGTGTAGATTTCTTGCAAGGTGATTTTCGTGATGAAAATGTACTGAATGCATTATTAGAACGAGTTGGTGAAGCAAAAGTTGATGTAGTGATGTCTGATATGGCGCCCAATTTTAGTGGTATGCCATCGGTTGATATTCCACGCGCAATGTATTTGGTAGAGCTAGCCTTAGATATGTGTAAGCAAGTTTTGGCGAAAAAAGGCAGTTTTGTGGTCAAAGTATTCCAGGGAGAAGGCTTCGATGAGTATTTGCGTGAAATTCGTTCACTGTTTAGTGTTGTAAAAGTACGTAAACCAGAGGCCTCTCGTGGACGTTCTCGCGAAGTTTATATTGTAGCGAGTGGTTATAAAGGCGAATAATTGCTTTGATAGCTTTTCATTGTGTCACGGATGAGATAGTATCTCGTTTTATTTTAATTAACTTAAGAAAGGCAGGTTAAACCTTGAACGATATGGTCAAAAATCTAGTTCTATGGGTTGTGGTTGCAGTTGTCATGATGACGGCTTACCAAAGTTTTAACTCCAATGGTGTGAGTGACTCAACAGATTACACAACTTTTGTGTATGATGTGAGTAATAGTCAAGTGAAAGAAGCGCGTTTTGATGCGAATGAAATCACTGTGACCAAAAATGACGGTTCTAAATATATGACCGTTATGCCACCGTTGGAAGATAAAAAACTCTTAGATGACTTATTAAATAAAAAAGTCAAAATCGAAGGTACGCCTTTTGAAAAACGCAGTTTATTATCACAAATTTTGATTTCTTGGTTCCCAATGCTATTCCTTGTGGGTGTATGGATTTTCTTCATGCGACAAATGCAAGGTGGTGGTGGCAAAGCCATGAGCTTTGGTAAAAGCCGCGCGAAAATGCTGAACCAAGACCAAATCAAAGTCACTTTTGCAGATGTCGCAGGTTGTGATGAAGCAAAAGAAGAAGTCGGTGAAGTAGTTGATTTCTTGCGTGAACCGAAAAAATTCCAAAACCTTGGTGGTAAAATTCCAAAAGGGATTTTAATGGTAGGTCCTCCAGGTACAGGTAAAACCTTATTAGCGAAAGCTATTGCGGGTGAAGCAAAAGTGCCTTTCTTTACCATTTCAGGTTCTGACTTTGTGGAGATGTTTGTAGGGGTTGGTGCTTCTCGTGTACGTGATATGTTCGAGCAAGCGAAGAAAAACGCACCTTGCCTCATCTTTATTGATGAAATCGATGCGGTAGGTCGCCAACGTGGCGCTGGTTTAGGTGGTGGACACGATGAGCGTGAACAAACCCTTAACCAGATGTTAGTTGAAATGGATGGTTTCGGTGGTAACGAAGGTGTAATTGTTATTGCAGCAACTAACCGTCCAGATGTACTTGATCCAGCATTAACTCGTCCAGGTCGTTTTGACCGTCAAGTTGTCGTGGGTTTACCGGATGTGAAAGGTCGTGAGCAAATTTTAAAAGTTCACATGCGTAAAGTTCCTGTGGCTGGTGATGTTGATGCGATGACACTTGCTCGTGGTACACCAGGTTATTCAGGTGCGGATTTAGCGAACTTGGTTAATGAAGCGGCATTATTTGCTGCACGTAGCAATAAACGTACTGTATCGATGCTTGAGTTTGAAAAAGCCAAAGATAAGATCAATATGGGACCTGAGCGTCGTACCATGATCATGACGGATAAACAAAAAGAATCGACAGCGTTCCATGAAGCGGGTCATGCGATTGTGGGTTACTTAGTGCCTGAACATGATCCTGTACATAAAGTCACGATTATTCCTCGTGGCCGCGCATTAGGTGTGACTTTCTTCTTGCCTGAAGGCGATCAAATTAGTATCAGCCAAAAACAATTAGAAAGTAAACTTTCAACACTTTATGCGGGACGCTTAGCAGAAGATTTGATTTACGGTGAAGAAAATATTTCTACCGGTGCGTCTAACGATATTAAAGTGGCAACCAATATTGCACGTAATATGGTGACCCAATGGGGCTTCTCAGATAAACTCGGTCCAATTCTTTATACCGAAGATGAAGGCGAAGTGTTCTTAGGGCGCTCAATGGCTAAAGCAAAACATATGTCAGATGAAACGGCGCATGCGATTGATGAGGAAGTACGTGCGATTGTAAATCGTAACTATGCGAGAGCTAGACAGATTTTGATCGACAATATGGATATTCTTCATGCTATGAAAGATGCGTTAGTGAAATATGAAACCATTGAAGAAGAACAAATCAAACAGTTGATGAATCGTGAACCTGTTACCCCGCCATCAGGTTGGGAAGATAACAAAGACACAAAACCAACAGCAAAACCGCAGGAAGAGAAAACTGAAAATGCGGTTAATCATTCAGAAGATCCTGAAGCATAAAATTAAAGCCTTCCTAATTGGGAAGGCTTTTTATTTATTATTTCATTCTTTTCATTACTATATTCCGTTATAATCTAACCTTTCAAATTTGATTTAAAAATTGACCGCACTTTATGAAACTTTATGCTAATAACAAATGTCTAGATTTATCATTTCCTCAAATTATGGGAATTTTGAATTTCACGCCCGATTCATTTTCAGATAGCGGACAGTTTTTTAGTCTAGACAAGGCATTATTTCAAGTTGAAAAAATGCTTAAAGAAGGTGCAACAATTATTGATATTGGCGGGGAATCAACTCGACCAATGGCAGAAGAAGTGTCTGAAACTGAAGAGTTGCAACGAGTAATACCTCTTGTTGAAGCGGTGCAAAAACGTTTTGATTGTTGGATTTCAGTGGATACCTCTAAAGCAATAGTAATGCAAGAAGCAGCTAAGGTTGGCATGGATTTAATCAATGATATTCGTGCTTTACGTGAACCCGGTGCACTCGAAATAGCAGGACAGTTGAATTTACCAACTTGTATCATGCATATGCAAGGACAGCCGCGCACAATGCAGACTAATCCGCATTATGATGATGTGGTTCAAGATGTTTATCAGTTTTTAGAAGCTCGGACTCAAGTTTGTCTAGAGGCAGGAATTGCCAAAGAAAATATTATTTGGGATATGGGGTTTGGTTTTGGTAAGACCGTGCAGCATAATTATAAACTTTTACAGCAGTTAGCTCACTTTTGTGAAAGTGGTTATCCCATTTTAGTAGGCCTTTCACGTAAATCGATGATTGGTGCCGTATTAGATAAACCCGTGACTGAACGTGTTGTGGGAAGTGTAGCTGGCGCACTAATTGCTGTGCAAAATGGAGCAACAATTTTGCGCGTACATGATGTGGCAGCAACGGTAGATGCTTTGAAAGTATGGCAAGCAACACAACAAGTGTAAGAACAGATTTTATATGTTGTAGAATAAATGATTTCTGCAACATCAATTATTTAAATTTATTAAGGAATAAACATGGCAAATCGTAAATATTTTGGTACAGATGGCGTGCGTGGTAAAGTGGGTACTTATCCAATCACGCCAGATTTCGCATTGAAATTAGGTTGGGCAGCGGGTAAAGTTTTAGCCTCTCAAGGTTCTCGCACGGTATTAATCGGGAAAGATACTCGTATTTCGGGTTATATGTTGGAATCTGCATTAGAAGCGGGTTTAGCGGCAGCTGGTTTATCGGCAGCCTTTACTGGTCCAATGCCAACTCCTGCTATAGCTTATTTAACGCGTACATTCCGTGCTGAAGCAGGGATTGTTATTTCTGCATCACATAATCCTTATTATGATAATGGAATTAAATTCTTTTCTGCGCAAGGAACCAAACTACCCGATCATATTGAGGAGGCTATTGAAGCATTGCTTGAGCAATCAATGGACTGTGTGGAGTCGGCTGATTTAGGTAAAGCAAGCCGTATAAATGATGCGGCAGGACGTTATATTGAATTTTGTAAAAGTACTTTCCCGGCACATCTTGATTTAGAAGGTTATAAAATTGTGGTGGATTGTGCAAATGGTGCAACTTACCATATTGCGCCCAACGTATTAAGAGAATTAGGCGCAGAGGTTATTGAAATAGGTACAGAGCCAAATGGGATTAATATCAATGAAAAATGTGGCGCAACTGATGTAAAAGCGTTACAGGAAAAAGTGCTTGAAACTAAAGCGGATGTTGGTCTCGCTTATGATGGTGATGGTGACCGTATTATGATGGTGGATCACTTAGGTAATAAAGTCGATGGAGACCAAATTCTTTTCATTATTGCTCGTGAAGCTCTACGTTCAGGTCAATTAAAAGGTGGCGTAGTTGGGACATTAATGAGTAATATGAGCTTAGAGATTGCTTTAAAAATGTTAGGTGTACCTTTTGTGCGGGCTAATGTAGGCGACCGTTATGTATTAGAAAAAATGGTAGAGCATAACTGGACGTTAGGTGGAGAAAATTCTGGACATATTATCATTGCAGATAAGAATACGACGGGTGATGGTATTATTGCGTCTCTAGCAGTCTTAAGTGCAATGGTTAAACATCGTTTATCTTTAAACGAATTAGCTAGTGCGGTGAAATTATTTCCACAAGTTTTAATCAATGTCCATTTTTCCGGTGGGGCTAATCCATTAGAAAGCAAAGCGGTAAAGGTGGTAGCTGCTGATGTGGAAAAACGCTTAGAAGGTAAAGGTCGAATTTTACTGCGTAAGTCTGGTACAGAGCCACTTATTCGCGTAATGGTGGAATGTGAAGACGGCGCACTTGCAAAACAATGCGCAGAAGAAATTGCAGAAGCAGTAAAAGCGAATTAATTGAATGGGGGCTTGCCCCCATTTTTGATCATAAAATTTATCTTTTATTATTTTTAGGAAAGCAAATAGATGAAAGTTTTTATTATGCGACATGGGGAAGCTGAAGCTGTGTCTTCATCAGATGAGACTCGGCGTTTAACCGGCTATGGACGTAAACAATCAATATCACAAGGTCAATGGCTTAAAACACATCTAAATTCAACCGCACTTTCAGTTCAGAAAGTGATTGTCAGTCCTTATGTTCGTGCTCAAGAAACGTTTGAGCTCGTCAATTTAGCGTTAGACAATATTCTTAATGATGTTGAAACTTGGAGTGGAGTTACACCTTACGGGAATGCGACGCTGGTAGCAGATTATTTATCTGTTTTACAGAAACAAGGTGTTGAAAGTGTTTTGCTCGTTTCTCATTTACCTTTAGTAGGGAGCATTGTTTCAGAGCTTTATGGCAAGCGAAATCCAATCAGTTTTTACCCTTCAACGATTGTTCAAATTGACTGGAATGGTGAAGAAGGTATTATTGAAGCCTGCAATTCTTATAAAGAACATGATTAAAAGTGATTAAAGAGAGCAGGGTAAATAAGTTTTATTTGATTCGCTTTTTAATAAATGCAAAAAATTCAATTACTAGAGATGTGTTTTTGGGGTGTATTCTTTTTTCTTTTTTGATAGACTGGAGGGGAGCTATATTTGAATAGCTTTATATTAACCACTATAATCATGCTAGGAGAGTAGTTATGAATAATAAAATTGAAGATACGGTAACTGAAGTAAAAGAGACGACAGTTAATGCTGCGACACAAGTTAAAGATGTATTAGTTGCAGCAGCTAACTATGTTAAAGATACTGTAACAAATAACGCATCAGAAGCAAAAGAAGCAGTGGAAGATAAAGCTGCTGAAGTGAAAGATGCGGCTGAAGATAAAGCATCAGAAGTAAAAAAAGCAGCTTCAGAGGCAAAGGATGAAGCGACAGATAAAGTAGCAGAGCTAAAAGATGCAGCTGAAGACAAAGTATCAGAAGCAAAAGAGGACGTTTCTGAAGCAAAAGATACAGTGCTAGACAAGGTCGCTAAATTAAAAGATGCATTTGCAGATAAAGTTGCAGAAGTAAAGAATGCGGTTTTTGAAGCAAAAGATGGCGCAGCTGATAAAGCAACAGAGCTAAAAGATGAAGCTAAAGACAAAGCATCAGAAGCAAAAGAAGCAGTGGAAGATAAAGCTGCTGAAGTGAAAGATGCGGCTGAAGATAAAGCATCAGAAGTAAAAAAAGCAGCTTCAGAGGCAAAGGATGAAGCGACAGATAAAGTAGCAGAGCTAAAAGATGCAGCTGAAGACAAAGTATCAGAAGCAAAAGAGGACGTTTCTGAAGCAAAAGATACAGTGCTAGACAAGGTCGCTAAATTAAAAGATGCATTTGCAGATAAAGTTGCAGAAGTAAAGAATGCGGTTTTTGAAGCAAAAGATGGCGCAGCTGATAAAGCAACAGAGCTAAAAGATGAAGCTAAAGACAAAGCATCAGAAGCAAAAGAAGCAGTGGAAGATAAAGCTGCTGAAGTGAAAGATGCGGCTGAAGATAAAGCATCAGAAGTAAAAAAAGCAGCTTCAGAGGCAAAGGATGAAGCGACAGATAAAGTAGCAGAGCTAAAAGATGCAGCTGAAGACAAAGTATCAGAAGCAAAAGAGGACGTTTCTGAAGCAAAAGATACAGTGCTAGACAAGGTTGCTAAATTAAAAGATGCATTTGCAGATAAAGTTGCAGAAGTAAAGAATGCGGTTTTTGAAGCAAAAGATGGCGCAGCTGATAAAGCAACAGAGCTAAAAGATGAAGCTAAAGACAAAGCATCAGAAGCAAAAGAAGCAGTGGAAGATAAAGCTGCTGAAGTGAAAGATGCGGCTGAAGATAAAGCATCAGAAGTAAAAAAAGCAGCTTCAGAGGCAAAGGATGAAGCGACAGATAAAGTAGCAGAGCTAAAAGATGCAGCTGAAGACAAAGTATCAGAAGCAAAAGAGGACGTTTCTGAAGCAAAAGATACAGTGCTAGACAAGGTCGCTAAATTAAAAGATGCATTTGCAGATAAAGTTGCAGAAGTAAAGAATGCGGTTTTTGAAGCAAAAGATGGCGCAGCTGATAAAGCAACAGAGCTAAAAGATGAAGCTAAAGACAAAGCATCAGAAGCAAAAGAAGCAGTGGAAGATAAAGCTGCTGAAGTGAAAGATGTGGCTGAAGATAAAGCATCAGAAGTAAAAAAAGCAGCTGAAGCGGCAAAAGATGAAGCGACAGATAAAGTAGCAGAGCTAAAAGATACAGCTGAAGACAAAGTATCAGAAGCAAAAGAGGACGTTTCTGAAGCAAAAGATACAGTGCTAGACAAGGTTGCTAAATTAAAAGATGCATTTGCAGATAAAGTTGCAGAAGTAAAGAATGCGGTTTTTGAAGCAAAAGATGGCGCGGCTGATAAAGCAACAGAGCTAAAAGATGAAGCTAAAGACAAAGTATCAGAAGTAAAAGAAGCTGTAGAAGATAAAGCTGCTAAAGTAAAAGATTAGGTTTCATAGGCAAAAATATGGTGTCTACTAAAGTTTACGCTGTAAAAGATGTAATAGTAAGCACGGTAGTACAAGTTAAGATTCTGTCATTGTCGTAGCTAAGCATGTTAAACATGTTGCCGAAAAATGACTGAAGTAAAAGATGCCATATGCTCTAAAGCAGAGGAAGTAAAAACTAGATTCTGAAACAAAAGATCAATCTGCAGACGTAAACAAAGTAACTGAAAAGTAAAAACAATGATTAAGGATTATTCAAATTAACTGAGCCTGTCTGTTTAAAAAAAACACAAAAAAGTAATTTTTTATCTTTACAAAAAATAAAATTTTTATAATGAACTTGTGTATAAGTTTTTTAAATTCATAGAGTTATAGTTATTTTTATAAAAAACTATATCTTTAGAAATGTAAATTTTTTTTGAAGATATTCTATTTTGAGTTTTTTTGTGTAGACTAATCAGCGCAAAGCATGTAGCTTTGGATTAATCCTTAACCATGAAATGGAGAATAACAATGAAAAAATCAGTATTAGCCGCATTAGTATTAGGTTCATCTTTAGCCGTAACAGGCTGTTTCGATAAAGAAGAAGCACAACAAAAAGTTGAAGCAACAAAAGATGCGGCAACACAAGCTAAAGATGCAGTAGTAGATAAAGCTGTTGAAGTAAAAGATGCGGCTGCTGATAAAGCTGTTGAAGTAAAAAATGCGGTGGCTAATAAAGCTGTTGAAGTAAAAGATGCAGTGGCTGATAAAGCAGCTGAAGCAAAAGATGCGATGTCTTCTAAAATGGAAGCAGCAAAAGATTCAGCTTCTAAAATGAAAGATGCAGCAGCAGATAAAATGACTGAAGTAAAAGATGCGATGTCTTCTAAAATGGAAGCAGCAAAAGATTCAGCCTCTGAAATGAAAGATGCGGCAGCAGATAAAATGACTGAAGTAAAAGATGCGATGTCTTCTAAAATGGAAGCAGCAAAAGATTCAGCTTCTGAAATGAAAGATGCGGCAGCAGATAAAATGGCTGAAGTAAAAGATGCGATGTCTTCTAAAATGGAAGCAGCAAAAGATTCAGCTTCTGAAATGAAAGATGCGGCAGCAGATAAAACGGCTGAAGCAAAGGATGCAATGTCTGCTAAAATGGAAGCAGCAAAAGATTCAGCTTCTGAAACAAAAGATGCAGTAGCTGATAAAGCTGTAAAAGTAAAAGATGCAGCGGCAAATAAAGCAGTAGAAGCAAAAGATGCAGCAGCAGATAAAGCAGCTGAAACGAAAGATGCTGTGACTAAATAATTAAACTTTTGTAAAATGAAAACCTATCAGAGATTATCTGGTAGGTTTTTTCTTTTGGAGCAATAAAATGTTATGTGCAATTTATAAAAGTTTACGTAAGCCAGGCTGCTATCTCTATATTTCGAAACGAGATGATTTTTCAGCTGTGCCAGACGTATTGATGCAAAGTTTTGGTAAGCCTCAGTTTCTTATGCTATTTAATTTGAAAGGAAGCAAGCTGCTTGTTCATGCTGATAAAAGCGAGGTAATGGAAAAAATCACTCAGCAAGGATTTTATCTTCAAATGCCAAAACAGAATGATGGTTTATTTTATAGTTTGAGTGAGATCAAATAAAATTGTTATTTTTTAGTAAAATTATTAAAGTTTGTGCTATCTCAATATTTTTTATTTAAAATGCCTTTAAAATTCAATCCGATTTAAAAAGGAGAGTGAAAATGAGTAGTTTTTTTGTGGTTGGCACAGATACAAATGTAGGAAAAACTACAGCTTGTCGTGCCATTATTCAAGCATTACAAGCAAAAGGTGTGAGAATTGTAGGTTATAAGCCGATTGCTTGTGGCTGTGAGGAAAATATATATCTGACTGAAAATCAGTCTGATGAGAGTCAAACAGATTATGATGCTGAAAATAATTCAGATGTGTTAGCTTTGATGGATGCAACAAATGAACCAGTATCTTATCAAGAGGTGAATAGTTATACTTTTTTACATTCTTTACCTATGTTAACACAAGATAAATCACGTATTAAATTAAGCAAGATAGATCAGGCGTTAACAAAATTAATCAAAAAATATCAATCTGTTGTAGTTGAAGGTTCATTTGGCTTACTCACACCAATGGCTGAAAATAAAAGTTTTGCAGATTGGATTGTTACACATAAAATGCCAGTTTTATTAGTTGTTGGAATTAAAGAAGGATGTATAAACCACGCATTACTTACAGCAAGAGTGATTAAACAGCTTGGCGTCCCTTTATTAGGTTGGGTTGCTAATCGTATTAATCCAGGCTTAGGTCATTATAAAGAAATTATAGGTGTCCTAGAATCACAAATTGATGCACCGTTGCTTGGAAAAATTCCTTATATTCACAAACCAGAAATTCAGGAGTTAGGGCATTATTTAACGGATATTGATCATTTAATGTACATGCAAACAGAATTAGTTAAATAGCAGTTTTAAATGTGGAGTGAGGTTAAAATTTTTTAAATTTTAACCTCATTGTTTTTATTCTTCATTTTCTGAATATTCTTTTTTCAGAATATCATTTTCTGCCAAACTAGATAAACGAGCAATGGCATTACGATAAGAAATTTCAAGGCTTTCGCGACTTGTTGCTATTACACCTTGATCTACTAGGAAACCATCATTTACATCATATACCCAACCATGTAGCGAAAGCTTTTGTCCTCGTTCCCAAGCACTTTTTACGATAGATGTACGGCCTAGGTTATAAACTTGTTCTGCTACATTTAATTTAGTTAGCATGTCTGCACGTTTTTCTGCAGAAAGGTTACCCAATAGGTGCCCATGCTTGAACCAAATATCACGAATATGGAGTAACCAGTTATTGATTAATCCAAGATCTTTATCTTGCATAGCCGCTTTAATACCTCCGCAATTTGTGTGCCCACAAATAATAATATGTTCAATTTTGAGTACATCAACGGCATATTGCACAACCGAAAGACAGTTGAAATCTGTATGAATAACTTGATTGGCAACATTACGATGGACAAATAACTCGCCTGGTTCAAGATTTGTTAATTTTTCGGCTGGAACGCGGCTATCAGAGCAACCAATCCAGAGATAGTGAGGGGTTTGGTGGTCAGCAAGTTCTTTAAAATAAGTGGAATTTTCTTCTTTCATTCTTTGCGCCCAACTGTAGTTGTTTGCAAAGAGTTGTTTAATTTTGTCCATTTCTACTTTCCTTAATATGATGTATTTGAAAGATTGATTCAAACACAATAAATAAAATAGGGATAAAATTTATCGCCTAAAATGATGACCGCACTTTAAAGAAAGTGCGGTCAATTTAAACAATATTTTTAGAAATTTGCATTTCTTGGTGCGCGAGGGAATGGAATCACATCGCGAATATTTTGTACGCCTGTTACATAAACGATTAAGCGTTCAAAACCAAGACCAAAGCCTGAATGTGGTACAGTACCGTATTTGCGGAGATCACGATACCACCAGTAATCTTCAGGATTTAAGCCCATTTCTTCCATACGTTTATCTAAAATTTCTAAACGTTCTTCACGTTGAGAACCACCGATGATTTCACCAATTCCTGGGGCGAGAACATCCATTGCTGCAACGGTTTTACCATCGTCATTTAAACGCATATAGAAGGCTTTAATATCTTTCGGATAGTTTTTCACAACAACAGGTGATTTGAAATATTCTTCCGCTAAGAAACGTTCATGTTCAGAAGACAAATCGATACCCCAAGATACTGGGAACTCGAATTTTTTACCTGATTTTAATAATACATCAATCGCATCGGTATAGTCGATTTGAGCAAAATCAGAGTTTACAAAGTTTTCTAAACGAGTAATCACATCTTTATCTACATGTTTTTCAAAGAATTTCAAGTCATCTTTGCGCTCAGCAAGTACTGCACGGAACACGTATTTCAACATGTCTTCTGCTAATTTAGCATTGTCAGCAAGTGTTGCAAAAGCGACTTCAGGTTCAACCATCCAGAATTCTGCAAGGTGACGAGTTGTATTTGAATTTTCAGCACGGAATGTTGGACCGAAAGTATAGATTTTGCTTAATGCACACGCGTAAGTTTCACCATTTAATTGACCTGAAACGGTTAAAAATGATTCTTTACCGAAGAAGTCTTGACTGAAATCGACTTTACCATCTTCACCACGAGGAAGATTTTCTAAATCAAGCGTTGAAACACGGAACATCTCACCCGCCCCTTCAGTATCTGATGCAGTAATTAATGGAGTAGCGACCCAATAGAAACCTTGTTCATGGAAGAAGCGATGAATAGCTTGAGCTAAGCAGTGACGAACACGTGCGACTGCACCGATAATATTGGTACGAGGACGTAAGTGTGCCACTTCACGTAAGTATTCAATTGAGTGACGTTTTGCCGCCATCGGATAAGTATCAGGATCTTCTACAAACCCAGTTACTTCTACTTTTTCAGCTTGAAGTTCAACAGCTTGACCTTCAGCTGGTGACTCAACAATAGTACCGGTTACAATAACAGAGCAACCTGTTGTTAGGCGTAACACTTCACTTTCATAATTTTCAATATCGTTATTAACAATTGCTTGAATAGGGTCAAAGCAAGAACCATCGTAAACAGCAAGGAAAGAAAGGCCCGCTTTAGAATCTCGACGAGTACGAACCCAGCCGCGTACGGTAACTTTTTCGCCTATAGCGATTTTACCTTGTAATACATCAACAATAGATGCAACTTTAGACATATAAACCTCTGTAATTTATTATAAATTAGGCAATAAAACTGCGTTAGTTTACCTTAAATCGCAAAATTTTCCATAAAAAGTTAGTGTAAATCTGGCTTGCACAGTAAAATAATTCCTTCACTTTATTTAGGAGAAAAACTATGTGGTCTGATATTTTGACCGGCTATGGCATTTTTATTTTAGAGATTTTAACGATTTTACTTGTAATTGCCGCTATCGTAGCAATGATTATTTCTGCAAAGCAACGTAATGCAACACATCATGGTGAATTAGTTGTGACAGATCTTTCTGAAGAATTTAAGGAAACAGTTAAGCATTTACGCGATTTTCAACTTTCGGAGAAAGAGATTAAACAATCGGAAAAAGCTGAGAGGAAAGCCAAAAAACAAGAAGCAAAGGCTTTAAAAGCAAAATTAAAAAATGGTGAGAAAGAGTCACCTAAGCCTTGTGTTTATGTGCTAGATTTTAAAGGCGATATTTCTGCATCAGAAACAACCGCACTTCGTGAGGAAATTTCTGCGATTATTAATGTGGCGAAAGCCGATGATGAAGTCTTACTACGCCTAGAAAGCCCAGGCGGTGTTGTTCATGGTTATGGCTTGGCTGCTTCACAGTTAGCCCGCTTAAAACAAAAAGGTATTAAATTAACGGTTGCAGTAGATAAGGTCGCTGCAAGTGGTGGGTATATGATGGCTTGTGTAGCAGATAAAATTGTTTCTGCGCCTTTTGCAATCATCGGTTCTATTGGTGTGGTTGCGCAAATCCCTAATGTTCATCGTTTATTAAAAAAACATGATGTCGATGTTGATGTGATGACTGCTGGGGAGTTTAAACGTACAGTCACAGTATTAGGTGAAAATACCGAAAAAGGGAAACAGAAATTCCAAGCAGAACTTGAAGAAACCCATCAATTATTCAAACAATTTGTGGCTCAAAATCGACCGCACTTAGATGTAGATAAAGTCGCGACTGGTGAGCATTGGTTTGGTCAGCAAGCTCTAGAGCTTCAGCTAGTTGATGAGTTAGCAACCAGTGATGATATTATTCTTGAAAAAATGAAAGATAAATCTGTTATCTCTTTGAAATATAAAGTGAAAAAGCAACTTTTACAAAAAATAGGTAAACAAGCTGAAGAGAGTATTGAGGCAATTATTCGACGTAATTTAACAAGAGTTGGGCGAGACTTCATCCACTAACAGAGTAATTTAACTAGGATTTGCATGATTTTATGTGAAAATATTTTTTACTGTTCTAGTTTACAATAAAAATATTTATGACTACTATACACATAAACCTTTTCTAAGGTTTCAAATAAGGATTTAGATAAGGCTATTGTGTTAGCCTTGTTACAAGAAATACGTCTTGGCAATTTAAAGGTGAAGAATTAAATAATGAAATTATCTCGTATTTTATTATCTGTAGTAGCTGTAGCGACAGTTGCTGCTTGTGGTAACTTAAGCAAAGTTACAGAAGCTGGTACTCCAGAATATAAAGAAGTTAATGGTCAGAAAGTACCACAATTGGTATGGCCAAAAATTGATAAGTCAACTTTTAATCATGACGGTAGTCAATTTGGTTCATGGCCAAATTGGGATAATGTTCGAATGATTGAAAGAGGCATGAATAAAGATCAATTATACAGCTTAATTGGACGTCCTCATTTCTCTGAAGGATTATTTGGTGTTGAAGAATGGGATTATGTATTCAACTATCGTGAGAATGGTATTCACAAAATTTGTCAATATAAAGTATTATTTGACAAAAACCATAATGCTCAAAGTTTCTTCTGGTATCCAAACGGTTGTAACGGAAACTCAACATTTACTTTAAGTGGTGATTTCTTATTCGACTTCGATAAAGATATTTTAACTCCACGTGGTAAAGAAGTTTTAGATAACGTTGCAACACAATTAAAAGAAACTGGCGCTAAAGAAGTTAAAGTTACAGGTTATACTGACCGTTTAGGTTCTGATGCTTACAACTTAGATCTTTCTCAACGTCGTGCAAACCGTGTTAAAGCTCGTTTAATTCAAGATGGCGTAACATCTGAAATTACAGCTGTTGGTTACGGTAAGGTACCACAAGTTAAAGCTTGTAATGGTTACAAACACGCAAGTAAAGCTGAGAAAGACTGTTTACGTCCAAACCGTCGTGTAGAAATCACTGCTTCTGGTTCTGTATTAAAATTACAAGAAGGTGGTCAAACTAACGGTGGAACTCAAGGTCCAGCACCTCTTTATCAAAAATAATTAGATAGAGAAGACAAAAAGAGCGTAATAAAAATTACGCTCTTTTTTATTTTATGTTTAAGAAATTATTCAAGTAAAAGTTCTTCAATTAGCTTAGTAGTTAAATTGATATAACTTCCATTAAAACGATGGCTGAAATTTAGTAAATAATAGAGCTGGTAAAGGTGTTTTCTTTCTTCAAAACCTTCTTTATCAAGCGGGAAAGTGCGGTCATAAATTTCATAGAATTCAGGCGAGAAAGGTTGGAATAGTTCACTGAATGCTAAATCACATTCTCTATCCCCCCAGTAGCAAGCAGGATCATAAGTAAAGGTTTGGTTACCTACAACAGCAGTATTTTCAATCCATAAGTTACCATGTAACAAAGAGGGTTTGGGATTATGTTTTGAAAGTTTGTGTTTTACCTTTTCAATAATTAAATCAATGTCACCAAAGTCTAAAGCTTTGTCTTTGCAAAGTTGTAATTGCCATCCAATACGTTGTTCTGCAAAAAATTTTGCCCAACTTCCATTCCATTTATTCGGTTGATACTCAGGTCCAAGCCAAGTATCAAAATCTAATCCATAGTTTTTAGTGCCAGATACTTGATGGAGTTTAGCTAATTCTTCAGCAAAATGTGGCGTAGCATTGGTTTGCTGAGTAATAGGAAGCGCCTCTAATAATAAGAAACTATGGTTTTGAGAACAGCCTACGCCATACACTTGCGGAAGTCGGATTGTATTGGTTTTGCCTAGTAGGTTTAATTGGTCAGCTTCTGCACGAAACATTGAACGATAGGACCGTTCATTCACTTTAACAAAGACAGGTTGGATTCCATCCGTAATAAGCCAAGTTTCATTCACTTCGCCACCAGGAACTTTGTTTTTTTCTTTGATGTTATAGTAAGCACCAAATTGATCAGCTAAGACTTGAGAAATTGATTTCCACATATTACACCTCCTAGACATGGTCGATTGTCTAGTATTCTAGCTAAAGTATTAAAAATTACTGTGATAGATCTCAAAAAATAGTAAAAAATTTTGTTATTTTTTCATTCAAAATGTCAATTCCTCAATAAATACGTGATTTTTTAATAAGTTAGTATTATCATTAAGCGTATTTTTAGTTAGAAAAGATAATCAGGGGAAACCATGCAACATCTGAAAGATCTTGTTGAGAAAGCAAAATCAGCGATTGAACAAATCGAAAATAGAAGTTTAGCCACATTAGATGAAATTCGTGTGGAATATTTTGGTAAAAAAGGGCATTTTACCCAACTTATGCAGGAATTGCGTAATGTTACAGCAGAAGAGCGTCCAGCAATGGGGGCTAAAATCAATGAGGCAAAACAAGCTGCATTAGATTTTTTAAATACTAAAAAAGCAGAGTGGGAACAAGCTGAACTCAATGCGAAATTAGAAAAGGAGCGTATTGATGTCAGTCTTCCTGGTCGTAAAACAGAAACGGGTGGTTTACACCCAGTGACCATTACTATCAATCGCGTAACAAAATTCTTTTCAGAGTTAGGTTTTTCTGTGGAAACTGGTCCAGAAATTGAAAGTGATTATTACAATTTCGATGCATTAAATATCCCAAAACATCACCCAGCACGAGCTGATCACGATACATTCTGGTTTAATCCGGAATTATTACTTCGTACACAAACCTCCGGTGTGCAAATTCGTACCATGGAAAAAATGCAGCCGCCTATTCGTATAATGGCACCTGGTCGTGTATATCGTAACGACTACGATCAAACACACACACCAATGTTCCATCAAATTGAATTGCTTTATGTAGATAAAAAAGCAAACTTCACCGAGTTAAAAGGCTTATTACACGATTTCTTACGTGCATTTTTTGAAGAAGATTTACAAGTTCGTTTCCGTCCTTCCTATTTCCCATTTACTGAACCTTCTGCAGAAGTCGATGTAATGGGTAAAAATGGTAAATGGTTAGAAGTATTAGGTTGTGGTATGGTGCATCCTAATGTGTTACGTAACGTAGGTATTGATCCAAATGAATATTCTGGCTTTGCAGTAGGCATGGGGGTTGAGCGTTTAACTATGTTACGCTACAACGTCACAGATTTGCGTTCATTCTTTGAAAACGACTTACGTTTTTTAAAACAATTTAAGTAATTAACCGTTGGGTTAAATTGACGATAATGATTAATTTAGAACGTAACACGTTCATCAATAAAGGATACAGAGATAATGAAATTTAGTGAAAATTGGGTGAGAGAATGGGTTAATCCATCAATTTCAACAGAGCAGTTATGTGATCAAATCACGATGCTTGGTTTAGAGGTTGATGGTGTTGAAAAAGTAGCTGGCGATTTTACAGGTGTTGTTGTGGGTGAAGTTGTTGAATGTGCGCAACACCCAGATGCAGATAAATTACGTGTCACTAAAGTAAATGTTGGTGGCGAGCGCTTATTAGATATAGTTTGTGGTGCACCAAATTGCCGTCAAGGTTTAAAAGTGGCATGTGCAACTGAAGGCGCTGTATTACCCGGTGATTTTAAGATTAAGAAGACTAAATTACGCGGACAACCTTCAGAAGGGATGCTTTGCTCATTCTCTGAATTAGGCATTGATGTAGAGGCAGATGGTATTATTGAATTACCGTTAGATGCACCAGTAGGCACAAAGCTACGTGAATATTTAGATTTAGATGATAAAGCTATTGAAATTAGTTTAACGCCAAACCGTGCAGATTGTTTAAGCATTGCAGGTGTTGCACGTGAAGTTGGCGTGGTTAATAAACAAGTTGTTAATCAACCGCACTTTGATGCTGTACCGGCAACAATTTCAGATAAAGTTCAAATTGAATTAAACGCACCAGAAGCATGTCCACGTTATTTATTACGCGTGGTGAAAAATGTGAATGTTAAAGTGCAGTCACCAATTTGGTTACAAGAAAAATTACGTCGTTGTGGTATTCGTTCTATCGATCCGATTGTGGATATTACCAACTATGTTTTACTTGAATTAGGTCAACCAATGCATGCTTTTGATGCATCAAAAGTAGCTCAACCTGTTCAAGTACGTTTAGCCAATAACGGCGAAGAACTTGTTTTATTAGATGGCACAACTGCAAAATTACAACCGAATACTTTAGTGATTGCAGACCAAACAGGTCCATTAGCAATGGCGGGTATCTTTGGTGGTCAAGCAAGTGGTGTTGATGCTGAAACAACAAAAGATGTGATTTTAGAAGCGGCATTCTTCGCACCATTAGCGATTGCAGGACGTGCAAGACAATATGGTTTACACACCGATTCTTCACATCGCTTTGAACGTGGTGTTGATTTTACGCTACAACGTCACGCAATAGAACGTGCAACAGCATTGTTACTTGACATATGCGGTGGTGAAGCAGGTGAAATTTGTGAAGTCGTGAGCGAGCAATATTTACCAAAAGTCAATGAAGTGACTTTACGTCGTGAAAAATTAGATAGCTTATTAGGTCATCATATCGAAACTGAAACCGTGACCGAGATTTTTGAACGTTTAGGTTTTGCCGTGAAATATGCTAATGACGTCTGGACAGTGACTTCTGCAAGCTGGCGTTTTGATATTGAAATCGAAGAAGATCTCATTGAAGAAGTAGCCCGTATTTATGGTTATAACAGCATTCCAAATAATGCGCCATTAGCGCATCTTCGTATGCGTGAGCATAAAGAAGCAGATTTAGAATTAAGCCGAATTAAGACCGCACTTGTGGATGCAGATTATCAAGAAGCGATTACTTATAGCTTCGTTGATCCCAAAATACAGACTTTACTTCATCCAGAAATTGATGCGCTTGTATTACCAAATCCAATTTCAGTTGAAATGTCAGCAATGCGCGTTTCATTGTTAAGTGGATTACTTGGTGCAGTACTATACAACCAAAACCGTCAACAAAACCGTGTACGTTTATTTGAAACAGGATTACGTTTTGTTCCGGATGCAAATGCGGAATTTGGCATTCGCCAAGAGTTTGTTCTTGCTGGTGTAATTACAGGTACCGCTAAATCTGAATCTTGGACGGCTAAAGCAGAAAATGTAGATTTCTTTGATCTTAAAGGTGATTTAGAAAGCATTCTTTCTCTTACCGAAGTAGGTAATCGAGTTAAATTTGTGGCAAAAGCACACAGTGCATTGCACCCAGGACAATCTGCTTCAATTGAATTAGATGGAAAAGAAATTGGTTTTATTGGAACTATTCATCCACTTATCGCTCAAAAATTAGGATTAAATGGCAAAGCGGTTGTTTTTGAAATTTTATGGGATGCCATTGCAAATCGTCGTGTGGTTCAAGCTAAAGAGATTTCAAAATTCCCGGCAAACCGTCGTGACTTAGCTTTAGTCGTTGCCGATAATGTACCAGCAGGCGATATTATCGAAGCATGTAAGCAAGCTGGCGGAGAAAAATTAACACAAGTCAATTTATTCGACGTATATCAAGGCATTGGCGTTGCTAGCGGACATAAGAGCTTAGCAATCAGTTTAACTATTCAAGATAATGAAAAAACGCTTGAAGATGATGAGATTAATGCGGTAATCTCTGCTGTATTAAACGAAGTTAAACAACGCTTTAATGCGGAGCTTAGAGACTAAACAGGAGACTAACATGGCAACGATTACAAAAATTGATATTACTGAATACTTATTAGATAAGTATCAATTACAAAAAGCTGAAGCTAAAGCATTAGTGGAAGACTTTTTTGAGGAAATTCGTTTATCGTTAGAATCTGGTGGAGAAGTAAAATTATCCGGTTTTGGTAATTTTGAACTTCGTAATAAAGCTTCCCGTCCAGGGCGTAATCCGAAAACAGGTGAAAGTATTCCTGTTTCTGCGCGCCGTGTAGTGGCATTCAAGCCAGGACAAAAATTACGAGCTCGTGTAGAAAATACCAAGCCAAAACAATAGTAAGAAAAGTGCGGTCGTTTTTGACCGCACTTTTGTCAGGATTGAACATGAATAAGATTAAATGTGCTTTTTTAGTCGCAGGAAGTTTTTTACTTTTTGCTTGTTCAAGTGGTGTTCGTGAAGATTATGCAATGAACTATAAAGGTCAGATTGGGGATCCTATTATGGCCATTACCATGTTAAGTGAACAACAATATGAATGGGCGGGTACACCATATGTTTTAGGCGGGCAATCTCGTGGTGGTATTGATTGTTCTGGTTTTGTGCAAAAGACCTTTATTGACCGTTTTAACATTCGCCTGCCTCGTACAACAAAAGATCAAGCGGGTTATGGAAAACTTGTTCGTAAAGAAGATATCCAAACTGGCGATTTAATTTTCTTTAAGACAGGGCGCGGACCAAATGGCTATCATGTTGGGATTTATGTAAAAGAAGATAAATTTTTACATGCTTCAACCAAAGGTGGTGTGATTTATTCTTCGATGAATAGCCCTTATTGGAAGAAAGCCTTTTGGCAAATTAGGCGAGTATAGTGATAAATAGACAATTGAGGTCAGACTAAATACGAAATAGGCTCTATGGATGAGCGATAGATCCGATTGCAGTCAACCATCTTAATATTCTCTGATGGTAAGTGCCTCGTTCAAAATTGTGTGACAAAAATGGCAAAATTTAACTGAAATCAAAAGGACTAAGTGCGATATGACATTATCACTAGCCCTTAACTTCAGTGGTGTCTTCAGGAGACCAGGAAAATGACCTCACTTAGTTTATATAAAAAATTATGATTAAAGCCCAGCTTTCAAACTGGCTTCAATAAAGCGATCAAGATCGCCATCCAATACTGCTTGAGTATTCCGATTTTCAACGCCTGTGCGGAGGTCCTTAATACGCGCATCATCTAACACATAAGAACGAATTTGGCTGCCCCAACCGATATCAGATTTATTATCTTCCATCGCTTGTTTATCCGCATTTTTCTTTTGTAACTCAAGCTCATACAATTTCGCTTTTAACTGCTTCATAGCTTGATCTTTATTTTTGTGTTGAGAACGATCGTTTTGACATTGTACAACAATCCCACTTGGCATGTGAGTAATACGCACCGCACTTTCAGTTTTATTGACGTGCTGACCACCCGCACCTGATGCACGATAAACATCAATACGTAAATCTGCTGGATTAATTTCAATATCAATGTCGTCATCAATTTCAGGATAAACGAAAGCGGCTGCGAACGATGTATGACGTCGATTATTAGAGTCGAATGGACTTTTACGCACTAAACGATGAATACCGGTTTCCGTACGTAACCAACCGAAAGCATATTCGCCACTAACACGAATCGTCGCTGATTTTAAACCCGCAACATCGCCATCAGAGACTTCCATTAATTCAGTTTTAAAGCCTTTGCTTTCTGCCCAACGAAGGTACATGCGAAGTAACATTTCCGTCCAGTCTTGCGCTTCTGTACCACCTGAGCCAGCTTGTAAATCGACATAACAATCACACGCATCGTGCTCACCGCTAAACATGCGTCGGAATTCTAATTTTGCGAGTTGTTGTTCAAGCTCATCTAATTCAGCAACGGCTTCATTGAAGGTCTCTTCATCTTCCGCTTCAATGGCTAATTCAAGCAGCCCTTCAACATCCTCTAAACCTTGTTCTAAATTCTTGATAGTATCAACCACTTGTTCAAGTGAAACGCGTTCTTTCCCAAGTGCTTGAGCTTTTTCAGGTTCGTTCCACACATCAGGTTGTTCTAATTCGGCATTAACTTCTTCTAAACGCTCAACTTTTGCGTCGAAGTCAAAGATACCCCCGAAGCACAGAAGTGCGCTCGGAAAGATCAGCGATTTTGTTTTTGATTGGATTAATTTCAAACATAATAAATAAACCTCTATAAGCGGCAGAAGTATAAGTCATTTTCAGTTTTTTGGGTAGTTTGGCTTGCACAAATTATCGATCCATTTATAATTCTAATCTTTGTTGTTTAGATATATTTAGGAATAAAAATGAAAAAATTACTCACCGCACTTTTAATCACTGCTTCTGCCACTGCAATGGCGAGTGATGCTGAGATTAAATCGAAACTACAAGCATTAGGTGCGAAAAATATTGAAGTGAAAGATTCACCTGTAAAAGGCCTTAAAACAGCCGTGACTGATCAAGGCATTTTATATGTGAGCGAAAATGGTCAATATGTTTTGCAAGGCAAAATGTATGAATTAACAAATAAAGGCCCAGTTGATGTAGCGGGTAAATTTTTAGCAGATAAAGTGAATGCATTAAAAAGCGAAATGATCATTTATCCGGCAAAAAATGAAAAATATGTTGTGACTGTATTTATGGATATTACTTGTCATTATTGTCATCTTCTCCATCAACAGACAAAGGAATATAATGATTTAGGTATTACAATTCGTTATCTTGCTTTCCCGCGAGCAGGAATGAATGATACGGCTCGTCAAATGGAAACCATTTGGACTGCAAAAGATCCTGTATTTGCATTGAACGAAGCAGAAAAAGGCAACTTACCGAAAGAGTTGAAAGCACCTAATATTGTGAAAAGACACTATGATTTAGGTGTGCAACTCGGCGTGCAAGGTACGCCAAGTATTGTAACGTCAACAGGTGAAGTGATTGGAGGATATTTAAAGCCTCAAGACTTGTTAGCTGCCTTAAAAGAATCGGTGCAATAATTTTAAGTGAGGGCGTGTGATATACGCCCTTAAAATATTCATATCATAAAAATACAATACCAAATATTTCTTTAAGTGATTATTAGTCAATAATAAAATATTGTGAAAAAACTCATCAAACGTCGTGAAATTCCTGCCGGAAATTCTGTTTCAGATAATGCATTACTCGATCGTCTTTATCGTTCTCGCCATATTAAAAACAGTCAAGAATTAGACCGCACTTTGCAATCAATGCTGAATCCCAATCAATTATATGGTATTCAAAAAGCTGTAGATTTATTGATAGAAGCTTATCAACAGCAACAAAAGATTGTTATCGTTGGTGATTTTGATGCTGATGGGGCAACGAGTACCGCTATTTCAGTATTGGCTTTACGCATGCTTGGTTTTGCTGATGTGGAATACCTTGTGCCAAATCGTTTTGAGCAGGGTTATGGCTTAAGCGTTTCTGTTGCAGAGATGGCAATGGAAAAAGGTGTACAGTTATTGATGACTGTAGATAACGGTGTATCGTCCTTTGAGGGCGTAGCATATTTAAAAGAGCAGGGTATAAAAGTGTTGATTACCGATCATCACTTGCCACCAGAAATATTGCCTAATGCTGATGCTATTGTTAATCCAAATTTGCAACAATGTGATTTCCCCTCAAAATGTTTAGCTGGTGTAGGTGTGGCATTTTATTTAATGCTCGCTTTACGAGCTAAATTTCGCGAGTTGGGTATTTTTACGGCAAAAACACAGCCTAATTTTACTGAATTATTGGATTTAGTTGCGCTCGGCACGATTGCGGATGTTGTCCCCCTTGATCAAAATAATCGTATTTTAGCTCATCAAGGTTTGATGCGAATTCGTGCGAAACGTTGTCGCCCTGGAATAATAGCATTAACAGAAGTGGCTAATCGAGAAGTTGAAAAACTTTGTTCAGCTGATTTGGGCTTTGCGATTGCACCCCGTTTAAATGCTGCGGGCCGATTAGATAATATGTCTGTCGGTGTGGAGTTATTACTGGCAGAAAGCATGCAAGAGGCAAGAGCCCAAGCCTTAGATTTAGACAGTTTAAATCAAGCTCGAAAAGAAATTGAGCAATGCATGAAGTTGGAAGCCTTAGAAATTTGCCGAAATCTCACCGCTCTTTCGGATGAATTCCCAATGGGAATCGCCTTATTCCATCCAGATTGGCATCAAGGTGTATTAGGTATTGTGGCTTCTCGAATCAAAGATCAATACCATCGACCCGTTATTGCTTTTGCTCAAGATCAAGAGGGCATTTTAAAAGGTTCTGCACGTTCAATTGAGGGCCTGCATATGCGCGATGTATTAGAGCGTATTCATTCCCAACATCCTGATATGATTTTAAAATTTGGCGGCCATGCTATGGCGGCAGGATTAAGCATTAAAGAAAGCTTTTTCCCTGAGTTTCAAAAGATTTTTAATCAAACGGTGCAAGATTGGTTAAATGAAGATCAATTACAAGGTGTGATTTGGACGGATGGCGAACTTCAAGCAAATGAATTTAATATTCAAACAGCAGAAGTGATAAAATCTGGCGGACCTTGGGGGCAAGCATTCCCTGAACCGGTGTTTGATGGAGAATTTAAAATTTTTGAGCAACGAGCTATCGGACAAAATCAAAATCATTTAAAAATGCTTGTTGAGCCTAAAAATGGTGGTCCATTACTAGATGCCATTGCGTTTAATATCGATACTCGGTATTATCCCGATTTGTCGATTAAGCAGGCAAAATTTGCATATAAGTTAGAAATTAATGAGTTTCGAGGAAATCGAAACCTCCAATTATTAGTCGATTATATTGAACCAATTGGTTAAGTTATGAAAAAAGTTTGGCAGAATATATCAAAAGGATCCTTTGCAATGATATTGCTAAGCGTGATGGATATCGCATTTAGTGAAGTTAATGCAAAGAGTTTTTCTGTCCAAAATTCACCGCATTTACCATCAGCAAATATCATACAGTTTGAAGATGGGCGTGATTATTTTTCATATCAAGAACCAATTGTACAAGCTAAAAGAAACGATCGTAAAATCCCCATCCAATTTTTCTTTGACTATGACTGCCGAGTTTGCTCTTCAGCTCAAGATATCTTACAGCTTTATAGTCAAATTCGCCCAAATAAGCTCATTTTCAAGGAATATCCTGTTGCAACGAATGAGGATAAATTTTCAGCAATAATATTTTATACATTGAAGCGCTTAAATGCGAGCGAGTTGTCTGATGCGTTATTATTTGAAACCTCAGAAAAAGCTCGTTATACCGAGTTATCGTCATTAGATAAAATGAGTGAATGGGCTGCTTTGCAAGGAATTAATCAGTCTGAATTTGACGAGGTAGCATCCTCTATTGGAGTGAAAGAGGATGTGAGTAATGCTATTGATTTAACTGAAGAATATGGTGTTTTTACTTTTCCTTATGTGGTTGTAGATGGAAAATATGTGCTTACAGCAAGCACACTATATAATGATGATTACAGTGTAGCGGTATTGGATTTTTTAGTGAACAAAATAGAACAAGAAAGGAAACAATAATGAAAATCGGGATTGTTGGTGCAATGGCACAAGAAGTGGAGATTTTATCTCAGTTAATGACAGATAAAAGAGAAACCAAAGTGGCAAGTGCGGTCATTTTTGAAGGCAAAATTAATGGCAAAGAGATCGCATTATTACAATCAGGAATTGGTAAAGTTGCAGCCGCTATTGGTACTACCGCTTTATTACAATTGACAAAACCGGATGTGGTTTTAAATACGGGCTCAGCAGGCGGTGTTGCAAAAGGTTTAAAAGTAGGAGATATCGTTATTTCGGATGAAACACGCTATCACGATGCAGATGTGACGGCATTTGGCTATGAAAAAGGTCAATTACCCGCCAATCCAGCGGCTTTTCTTTCAGATAAAGAATTAGCCGATTTAGCTGATGAAATTGCCCAATTACAAGGACAAAATGTAAAACGCGGTTTAATTTGCTCTGGTGATAGTTTTATTAATAGCGAAGAAAAAATGGCTCAAATTAAAGCAGATTTTCCCAATGTGACTGCAGTAGAAATGGAAGCAACAGCGATTGCACAAGTTTGTCATGCCTTTAACGTACCTTTTGTGGTTGTTCGTGCAATTTCAGATGCGGGTGATGGCGAAGCGAGTATGTTATTTGAAGAATTTCTCCCACTTGCAGCAAAACAATCCTCTGCATTAGTGTTGGGCATGATAGATAGATTGTAAACTTATATATAAAATCATTATATAATAGGGAAATCAGTTATTAGATAGCCTTTTATAAAACACATAAAATCAAAAGCCTCCGCAATGGAGGCTTATTTTTTATAATAATAAAAGGATTATCAAAATGCTAAACATCATACATAAAACTCTTGCAGGAGGATTGCTGTTATTGCTGTCTTTCTTTTCACAAGCTAATGAAGCAAGTCCTTTACGAGTAGGAATTGATTTAACTTATGCTCCTTATGCTTACTTAGATAATAAAGAGGCCAGCGGATTTGATCCTGATTTAATGCGATTACTTGGAAAAAATCTGAAT
This sequence comes from Haemophilus parainfluenzae, assembly GCF_900638025.1. Classification (NCBI taxonomy): domain Bacteria; kingdom Pseudomonadati; phylum Pseudomonadota; class Gammaproteobacteria; order Pasteurellales; family Pasteurellaceae; genus Parahaemophilus; species Parahaemophilus parainfluenzae. The sequence continues at coordinate 1,488,072 of NZ_LR134481.1, forward strand.
CGTCAAGTTGAGTTTAAAGACACTCGAATTGAAAATATTATTATTGGGTTAAATGCTGGACATTATGATCTTGTTGCTTCAGCTTTATATGTTAATCCTCAACGTGCGAAGCAAGTTGATTTTCTCCCTTATTTACAAACTGGGGGCGTTCTTGTTGTCCGAGGTAAGGATAGCTTTTCTCCACAAAAATTAGAGGATCTTTGTGGTAAAAGCATTTCTTCAATGAAAGGTGCTGCTTGGATTCCAACGATGAATGAGGTTTCAGAAAAGTATTGTGCGCCTAAAAATCTAAAACCGCTTATTGTGAAAGAGTACCCGAGTGCGCCAGAGGCTGCTCAAGCACTTTTATCTGGTGGTGTTGATGTTCAGTATGAAGACGCAGCCGTTGCACAGATGGTGATTAATCAATTAGGTGATCGTTTAAAAATTACAAATAAAGAACAGTTATATCCGGTATTGATTGGACTTGCTTTTAATAAGAGTGACTTATCTGGTAAGGCAGTTATTGCACATGCGATAAAAGATACCTTAGCAGATGGTTCATATCAAAAATTACTAAAAAAATATAACCTTGAGTTTCCAAATGAAGCATTATTAAAACAAAATGGACTAGAAAACGCCTTAGATAATGCGATTTTAGCTAGTGAAAATGGAAATGATAAAACGGTATCAAAAGGTTTTAATTGGTCATATTTAGCGAGTTTATTCGTAAATACTGATTTCTGGAAAGCTGTTTTAACCGTATTTGAGTTAAGTACATTAACTTGGATTTTTGCTGTTATTTGGGGATTTTTTCTTGCACTTGGAACTCAATCGAATAAAAAACTAGTTAGTAAATTTTCTAATACTTATATCTGGTTGTTTCGTAGTTTACCTTTATTAGTGTTATTAATTTTTATATATAACGTGCCTCAATTCTGGAGTGTTAGTTCTGTTTTATTATCGAACCCATTTATTGCAGGTTTAATTGCTATGGTGCTCAGTGAATCTGCTTATATAGCAGAAATTCATCGTGGAGCATTATCCTCTATACCTAAAGGTCAATATGAAGCCGGTAAAGTATTAGGAATCCGATTCTGGGGGCTTCAACGTTTAATTATTATTCCTCAAGCATTAAAAGTAGCCTTACCTCCACTGACCAACCAATATATTACAATTGTCAAATTAACCTCTCTTGTTTCGGTTATTTCTTTAACTGAGATTTTACTGGTAGGGCAACAGCTTTATACGCGTAATTTTTTAGTATTAGAAACTTTGCTCGCAGTCGCATTTTATTACATTGTTATCGTGAGTTTCTTATCCTGGGTGCTAAAAAAAGTTGAAAATAAACTGGATGTATCTTCAATAAAAAATGAAAACAATAGCGAGGTTACTATCGATAAGTCAGCGTTAGCACCTTATAGCATTTTAAAAACTGAACATGCTAATAGCGATGAAGCATTGAGTGTGCATGGGGTAAAAAAATCCTTTAACGGCGTACAAGTTTTAAAAGGTATTGATCTTTCTTTAAAATGGGGGGAGGTTCTTTCTATTATTGGTTACTCAGGATCTGGTAAAACAACGTTAATTCGAAGTATTAATGGTTTAGAGTCTTTAGATGAAGGAAGTATCAAATTAGAAGGTGAAGACTTTATCAATGGTAGCCATTTTGTTTCAAATTCGGTGGGTAAAATTGTGAATTTAGGAATGGTATTCCAAAATTATAATTTATTTCCGCATAAGACCGTATTAGAAAACCTTCTCCTTGCCCCTGAGTATCATAATAAGACTAAAGATGAGACTAGATTATTGGCTTTAGCTATGCTTGATAAAGTGGGCATGTTGCAACATCTCAATAAATACCCACATCAATTATCGGGTGGTCAACAACAGCGAGTAGCTATTGCAAGAGCTTTGGTGATGAAACCTAAAATTATGTTGTTTGATGAGCCAACTTCGGCATTGGATCCTACACTAGTTGGAGAAGTATTACTTGTTATGGAAGAACTTGCAAAAGAAGGAATGACAATGATTATTGTGAGTCATGAGATGCAATTCGCAATGCGGGTATCAGATAAAATTGCGTTTATGGATTCTGGTGAAATTGCATTTTTACAAACTCCAAATGAGTTAAGAAATAATGATGATCCTCGAATTCGTCGATTTATTAATAATGAAATTTTACGTAACGATTTTGTAATTTAAAGGAGTGAAAATGAATAAAGATTTTCCTGATTTTGTCGAGATTGGTATTTTACAGCAACGTAAAATTGAAGCCGAAATAATTAAACCTATTTACGAAATTATGAAACGTGAATTTGGTTTAGATAAAGCTAAATCTATCATAGAGGAAGCTGTAGCTAATGCTGCAATAGATGCAGGAAAGGAATATGCCAAACGAGAACTTAATGGTACGAGTGTAGAGAGTTTTGTGGCCTTACAATATTTATGGGAAAAGGATGATGCATTACGTATAGAGGTTATTAATAATGATCATTATAAATATGATTATAATGTACATCGTTGTCGTTATGCTGAAATGTATAAAGAAATGGGATTAGAAGAAATTGGTTTCCTACTTTCTTGTAACCGAGATAGCAAATTTATTGAGGGATATGCACCAAATGTGAGTTTAAGTCGACCTCATACAGTCATGAATGGTGATGGCTTTTGTGATTTTAGATATCGATTACAAGAAGAGTCAGCTAAAAATGAGGAACAGCATGAATGTTAATAATTCAAGATTACTTCATTTGTTAGATGTTTTTTCTCAATTTGGGAAAACCCCATTAAATGGCGTAACAAGATTTGCATTAAGTAATGAGGATAAACTTGCAAGAGATTATTTGATTAAACTTTCCAAAGAAGCAGGCTTTTCGATAAAAATAGATGCAATTGGTAATATTTTTATTCGCCGTGGTGGAAAGGATAATCAGTTAGCTCCAATATTAATTGGTTCTCATGGTGATTCTCAACCATTAGGTGGTCGTTACGATGGTATTTATGGGGTGTTAGCTGGATTAGAAGTGTTATTGTCATTAAATGATCATAATATTGAAACAGAGCGGCCAATTGATCTTGTTATGTGGACAAATGAAGAAGGGGCTAGATTTTCTCCTGCTATGATGGGCGCTTCAGTTTTTATTGGTAATTTATCTCTTACAGCTGCATTATCTGAAAAAGATAAGGACGGTATTTCAGTCGAGGAAGCTTTAAATAATATTAACTATTTAGGCACAGACGATTTTGCATCATATCATCCTTATGCTGTATTAGAGCTTCATATCGAGCAAGGTCCTGTTTTAGAAAATAATCAAACTGAAATAGGTGTAGTAACTGGTGCATTAGGACAGAACTGGTATCAAATTACATTGACTGGGTTATCTTCTCATGCAGGAACTACACCAATGAATATGCGTCAAGATGCATCAGTAGGCATGGCAAATGCAATAGTTAAATTTAATAAATTAGGTTTGAGAGAAGTGGTGAATCAGGGGCGCATGACTGTTGGCCAGATTAAATTAACGCCAAATTCACCCAATGTAATCCCTGGTCAAGCTTATTTTACGCTAGAGGTTCGTCATCCTAATGAACAAAGTTTAATAAATATAGAGAGGAAAATTTATCAGATTTTGAATGATATTGCTCGAGAAAATAATTTAGTGTTTGATATTAAGAAAGTTGTTTCTTTATCTCCAGTTAAATTTAATTCGGAGTTGATTAAAACGGTCCAAGAAAGTTGTAATTCATTAGGTTATTCTTGGGAGTATATTGTTTCTGGAGCTGGTCATGATGCTTGTCAATTAAATCATAAATTTCCAACATCAATGATATTTATTCCTTGTGTTAATGGATTAAGCCATAACGAGGCAGAAAATATTACAGATGAATGGTGTAAAAATGGGGCAAGAGTGCTACTTAATTCCACAGTTGCTCTAGCTAATAAAATTTAAAAAGCAATAATGAGGAGAATAAGGTAAAATTCTCCACATTATTATTTTTGCTGGAGATTTTTATGGGTATGATTATCACTGTTGATGGTCCAAGTGGGGCTGGAAAAGGAACACTTTGCTACGCATTGGCAGAAAAGTTAGGTTTTACCTTATTAGATAGTGGTGCGATTTATCGCGTGACGGCATTGGCTGCGCTGAAACGTCATGCAGACTTAACCGATGAAAAAGGATTAGCAGAGTTAGCCCGTCATTTAGATATTCAGTTCATTCCGAAAAATGGTGAAGTCAATGTGCTTCTTGGTGGGATGGATGTAAGTCATTTAATCCGTACGCAAGAAGTGGCGGAAGCTGCGTCAAAAGTGGCGATTTTTCCTAAAGTGCGGTCGGCTTTACTGCAACTTCAACAGGATTTTGGTAAAAATGATGGTCTGATTGCGGATGGACGAGATATGGGAACCGTAGTTTTTCCAAATGCACAAGTTAAGCTGTTTTTAGATGCGAGTGCGGAAGAACGTGCAAAAAGACGCTATAAACAGTTGCAAAATAAGGGAATTAATGGTAACTTTGCACAGATTTTAGCCGAGATACAAGAACGCGATTTTCGTGATAGAAATCGAGAGGTTGCGCCATTGAAACCGGCTGATGATGCTTTATTGTTAGATAGTACAACATTGAGCATTGATGAAGTCATTGCTCAAGCGTTGGCTTATATTCAACAAAAATCGTCAATTTCGATTTAACTGTTTATTCAAGGAAGAATAGACATTTATCCTCAACCCCGCATTTTATGGATCTTAATGTGGATGTTATTAACTTAAATTAAGAAGATTATTTATATGTCAGAATCTTTTGCTCAACTCTTTGAAGAATCATTAAAAGGCCTTGAAACCCGTCAAGGTTCAATCGTTAGCGGTACTGTTGTTGCTATTCAAAAAGGCTTTGTACTTGTTGATGCAGGCTTAAAATCTGAATCTGCAATTCCTGTTACTGAATTCCAAAACGCTCAAGGCGAACTTGAAGTTAAAGTTGGCGACACAGTAAATGTAGCTTTAGATGCAGTTGAAGATGGTTACGGCGAAACTAAACTTTCTCGTGAGAAAGCGGTTCGTCACGAATCTTGGATTGAATTAGAAAAAGCTTACGAAGAAAAAGCGACCGTTATCGGTTTAATCAACGGTAAAGTGAAAGGCGGTTTCACAGTTGAGTTAAACGGTGTTCGTGCATTCTTACCTGGTTCATTAGTTGACACGCGTCCTGCGCGCGAAGCTGATCACCTACTTGGTAAAGAATTAGAATTCAAAGTAATCAAATTAGATCAAAAACGTAATAATGTTGTTGTTTCTCGTCGCGCAGTAATCGAATCTGAAAACAGCCAAGAACGTGAACAAATTCTCGAGAGCCTTGCTGAAGGTTCAGAAGTTAAAGGTATCGTTAAAAACTTAACTGACTACGGCGCATTCGTAGATTTAGGTGGTGTTGACGGTTTATTACACATCACTGATATGGCTTGGAAGCGTGTTAAACACCCAAGCGAAATCGTGAATGTAGGTGATGAAGTTACAGTTAAAGTATTGAAATTTGATAAAGATCGTACTCGCGTATCTTTAGGCTTAAAACAATTAGGTCAAGATCCTTGGATTGCTATCGCTGAAAACCACCCAGTAAACAGCAAATTAACTGGTAAAGTAACTAACTTAACTGACTATGGTTGTTTCGTTGAAATCTTAGATGGTGTTGAAGGTTTAGTTCACGTTTCTGAAATGGATTGGACTAACAAAAACATCCACCCATCTAAAGTTGTAAGCCTTGGCGATACAGTTGAAGTAATGGTGTTAGAAGTTGATGAAGAACGTCGTCGTATTTCTTTAGGCTTAAAACAATGTAAAGCTAACCCATGGACTCAATTCGCTGAAACTCACAACAAAGGCGACAAAGTTACTGGTAAAATCAAATCAATCACTGATTTCGGTATCTTCATCGGCCTTGAAGGTGGTATCGACGGTTTAGTTCACTTATCTGACATTTCTTGGAATGTTGCAGGTGAAGAAGCAGTTCGTAACTACAAAAAAGGTGACGAAGTTTCTGCAGTAGTATTAGCAGTAGATGCAGTGAAAGAACGTATTTCTTTAGGTATCAAACAACTTGAAGATGATCCATTCAACAACTTCGTAGCAATCAACAAAAAAGGTGCTGTAATTTCTGCAACTGTTGTTGAAGCTGACGCTAAAGGTGCTAAAGTTGAATTAGCAGGTGGCGTAGAAGGTTATATCCGTGCAGCAGATTTAACAAACGAAGTTGCAGCAGGTGATGTAGTTGAGGCGAAATATACAGGTGTTGATCGTAAAGCTCGTATCGTTCACTTATCTGTAAAAGCGAAAGATCAAGCTGAAGAAGCCGCTGCAGTTGCAAGTGTGAATAACAAACAAGAAGAAGTTGCTATTCCAAACGCAATGGCTGAAGCTTTTAGAGCAGCTAAAGGTGAATAATTAATTCACATGAATAAGGCTGAGTAATTACTCAGCCTTATTATTACTCGCAATATTTAATAAAGATTTAGCGATAATTTGTTATGAACCAATATATTAATCGTAAATTTTAATGAAAGGTTTGAATATAATTTAAAGGAGAGTTGACGATGACTAAATCTGAACTAATTGAAAATCTATCAACAAAGTACCCAACTTTATCCGCAAAAGAAGTAGAAGGCATTGTAAAGGATATTCTTGAACTGATTACACAATCTTTAGAAGATGGTGATCGGATTGAAGTACGTGGTTTTGGTAGTTTCTCTTTACACCATCGTCAACCGCGAGTTGGCCGTAATCCTAAAACAGGTGATTCTGTAAAATTGCATGCTAAATCCGTACCGCACTTTAAAGCAGGTAAAGAATTAAAAGATCGTGTAAATGTTTTTGCTTAAGCATATCAATTGATATCAATAAAACGACACTTAAGTGTCGTTTTTTATTATAAATTTTGGCATAATGAAACTATTCTTAATAAAGGAGATTGTGATGATTAAGTATATTCTTGGACTTATTATTGTGTTTGCTATCGTATTAGTTGCGATAACTATTGGGGCAAATAATGATCAAGTCATTACTTTTAATTATATTGTTGCCGAAAGTCAATTACAACTTTCAACATTGGTTGCAATTTTATTTGGCTTTGGATTGATTCTAGGTTGGTTAATTACTGGACTCTTCTACTTAAAATTAAAATTCAAAAATATGTCGTTAGCCCGTCAAGTTAAACGTCAAACATCACAAATTAACGAATTAACGACTACTCGCGATAAGGCAGTATAATGCTTGAATTACTCTTTCTGCTTCTGCCAATAGCCGCCGTTTACGGTTGGTATATGGGGCATCGGAGTGCTAAGAAGGATCAGGAAGATATTAGTAATAAACTCTCCCGTGATTATGTCACGGGGGTCAATTTTTTGCTTTCTAATCAAACAGATAAAGCTGTTGATTTGTTTCTTGATATGCTGCAAAAACAAGAAACAGAAAATGAAATTGAAAGCAACTCACAATTTGAAGCAGAGCTAACGCTCGGTAATCTTTTCCGTTCTCGAGGCGAAGTGGATCGTGCTTTGCGGATCCATCAAGCTCTCGATCGTAGTCCCAATTATTCTTTCGAACAAAAATTATTAGCTAAACAGCAACTTGCCAAGGATTTCATGGCGGTAGGTTTTTATGACCGTGCTGAAGCGCTTTACATCATTATGGTAGATGAACCAGAATTTGCTGAAAATGCACTGCAACAGCTTTTGGTGATTTATCAAAAAGTAAAAGAATGGAAAAAAGCGGTTAATATCGCAGAGAAGCTTGCCAAGATTTCACCTATAGAAAATAATGTGGAATTAGCACAATGTTATTGTGAATATGCCTTAAGCGGTGAACTTGAAAGTGCGGTCGAAAAACGCAGTATTCTACAAAAAGCGCTGAATGTATCTCCAACCAGTGTGAGAGCATCAATACTGCTTGCTGATTTAGAGATGGCCAATAAAAACTATCGCCAAGCTATTCATTTTTTAGAGGATATTCTTAATCAAAATTCAATTTATATTGGTGAAGTGCTGAAAACACTCAAATATTGTTATGATGAATTAGGGGAGAGAGATAACTTTGAGTTATTCTTGATTCGAGCTAGCCAGCAGGCTAACAATACTAAAGTCGATTTAATGTTAGCAAGTGTGATTGAAGAGAAAGATGGTAAAAGTGCAGCACAATCAAAACTTTATCAACAATTAACAAAGCGGCCAAGTATATCTATTTTCCATCGTTTTATCCAATTTCAAATTGATGATGCCGAGCAAGGTAGAGGCAAAGAAAGCCTAATTTTGCTACATAAGATGGTTGGTGAGAGGATTAAACAAGATTTTGGTTATCGTTGTACAAATTGCGGTTACCAAACTCACAAATTGATGTGGAATTGTCCTTCTTGTAAAGAGTGGGAGTCCATTAAACCTGAACATAATTAATTGACACAGTGAGGTAAAATTATGAATAGTAAAGTAATCGTTGCATTGGATTACGAAACGGAAGGGCAAGCGCTATCCCTCGTGGATCAAATTGATCCAAACTTATGTCGCTTAAAAGTGGGTAAAGAAATGTTTACTACACTAGGGACAAATTTCGTCAAGCAATTACACGAGCGTCAATTTGATGTTTTCCTCGATCTTAAATTTCATGATATCCCAAATACTGTGGCAAGAGCAGTGCGGTCTGCAGCTGATTTAGGGGTATGGATGGTTGATGTCCATGCTAGTGGGGGGCTGAAAATGATGGAAGAGGCGAAAAAAATTCTCGAGCCTTATGGAAAAGATGCACCTTTATTAATCGCAGTAACTGTATTGACTAGTATGGAAGATTTAGATTTATTACAAATCGGTATTAATTCTTCACCACTTGAACATGTTTTACGTCTTGCGCATTTAACACAGCGAGCAGGATTAGATGGCGTCGTTTGTTCACCACAAGAAGTGGAGATTTTACGTAATACTTGTGGTCCTAATTTTAAATTAGTCACACCGGGGATTCGTCCAATTGGAAGTGATTTTGGTGATCAGCGTCGCGTTATGACTCCTGCTGCGGCTATTCGTTCAGGTTCTGATTATTTGGTGATTGGTCGCCCAATTACTCAAGCTAAAAATCCAGCAGAAGTGCTTCGTTCAATTAATTCATCACTTTTGTAACATGACAGAGAGTACTTTAGTTTATTCTACCGAAGCAGGTAGAATTAAAGAGCAAAAGCAACTAGTACAACGCCCTAAAGGTGATGGAGTGGTTCGCATACAAAAACAAACCAGTAGTCGAAAAGGTGCAGGCGTTTCAGTGATTACTGGGCTAGATTTAACTGATGATGAATTGAAAAAGTTAGCGGCTGAACTTAAAAAGCGGTGTGGTTGCGGTGGTTCAGTTAAAGACGGCAATATTGAGATTCAAGGCGAAAAACGTGATTTACTAAAACAACTTTTAGAACAAAAAGGGTTTAAAGTAAAATTAGCAGGTGGCTAAGATAAAACAAAAAATCCATCTTCAATTGAAGATGGATTTTTTTATGATTAACTTTCTATGAAGTCTGGTTGGTAAGCAAAGAAAATTGCACCCAAGAAACTTAATACAGCAAATACCAGAAATACATTATTTGGATTTGTAGTTTTGCGACTAAAATATTTAGCCGAGAAGAAGATATAAAAAACAAGCATGATGATTTTCATGATAAGCCAGCTTTGTAACTGATAACCGACCAAGAAGAAAATCGTTAAGCCACTTGCAATTAAAAGTGTATCAACTAAGTGCGGTAAAATTTTTAGCAGCTTAATTGCTCGCCAATCTTTCCCACTTAATTGCATTCCCCCACGGATAATTAATAATCCTAAACTTAAAAAGGCACAAACAATGTGCAAATAAACTAACATAGTCACTCCAGATGTAAAAGGAAAGTGCGATCAAAAGTAACCGCACTTTGATTGCTTATTTTGCAATACGTTTATATTTAATACGATGTGGCTGTGTAGCTGCTTCGCCTAAAGTTTTCTTTTTCCACTCTTCGTAGTCTGAGAAGTTACCTTCGTAGAATGTTACTTTACCTTCATCACCGTAATCTAAAATATGAGTCGCAATACGGTCTAAGAACCAACGGTCATGGGAAATCACCATTGCACAACCAGGGAATTCTAAGATCGCATTTTCTAACGCACGTAAGGTTTCAACGTCTAAGTCATTGGTCGGTTCGTCCAATAACAGTACGTTACCACCACGTTGTAGAAGTTTAGCTAAGTGTAAACGACCACGTTCACCACCCGATAATTCGCCCACACGTTTTTGTTGATCTACGCCTTTGAAGTTGAAGCGTCCAACATACGCACGGCTTGGAATTTCAAAGTTACCAATAGTGAGAATATCTTGTCCGTTAGACACTTCTTCCCATACGGTTTTCTTATCATCCATTGAGTCACGGAACTGATCGACAGAGGCAAGTACCACCGTTTCACCCATTGTCACTGAGCCACTATCAGGTTGTTCTTGACCAGAAAGCATACGGAATAGGGTAGATTTACCCGCACCATTCGCCCCGATAATACCCACGATAGCACCTTTTGGAATACTGAATGATAAATCATCAATTAAAGTGCGATCGCCATAAGATTTAGTGAGATGTTCTACCTCAATCACTTTATCACCTAAACGTGGACCAGGTGGAATAAAGAGTTCGTTAGTCTCATTACGTTTTTGATATTCGCCAGAGTTCAATTCATCAAAGCGAGCCATACGTGCTTTGCTTTTTGCTTGGCGACCTTTAGGATTTTGACGAACCCACTCTAACTCTTTTGCAATCGATTTTTGACGTGCGTTTTCAGTAGCTTGTTCTTGCTCTAAACGTTTCTCTTTTTGCTCTAACCAAGAAGAGTAGTTGCCTTCCCAAGGAATACCTTCACCACGGTCAAGCTCTAAGATCCAACCTGCAACATTATCTAAGAAGTAACGGTCGTGGGTAATCGCTACAACAGTACCTTCGTAGTCATGTAAAAAGCGTTCTAACCATGCTACAGATTCCGCATCTAAGTGGTTGGTTGGTTCATCTAATAAGAGCATGTCTGGTTTTTCGAGCAATAAACGGCAAAGCGCCACACGACGACGCTCACCACCAGATAAATGCTCGATTTTGGCATCCCAATCCGGTAAACGTAATGCATCAGCCGCACGCTCTAATTGGTTATCTAAATTATGGCCATCGTGTGCTTGAATAATAGCTTCAAGGTTTGCTTGTTCAGCTGCTAATTTATCGAAATCCGCATCAGGATCGGCATAAAGTGCATAAACTTCATCTAAACGAGTCAGTGCATTTTTTACTTCAGAAACGGCTTCTTCTACCGCTTCACGCACGGTTTGTTGAGGATCAAGTTTTGGTTCCTGTGGAAGATAACCAATCTTAATACCCGGTTGTGGACGCGCTTCACCTTCAAACTCTTTATCCACGCCCGCCATAATGCGTAAAAGGGTTGATTTACCTGCACCATTTAAGCCGAGCACCCCGATTTTTGCACCAGGGAAGAAGCTTAAAGAAATATCTTTCAAAATATGACGCTTCGGTGGCACCACTTTGCCGACACGGTGCATCGTATATACAAATTGCGTTGACATAATTCTCTCGATGTTATGAATAAAAGTGCGGTTATTTTACTTGATGTTTCGGGAATAAGCTATTTGAAAGGCAAAAAAAACCACCCATACAGGGTGGTAGGAAAGTAGTTTAGCTATATTTATGATTATTTTATTTAGGAACTTTATGAATATCAAGCAATCACCAATCACTTGACGAAATAAATAATACATAATTTTCAGTTATAAGGAAAACACGAATGAATTATTTTTTGATAAAAATCAATAAAATTACATAATTTTTTATTTTCAGGCTGATTTTTATTCGATTTAGGCTTGGAACTGTTTGTGATAAAATCTGTCTATTGAGTTATTCAACTTTTTTCTCATTTATGTTTAAAAAATTATTTCTTAGATTATTACTCATGTTTCCTTTTTCAGTTCTCTCACATCCTCATGCCTTTATTGATATGCAAACCAAACTGTTAGTGAAAGATAATGAATTAATTGGTTTTTCGACCCAATGGTTACTGGATGAAGCCAGTTCCTCAGCCGTATTGTATGACATGATGCAGACGAAAGGGGATAAAGCAGCGCAACAGAAATTAGTTGATGAGGTAATGGCAAACGTTGTGAATGAACATTACTTTAGTTATGTCTTTGATAAAGAAAATCACAAAATTAAATATAAAAAACAGCCTGAAAATTATGGCATGCGTGTTAAAGGAAATGAGGTGGAGTATTATTTTGATTTTCTTTTAGCTCAGCCACAGACTTTGCAAAATAATGAATTTACGCTAATGACTTATGATAGCACCTATTATGTGGCAATGCGTTATGCTGAAATAGGTAAAAGAGCGGTTGATTTTTCAGCACTTCCTGCAAACTGCAAAGGGGAAGTGCTCGAACCTAATGTCGATGAAAAAATTAAATCCTACGCTTCATCATTGGATAAATCTCAAAAAAATGAAGATGATTCTCTTGGTGTATTGTTTGCGCAGAAAGTAAAAATTAAATGTGAATAAAAAAATGAAGTTAAAACTGACCGCACTCTTTATCGGTTTATTGATGATTATTTTTGCCTTGCTACCTTGGCTTTTTGTGCAAGTAGCCGATTGGCAAAAAGCCTTTAATCAGCTGATTTCTGAAAATTTACACCAGATTCAAGCACATTCATCTACAGCAGGATTGTGGTTAATTTTTGCTGCCTTTTCTTATGGTGTATTACATGCTTTAGGGCCTGGGCATGGAAAATTTATTATCGCTAGCTATCTTTCTACTCATGAAAGCCAGCTTAAAACCAGCGTACGCTTAAGTTTACTTTCCTCTCTCATGCAAGGTTTTGTCGCTGTTACAGCAACGTCCATTGTAGTTGTGATACTTAATCTTTCCTCAAAATATTTTAAACTAAGTCAGTTATGGCTGGAACGTAGCGCACTCATTTTATTATTGTTGTTAGGGGTTTACTGGATTACTCAAGGTTTGAAAGGCTTGAAGAAAAAACAAGCTTTTCGTATAACATCGATTCAATCATTGCCGAAACAGATTGGAGCGGCTTCGCCATTTCGATATGAACAAAGAAAAGCAAGCCAAGTGCAATGTAGTTGTGGACATCAACATCTACCCAATGATCAACAGCTTAAGCAATCGGGTGATTTAAAATCTCAACTCTTAGTGATTTTAACCATTGGTATGCGACCGTGTAGTGGCGCCATTTTTGTGCTCTTTCTCGCCTATATGCTGGATCTGTATTGGTGGGGGATTTTAGCTACGTTTGCTATGTCTTTGGGTACGGGTTTAATGCTTTCACTTTTTGCAGCATTAGTACGCTATGCGAGAAATGTCGCGACTCGTTTAGGCCATTGGTATGGTTTTGCAGGTGCTAATCAAAAAGGCGAAGCCATGATCAAATGTATTGCAGGCGCAATGATGATCTTTTTTGCACTAAGCTTGTTATATGGCATGCTGGGAGCTGTAACAGGTGGCGCAGCCTTGTTTGGTGGATAAAGAAAAGGGCAGCGTTTGCTGCCCATTTATTCAAAACTGAATTATTCAACCCAAGTGACAATTTCTTCAATTGGTCTACGAGATTTTTTCGTAATATCTCTTGCGCGGTAACCAAATGTTGCTGCCACGGATACGCCCCATTCACTTGGATCAAAGAGACCTTCTGCAGATAAAACTTCATTCATTTTATCGTAGTTAAAGCCTTCAATAGGGCAAGAATCTACACCGATAGCGGCAGCACCAGTTAGCATATTCGCTAATGCAATGTAGGTTTGTTTACTTGTCCAGTCAAATAATGCACGCTCGCTTTCTGCGGTTTTCATTTCAACTTCTTGTAAGCCTTTATATTTTTCCAAGGCTTTTTCTAATTGCTCGCCTTGTAAACCTCTTCGCACCGAAACATCACGGAAGAAAGCAGAGTCATAACGAGCATTTTTCTTCGCAAGAATGACCACTAAATGGCTGCAATCATCTAATTGATATTGCATGCCCCAGCTAAAAGGTTTGAGCTTATCGCGTAATGCTTTATTTTGAATAACTAAGAACTTCCATGGCTCAGAACCGACTGAGCTTGGTGATAAACGAGCAAATTCTAAAATTGCTGCGAAATCTTCTTGGCTAATTTTTTTATTCGGATCGTAATAACGTGTGGAACAGCGATTTTCGAATACTTGAAGCATTTGTTCGCGTGTAATTTGATTCATGTTTTTTCCTCTTTACATTATCTAATTTGTAATCTTTTGACCGCACTTTAGCGCTCTTTCCAATATCCAATCCACTCTTTGAGTAATTGCATATTTTTCGTAATTGCGCCACCTTGCGGAATAAAATGCATCATATTGAGTCCGTAACTGTCAGGCGTAATGCCTTCACCTACACTCGCAGGTAACACATTAAAGCCTTGTTGTTGGAATAATAATTTTGCACGTTGCATATGCCATTCATTGGTAACTAAAATAATTTTATGAATACCTTCTTTTTCTAATATTTGTTTGGTTAAAAGGGCATTTTCTTTGGTGGTAAGTGCTTTAGGTTCAATCCATTTGGTTGGCACATTAAAGAAGTTTTGGAGCTCTTCTGCGGCGATTTTTGCCTCAATAGCGCCTGTTGGACTTGCCCCTGTAATTAATAATGGCAAGTGGGTTTCTTTTTGTAAGAAAGCAGCATAACGTAAGCGTTCAAGTTGAATACCTGTTGAAGCTAATGGTGCATAAAGCTCTTTGCTATCACGCAAGCCACCGCCAAGTAAAACGATCGCTTGAGCTCGTTGATAATCTTGCAGTGTCAAATGATCTTCAGTAATGAGGCTATCTTTAAGTACTTGTGCGGTGTAAGGGATACTTAAAAGATAGAGTAGTGAGAAACCAAGTGCGGTTGAAATTCGGCTTAATTTTTTGAAATTGAATTTAGCTAGAATAAGTGAAAGTCCCCATAAAATTAAAATATTAAATGGGGGGAGAATCATAGCGGTAATGAGTTTTTTCAATTCAAACATTATTTATCCAATTCAACGAAATCTAGCTCTTTTGTCCATAATTTCGCATAGCTACTATTTTTGCCATAAGAGTTATCGCAAACACGATTTGGAATTTCTAACAAGCAAGAGAAAATATGACCATGTAAGCGAGTTGTGGTCACTTTGTCGTTCGCTAAGAATACTTGCGCAACACGTTTTACAATGCGCTGAGTATAGGCATACCAGAATTGATGGCAGAGATCTTTTAGCCAATTTAAACCAAATTTATTGGCCATTTTACTCATTCGCCAGCTTAATGCTAAAACCACATCATCTTCGGTTGAAAGAATGTCTTCCCAGTCTTTAACATTACTGTTAGCGGGCAGTTGCGCTAAGATATTTTTTTCTACATCACTTGCTTCAATGTCTTTACGCAAGAAATAAAGTTGTTCGCCAGTTGTGCCTTGTTTGATTTCCATGGTGCCATAAAGCTGATGCGCCATATCCGGTGATAAATAAACATGATCAGAAAATTGTGCAAATAAATTCGCTGTTCTTTCGTCACGCGCCAGTAAATGGCAATCACCGTGGTTATGGAAAAGTGCGGCTGATTTTTGTAGATTTTCTTCGTGCTTAAAATAAGCGGTTTGTGGCAACACAATAATGCGATTATTCGGAAAATGTGTCACCATTTCTTCACGGATTTTTTGATGCTGCGGATAAAGATCACCAAAGTTGCCGCCACCATGTAAAAGGATAGTGGTGTTCGGTGTGATTTTTGCTTTGACTTCTTCAAGATCTAAATCGTATTCACAGCGTTTTAAGGTCACGTTAATTTTGTGATCTTTAAAAAATTGTTCTGTACCGTGATAAATCAATAAATCGCCCCCGTTCAAATGAAGCGGGTAGTCAAAATAAAATACGTCGTTTTTATCTTTGATCAGTTCAACAATAGGATTCAGTTTATTTTTTAAATCAATAAGGAGTTGATTCATTTTTTTACTCTTTTCTTTAAATAGCTAAACAAGAAATTTTTTTCTGCTGTGTTTAATCCGAAGATTAAAATGACACAGATTAATACCATTTCTAAGATGATGGATTGTCCAATAAATTCTAATAAAGAATAACTGCGGGTAGTATCGGATATATAGATGATACCTAATAGCAGGCCAAACACCACGCCGACATTCACTAAATATGAGACAAATTCTTTTTGGCTAAATTTAATTTTTTTATTAATAAAATATAATCGATAGATTTGTGAGATGACCATCGTACTAAATTTACCCACAAAGGCAAACACTGGATTATAACCAAGTGTGAACAAATAATAAGCCAATGGCACCGTGCAAAGATCAATTAACGCCACGATGATATTGTATTGTTTTACGGTGGATGTGCCAATGGCTAATGCACTCATCCAAAATGCCCCAGCCATTGCACTGATCAATAAGCAAGCAATAATAGCTTGTACAAGTTGTTCAGTATATTGCGGAAGATGATCGCCTAGCCAAAATGTCAGTAAGGTATGGGTGAAATACAATACAGGCGCAGAGAGAATCGCCATTAAATAAAGTGAATATTTTGAAATGCCAAGAATTAATTGACGATTGCGATCGTAATCTTTTGCCGCATAAGATTGAACCAACTGCGGATTAGCTGCCATTTGGAAATTATTCACAAAGCTATAAACAGCACCTTCTACCTGAGTCGCAATAGCGACAGCTGCATTGACTGCTACGCCAAAGAATAAGTTAGACACCATATTCAAGCCTTGTGTTGAACCTACATAGGCAACCTGTCCCATAAGCATCCAACCAGAAAAACTCACCATTTCTTTGGTTTTGCTTAAATCTTTATATAAACGGAAACGTGCGGCTTCTTTGAAATAATATTTAGTGAATAACACATAAAGAGAGAGCACGATTAAGCTAACCGAAAGCAATAAGCAGCCATAAGTAATCAACTTATCGTAATGTGTGATATGACTTAAAATAAAGACAGAAGTCAGTTTTAAGATGGTCTCACCTAATCCCAACCACGCATAGAATCCCATTTTCTCATGTGCAACAATCATGGCATTGAATGGCACCTTGATGATTTCAACAAGAGCAATAATTAAGGCTAATTGGTAAACGATATTTGCCGCTTGCAAGCGTTCAGTGGGGATAACTAATTTGTGATTTAAAAACCATAAACCGACGGTTTCAGCTAACACGAATACGATAAAAATAATGAGTAGGTGATTTAAGATACTAATATTAAAGACTTTATTGACACGTTGGATGTCATTCGAGGCTTTTTCTACGTTAATAAAACGCTGAGTGGTGGCGGTCATTGTACCATTAAAAAAGGAAAATAAGACCACGACCCCCATCACAATGTTATAGATACCAAAATCTTCTACACCCAAAATCTGTAATACCACACGAGAGATATACAGCATGGCTCCCATGTTGAAAAGCATTCGGATGTACAGAAATAGCGTATTTTTTGCAATGGTTTTATTTGACATTGTGAAAATGAAATTAGAAAAATTGGGGGAATTATAGGGGGGATTGGGGTGTGTAGCAAGCATTGTGCAAGTTCTAAGCAATTGTACGGGCGTAGTAAAAAGAAAAGGCTAAATATAATTTAGCCTTTTGTTATTTAGACGATGCAGACTGCCAAATCCAATTGTTTGTTATGGAACTGATGTAATGTACCACGATGACCCACACTTAGAATGATCATATTCGGTAAGCGCTCTTTAATTGTTTTATAAAGCAGATACTCTGTTGGCTCATCAAGTGCTGATGTGGTTTCATCTAAAAAGACCACTTCAGGTTTGGTCAGTAAAATCCGAATGAATGCCACGCGCTGTAATTCACCCGGTGACAAAATCGCTTGCCAATCGTTATCTACATCAAGACTATGAAGATATTTATCCAAACAGCAATCCGCGAGTGTTTTTTCCAATTCAGGATGATAAGGATCAATGTCTGGATAGCAAATCGCTTCACGTAACGTGCCTTGTGGTATATAAGGACGTTGTGGTAAGAATAAACTGGTCACACAAGGATGTTCCACTAGACCAACTGTCTCAAAAGGATAAATTCCCGCCATTGCTTTTAATAGCGATGTTTTCCCTGTGCCAGATGGACCTTGAATTAATAAAGCATCACCATTTTTTAATTTAATATTTAAGTTATTAAGCAACAATCTGCCTTGCTCATCTTTAATACCAAAATTTGATAACGCAACACGGTTAGAACATTTCATGGGTTGATGAACCTCTGAATGATCTAATTTATCCAACTTAGTCATAAAACCATAAAGACGATTTAAGCGCGCTTGATAGAGCGTAAACTCTTCATAGAACAAACGGAAGAAGGAAAGGGCGGTCATTAATCGGTTAAATGCTTGTACAGTTTGGTGCATATCGCCCAGTTTGATTTGTCCAGTAAAAAAACGAGGCGCTTGCAGCATTAACGGTAAGAGTTTTGCAACGCGCGTGACACTTCCATTAAAGCCGTCTAATCCCAACATTCTTAATACAATTGCCCAACGGTTATGAATAATTTCGGCAAATTTGTTTTTCAATAAATGCTGTTCTTGCTGTTCACCTTGATAGAATGCGATACTTTCCGCATTATCTCGCACTCGAATTAAAGAATAACGGTAGTCACCATTGAGTTTTTCTTTATTGAAGTTCAGCTTGATCAAAGGGTGACCAATCCATACAGACATTAATGTTGCCAGGATAATAAAGGCATAAATAAAGAAAACAACGCCTTTTTCGATATTCAAGCCAAAAAGACTTAATATTCCAGAAAGTGACCAAAGAATGATAGTGAATTCAATGGTAGTCAAAATAGAATTAATCATACCGCGCACAATTTTGACGGTACTACTGATAAATTCACGTGCATCTTGCTCAATACGTTGATCAATATTATCGGGCAGATCTTTTTCGTATTTGATTCGATAGTATTTTTTATTTTCTAACCATCGTTTAACAAGGACTTTATTCAAGCTTTCCAACCAACGGATTTCAAATACTTGTTGCAAGAAATAATCGGCGATGGAGTGGATAACTTGTACCAATACTAAGAGGGCATTCAGTTTTGCAAAGAACCAAAACTTATCCGCATCTAATTCCTGCATTGAGCTATAAAGCCCGTTATAGAAAAAAGAGTTGAGTACGCTGAAACGCACTTCTAACAAAATCATGGTAAACAACACCAGTAGCATAACGATGATTTTGATGCTGTTACGGCGATTAATCGAAGGAGATGCAATATGCCAAAACTTCTGACCGAATGTGGTTTGTTTGAGTACCAGTGTCGTCACGCTAAAGCACACAATCACCCAGAAAAGTGCGGTCAAAATCCAGCTTAAACTTGAGTTAAGTTCAGTTTGCCAATTCATTGATTATCCATAAAGTAAAAAACGAAAAAAGGGCGAAATATTCGCCCTCGTATTGTGCGCTTAATTAAAACTCAACTTTCGTGTTGAAGATAAATTCACGTCCATAACCTAATGCAACAGGGATTAACGTATTTGTTGCGTTACCAGAAGTGGATGGATAGTAAGTTTTATCTGTTAAGTTTTTACCGTTAAGTTGGAAAGAGACTTTCTTGCCAGAGATTTTGGTATCGTAAGCAATAAAGGCATCATATACCACGGCATAAGGTAATTTGTATGCTTTGGTGTAATCACTGTTATAAGCATGCCAAGAACCTAAATAACGAGCACCACCACCAACACGGATGTTACCAAAATCAAATTCACCTACGTTATAAGCTAGGAACAGGGAAGCTTGATGTTTCGGTACACCAGAAAGTTGTTGATTTACCGCATCAGGATAACGCTCATTTTCAAGTGATTTTACTTTGGTGTAGGTATAGTTAGCCGCTACGCTTAGACTATCCGTAATTTGACCATTAAGATCGAATTCCACACCACGAGAACGTTGTTTGCCGACGATATTTAATTGCGCATTTGAACCAGACCCAACAGCCTCAGCTACATTACGTTTGCTGATATTGAATAATGCTAGTGTTGCATTAAAGCCTGAGTTTTCGTATTTTGCACCAATTTCAAAAGATTTACCTTGTTCTGGTTTTAAATCGCCGCTAACAGGTGTTGCCACACTCATTTGTGGACGGAAAGACTCAGAGTAGTTCGCAAAGGTTGCAATATGTGGCGTAAATTTATATACGGCACCTAATTGATACAATAATTTACCATCGTGCTGATCGGTATTTCCGGTTTTTGTTAGATTTTGACCTTTTTTACAGTTTGCTGCATTTAAGCAATAACGTCCTGCAAATTGATCAAAGTACTCATAACGTAAACCACCCGTCATGATAAAGTTATCGGTAAAGTAGGCGGTATCTTGAATATAAACACCAACGGTTTTGAGATAGTTATATTGGTAGGCGTTGCCGTTACCATTTTTATGTTCCGCAACAGGGCTGGTATAGTTTGGATGATCAATATTGATATCAGAATTCATGATGCCTTGGTTATAAATAGGACCAAGATCACGAATATTACGCATTGCATCAATACCCGCTACAAAGCGGTTAGCAATATCACCGATACCAAATTCACCAACGATATTTAATGTACCGCTATGAACGCGTTGATCGCCTTGTTGCTGTTCAATTGCACGGCGGGCTGTACGAGTTTTAACGTTAATATTTGTAATACGAGCTTGATCGTAGAAATATTTGTAACGAGCATAGCTATAACCCGCATTTAATTTCCAACCGTCACTCAATTTGTGTTCAATTTTGAAATCAATGTTATCGGTTTTTGCGGTTGTTTCATTATTTGGTTCATCTAAACGACGCGATACTGGGATATCCGGTAATGCATTAGTTGCCGTTAAAAGATTTGTACCACGATCAAATGGCTCAAGAATATCTTTGTGTTCATAAGAAAGAAGTACTTTAGTTTTATCATTTTCCCAAGAAAGTGATGGTGCGTAAGTGGTATTTTTCACTTTGCCAAAATTACGCCAGTAGTCTTTTTCTTGTTTGTCATAGATAAAGCGGTAAGCGAAACCATTTCCTAACCCACCAGTAAAATCTAATTGCGTTCCCCACAGGCTATGATTACCTAAGGTTCCACCAACGACATAACGTGGCGTTTGTTGTGGTTTTTTAGTAATGATATTAACCACACCACCTGGATCTTGAATACCATAAAGTACAGATGCAGGTCCTTTTAAAACTTCAACAGTTTCAGTTGTCGCGCTAAAGTTTTTAGCTGGACCAGCTTGTAAACCGTTACGCATAATTGAGTTGTCACGGTTTCCACCAAAACCACGTTTTTGAATAGAGTCAAACATACCACCTAACGTATTCGCTTGACTCACACCACTGACGTTATAAAGCGCATCAATGAGTGATTCAGGTTTGCGATCTTCTAGTAGTTTGGTTGAAAGAATATTTACTGTGTTTGGTGTGTCGAATACAGGCAATTCAGCTTTTGATACAACTGATGTCCCTGTCGTTTGATAACCATTTTGTTTAATTCCCGTATCTTGAACGTTAATTTGCTCAAGCGTCTCGGTGTTTGTATCTACGGTTTGCTCAGTTTCTGCAAACGTAGAAATGGAAAAACTGGTTAAAAGTGCAGTTGAAATAAGGCTTAATTTAAAATTCATAATCGCTTTCCAATAGATAATAAAAGAGCCCAAAGTATAGCGAAAACGTTTACGTCAATCAATGCAAATTATTTTCATTTATATATGTGATTATCCAGAAAAGATTCATTCAAATTAAGGTGAGATCGAAAAAGAAAAACCCCAAGCTAATAAAGCTTGGGATTGTAAATGGTGCGACTAGCTGGACTCGAACCAGTGACCCCCACCATGTCAAGGTGGTGCTCTAACCAACTGAGCTATAGTCGCATAAAAGATGTAACAGATGATAAACAGTTTTAAGGATGAAAACAAGGGGATTTGTTTTAAGTTAAGTTTAGATGCTAAAAAAATAACCAATATTTAACTTGAAAAGTCTCAGTAGCTATTTTGATTTTATATTGGTTTAAGCGTATAATGCGCAACGTTTTTTATCTCGGATAAGCCGAATTTAGAAAAGTTTTATTAAAATTGTAACTATTGTGGAGTTTAGATAATGTCTAGAAAATTAAGAAGAACGAAGATTGTATGTACAATGGGACCAGCAACAGATCGCGATAATAATCTTGAAAAAATTATCGCAGCTGGTGCGAATGTTGTACGTATGAATTTTTCTCACGGTACACCAGAAGATCATATTGAACGCGCAGAGCGTGTTCGTGCGATCGCAAAAAAATTAGGTAAAACCGTGGCAATTTTAGGTGACTTACAAGGTCCTAAAATTCGTGTTTCTACTTTTAAAGACGGCAAAATTTTCTTAAATGTTGGTGATAAATTTATTCTTGATGCGGAATTACCAAAAGGTGAGGGTAATCAAGAAGCCGTTGGTTTAGACTATAAAACACTTCCACAAGATGTTGTGCCAAGCGATATTCTTTTATTAGATGACGGCCGTGTTCAATTAAAAGTACTTTCTACTGAAGGTGCAAAAGTATTTACTGAAGTGACTGTTGGTGGCCCATTATCAAACAATAAAGGGATCAACAAATTAGGTGGTGGCCTATCTGCAGATGCATTAACTGAAAAAGATAAAGCAGATATCATCACTGCTGCTCGTATCGGTGTAGATTACCTAGCGGTATCTTTCCCACGTTCAAGTGCAGATTTAAACTATGCACGTGAGTTAGCAAAACAAGCTGGTTTAGAAGCGAAAATCGTTGCTAAAGTTGAACGTGCTGAAACCGTAGTTGATGAAGCAGCAATGGATGATATCATCTTAGCTTCAGATGTCATCATGGTTGCGCGTGGTGACTTAGGTGTTGAAATCGGTGACCCTGAATTAGTTGGTGTACAGAAAAAATTAATTCGTCGTTCACGTCAATTAAACCGTGCAGTTATTACAGCAACTCAAATGATGGAGTCAATGATCAGCAACCCAATGCCTACTCGTGCAGAAGTTATGGACGTGGCAAATGCGGTATTAGATGGTACTGACGCGGTAATGCTTTCAGCGGAAACTGCAGCAGGTCAATATCCAGCTGAAACTGTAGCGACAATGGCACGCGTATGTTTAGGTGCAGAAAAAATGCCTAGCATCAATATTTCCCATCACCGTTTAGATCGTGAGTTCAGAGATATTGAAGAATCAGTGGCAATGTCTGCCATGTATGCAGCAAACCACTTAAGCGGTATCGCTGCAATCATTACATTAAGTCACTCTGGTCGTACACCATTATTAATGTCACGCATCAGCTCTGGTTTACCAATCTTTGCACTTTCTCGTGTTCAAGAAACATTAAACCGTTGCGCATTATATCGTGGTGTCACTCCAGTTCATTTTGATGGTGAATCTCGTAGCTCTGCAGGTGCAAAAGCAGCGATTAACCTATTAAAAGAAAAAGGTTATTTAGTTTCAGGTGATCTTGTTTTATTAACACAAGGTGATGAATCAGAAGGTACAACTAACGTATGTCGTACTTTAACAGTTGAATAATCAATATGAATGAATAAAAAGAGCGGTGGATTTTTCCACCGTTTTTTTATATCTAAAATATTGAAAATATTGACCGCACTTTTTTCTTAAAACCACCTCCTATTTGCGGTATCATAAGCACAGTTTTTTAGTTTAAATTGAAATCCTTATGGCATCACAAAGACAAATCCAATCTCCCGATAAAAAAACTGAACAAGTTAGTATCCCGCCTCACTCCATTGAAGCTGAACAAGCCGTACTTGGCGGCATCATGTTGAGTAATCAACATTGGGATGGTATTGCAGAAAGAGTGATTGCTGAGGATTTTTATACTTTTGCGCATAAAGCAATCTTCCAAACCATGGAAGAATTAATGCGCAACCAAACGCCGATTGATTTAATCACTCTTGATCAAGCCCTTAAAGCTAAGGATATTAGTGATTCCGTAGGTGGTTTTGCTTATTTAGCGGATCTTTCTAATAATACCCCAAATGCGATTAATATTTTGGCTTATGCGGAAATCGTGCGTGAAAAAGCGATTTTGCGTGAGCTTATTGCAGTGGGAAATCGTATCGCAGAAAACAGCTATTCTCCGAAAGGCAAAGATATCAAAATGGTGTTGGATGAAGCCGAGAGAGAGGTGTTTGCTATTGCTGAAAAACGCAGTTCTTCAACTGAAGGACCGCAAAATGTGATCAGCGTGTTGGAAAGCACTATTGCTCGAATTGATACCTTAAGTAAGCTTGAAAATCATAGTGGTGTGACAGGCGTCACAACGGGCTTTGTTGACTTAGATAAGAAAACAGCAGGTTTACAGCCTTCCGATCTCATCATTGTCGCAGCACGTCCTTCTATGGGTAAAACTACGTTTGCGATGAACCTTTGTGAAAATGCCGCCATGGCAAGTGATAAGCCTGTGTTGGTATTCAGTTTAGAGATGCCGGCTGAACAAATTATGATGCGTATGATTGCCTCTCTTGCTCGCGTGGATCAAACTAAAATTCGTACTGGTCAAAACTTGGATGAAACAGAGTGGAGCAAAATTGCAAGTGTGTTTGGGATGTTTAAGCAAAAAAACAATCTTTATATCGATGATTCATCAGGTTTAACCCCAACAGAATTGCGTTCTCGTGCGCGTCGTGTGTATCGCGAAAATGGTGGCTTGAGCATGATTATGGTGGACTATCTTCAATTAATGCGCGCCCCCGCATTTTCAGATAACCGTACCTTAGAAATTGCTGAGATTTCCCGTTCATTAAAAGCCTTAGCGAAAGAATTAGAAGTCCCCGTTGTAGCTCTTTCCCAGCTTAACCGTACATTGGAACAACGTGCAGATAAACGCCCAGTAAACTCGGACTTGCGTGAATCAGGCTCTATTGAACAGGATGCTGACTTGATCATGTTTATTTATCGTGACGAAGTGTATAACGATAATTCTGAAGATAAAGGTGTTGCTGAAATCATTATCGGTAAACAACGTAACGGTCCGATTGGTCGTGTACGTTTAGCATTTAACGGTCAATTCTCACGCTTTGATAACCTTGCCGAACAGCGTGAATACAGAGATGATTATTAGGCAAGAGATAACGGATTAGAAAAATGAACGTAAAACCGGCAACAGCGAAAATCAGTTCGCTTGCCCTAAAACATAATTTACAAGTTATTAAAGAAAAAGCACCACACAGCAAAATTATTGCCGTGGTAAAAGCAAACGCATATGGTCATGGTGTGGTATTTGTCTCATCCGCTTTAGAAAGTATGGTGGATTGCTTTGCTGTGGCACGTTTAGAAGAAGCATTATCTTTACGCTCCAATGGTATTATTAAACCGATCTTATTGCTAGAAGGCTTTTTCGATGAAAAAGATCTGCCTATTATTGCAGTAAATAATATTGAGACGGTGGTTCATAACCGCGAACAGCTTGAAGCATTAAAACGAGCTGTGGTACCAAGTCCAATCAAAGTTTGGTTGAAGATTGATACTGGTATGCACCGTTTAGGTGTGTCGCTTGGTGAAGTGGATTATTTTTATCAAGAGCTGAAAAAACTGCCTCAAATTCAATCGCACTTAGGCTTTGTGAGTCATTTTAGTCGAGCAGATGAATTAGATTCTGATTACACTCAAGTTCAGCTCGATCGTTTCCTTCAAGCCACAAAAAATAAAGAGGGAGAGCGAACCATTGCCGCATCAGGTGGAATCCTATTCTGGCCAGAAGCGCATCTAGATTGTATTCGTCCAGGGATTATTATGTATGGTATTTCACCAACGGATACTGCCGGTGCTGAATTTGGTTTAACTCCCGTGATGAATTTAACGTCATCTTTGCTTTCTGTACGTGATCATAAAAAAGGGGAGCCTGTTGGCTATGGCGGTATTTGGACGAGTCCGAAAGATACTAAAATTGGCGTGGTTGCCATTGGTTATGGTGATGGATATCCGCGTGATGTGCCAGAAGGTACACCAGTTTATCTAAATGGTCGTATTGTTCCTATTGTTGGTCGTGTCTCAATGGATATGCTAACGGTCGATTTAGGTCCAGATAGCCAAGATAAAGTCGGTGATGAAGTGATCTTATGGGGTAAGGAATTACCAATTGAAACGGTAGCTAAATACAGTGGTATTTTAAGCTATGAATTGATTACAAAATTAACGCCGCGTGTTATAACAGAATATGTCGATTAATTGTTTTTGTAAGAAAGCAAAAATGTAAAGAATTCAATTTTTAAAAGGAAATATTCATGAAAAACATCAACCCAACCAATACACCAGCTTGGAAAGCACTTGAAGCTCATCAATCTCAGCTGGCTAATACCACGATTGCTGATTTGTTCAAACAAGAACAAAATCGTTTTAACGATTATTCTTTAAATTTTGAAAATCAAATCTTAGTGGATTTTTCAAAAAATAAAATTAACCAAGAAACCCTCAAATTGCTTCGTCAATTAGCCAAAGAGTCTGCATTAGATGAAGCGATTAACGCTATGTTTACAGGTGAGAAAATTAATCGCACAGAAAATCGAGCTGTATTACATACCGCACTTCGTAACCGTTCAAATACACCTGTCTATGTAGATGGCAAGGATGTGATGCCGGAAGTGAATGCTGTATTAGCGAAGATGAGCGCTTTCTGTGATCGTGTGATTTCAGGTGAGTGGAAAGGTTATACCGGAAAAGCAATTACTGATGTGGTGAATATCGGCATCGGTGGTTCGGACTTAGGCCCTTATATGGTGACCGAAGCGCTTCGTCCTTATAAAAACCACTTGAATATGCACTTTGTTTCAAACGTAGATGGTACACATATCGCTGAAACATTGAAAAAAGTAAATCCTGAAACCACACTTTTCTTAGTCGCATCTAAAACCTTTACCACACAAGAAACTATGACCAATGCGAATTCTGCGCGTGATTGGTTATTAGCTGCAGCGAAAGATAACAGCGCAGTGGCAAAACACTTCGCCGCACTTTCAACCAATGGTAAAGCCGTAGCAGAATTTGGAATTGATACAAACAACATGTTTGAGTTCTGGGATTGGGTTGGTGGCCGTTATTCTTTATGGTCTGCAATCGGTCTTTCAATCGCACTTTCAATTGGCTTTGATAATTTTGAAGCACTATTAAGTGGTGCGCATGAAATGGATAAACATTTCCGTACTGCGCCATTAGAAAAAAATATCCCAGCGACATTAGCGTTAGTAGGCTTATGGAATACCAACTTCCTCGGTGCACAAACTGAGGCAATTTTACCTTATGACCAATATTTACACCGTTTTGCGGCTTATTTCCAACAAGGCAATATGGAATCAAACGGTAAATATGTCGATCGTAATGGCAATGTTATCCGTGATTATCAAACTGGCCCAATTATTTGGGGGGAACCGGGTACAAATGGTCAGCATGCGTTCTATCAATTGATTCACCAAGGTACGATGTTAATTCCTTGTGACTTTATCGCGCCAGCACAAAGCCATAATCCGTTAGGTGATCATCACAGCAAATTGTTATCCAACTTCTTTGCACAAACTGAAGCACTTGCTTTCGGTAAAACCAAAGAAGAAGTTGAAGCAGAGTTTGTGAAAGCCGGTAAATCGTTGGATGAGGTAAAAGACATTGTGCCATTTAAAGTCTTTACCGGTAACAAACCGACCAACTCTATTTTAGTGCAAAAAATGACACCATTTGTTCTTGGTGCATTAATTGCGATGTACGAACACAAGATTTTTGCACAAGGTGTGATTTTCAACATCTTTAGTTTTGACCAATGGGGCGTGGAATTAGGTAAACAATTAGCGAATCGAATTCTTCCTGAATTGGCAGATAAAGAGAACGTTTCAAGCCATGATAGCTCAACCAATGGATTGATTAATCAATTTAAAGCATGGCGCTAAGATAATGTAAAGTAAAAGGCGGTCGAAAACTGATCTGCACCCCAAAAGTTGGACTCAACAAACCAACAATTGAGGTGCAGATTTTTTATGGGTAAACACTACACAATCGAATTTAAATTACAGGTTCTTCAACCTATTTTGAATGGGAAAATGAGTATTAGAGAAACTGCGCGTTTTTACAATATTCCTTCCAACTCCCTAGTCGGGACATGGTTGAAACGATTTGAAAAAAGTGGCATAAAAGGACTTATTCCCCGTAAACCATCAGGACGACCGCCGATGAAACCCAAATATGCAAAAATGCCACCGCCACCCAAAACTGAAGAAGACCGTTTACGCCTGAGAATTTTACAGCTTGAAGCGGAGGTAGCCTACCTAAAGGAGTTGAGAAGGCTCAGACTTCAGGACGAAGCCGAGCAACGGAAATTATCCAAAGGTTAAGAACACGCTATCCGTTAAAATGGCTTTTAGGCTTTGCACAATTAGCGCGTAGTACGTTTTTTGCTAAACTTCAGATTAAACTGGATAAGGATGAGTTGTTGAAAAAGACCATTAAACGCATCAAAGCCAACCATCCTGATTATGGCTACCGACGTGTTCATGCCTGCTTGCCAGGCGTGAATCATAAAAAAGTTCAACGTTTAATGCAGACACTTGGGCTTCAAGTGCGGTCAAGAAAAAGCAAGAAATTTACGACCTATCGAGGCACGATAGGGGTGATTGCACCGAATCATCTTGAACGCGATTTTAGTGCAACGGCCCCGAACCAAAAATGGGTGACCGATATCACCGAGTTTAAGGCGAAAGATGGGAGCAAAGTCTATTTATCCCCAATTTTAGACTTATTTAACAATGAGATAGTTTCATATAATCTCAGCTATTCCCCAAACTGGGCGCAAGTAGAGGACATGTTAATGCAAGCCGTCAAAGGATTAAATAAAGCTTGTGGTGTCATTTTACATTCAGACCAGGGATGGCAATATCAAATGGTGGCTTATCGTCGAATCTTGGCTGAACATGGCATCATTCAAAGTATGTCGAGAAAAGGGAATTGCTTGGACAACGCCGCAATGGAAAGTTTCTTTGGACGATTAAAAACAGAATGTTTTTATGGTCGGGAATTTAACAGTAGAGAGGAGATAGTTGATGCCGTCAGGGATTATTTGGATTACTATAATCACCGACGGATTCAACTAAAATTAAAAGGACTGAGTCCGGTACAATATCGAAAACAATCCTTTAAATAACAGTCTAACTTTTTGGGGTCAGATCAAAACTGACCGCACTTTTTTATTTTCATTAAACTGACTTGACTTTCCACATGCAGCCTACGCTGATAAAAATTAGTGCCACAGCGACATAAAAAATAGAATTGTAACGCCAAATTTCCGCAATCATGCCCGCAAGAGGTCCTCCGATAATCCAACTACTTTTTGCGGCATTGCTGAATAGCGTAGTGGCAGTGCCCATTTTAGTCGGCATTAAATCTTGGAAATACACCATCCCAATGGTAGCAGTAATACCAATAAAAATCGCATTAAGCGTTTGCAATCCGATCAGCTGCCAAGTTTGCTCAGTGAATAATAAACTTGAATAGAAGACGAGACCTGAAACTAAAGCAATCATCATCAAGCGCTTTTTACTGAAATATTTGGTGAGATAGCCTGCAAATATCATCACAGGGATTTCCAATCCCGCAGCCGTTCCCATTAATGTTCCCGCCAGTTCTTTGTTTAAATGTAATTCATTAATCACAAATAATGGCATATTAATGAGATACATGCTGTTACAGGTCCAAAGTAATAGGTTAGCGATGAACAAGTAAATCACACTTTTTCTTGGTGGTGTATTGTCTAAAATTTCTTGATTTTTAACCGCACTTTGACGAGGAATTTTCGGCAATAATTTGCTGACGCCTGCACACAGTAAAAAGGCTGACCCTGCCACCAAATACATGTAATCAAAGCCCCTGTTTAACGCAATGAAAAAAGAAAGCGGTGGCCCAACAATCCAAGCTAATGAGATTTGAGCTCGCATAATTGTGGTGAACATCATGGCTTCACGATGGCTGCTTTCAGCATATTCTCGCGCTAAAGCAAAAGATTGCGGATTAGCGGATGAACCTAGCCCTAATAGCGTTGTGCCGATAATAATCAACACATAATAATTTCGGCTATAAGCAAAAATTAGACAACCAAGCACAGCAATTAAACAGCAAACAATCATCACCTTGCGACGGTCATCTTGCTTATCAGAATATTTTGCGAGAATTTGACTCAAGATAATGCCAATAATGGCATTGACTGAATAGAACAAGCCTACAAAAAAAGGTGAAACTTGAATCTCTTGAGAGAGATATAAACTCAAGGTCGGTGTTTGAAACGCAGAGGCAATCCCAGTTAAAAAGGCAATCAATAGAAAATTGAACGCCACGATATTGGATGGTGTTGCGTTTTGTTGTTGAGCAAACATAGTCATTGCTTAATAAGAGAACATGGTTGGAAATAAAAGTGCGGTTAACTTTAACCGCATTTGAGTTGATTATTTGTCATAATGAATCGCCGCTAAATAACCGATCATTAAATCTAACGGGCGATTGCTGGTTATTGTATTCTCTCTGTTCTCAATGAAAAATCTTGATGTCATGACTTTTTCACCGTGATTCAAGAAAATTTCAATAATTGAGCGATCAAAGAAAATTTCAACCGTCTGCAGATTTTCAATTTCGCAGAAGCGTTTTGTATCGAATTTCTCCATTAATTCCGTTTGTTCGCTTTGGCTGCGATCTAAGCAGATTAAGCCATTTTCATAAGATAGGCGCAGTGATTGTCTTTTTTCATTTTGGAAGAAGGTTAAGTCAAAGGCTTGGTTATTTGCCTCAAATTTAAGATAGGCACGATCTAAATTGCCAATGTCCGCTTTCTTATCAAGATGTAGCGCTAAAAGTTTGGTTAGATTTTCGTCTATCTTATGAATTGGACGTTGATAAATTCTCGAGCCTTCTAAGCGCAAATCTCTTGGCAAGGTTAAAGCCGAATGCCATTTAAATTTATCTGTTGGATAGGTTAAATCGGGTAAACCAATCCAACCGAAAAGCACCGCATGAGTTTGATTATCTAAGCCGCCAAACGTTTGTGGTGCGTAGAAATCAAAACCCTGATCTAATTCGCCGATATATTCTGCTTCAAAGGTTGAATCCGTTAATTTACCCACAGCATAAGTCGCATGATAATTATTTTGGAATTGATGAGTTTCTCGATCTTTACCTTGTGGCGACCAAATAAACACATCTTTATCACCGATCTTCAATAGGTCAGGGCATTCCCACATAAACACATTTTTGTTGTCAAAAGCAGGCAAGGAAAGCTCGCCTAATAAACGAGGCGTATCTTCAAGATTGTCCATTTCAAAAATAATCGCCGTGCCGGTGAGATTTTCCCGTTGGGCACCGCAGATAAAACGGATTTTACCGTTTTCGGTGAAATAAGGTTTAGGATCACGAACATGCTCTGTATAACCTTCAGGCGCATTTTCAATTAACGGACGTTTGCTAAGCAATTTTCCATTAAGATTGAAAATTGCTAAATTTTGATAAGGCACGCGTTGATTATCACTTGGGCGACGGGTATTGCCCGTATAGAACATGGCCAATTTATCACCAACTTTCAAAGCACCACCAGAATAACAGCCGTGAGATTCAAAAAGCTCGCAAGGAATCAGATCATCTGCTGATTGATAATGTTGGAAATCTTTCGTGATTAAATGCTTCCAATGTTTCATCCCGTGAATAGCATCGAATGGAAACCATTGATAGAACAGATGATACTTTTCACCATCAAAGATCAAACCATTCGGATCATTCATTAAGCCGGTTGGTGGGGCAATATGAAAGTGCGGTCGAAAATCTTTGTCTTTTTGCACGGTTTCAGCAATTTCTGCGAGTTCGCCTTTCTCTGCAGCTAGGATGCTTTTGTATTTGCCATTATTGAAAATAATCATAATTCAATCTTATTTGGGTAAAGTATTTTTTAAGCAATCATAGCGTTGATTCATTGCTTCAGCCCATGCTTTTAATGATTTGATAGTTGCATGTTGTGAAGCATGAGTCCAAGCATCGCGGAAGAGTAGGAAATCAATCGCACATACGGCATTCAATGTACCGATATTTAATTCTTCACCAAAGATATCAATGGCTTTTTGGAGCTCTATTAAGCTTCGTTCTGTACGGTCAAAAATTTGTTGATGACGTTCAAGCCACCATTGCTCTTGTGGACGAAGGCATTTTTCAGGTGCTACGGATATTTCATTCTCTAAAATACCATCTGCTAAATAATGTAAACGGAGAATTTCCCAACGTGTCTCTTTGTTCCCATAAAGTGAAGGTTGTGTACCAAGGTGATCGAGATATTCAGCAATAAGCGAACTGTTATAAAGCCATTCACCATTTTCCCGTTGTAATGCCGGTAAACGACCAAGAGGATTGTCTAAGTTATGTGGTGAGTTCTTATCTAAGCCACTGGTTGCGAGGAGTAATTCAACATGATCTTGTAATTGATGATATTGCACTACGGCACGGGCTTTTCTTGCATAAGGGCTAGAGTTGGAATACCAAAGTTTCATAAATATCTCCTAAATTATCTTCATAAATAAAAGGTGTAGTGACTTGCACCTTTGCTCGCTAATTCGCTAAAAATGTCGCTAATTGTATTTGACTTGGCAAGGCAGACATTGCGCCTTTTGCTGTCGTAGCAAGGGCACCACAGGCATTAGCCTGACGGATAATTTGCACGAGCACATCATTTTCTTTCCAGTTTGGATGCTGTGAAAGTCCTGCAAGCAGACCACCAACGAAGGCATCACCTGCGCCTGTTGTATCAATCGGTTGTAAGGCTTTTCCGGCAATTACATCTTTCTTACCTTTTAAGTGATAGAGCGCGCCATCTTTACCTAGAGTCACAATAATCAATTTTTCAGGATAAAGTGCGGTCACTTTTTCAAAGGCTTTTTCAAGGCTATCAGTATTGGTTAAAAGCGTTAATTCTTCTTCAGAGAATTTTAATACGTCAGCTAATGCAACGGCTTCCATGACCACGGTTTTCATTTCTTCTAGGCTAGACCAAAGTGATTCTCGTAAATTTGGGTCAAAAGAGAAGAAACCACCAGCAGCTTTAATGCGACGAATGGCTTCGAAAGTCGCTTCGCGAGATGGATTATTAATCAGCGCAATAGAGCAGCAATGTAGCCATTCACCTTGTTGGAAAGGCGGTAAATCGCTGGCTTGTAAGAACTGGTCCGCACTTGGGTTTACCATAAAGGTAAAACTACGTTCGCCATTATCTAGGCCAACTACAACCGTAGATGTACGATGTTGCGGATCTAAAATCATATGTTGTGTATTTACATTTTCCGCATTTAAGGTGTCTTGCATAAATTGGCCAAGGGGATCGTTACCTACGCGACCAATAAAGGCACTTGGGCTGCCTAAGCGTGCCACACCAACAGCCACATTTGCAGGGGCACCACCGGCACAACGTAAATAATGATTTTCACCGTCAGGAATAAGATCGACAACCGCATCGCCGGTTACCCAGATTTTTTGGCTCATATTATTTTCCTTCTATTGTGGATATCAGTTAAAAAATAACCGCACTTAAAAAGAGCGGTCATTTTCATCGGTGTTTTATGCGATGGTTACGCGAGCGAACTTACGTTTACCGACTTGGTAAATATTCGTGCCTTTTGGTGCATTGGCTTTCATGTCTTCGACTTTTTCGCCATTGATTTTCACCCCACCTTGCTTCGCTGAGCGAATCGCTTCAGAAGTAGAAGGAACCAGCCCTGCTTCTTTTAATAAGGTTGCTAAACCAATTTCGCCTTCAAAGGTGAATTCAGGCATTTCATCCGGCATTGCACCTTTTTGGAAACGGTTAATAAATTCTTGCTCAGCCGCCTCTGCAGCCGCTTCATCATGGAAACGTGCAATGATTTCTTTGGCTAATAAAATCTTCACATCACGTGGGTTTTTACCATTTGTCACTTCTGCTTTTAATTCCGCAATTTCAGTGAGTGGGCGGAAAGAAAGTAAGTTATACCAATCCCACATTAATTCATCCGAGATCGACATGATTTTACCAAACATATCGCTTGGTGCATCTGTCACGCCGATGTAGTTGCCTAATGATTTAGACATTTTTTTCTCACCGTCTAAACCAACAAGTAATGGAAGCGTAATCGCTACCTGTGGTTTCTGACCGGCTGATTTTTGTAACTCGCGACCAACCAGTAAGTTAAATTTTTGGTCTGTACCACCAAGTTCCACGTCTGCTTCTAAAGCAACAGAGTCATGGCCTTGTAATAAAGGATAAATAAATTCGTGAATTGCGATAGGTTGATTGTTACCAAAACGTTTTTTGAAATCATCACGTTCTAGCATACGCGCTACGGTGTAGTTACTTGCTAAACGGATCATTCCTTCAGTGCCCAATTTACCCAACCATTCAGAGTTGAATACGATTTTCGTTTTTTGTGGGTCTAGAATCTTGTAAATCTGTTCTTTATAGGTTTCTGCATTGCGAAGCACATCTTCGCGGCTAAGCGGTGGGCGAGTGGTATTTTTGCCCGATGGGTCGCCGACCATGCCAGTAAAATCACCGATTAAGAAATAGACTTCGTGGCCTAATTGTTGGAATTGACGAAGTTTGTTTAATACCACGGTATGCCCTAAGTGAATATCCGGAGCAGTAGGGTCTGCACCAAGTTTAATTTTAAGTGGGCGATTTTCTTTCAGTTTTTCGATTAAATCCGCTTCAGAAAGAATCTCATCAGTACCGCGTTTTAGTTCTGCGAGAACGGTATTAATATCAGTCATTCTATTTCCTAATGTTATTTCAATATTAAAGGCTACATTATAGAGAATATGGCTAAAATGAAAAGATTGAGATGAAAAAAAACGCCTATTTGTGGGGAAATAGGCGTGAAGTTGGAGTGATTATCTGTTTGTTTTTGGAATGGATAGATGATAACTATTATCAAATACCTTGTCAACAACAAAATACAAATAATTCTCAATTATTTTTAATCGATGTAAGGTACGCTTTCTGTGAGAGAAAGTGCGGTCGGGATTCCATCTGAAATGTCAAATTTTCCCGCATAAGCATAAGCTTCAACGCCCTGAGATTTGGCGTCTTTTAAAAGACGATCATATTCAGGATCTACAAACTCAGCGATTTTAAAACGATCAAAGCCATCATGTAATCCAGCAAAGAGAACAACGGCGCGATGTCCTTGTTTTTTCATGGCTAAAAGCTCACGAACATGTTTTTGCCCTCGAGTAGTCACCGCATCGGGAAACATCCCTAATGTGCCTTTTACAAAGGTGATGGATTTCACTTCAACATAACAGTCTGGCAAGCCCTCACCTTTAAGTAAGAAGTCGATACGGCTATTTTCTTCACCATATTTCACTTCAGGATAAATTGCATCATACATAGCCAGTTCTTTGATTTGTTTATTTTGCAAGGCTTCAAAGACTAACTGATTGGATCTGTGCGTGTTAATACAAACAAGTTGGCCATTTGCTAATTGAGTTAATTCCCAACTGTGTGGATATTTGCGAGTTTGACTATCAGAATGAGAATACCAAACAGTATCGCCTTTTTCACCGCAGCCAGTCATTGCTCCAGTATTTGCACAATGAATGGTGATGACTTCGCCATTTGGTAATTCAATATCAGTCAAAAAACGCTTATAGCGGCGAATTAATTTTGCAGATTGTAGGGTAGGGAGTTGCATGGTTGTTCCTTGTTAAAAGAAAGTGCGATCAAATTTAATGATGAAATTGACCGCACTTTGTCTTTATGAATGTTGAGTAAATAGTAAACAATTATTCAATGGCATTGACGACTAAGCATGCTTTTCTCGATGGTGCTTGTGTCGTAGCTACCAGTGTAATCATGCTAGAAATACACGAATACAACATATGTAAAAAAGAGGTTCATTATAAGGTAATTCAGCTTGTTGAGTAAGTTAATTTATTCACTATAACGCATATAAAAAATAACTTTAAAAATTGACCGCACTTTTCCCTTCTTAAATATAAAAATTGAAACAAATTCTTGATTTACCATTGACTTTTTGACCTATAGCCCTTACTTTACAGATTGATATTTCATCAATTTTATTCTCTGTAAAATAAGGAGCTTTTATGCAATCTCGCATTGTGGTTAATTCACAGGAAGAATCACTACTTAGCACACACAAAGTGCTACGTAATACCTATTTCTTATTGGGATTAACGATGGCATTTTCGGCAGTTGTTGCTTATATCTCTATGAGCTTAAACTTGCCTTATCCAAATCTTATCGTGTTACTTGTAGGTTTTTACGGTTTACTTTTTGTCACAAACCGTTTAGCAAATAGTGCGTGGGGAATTTTGGCTGCATTCGCGTTCACTGGATTTATGGGCTATACCATCGGGCCAATTTTAAATATCTATGTGGCAAGAGGAATGGAAGATTTAATTATGCTTGCATTCGCAGGTACAGCCATCGTCTTCTTTGCTTGTTCAGCTTATGTGCTAACAACGAAGAAAGATATGTCTTTCCTTTCTACCGCAATTTTCTCATTATTTATCGTGTTATTGTTAGGGATTGTGGCAAGCTTCTTCTTCCAAATTCCGGCACTAGCGGTAGGGATCAGTGCATTGTTTGTGGTGTTCTCAACAATGACAATCCTTTATGAAACCAGCAATATTATTCACGGTGGTGAAACAAACTATATTCGTGCAACAGTGAGTATTTATGTGTCAATTTACAATTTATTCATCAGCTTATTAAGATTACTTTCTATCTTCTCAAGCGATGATTAGTCAGCATTAAATTTAAAAACGCTCCTTATTAGGGGCGTTTTTTTGTTTTGAACTAATTTTCTTAAGATAAGTCTTAGCATACAGGTTCGCTTGTCAAGCCCATTAATAACAAAACAGGAGTTTTTATGAAATCTTTAAAATCACTTTTAACATTAACATCACTTGCATTAGCCGTATCTGGTTCTGCATTGGCAACGAATACATCTGTATTACCAACAAAAGAATCAGTCGTAACTAATTCAAAATCAATGGTTGAAAGTACAAAAGCTGACGTGAAAAATGCGGCAAATGATAAGCTTAAATCAATGAGTGATAGTGCGAGCTCAACGAAATCAAGCGCATTAGATAAAGTTAATGCAGCTAAAGAAAAAGCAACTTCCGCGAAAGATGCGGTAAAAGAGAAAGCATCTGTTTTAAAAGAAAAAGCGACTGAGAGTAATCAACCATCCATGAAAGACAAAGCCACTGAAAAATTAAATTCAGTGAAAGAGAGTGCGAAAGAAAAAGCGTCTGACGCAAAAACAAAAGCGGCAGATAAAGTAAAAGAAGTGAAAGATAAAGCGACTTCAACAAAAGAGTCAGCAAAAGAGAAAGTGGCTTCTTCTGCAAAAGTAAACATCAATAAAGCGGATGCAGAAACATTACAAAAACTTTCTGGTATCGGTGAGAAAAAAGCACAAGCGATTATTCATTACCGTAACAAAGTGGGCAAAATCAAAAGTGCTGCCGAGCTTTCAAATATTGATGGTATCGGTGAAGCTACAATTGAAAAAATTACTCCATACTTAAGTTTCTAAGAAAGCTCAGATAAAACAGACCGCACTTTATGTGCGGTTTTTTTATTGAAGTAGATCACAAAATTGTAACAAAGTGTGATTTGAGGATTATTTCTTTTTTTATCCTATGTATAATGGGCAGACAACATCATGTAATACAAGGGGTAGATATGCAGCATTACAATGCCTTTGATGAATGGTTGGCTTCAACCGCTTTAGGTGGTTCTAATCAGTCTTATATTGAGGAATTATACGAACGTTATTTAGAAGACCCATCTTCAGTCGATGAAAGCTGGCGTGCTACATTTGATGCATTGCCGAAAACAACCGCAGTAGAGCAACCACATTCACCAGTCCGTGATTATTTCCGTCGTTTAGCGCGAGAAAATACAACAGAAGCCGTGACGGTTATCGATCCAGAAGCCAGTGCCAAATTAGTCAAAGTACTCCAATTTATCAATGCTTATCGCTTCCGTGGTCATTTAGAAGCGAAACTAGACCCAATCAATTATTATCGTTGGAAAGTCTCCACCGTACCTGAGTTGGATTACCGTTATCACGGTTTTACCGAGCAGGATCTTAATGAAACCTTCAATATTAATCACTATGTCTATCATCGCGATAACATCAAGTTAGGTGATTTAGCTGAAATGCTGAAAGAGACCTATTGTGGCTCAATTGGTCTTGAGTTTATGCATGTTCAGGATATGGAGCAAAAAAGTTGGTTACAAAGCAAATTAGAAAGCCAATTAAATAAACCGCTCTTTACCAAAGAAGAAAAAATTAATTTATTAAGCGAATTGACCGCTGCAGATGGCTTAGAGCGTTATCTCGGTGCAAAATTCCCAGGTGCAAAACGTTTCTCTTTAGAGGGAAGTGATGCCTTTATTCCATTGATGAAAGAAATTATTCGTCATGCGAGCAAACAAGGTGTACAAGATGTGATGTTTGGTATGGCACACCGTGGTCGTTTAAATATGTTAGTAAACGTGCTCGGTAAGAAACCCGAAGATCTTTTCGACGAGTTTGCGGGTAAACATTCAGGCGAGCGTACAGGTGATGTGAAATACCACCAAGGTTTCTCTTCTGACTTCGCAGTCGGTGATCGTCGCGTGCATTTAACCCTTGCATTCAACCCATCCCATTTAGAAATTGTTAGCCCAGTAGTGATTGGTGCGGTACGTTCTCGTCAAACCAAAAAGAATGATACAGAGCGTAATCAAGTATTAGCGGTTACAGTTCATGGGGATTCCGCAGTAGCGGGACAAGGTGTTGTACAAGAAACCTTGAATATGTCTAATGCACGTGGTTATACTGTTGGTGGAACAATCCGTATTGTGATCAATAACCAAATTGGTTTTACCACCTCTAACCCAAATGACACCCGTTCAACAGAATACTGTACTGACATCGCGAAAATGATTCAGGCACCGATTATTCATGTTAATGGTGATGATCCTGAAGCAGTCGCTTTTGCCGCGAGAATGGCGGTGGAATATCGCAATTTATTCAAACGCGATATTTTCATTGATCTGATTTCTTATCGTCGTCATGGTCATAATGAAGCGGATGAACCATTAGCCACTCAACCAATGATGTATAGCATCATTAAAAAACATCCAACGCCACGTAAAGTCTATGCAGATCGTTTAATTGCTGAAGGGATGATTACCGAAGAAGAAGCCATTGAAATGATGAATCTCTATCGTGATGCTTTAGATAACGGCGATCGCGTAGTGAAAGAGTGGCGAGAAATGAATACCGCCCAAATGGACTGGTTGCAATATCTCAACTATGACTGGACATCCCCTTACGAAAGTAAATTCCCACGAGAGCGTTTCCAAACTTTAGCGGAGCGTGTCAGTGAATATCCAGAAACCTTACGTGCTCATCCTCGTGTCGAAAAAATCTATGCTGATCGCCGTGAAATGGCAAAAGGCGAGAAATTGCTCGATTGGGGTATGGCAGAGACTATGGCATACGCAACCTTATTAGATGAAGGTGCTAATGTTCGTTTATCGGGTGAAGATGCAGGACGTGGTACGTTCTTCCATCGCCATGCAGTTGTGCATAATCAAAATGACGGGACAGGCTATGTGCCATTAACGCATTTGCACGCCAACCAAGGTCGTTTTGAGGTGTGGGATTCAGTATTATCCGAAGAAGCCGTATTGGCTTTTGAATATGGCTATGCGACAACAGATCCAAAAACATTAACCATTTGGGAAGCGCAATTTGGTGACTTTGCAAACGGCGCACAAATCGTGATTGACCAATTTATTAGTTCTGGCGAACAAAAATGGGGCAGAATGTGTGGCTTGGTGATGTTATTACCACATGGTTATGAAGGCCAAGGCCCAGAGCACTCATCCGCTCGTTTAGAACGTTATTTACAACTTTGTGCAGAACAGAATATGCAAGTGTGTATTCCATCTACACCAGCACAGGTTTACCACATGTTACGTCGTCAATCGATCCGTAAAATGCGTCGTCCATTAATTGGTATTTCACCAAAATCTTTATTACGTCATCCACTTGCCGTGTCAAGTTTAGATGAATTAGTAAATGGCACATTCCAAACAGTCATTGGTGAAATTGATAACATTGATCCGAAACAAGTTAAACGTGTAGTTCTATGTTCAGGTAAAGTGTATTACGATCTCTTGGAACAACGTCGTGCGAATAACCAAACAGATGTGGCGATTATTCGTATTGAGCAGCTTTATCCGTATCCACATGAAGATGTGAAGAAAGCGTTAGAGCCTTATGCTCATGTGATGGATTATGTATGGTGTCAAGAAGAGCCATTAAACCAAGGCGCTTGGTATTGTAGTAAGCATAACTTTGACAGCTCGCTGCCAGAGCATGTGAAGTTAAAATATGCAGGTCGTCCTGCCTCTGCTTCACCAGCGGTAGGTTATATGTCTTTACACACCAAACAGCAAAAACAATTGGTAGAAGACGCGCTGACACTGTAAAAGTTCGGTCGAAATTTCAGTAATTTTTAAAGAAAGAATAATTTAAAGGAAAATAAAATGACAATTGAAATTCTTGTTCCAGATTTACCGGAATCCGTTGCGGATGCAACTGTTGCAACATGGCATAAAAAAGTTGGTGAGACGGTAAAACGTGACG
Organism: Haemophilus parainfluenzae; assembly: GCF_900638025.1. Taxonomy (NCBI): domain Bacteria; kingdom Pseudomonadati; phylum Pseudomonadota; class Gammaproteobacteria; order Pasteurellales; family Pasteurellaceae; genus Parahaemophilus; species Parahaemophilus parainfluenzae. The sequence continues at coordinate 1,528,788 of NZ_LR134481.1, forward strand.
AAGTATTAGTAGAAATTGAAACAGATAAAGTGGTACTTGAAGTACCAGCCTTAAGCGATGGCGTAGTGACTGAAATTCTTCAAGAAGAAGGTGCAACCGTAGTAAGTAAACAGCTTTTAGGTAAACTTTCTACTCAACAGGCTGGTGATATTTCATCTAAAACAGTGAAAGACAATGAACCAACACCTGCTGATCGTCAAAGAGCAGCCATTGAAAATAGCCACAATAATTCAGCGGATCAAGGTCCTGCTATTCGTCGTTTATTAGCTGAACACGATTTAGATGCTGAGAAAATTCAAGGTTCTGGTGTGGGTGGTCGTATTACCCGTGAAGATATTGAACGTGAAGTGGCAAAACGTGACGCACAAAAAGCGAAACAAGATGTGGCAACAGAGCAGAATACTATTAGCACCGTGGCATATAGCTCTCGTTCAGAAAAACGCGTACCGATGACCCGTTTACGTAAACGTATTGCGGAACGTTTATTAGAAGCGAAAAATACCACCGCAATGCTCACTACATTCAATGAAGTGGATATGCAGCCGATTATGAAATTACGTAAAACATACGGCGAGAAATTTGAGAAACAGCATGGTGTACGTTTAGGCTTTATGTCTTTCTACATCAAGGCTGTAGTTGAAGCGTTAAAACGTTATCCAGAAGTGAATGCCTCAATTGACGGTGATGACATTGTGTATCACAACTATTTTGATATTAGCATTGCCGTTTCAACCCCGCGTGGTTTAGTGACACCAGTATTACGCAATTGTGACAAACTCAGTATGGCGGATATTGAGAAACAAATTAAAGCACTAGCAGAAAAAGGCCGTGATGGTAAATTAACCGTTGAAGATTTAACAGGCGGTAACTTCACCATTACTAATGGTGGCGTATTTGGTTCTTTAATGTCCACACCAATTATCAATCCACCGCAAAGTGCAATTTTAGGCATGCATGCCATCAAAGAGCGCCCGGTTGCGGTAGATGGCCAAGTGGTGATTCGTCCGATGATGTATTTGGCATTATCTTACGACCACCGCTTAATTGATGGTCGTGAATCAGTTGGTTTCTTAGTGGCGATTAAAGACTTATTAGAAGATCCAACTCGTTTATTATTAGAAATTTAAGCACACAGGCTTTTCTCTTTTGAGGGGAAAAGCCTTTTTTATATTGATGTGAATAAAAGGGCGGGAACAATGCCCGTCTTTTTATAATTAAAATCCAACCTTTATTTAGCTATTTTACGTACTAAGATTGCTAAGATAAAGGTAATGATGATAACAGGGAAAGTCAGACCTAAATCGGTTTCCCAACCTTTTGCCATAAGGAAACGATAGAGTACGAAGCCGACAAACCAAACGCTGAGTCCAACACTATCAACTGATTTTTTAACATCATGCTGTTTGAGCACAAAGAAATCAGCGATAAGCACAGCGATCATTGGCGCGAATACTGAGCCAATAAAGAACAAGAAATGTTCGTATTCTGTTATAGGCAAGGTTGAGGCTAATATAATGCCCACAATCACGGTAAGTACGGAGATTGGCGTGACTTTTAATTGAGGGAAAATATTGTTTAAACTCATGCCGGTGGAATAGGCGGGAAGAGCAGTGTTAATCATGGTAGAGGCGATGACAATTAATACGCCAATAACACTGACACCAGCAAGCGAAAGAATTTGTGAGATTTCAGATTTACCGGTTACTAATGCTGCACCTAAGCCAAGAGTATACATCCAGCAGCTGGTCGCGGTATAAGTCAGCGTTGAAAGTGCGGTCGTTTTAAATGGCGTTTCGCTATTCTTCGTATGGTCAGATACTACCGGTAACCAAGAAAGCGGCATGACGGCAGCAATTTCAACAGCTGTACCAAATTTAATATTTTGTGCTACATCCATGGCAATGAATGGTTTATTCGCGACTTGAATACTAAGCCACAACATCAGTAAAAACATGGTAACAAGTGAAATGCTTTTGAAGATACCTAATTTAGTGAAGCCGAGTAGTAGCCAAAGTATGATGAGTATGCCTAAGCCAAGTGTAAGGAATGGAAAGATGGAAGCATCAGCTGTTTGATTTAAGATAGAAATGACTTCAGCCCCCATATAAATCATGACAGCAGTCCATCCCATCAGTTGCATGGCATTGAGTAAAGAGAAAAGCGCAGAACCTTTTTCACCAAATGATATTTGTACCGTTTGCATGGCACTTTTTTTGGTTTTTGCACCGATGTAACCTGCACAGAAAAACATCGAACCACCAATAAAGTGTCCAACGATGATGGCAATTAAACCTTGTTTCCATCCTAGTGGTGCAAACCAAGTACCCGTGAGAATTTCTGCCATTGAAATAGCAGCAGTAAACCAAATGAGTGCAATAGCAAGATTGCTTGATTTTTTCGTTTGCATGTTGTTATCCTTAACATGAATTGTGGTTATTATGTCCCAGTATATAACTCAATATGGAAAGGGCAAGCCAAGAATTTAAAATAAAACAAAGTGCGGTCAAATTTTTGTTTGTTTCGCTAAACAACATCAAAATAGGAAGGAAATATGAATTTACATGAGTACCAAGCTAAGCAGCTTTTTAAGCAATATGCTCTACCTGTAAGTGAAGGTGTCGTGTGCCAAACAGCAGATGAAGCTGAAATGGCACTCTTTCAGCTGAATGGCGATGTTTGGATAGCGAAATGTCAAGTTCACGCAGGTGGACGCGGAAAAGCCGGTGGTGTAAAGCTCGTGCATAATGCAGAAGAAGCGCATGCTTTTGCGGATAAATGGCTTGGACAACATTTAGTAACCTTCCAAACCGATAAAAAAGGCCAACCCGTTAATAGCATTTATATTGAAGAAACCTGCCAGATTGATAAAGAACTCTACTTAGGCGCAGTGATTGATCGTGCTTCACAGAAAGTCGTTTTTATGGCATCTTCAGCGGGTGGCATGAATATTGAAGATGTGGCAAGAGAAACGCCTGAGCTAATCCATAAAGTCGCCATTGATCCTTTGGTTGGCGGTATGCCATATCAAGGTCGTGAATTAGCCTTTAAACTCGGTTTAAGTGGCGAGCAAAATAAGCAATTTGCTGCTATTTTTGTGAAATTGTCGCAGCTTTTTGTCGAAAAAGATTTTTCTTTAGTTGAAGTGAATCCACTCGTGGTAACAAAAGAAGGTCACTTACTTTGTCTCGATGCGAAAGTAGGCATTGATGATAACTCACTTTATCGTCATCCTGAGCTGTTAGCCTTACGTGATTTAAGCCAAAGTGATTCTCGTGAAGCAGAAGCAGAAAAATATCAGCTCAATTATGTTGCCTTAGAAGGTGATATCGGCTGTATGGTTAATGGCGCCGGACTCGCTATGGGAACCATGGATATCGTGAAATTATATGGTGGTAACCCTGCAAACTTCCTTGATGTTGGTGGTGGTGCAACGAAAGAGCGTGTGGCTGAGGCATTCAAAATTATTCTCACAGATAAAAATGTGAAATCTGTCTTAGTAAATATTTTTGGTGGAATTGTACGCTGCGATCTTATTGCTGAAGGTGTCGTAGCGGCGATTCAAGAAGTCGGTGTAAAAGTGCCTGTTGTGGTTCGATTAGAAGGAACCAATGCCCCACAAGGTAGAGCAATTTTAGCCGAAAGTGGTGTGAATTTAATTTCAGCACATAGTTTACAAGAAGCAGCACAAGCGGCAGTGAAAGCGGCAAAAGGAGAATAATCATGGCGATTTTAATTAATAAAGAGACAAAAGTAATTTGCCAAGGTTTCACTGGTGCGCAAGGGACATTTCACAGCGAACAGGCATTGACTTATGGCACAAAGTTAGTGGGGGGCGTTTCACCGAATAAAGGCGGAACAACGCACTTAGGTTTGCCGGTATTTAATACCGTGCATGAAGCCGTGCAAGCTACAGGGGCTACGGCAACCATGATTTATGTGCCCGCACCATTTTGTAAAGATGCGATTTTAGAAGCCATTGATGCAGGTATTCAGTTGGTTGTCTGTATTACAGAAGGTATCCCAACGCTGGATATGTTGTTGGTAAAACAAAAATTAAATGAAACGGGAGTCGTGATGATCGGCCCGAATTGCCCAGGCGTGATTACACCAGATGAATGCAAGATTGGGATTATGCCAGGTAATATCCATAAAAAAGGTAGAGTAGGCATTGTTTCTCGCTCAGGTACTTTAACCTATGAAGCGGTACAACAAACGACAGATGAAGGTTTTGGTCAATCTACTTGCGTAGGAATCGGTGGCGATCCTATTCCAGGATCTAACTTCATTGATATTCTCAAACGTTTCCAAGACGATCCTGAAACTGAAGCTATCGTGATGATAGGTGAAATCGGTGGCTCTGCAGAAGAAGAAGCGGCAGCGTTTATTAAATCTCATGTGACAAAACCTGTGGTGGCTTATATCGCAGGCGTGACGGCGCCAAAAGGTAAGCGTATGGGACACGCAGGCGCGATTATCAGCGGTGGAAAAGGGACGGCAGAAGATAAAATTGTTGCACTTGAAGCAGCTGGTGTGAAAACGGTGAGAAGTCTTGCTGAAATCGGTTCAGCCCTCCGTGAATTATTGAAATAAAATACTTAAAAAATGGACCGCACTTTGGATTAGTTTTCAAAGTGCGGTCGTTTTTTATAACAAATTCTTATAACTACATCTAAATCAGTGTATAATCTCGTCAGTTTTTTAAGGACAAAATTATGAGCCAATTTTTCTATATCCACCCTGAAAATCCGCAAGCGCGTTTGATTAATCAAGCGGTAGAAATTTTGCGTCAAGGTGGTGTCATTGTGTACCCGACAGATTCGGGCTATGCCTTAGGCTGTATGATAGGCGATAAACATGCGATGGATCGTATTGTTGCGATTCGTAAATTGCCAGAAGGGCATAATTTTACGTTGGTATGTAGCGATTTATCCGAGCTTTCAACCTACGCAACGGTGAGCAATTCGGCTTATCGTTTAATTAAAAACAATACGCCGGGGCGTTATACTTTTATTTTGACGGCGACGAAAGAACTTCCACGCCGATTAATGACCTCAAAACGCAAGACTATTGGTTTGCGTGTGCCGGATAACCAAATTGCTTTGGATTTATTGAACGCATTAGGTGAGCCGATTCTATCTTGCTCACTGATGTTGCCTGATAATGAACATATGACTTATTCTGATCCAGAAGAGATTCGTGAATGTTTAGAACGTCAAGTGGATTTAATTATTCATGGTGGCTATTTAGGCCAAGAGCCAACAACGGTGGTGGATTTAACGGAAGAATCGCCAGTGATTTTACGTGAAGGAAGTGGTAGTACCGATCCTTTCATTTAACTTATTTTAGACGCTTGGGAAAGCGACAAAGGAAAACAGATGAAACCTATTCAAAAAACAGTCAGACAAGAACGTGAAAAACAAGCGGGAAAGCAACCGCACTTTGAGCGTAAAGAACGTAAAAGTGCGGTCAATTCTGACATCAAATCAACCCCTAAAGCTAAGGTGGCTAAACCCTCTCGTCAATCGACAGTAGAAGGTGAAAAATTACAGAAAGTGCTTGCGCGAGCAGGACAAGGCTCTCGTCGTGAAATTGAAGCGATGATTGCTGAGAACCGAGTGAGTGTCGATGGTAAAATGGCCACCCTTGGTGATCGTATTGATGTACATTCTGGTGTAAAAGTGCGTATTGATGGTCGTATCATCAATCTTCAACAAGCACAAAAAGAAGTATGCCGTGTATTAATGTATTACAAACCAGAAGGCGAACTTTGTACCCGCAGCGATCCTGAAGGTCGTGCAACTGTATTTGATCGTTTACCACGCTTAAATGGCGCAAGATGGATTGCAGTCGGTCGTTTAGATATTAATACTTCGGGCTTATTACTTTTCACGACAGATGGTGAATTAGCTAACCGTTTAATGCACCCAAGCCGTGAAGTTGAACGTGAATATTCCGTGCGCGTATTTGGTCAAGTGGACGATGCCATGTTAGCGCGTTTACGTAAAGGCGTGCAGTTGGAAGATGGTCCAGCTAATTTCAAAGAAATCAAATTTGCGGGCGGTGTTGGAATTAACCAATGGTACGATGTGACCTTAATGGAAGGTCGTAACCGTGAAGTGCGACGTTTATGGGAATCACAAGGTATTCAAGTGAGCCGCTTAATTCGTATTCGTTACGGCAACATTAAGCTAATGAAAGGCTTACCGCGTGGTGGCTGGGAAGAAATGGATCTGGAAAACGTCAACTATCTACGTGAGTTAGTGGGCTTACCACCAGAAACCGAAACCAAATTAGACGTAACCAAACCTCGTCGTCGACCAAAATCAGGTCAAATTCGTAAAGCAGTAAAACGTTATACTGAGTTAAGTAAACGCTATAAAAAATAGGTGGTATTAGCGATGAAAATGCAGCAACTTCGCTATATTGTTGAGATTGTAAACCAAAATTTAAACGTGACAGAAGCGGCTAACGCACTTTATACCTCTCAGCCAGGTATCAGTAAACAGGTTCGCTTGTTAGAAGATGAACTCGGTTTAGAGATTTTTGAGCGTAATGGTAAACACATTAAATCCATTACTCCTGCGGGTAAAAAGATCGTGGCTATTGCTCGTGAGCTTTTGGTTAAAGCACAAAGCATTAAATCGGTTGCCAATGAATATACTTGCCCGAATCATGGGGTGTTACGCATTGCGACAACCAATACACAAGCGCGTTATATGCTGCCAGGTGTGGTGGAACGTTTCTCTAAACAATATCCGGATGTGAGCTTGCATATTCATCAAGGTTCACCCACTCAAATTCATGATGCGTTGATTTCTGGTGAAGTAGATCTAGCGATTACGACAGAAGCGCCGTATCTTTTCGATGATTTAATTCAACTGCCTTGCTATTTATGGAATCGTTCGGTGATTGTTAAACCCGATCATCCTTTAGCAAAAGTGAAAGAGCTTACCGTTGAAGACTTAGGTAAATATCCGTTAGTCACTTATACTTTCGGCTTTACTGGTGTATCTGATTTAGATTATGCGTTTAACCGAGCTGGTATTTTGCCGAATATTGTGTTTACCGCAACGGATGCTGACGTGATAAAAACCTACGTGCGTTTAGGATTGGGCGTGGGCATTATGGCGTCTATGGCACATACACCTTCCGATACGGATTTAGTGGCGATTGATGCGGGAAATTTATTTCGTCCGAGTATAACGCAAATAGCCTTTAAACACAGCACATTCTTACGCAACTATATGTATGATTTTATCGAATTTTTCTCACCGCACTTAACACGTCCAATGGTTGAAAAAGCCGAGAGATTGCGTGATAACAATGCCGTGAAGAAATTGTTTGATAATGTCGAATTAGATGTGAAGTAAAATAGCAGTTAAAAATTAAACTTTTTTATAGAAGAAAGGACGCGTTATAGCGTCCTTTTTTGCTATTGTTTTTCATTTTGATTCTGAAGTTTCTCTTGTTTTGAATGATAAAAATAGAGGTATGTTAAACCAATTGGTGCGATAAATACTGCGAACACAAAACACAGCATCATGGTTATGAATTTGATTATAAGCATGAATAGAGCATTAACAAAGAAAACATTATTTCCTAAAATATATTCAATAATACTTTCATAAACAAATCAAGAATAGGGATATAAGAATAAACAAATTAATCCAAGGATTATATTAGTAAGAAATATAGATGAGTTACCAGTATGACTGTAGTTGTTATATCCTATAACAGCCATAAATGTAAAAAAGATTGACCCGAATAAAAATTGACGAATATAGTAAGCTTTTGATAAGCCACCAAGAGTCTTAGATAAAAATGACATAACATCTCCTTATAGTTGAACCTAAAACGGGTACAAGTATAACTTGCACCTAAAATAGGTGCAATGAGAAAATTAAGATTATCTATTCATTCCGATGAATATATTTGGTTAAGAGAATTATTGCTTAATCGAAGAAAAGAGCTGGGTTTATCACAACGCGCATTTGGAGAAAAATTGGGCGTTGTACATTCGTTTATTGGAAAAGTAGAGACTGGAGATCGTCGTTTAGATGTATTTGAATTCATCGAATATTGCAAAGGACTTAATTTAGATCCAATTCAGGTATTAAGAGAAATTGAAGAAAAATTTAAAGTATAATATTTGTCATATAGTTTTACAAAAGTGTATTGAGACATTGACTCAATACGCTTTTTTACAATAAAAACAAATGAGGCACTAAATTCATGACGATAACTGTCGCGATAGAAAGCAATAATCGTGATGCTCCAAAGATAAAACCTCGGTTAGTGCCATTATCAAATTTTACTAATAAATTTGCCATCGCCGTTAAGGCATAGACTTCAATCACCGTGAAGATGACTAAGTAAATATAAGCGGAAACCACAGAAATATATTTCAACGTAATAAACCAAGGCAAGATAATGCCCACAGCCAAGATTGGTGCCACCCATAAGGTTTGTTTAATCGTTAAATTAATTTTTCGAGAAAAATAACTTTGTAATGACACAGTCAACAAACCATTTACAAAAAGTGCAATGGGGGAGTGTTCTGGCATCACTAATTTATTATCGAAAAGAAATGGGAAGATCACAAAGAATGACGTTGCAATGGAAAGAGGAATAAATAGCATCAAATGCACAAATAAAAATTCTTTGGTGATGATTTCTTTAATTTGAGCAATGCGAAACTTCACTAAGGTCTGTAAGGTTTGGATTTGATAAAACGGTTTTACCATTAAGGCAAAGAGAACCGCTTCCATCGCAAAGCAGACCCAAATCAGCGACTCAATGTGATTGTATTTGATAAATGGAATCACTAACAAAGGCGCAAACATAGACGACATGGAGGTGACTTTTAAATATTTTCCCTGTAATCGAGTTTTCTCTTTGTATTCTTCGCCTGCGAGTACAAGTAGGCAGGCTTTCGCATTGGTACCAAACAAACAACTGCCTAAGCCAAAACAGGTGGTGGCAATTAAAAGCAGAAGGTAATTGTCTGCAGAGAGAAAGAAAATGTAGGCGATCACATCTAAAAAGCACCCAAGCAACATCATTTTGGCCAGTCCAAATCGATCGCCCCAAATACCGGCTAAAATGGCTAATGCTTGGTTGCAGAAGAAAAGCAACGAGAGTGAAAAGGCAATTTCACTGTTACTTAAGCCTTTTCCTTGTAAATAGATGAAAAATACCGTTTGCATGGAAAAGAATGCAAGGGTAGAAAAGAAACGACGAGTCAGTAAAAGTTTTTGTAAATTCATTGTGTTATTAAAAAAAGAAAAGCACGCGTTAAGAACGCGCGCCAGTAATTGGTTAAGTGCGGTCAAAATTCACGACGATTTTTAACCGCACTTGAGATTAAAATGAATCGTGATATTTCACTAAATCTTCGCGGCTAATGGCAAATACACCTAGACCGCCATTTTTTAGTTCAACCCATTCAAATGGCACATCTGGATATTGTTCAATGAGACTTACCATACTGTTGCCTACTTCGCAAACGAGCACGCCATTTGGTGTTAAATAATCCGGCGCTTGTTTTAAAATTTGTTTTGTAATTTCTAAACCATCAACACCGGAACCTAAGGCTAATTCAGGCTCATAATGGAATTCTTCCGGCATATCTGCCAAATCTTCTTCATCTACATAAGGTGGGTTGGTCACGATTAAATCATATTGTTGACCGAAGAGATTTTGGAATAAATATGATTGAATCGGGAAAACACGGTGTTCTAATTGGTGGCGTGCAATATTGATTTCCGCTACATTTAACGCATCCACAGAAAGATCGACTGCATCCACTTCAGCCTCAGGAAAGGCTTCAGCAGTAGCAATCGCGATACAACCACTGCCGGTACAAAGATCTAAAATACGTTTTGGTTCAGATTTTAAAAGCGGAGCAAATTTATCTTGGATTAATGCACTAATTGGCGAGCGAGGAATAATCGTCCGCTCATCTACATAGAATTCTAATCCGCAGAACCACGCACTATTTGTTAAATAGGCGACAGGCATACGTTGCTCAATACGGCTTAAGACTAATTGTACTAAGGTTTCTTTTTCTGAGTGAGTGAGTTTGCTGCTAAATAAATCTTGCGGTAAATCGAGCGGTAATTGAAGTCCCGCAAGGACTAATTGAAGACTTTCATCCCACGCATTGTCATGGCCTTGTCCGTAATAAATATCAGAACGGTTAAATGTGCTGTATGTCCAGCGTAAAAAATCTTGAATGGTTGTTAATTCACTTGCCACATTATCTTCTAAAATTGTCGCAACAAGTTCTTGATTGTGTAAGGTTTCCATTTTGTGCCTCAATAAAAAATTTGGCTAGTTATACCATAGAATAGATGTGCTATCATTAAGCAAAATAACAAATTGAGAAAAATAATGACAGAACAAGATGATTTCGATCTTTTTCGGGCGGAAACAAAAGGGATCAAACCCATCAAGCAAGATACTTTTGTGGCGCCGCGTCAAAAGAGCGGTCAAAAAAAATCTGATTTACGTGATATTCGAGAAAAAGAAGATACGCTTTTCTATTTTTCCGATGAATATGAACCATTGCTAAATGAACATGATGGTGTCATCAAATATTTACGCGAAGGGGAAGATAGCCATTTATTGAAACAACTTCGTCGTGGCGATTTTTCACCCGAATTATTTTTGGATTTACATGGTTTAACCCGTGAGCAAGCCAAAATGGAATTAGCGGCATTGTTGCTAGCTTGTGAAGATCAGCATGTTTATTGCGCGAGCATCATGACCGGCTATGGAACCTTTACGTTGAAAAAACAAATTCCACGTTGGTTAGTTCAGCACCCTAAAGTCCGGGCGTTACACCAAGCACCCAAAGAATGGGGTGGAGAAGCAGCGATACTCATTTTAGTGGATGTATAAAGAAAGATGCAGATCGACATTGATCTGCATCTTTTGTCAATTATTTTGTTGCCGCTTTCATATCACGAACAAACTCAGCAAGTTCAGTTAAGCATTGAGCTTGATTATCTAAATTTCGCTCAATGATTTTTACCGTTGCAGAGCCTGAAATAGCTCCCGCAGCACCAAGTTGAAGAGCCTCTTTTACTTGAGCAGGTTGAGCAATACCAAAACCTTGTAGAATTGGTGGAGCCTTATGAGCTTTAAGTTGTTCTACAAGTGTATCTAAGTTTGCAGCATGAGCTTGATTCTCAGCACTTGTTACACCTGCACGAGAAACTAAATAGGTATAGCCTTCGCTGTTTTCAGCAACACCTTGTACCGTTTTGGCATCAGCATTTGGTGGGCAAATAAAGACAGGTTGAATGCCATACTTTTTAGCAGCTTGAACATAGTCTTCTTTTGCCAATAGTGGAATATCTGCTACTAAAACCGCATCCACGCCGACTTCTGCACAACGTTGATAGAAATTATCTAATCCTTTAGCAAAAATCAAATTTGCACAAAGGAGTAAGCTAATCGGAATTTCTGGATATTTTGACCGTACTTTAGCGAGTAATTTAAAGCTGTCTTCAGTGCTATGGCCCGCATTTAGCGCACGGTTATTAGCTGCCTGGATTACGGGACCGTCTAATAGCGGATCAGAAAATGGAAAGCCTAATTCCAACGCATCTGCGCCATTTTCAACTAAAGTACAAATAATCTCAAAAGAGCGATCAAATGTTGGATCGCATAATGTAACGAAAGGTACAAAAGCCCCTTCTTTTTTCGCTGCAAGTTCTGCAAATTTAGTTTCAAAACGGCTCATTATTGCATTCCTTTTTCTTTTAAAATTTTATCAACGGTGAAAATATCTTTATCCCCACGACCAGAAAGATTCACCACTAAAATTTGTTCTTTATTCGGTTCTTGATGAATCATTTTTAGTGCATGTGCTAATGCATGAGAACTTTCCAATGCAGGAATAATTCCTTCATGTTTTGCTAATGCTTGGAAAGCGTTTAATGCTTCATCATCTGTAATACTTGGGTATTCGGCACGACCAATGCTTTGTAAATAAGCATGTTGAGGCCCTACAGAAGGGAAGTCTAATCCAGCAGAAATAGAGTAGGATTCTTCTACTTGACCATCTTCAGTTTGCATTAAAGGTGATTTCATACCGAAATAAATACCGACTTTTGCATGGCCTAATGGTGCACCATGTTCACCACTTTCGATGCCATGACCAGCAGGTTCTACGCCAATTAAGCGTACGCCTTTTTCATCAATAAAATCGGCAAACATACCAATTGCATTGGAGCCACCACCAACTGCCGCGATGACAGCATCCGGTAAGCGATCTTCTTTTTCTAAGATTTGACGTTTGGTTTCTTCACCAATCATTTTTTGGAATTCACGTACAATGGTTGGGAATGGATGAGGGCCTGCCGCTGTACCCAATAAATAATGGGTGTTTTCATAGTTGGCTGACCAATCACGCATCGCTTCACAGCACGCATCTTTCAATGAGCAAGAGCCTTTTTGTACAGGTATTACTTCAGCTCCCATTAAACGCATACGAAATACGTTTGGTGATTGGCGTTCCACGTCTTTCGCGCCCATATAAACACGGCAAGGCATATCTAACATTGCACAAGCTAGAGCTGTTGCCACGCCATGTTGGCCAGCACCGGTTTCGGCGATAATGCGCGTTTTCCCCATGCGTTTTGCTAATAAAATTTGACCTAATACTTGGTTGGTTTTGTGGGCACCACCGTGAAGTAAATCTTCACGTTTTAAATAAATTTTTGCTTTTGTCCCTTTGGTTAAATTACGGCAAAGGGTAAGTGCGGTTGGTCTGCCCGCATAATTTTTAAGTAAATCTTGAAATTCACGTTGGAATTTAGGATCGTCTTTTGCTTCAACAAAGGCTTTTTCTAGCTGTTGTAGTACCGGTACGAGAATTTCCGGTACATACATTCCGCCAAATTCACCGAAATAAGGATTTAAAAGGGTTTCTGACATAATATTTCCTTGTTATTTTTGAATTCTTGCGACATTAAGTGGTGCAAAGGTTTGTGCTGTAGGCATCACTTCAATGCGATTAATATTGACATGTTCAGGTTGTTGATTGAGCCATAAAATAATATTAGCAATATCTTGTGGGCTGACATATTCTACATTTTCATAGAGTTTTTTTGCTCGGGCATCATCACCTTTAAAACGGACATTCGAAAATTCAGTTCCACCACAAAGACCTGGCTCAACATTGGTCACGCGAATTTGTGTACCAGCAAGATCGGCTCGAAGATTTAAACTAAATTGTTTTATAAACGCTTTAGTGCCGCCGTATATATTGCCACCAGGATAAGGATAAGTACCTGCAATTGAGCCTAAATTAATAATATGACCTGAATTACGTTCAACCATTTGTGGTAACACAAGACGAGTGATGGTGACGAGACCTTTAATATTGGTATCAATCATTTGCATCCAATCGTCTAAACTCGCTTTATCGGCACTTTCTAAGCCTAATGCTAATCCTGCATTATTCACCAATAAATCAATAGATTGCCAATTAGTTGGAAGTGAATGGAACGCATCTTCTGTTGCTTGGCGATCTGAAATATCAAAGGCAAGAAAGTAGAAGTTTTCACCTAATTCTTGTTGTAATTGTTCTAAACGAGTTACGCGGCGTCCTGTGCCAATTACACGATAACCATTTTCAATGAGGGTGTGACAAATTGCCGCACCAAATCCGGCAGTTGCGCCGGTTACTAACGCTGTTCTTTGCATAATGCTTCCCCTTAGCAATCAGATTAATTTGACAAAATCGTCTTAAAAACTGACCGCACTTTTTCGCTGTCTTTTACGCCTGCGGCAGTTTCTATACCAGAATTGAGATCAACTCCTAGGCAACCTTGCTTAATGGCTTGTTCAATATTGTCAGGCGAAATGCCACCAGCCAAAATAATTTTGTGTTTTAAGTTTTCAGGAATGACGGACCAATTAAAGGTTTTTCCTGTGCCACCTTGTTGATTAGCGGATTGGCTATCGAAAATATAGCGAGCAATATTTAAATCATCCGTAAAATCAACCGCACGTTGTGCTTCAGTATCGACTGAAATAGCTTTCCAAATTTGTATTTTTTCAGGCAGTTGGTGACGAAGTGCGGTAATAAATTCAGCGGTTTCTGAACCGTGTAGCTGAACGGCATAAAGCTGCAATTGTTTAGCGATTTTTACAATAAAATCAATTTCTTGATTCTGGAACACGCCCACAAAACGAAGTGGTGATGCTGTCACTAATTCTTGAGCTTGACGTAGGCTCACACAGCGTTTTGAATGATCGACGAAAATTAAGCCGCCGTATAATGCCCCGTTTGCGTAAACCTCTTTGACATCTTGCGTGCGAGTTAAACCGCATACTTTATTTTCGCCCAAAATCACTTCACGCACAGCATTATTTAAATCTGCACTGCCCATTAGGCTGCTACCGATTAAAAAGCCATGTGCCACTTTTTGCAAATCACGAATTTGGCTGTGATTATAAATCCCCGATTCGCTGATAATACGTGCATCACTAGGAATGCGATCGGCATATTTTTGTGTGAGTTCTACCACGCGGTTTAAATCAACAGTAAGATCGTGAAGATTACGATTGTTAACCCCGATAATTTTTGCCTCTAATGCAAGGCCTCGCTCAAACTCTTCCTCGTTACTGGTTTCTGTTAATACGCCCATACCGAGAGAATGTGCAAGATCAGCCAATACGCGATAGGTTTCGTCATTCACTACCGAAAGCATCAATAAAATAGCATCAGCTTGATAATAGCGTGCAAGATAAACCTGATATTCGCTGATCATAAAATCTTTGCACAATACAGGTTGTGAGACAACGTCACGTACTTGCGGCAAATAGTCAAATTTACCTTGAAAGTATTTCTCATCCGTTAGCACTGAAACCGCTGACGCATAATGTTTATACACATTGGCGATTTCATCTAAATTAAATTCACCACGAATTAATCCTTTAGAAGGGGACGCTTTCTTACATTCTAAAATATAAGCCGGTTTTTGATGGGTGCCTTTACCCAACGCATCATAAAAAGAGCGGTCAGATTTTTGAATGTTTTCTTTAAATTGTGAAAGCGGAAATTCAGTTTCCTTTGCTTTAACCCATAGTGCTTTGTCTAAGACGATTTTTTGTAGCACCGTAGCAGAGTCAATTGGTTTGGTGAAATCTTGCGTGATCATAATTTTTCTTCTTATTGTGGCTTATCAAATCAGCCTTTATCTTAATATTTTGTCAAATGTTGTAGTGTCTCAAACGCTTTGCCTGAAGCAAGGTGAGCCAACACATTTTGAACATTTTGTTTTAAGTCATCATGACCAAATAATTTCAGCAATAATGCCACATTTGCGGCTACCGCATTAGCATGCTCTGCTTTGCCTTTACCTTGTAAAAGTGCGGTCAGATATTGGGCGTTTTCTTGCGGTTCGCCACCACGTAAACTTTCTAAAGATTGTGTTTTTAAACCAAAATCTTCTGGCGTTAAGGTGAAGTAGTCAATTTTGCCGTTTTTAATTTCAGCGACTTGCGTTTCACCATGTACGGCGACTTCATCAAGACCCGCACCATGAACCACAAAAGTATGTTGATGGCCTAATGCAACAGCTGTTTCAGCATAGGTTTTCACTAATTCAGGAGCATACACACCAAGCAAATGATAAGTTGGGCGAGCTGGATTGATTAATGGCCCCAAAATGTTAAAAAGCGTACGTGTTTTTAATGCTGCACGAACAGGAGCGACATGTTTAAACCCACTGTGATATTGTTGAGCAAATAAGAAGCATACGCCAATATCATCAAGTGCTTGACGAGCTTGTTCTGACGTGACATTCACATTTACACCAAGTGCGGTTAATACATCACTGGCACCTGATTTGCTTGATACGCTACGGTTACCGTGTTTGGCTACTTTGGCACCCATAGAGGCTGCAACAATGGCGCTCGCAGTAGAAATATTAATCGTATTTTGACCATCACCGCCAGTACCCACAATATCCGCAAAAGGGTAGTCAGGACGAGGGAATGATTTGGCATTTTGCAAAGACGCAGATACCGCTCCACTTAATTCCTCAATGGTGGCACCACGTACTTTTAATGCAATCAGCATGGCAGCGATTTGTTCGTTATTCAGTTCGCCTTGCATAATGGCATTAAAAATGACCGCACTTTCTTCTTTATTAAGTGTTTTTCCGCTGTAAAGTTGTTCTAATAATTGAGCCGTTTGCATAATATTGTCCCTTATACGTAAATATCGTAATCTAAATCGCGCGCTTCATCGCCAGTCATACCACGGAAACCCCAACAATGCGCCGGTTGTTCTTTAATCGTAATTTCAACGTTGTGAGATTTAATACCGATTTTGTATTCCAGTTCGCTGAAGAGCATTTTGATTAAACGTTTTTTTGTACCTTCCATACGACCTTGCATCAGGTTAATTTCAATAACGGTATAATCATCGTTACGATCGATAGGATAAAGGAAATCTTCTCTATCTAAACATAAAAAACGAATTGCATGTTTTCCACGAGGAATGTCTAAACCAAGGTTTAAACAGTTATAAATTACTTCAGCAATATCTTGACGACGAGGTGCAAGCACTTCTTTTAATCCATATACGGTAATCATTTTTCTTCCTTAATCTCTGTTTAATAACCATTCCACAGATTGTTGTAATAATTTGGAACCTTGCACAGTAAGGATGCTTTCTGGGTGGAATTGGAAAGCACAAATTGGCAAGGTTTTATGACGAATTGCCATTACGATACCATTGTAATCGGCATTAACAATAAATTCGTCAGGCAGATTTTTACCCATTAAAGAGTGATAACGTGCCACAGGCATTGGGTTGGCAATATCTTTAAACATGGCTTGGTTATCGTGTTGAATGCGCGATACTTTACCATGTAATACTTCGCCTGCATGTACAACCTCTCCACCAAAGGCTTGAATAAGCGCTTGATGGCCTAAGCAAATACCAATAATTGGCACATCATTTTTTAAACGTTCAATGAGCGGGAGCAAGATACCTGCTTCAGCCGGAGTACCTGGTCCTGGAGAGAGTGCAAGAATCGTATCCGGTGTATTTAATGCCTCTTGTACCACTTGCTCTAAATTGGTGTCATTACGATAAATTTTTACGTTATGCCCAAGCACACGGAATTGATCCACTAAGTTATAAGTGAATGAATCAAAATTATCTAAAAAGAGAATATTAGCCATAATTTATCGTCCTTATTTTGCTTGGGTATTGATTTGTTTGATTGCTTTAAGCACTGCAGCCGCTTTATGGCGAGTTTCATCCGCTTCCATTTGTGGATCAGAATCCAACACTTCACCACAACCCGCTTGAATATGGGCAATGCCATTTTGTACAAAAGCAGAACGAATCACGATACAGGTATCAAAATGACCATCAGAGGTGAGATAGCCGACCGCACCGCCGTAGCTGTGACGTTTTTGTTGTTCAAATTGATAAATTAACTGCATCGCTTTAATTTTAGGTGCACCAGTTAACGTCCCCATATTCATACAAGCTTGATAAGCATGTAATGCATCAAGTTCAGGACGAAGTTTACCCACTACGCGAGAAACCAAATGCATGATGTGAGAATAGCGATCCACTTGCATTAATTCAGCGACTTTACGTGTACCGCTTTGGCAAACGCGAGCAATGTCATTACGGGCTAAATCCACTAACATTAAATGTTCAGCTTGCTCTTTATGATCAAGACGTAATTCTAATTCCAAACGCGCATCCAATTCAGGGTCAATATTGCCATGGGCATCAAAACCACGCGGACGAGAACCTGCAATTGGGTAAATTTCTAATTGGCGATTGTCCGGTGCATATTTCAACGCACTTTCTGGTGATGCACCGAATAAAATGAAATCCTCATCGTTCATGTAGAACATATAAGGGCTTGGATTGTTATGTTTTAATTGCGCATAGCTCGCAAGGGTATTTGGGCAATCTAATGAAAAACGGCGAGATGGCACGATTTGGAACACATCACCAATATTAATATGATGTTTTAATGCTTTGACAATGCCGATAAATTCAGGATCATCAAAGTTGGTGCTGACCTCATCACTTGCTGCTTTAATGGAAAATACGCCATCAATATTTTTTAATTTTTGAGCAATAGAAAGTGCCGTTTTCGCGACTTCCACTTGTTCTTCTTGGCTAAAACAAAAGCTTTTTAATGTGGCTTGTTGGCTTTGGTGATCGATGGTGATTAAATTTTCTGCGAGATAAAAACTGTAATCCGGGCAGTTAATACCATCATCTTTTAATTCAACACCTTGCATTGGAATAAAATTTGCCACCAAATCATAAGCAAATAAACCACCTAAAAAGACGGGTGTGCTGCTATGTTGATAATGGTTAGAAATTACACGAAGTCCATCAAAAATGGTTGCAGCTTGTAATTTGCTGTCTTCATCTAATTGATTGTCGAGCGGCGCGAATTGTACAGAAAAGTCATTCTTAAAATTAACCGCACTTACGGTACCGAGTTGGCTTAATACTGGATGAATTTCGTTTAACACTTGTTTTCCGTTCGCATTCAGCGCTCTAAAGGTTACCTGATTGCCTAAACAAGTAATTTTAACGGCAGCATTAATTAGAATAAGGCTCTGTAAGCTATTTTTACTACCAATTTCAGCAGAGTCGAGGAGAAGAGAATTTGAGTTCTGTTTGCAAAGCGTATTAAAAATTGCGGTGGTGTCGGCGTGATAGGGAACCGGTTGAGAAGTCACCGCAATAAAAGGGGTATTTTTCATAATCAATCCTGTATTCTGAACTTTTGCACTATTAAACTAGTACATGAGGCATAAGTCAAGAGAATAATTAAAAAATTGGCGTGATTTTACAATATTGTTTTAATGTTTAACTAAAGATATTGAAAATAGAGGGGTTCAGTTAGAAAAAAGCCATTTTGAGGACGAATCTCAAAATGGCTTAAATGGCTTAGTTGGGGGATTTTAGTAATTAGAGAGATGCAACGATCTCATCGATTTTATGTCTTGCTGAACGTTGTGCGTTTTCAATGGCTTCAGCGCCTAATCCGATGCCTTTTGCATAAGCAAACTGAACATCGGTAATGCCAACAAAACCTAAAATCGCTTTTAAGTAAGTTGTCACATTGTTGTTGTCATCATACATGCCCCCAAAGCTTGCTAATACAACCGCTTTTTTACCTTGAAGTAAACCTTCAGGGCCATTTGCGGTGTATTGGAAAGTTACACGAGGGCGCGCGATAAAATCAAAATAAGATTTAAGTTGTGTTGGGATGCCTAAGTTATACATTGGCGCTCCAATGACGATGATATCCGCCGCCTTTAATTCCGCCACTAATTCATCTGATAGCGCTAAAAGTGCATTTTCTTCTGCTGTTTTAGGTTCGCCACGTACTGCTGTTGCAGCTGTCGCATCAAAATGAGGAAGGGGTTGAGCCACTAAATTACGTACCACAATGTTGTGGTCTTTTAATTTTTCAATGATGTAATCGGCTAATTTATTACTTTGAGAGTTATCTGCAAGGATGCTTGATTTCAATACTAATACGTTCATAGAGTTTCCTTTAATTTGTGTTTGTCAAAAGTGCGGTCATTTTATCGGAAATTTTGAATAGATAAAGTCGCTATAAGGAAAATCATTGTTTACTCATTGGAAAGAATTCAGTGAGATATTAACAAGTGTGGTGGAAAGTGCTAAAATTCTCCGCCGCACTTGGTTTGCTCGATAGTGGGAGTGAATGAAAGTGCGGTTTGTTTTTAATCATTATTTGCATGTTGCCTTTCGTATGGGCGACCACTGTATAAGGAAAAATTATGCCTATTATTACTTTACCGGACGGTTCTAAACGTGAATTTGATCGTCCAGTTTCTGTGTTAGAAGTGGCTCAAGATATCGGAGCCGGTCTTGCCAAAGCAACCATCGCTGGCCGTGTAAACGGTGAACGTCGTGATGCGTGTGACATCATCAATGAAGATGCCAACCTTGAAATTATTACAGCAAAAGATGAAGACGGTTTAGAAATTATTCGTCACTCTTGCGCACACTTGCTTGGTCACGCAATCAAACAATTATTCCCCGATGTCAAAATGGCAATCGGTCCAACGATTGAAAATGGCTTCTATTATGACGTGGATTTAGACCGTTCTTTAACGCAAGAAGACATTGATGCTATCGAAAAACGTATGCTTGAATTGGCGAAAACCAATTATGACGTGATCAAAACTCCGGTAAGCTGGCAAGAAGCAAGAGATACTTTTGAAAAACGCGGTGAGCCATACAAAATGGCTATCTTAGATGAAAATATCGAACGTACCGCAACGCCTGCGCTTTATCATCACGAAGAATACATTGATATGTGTCGTGGACCACATGTGCCGAATATGCGTTTCTGCCACAACTTCAAATTAATGAAAGTTGCAGGTGCTTATTGGCGTGGCGATAGCAAAAATAAAATGTTACAACGTATCTATGGTACGGCTTGGGCAGATAAAAAACAATTAGCGGAATACTTAACTCGCTTAGAAGAAGCGGCAAAACGTGACCACCGTAAAATCGGTAAAGCGTTAGATTTATATCATATGCAAGAAGAAGCACCGGGTATGGTGTTCTGGCATAACGATGGTTGGACAATTTTCCGCGAATTAGAAACCTTCGTACGTACAAAATTAAAAGAATACGATTATCAAGAAGTAAAAGGTCCGTTCATGATGGACCGTGTGTTATGGGAAAAAACAGGTCACTGGCAAAACTACGGCGATTTGATGTTTACTACACAATCAGAAAACCGTGAATATGCGATTAAACCAATGAACTGCCCAGGACACGTTCAAATCTTTAACCAAGGTTTAAAATCTTACCGTGATTTACCAATCCGTATGGCGGAATTTGGTTCTTGTCACCGTAATGAACCATCAGGTTCTTTACACGGTTTAATGCGTGTGCGTGGCTTTACTCAAGACGATGCACACATTTTCTGTACTGAAGATCAAATTGAAAGTGAAGTAACCAGTTGTATCAAAATGGTTTACGACATTTACAGCACGTTCGGTTTCCAAAATATTCAGGTGAAATTATCTACTCGTCCTGAAAAACGTATCGGTGCAGATGATATGTGGGATCGTGCAGAAGCAGGTCTTGCGGCAGCATTAGCGCATAACGGACTTGAATATGAAATTCAAGAAGGTGAAGGCGCATTCTATGGTCCGAAAATTGAGTTTGCATTACGTGACTGTTTAGATCGTGAATGGCAATGCGGTACTATCCAATTAGACTTTGCATTACCTGGTCGTCTAAATGCGTCTTATGTGGCAGAAGACAATGATCGTCGTACACCAGTTATGATTCACCGTGCGATTTTAGGTTCGATTGAGCGTTTCATCGGTATCATTACTGAAGAATATGCGGGTTTCTTCCCTGCATGGTTAGCGCCAGTTCAAGCGATTGTGATGAATATTACAGATAGCCAAGCAGACTACGTTCAAAAAGTAGTAAAACAACTTTCTGATGCGGGATTACGTGTCAAAGCAGATTTACGTAATGAGAAAGTCGGCTTCAAGATTCGCGAACACACCTTACGTCGCGTACCTTATATGCTTGTTTGCGGTGATAAAGAAATCGCAGAAGGCAAAGTGGCTGTACGTACCCGTAAAGGTGCTGATTTAGGTACTTTCACGATTGAAGAGTTTGCAGAAATCTTAAAATCCCAAGTAAGACAACGTGAGTTGAAATTGTTAGGTGAAGAGTAGTAACTCAAGGAATTTAATAAAAGAGGACAAAATATAATCAGTCCTCTTTTATAAAGAAGATAAGAGACAGAATTTGCAATAAAAAACGACCGCACTTTTAACGCTTAAAAGGCGTTTTCCATCATAATTTCACCGTCTTTATGTACCCGATGAAGTGCGAAGCCTTTAGCTTTTAATTTCTCGTAACTTTCTTTTACCATATTCGGGTTGCCACAAATTAAGAAACGGGTATCGACTTTAGTAAAGGTGATATTTAACGCGTTTTCCAGTTCGCCGTTTTCTAATAATTGCGGAATTCTTTGGTTTAATGCGCCGGCAATTTTCTCTCGGGTAATGACTGGTTGATAGATGAATTTGTTGGCATATTTCCCCACAATAGCGTGGTCTTTTAAGTCGGCTAAATACTGTTCAAATATCAAATCATCTACATAAGAAACGGAATGCACTAAGACGACTTTATCGGCTTTTTGCCATAATGTTTCGTTTTCTAACATCGACAAAAACGGCGCAATGCCTGAACCGGTGGCGAGTAAAACAAGTTCTTTACCCTGAGGAATGCGGCTAACGGTAAAGAACCCGATAGGTTTTTTCTCTAATAATAAGCTGTCGCCTGCTTGCATTTGGTTAAAATGCCCTGACATGATGCCGTCTTCAATGAGGATGGCGTAAAAATCCAGATGATCCGCATTTTCGGCAGAAATCATGGAATAGGCACGGGAAATGTATCCATCTCCTTGCATAAACCCTAATTTGGCAAACTGACCGGCAATAAAATCAAAGTCCTTTGGGCGAGTGATACTGAAAGAAAGTAGCTTGGGTGTGTGTTTTTTAACCCAACGCACTTTCTGTTCGGTAAAAGGATATTCTTTTTTGTGCTCGTTCATAAATAGCTCCTGATTCCTGAATTAAAAAATAAAAGTAAAACAGCAAAAGCGGCAATCGTTAGGTAGGTGATATTTTATACGATTTGGACAAATCTTGCTATGCTTTTTCGGAGTAGGTAATTGATTGTCGTAAAAGGTTTTAAAATCAATTTTCCTCACAGCATTCGACTATTGCTTAACAAGGTAAAATTCTGTAAAATGCACCCGTTTTTGCTCATTCTTAGAGCATTAAAAATGAATTTAACTTCTGTTTTTGTATAGTAAAACAGAAGTTTTGAGGCTTAATTAATAGAGGAATATCATTATTAAAACCGTAAAAAAAGCTCCGGCAGCTAACCGCCCGAATCGCATTAACGATGAAATTCGAGTAAAAGAAGTTCGTTTGATTGACCAAGATGGTGAACAAGCGGGGATTGTATCAATTCAACAGGCCTTAGATATGGCAGAACAAGCAGCGCTTGATTTAGTTGAGATCAGTCCGAATGCCGAACCACCGGTTTGTCGTATTATGAACTACGGCAAGTTCCTCTATGAAAAGAGCAAAACCGCAAAAGAACAGAAGAAAAAACAAAAAGTCGTACAAGTAAAGGAAATTAAATTCCGTCCAGGTACAGATGAAGGTGACTACCAAGTTAAATTACGTAGCTTAATCCGTTTCTTAGAAGATGGCGATAAAGCGAAAATTACCGTACGTTTCCGTGGTCGTGAAATGGCTCACCAAGATATCGGTTTAGACGTATTAGAACGCGTTAAAAACGATTTGGCTGACATTTCAGTAGTGGAATCTGCACCGGGTAAACTAGAAGGTCGCCAAGCGGTAATGGTGTTAGCACCTAAGAAAAAATAATTTTTTATTTAGATCTAATCTAGATAATCGAATTTTCACTTCGGTGAGAATACAATTGCACATTAGGCAAACTACGCAGCCTAATTGCTTTTGGAGAAGGGCAATTCAATTTGCCATATTGGAATAATTAGTGCCTACAAGTAATCTTCGGATTCGCCTAATTATGTGTTTAACTTAAAATGCGGAGTTTTTTAACAATGCCTAAAATTAAAACAGTACGTGGTGCTGCTAAGCGTTTCAAAAAAACAGCTTCTGGCGGTTTCAAACGTAAACAATCTCACTTACGTCATATTTTGACTAAAAAGACAACTAAACGTAAACGTCATTTACGTCATAAATCAATGGTTGCGAAAGCAGACCAAGTTTTAGTAGTAGCTTGCTTACCATACGCATAAGCCGTTATTTAAGCAAAACGTACGATTAGTTAAAAATATTACATAGGAGATTAAATAATGGCTCGTGTAAAACGTGGTGTTATTGCAAGAGCACGCCATAAGAAAGTTCTTAAGGCTGCTAAAGGTTATTATGGTGCACGTTCACGCGTGTATCGCGTTGCTTTCCAAGCGGTGATCAAAGCTGGTCAATACGCATATCGTGACCGTCGTCAACGTAAACGTCAATTCCGTCAATTATGGATTGCACGTATCAACGCTGCAGCTCGTCAAAATGGTTTATCTTACAGCAAATTCATCAACGGCTTGAAAAAAGCATCTGTTGAAATCGACCGTAAGATCCTTGCTGATATCGCTGTATTCGACAAAGTGGCGTTCGCTGCATTAGTTGAAAAAGCAAAATCTGCACTTTAATTTTTTAAAGTTTAGATCAAAAATTAGGACGCTGAAAAGCGTCCTTTTTTATTACCTCCCAAAAAGAAAAAACCGCTACTCAAAACTTGAATAGCGGGGAGGTCTTAATTTATAAGAAACTTCAAAAAGATAACTGCAATATGCAGTGCACTAGCAATGTATCAGACTGTGTGTTTTTGAAATAGTTCGATATTTTTGAAAATTTTTTTAAAATATCAAAATTAAACCAAAATGAATGAATTTAGCCCTTTATAAAGGCGATAATTTGCTCTTCAATCCCTTTTTCATCTAATTTAATTTCAGCAAGTGCTTCTTGTTGTGTGCCTTGCGGAATAAAAATATCAGGTAAACCAAGTTGTAAAAGTGCGGTTGTTTTTCCATGAGAATTTAGCACTTCTGAAACAGCAGAACCTGCACCACCTTGAATCGCATTTTCTTCCAATGTTACAATGACGTCATGTGTATTCGCCACTTCTAGAATACGAGCTTCATCAATTGGTTTCACAAAGCGCATATCGACAACAGTCGCATTGAGTTTTTCTGCCACAGATAAAGCAGCAGGTAAGAGAGTACCAAAATTCAGAATCGCGATTTTTTTACCTTGACGAATCATTTTTGAATGACCAATTTCTAATTCTGCAAGTGGGGTTAATTCTACGCCGATTGCATTTCCACGCGGATAACGTACCGCAGCAGGTTTACCACATTTATAGCCAGTATAAAGCATTTGGCGACATTCATTTTCATCACTTGGTGTCATAATGATCATATTCGGAATGCAGCGCATAAAACTTAAATCAAACGCACCTTGGTGAGTTTGACCATCAGCACCTACGATACCTGCACGATCGATGGCAAAGAGAACAGGCAAGTTTTGAATAGCAACATCATGAATAAGTTGATCATAAGCACGTTGTAAGAAGGTAGAATAAATGGCTACAACAGGTTTATAACCACCAATTGCAAGACCGGCAGCAAAGGTGACAGCGTGTTGCTCAGCGATAGCTACATCAAAGTATTGTTGTGGGAATCGTTCTGAAAATTCTACCATGCCAGAACCTTCACGCATTGCGGGAGTAATACCGACTAATTTATCGTCTTGTTCCGCCATTTCGCATAACCAATCACCGAAGATTTTTGAATAGGTTGGTTTGGCATTTAATTTAGGAAGTTGGCCGCTTGTTGGGTCAAATTTTGGTACGCCATGGAAACCAATTGGGTCTTTTTCTGCGGGCTCATAACCTTTTCCTTTTTTAGTTTTGATGTGTAAGAATTGCGGCCCTTTGAGATCGCGCATATTGCTTAAAGTAGCAATTAATTCATCAATATTATGCCCGTCAATTGGCCCGATATAGTTAAAACCGAGTTCTTCAAAAAGCGTACTTTCTGGTGAGAACATCACGCCTTTTATGTGCTCTTCGGTTTTCTTCATAAAGTTTTTAACAGTTGGCACTTTATCTAAAATTTTCTTACTGCCATCACGAACAGTTGAATATAATGAACCAGAGAAAATACGGGCAAGATGATTATTTAATGCACCGACATTTTTAGAAATCGACATTTCATTGTCATTTAAAATGACCAACATATCAGTATGCAAAGAACCCGCATGGTTTAAGGCTTCAAATGCCATCCCCGCAGTGATTGCACCGTCACCAATCACACAAACGGTTTTGCGACCCGCATTTTCACGTTCTGCCGCAACAGCAATACCCAGCCCTGCACTGATTGAAGTGGAAGAGTGACCAACACTTAATACATCAAACTCACTTTCTCCACGCCAAGGGAAGGGGTGAATGCCGCCTTTTTGGCGAATGGTAGACATTTGATCACGACGCCCCGTCAAAATTTTGTGTGGATAAGCTTGATGGCCCACATCCCAAATTAATTGATCAAAAGGGGTTTTAAAAATGTAGTGTAATGCAACCGTCAATTCAACGGTACCAAGACCAGATGCTAAATGGCCGCTGGTTTGACTAACGGATTCCAACAGATAACTCCGTAACTCCTGACAAAGTTGCGGAAGCTGATCTTTATTTAAAAGACGCAAATCTTCCGGCGAATTAATTAAGGATAAAAGAGGATAGTTGTTCATATATTCGTTAGTCCTAAAATGTGAAAAAAGTGACCGCACTTTGAAAAATCAAAGTCAGTGCTGTCACCATTAACTTTTACGATTGACAATAAATTCAGCTAATGCACGTAATGCAGTAGTATCAAAAGGTAAATTGTCTAATTCATGTAAGGCGGTTTGATAGAGTTCTTGGGCTTTTTGTTTCGCGCCCTCTAACCCTAACAGCTTTGGATAAGTGCTTTTATCTAAACCTAAATCAGAACCCACCGGTTTACCGATTTCCGCACTGTCACCTTCAATATCTAAAATATCATCTTGTACTTGGAAAGCTAAACCAATAGCTTGTGAATAACGTTCTAGTTGTTGCTCTAATTCTTTGTTTTCAAAGTGAGGAGAGCAGATAAAACCCAGTTTTAATGCAGCTGTTAGCAACGCACCAGTTTTATTGCGATGAATAAGTTCTAATTCAGCTAAATTAACTTGTTTATGCTCAGAAATTAAATCTAAACTTTGCCCTAAACACATGCCTTGTACGCCAGATGCTTGAGCCAATACTTTCACTAATTGCAACTTTTGTTCCGCAGAAAGAGAAGGAGCTTCAGTAAGAATTTCAAAAGCAAAAGTTTGTAATGCATCGCCAGCTAAAATGGCCGTCGCTTCATCAAAAGCAATATGACAAGTTGGTTGACCACGACGAAGTTCATCGTTGTCCATGGCAGGCAAATCATCATGGATTAAAGAATAAGCGTGAATAGATTCAATGGCTGCTGCCGCATAATCTAAAGCGGGCATTTCTGCGCCCAGCATTTTACCCGTTGCATAGACAAGGAAAGGACGAACGCGTTTGCCACCTAGCAATAAGCCATACTTCATTGCATCACGCAAAGGGGCATTATAAGCGTCAATTTCTTCAAATTGATTGGCTAAAAACTGATTAATGCGATCTTGAACTTGTTTGAGTTCAGTGCCGAATTGATAACTCATGGATTACTCGTCCCCTTGATAATCACTTAATGGGGCGGTTTCGCTTTTTTGTAACAAAATTTGAATACGTTGTTCTGCTTGTTGCAAGCGCTCTTGACCAAGTTGAGCCAATTTAATGCCATTCTCAAATTCTTTCAGCGCATCTTCCAATGGTAATTCACCGCTTTCAAGTTTTGTCACAATCGTTTCCAATTGTGCAAGTGTTGTTTCAAAATCAGGTTCAGCATTTGCTTGTTTACGCGCCATTAAATTATCCTTTTCAGATGAATAAATTGCTCCGCATTGTACTTGATTTTTATAGGGATGTTAAAAACTTATTTCAAAGTGCGGTCAGTTTTTCGTGAGAATTTGAACTTTGTGGGATCTGGAATTTAGCGTACAATACGGCCATTTTTTATTATTCACAGATTATTATGAAATTTATCGTTAAACTTTTTCCTGAAATTATGATTAAAAGCGAAACCGTGCGTAAGCGTTTCGCGAAAATTTTGACCTCAAATATCCGCAATATTTTACAGAAATATGATGAAGAAACAGCGGTTGTTCGTCATTGGGATTACATCGAAGTGCGGTCAAAAAATGAAGCCAATCGTGAAGAGTTGATTGCACTTTTACAACGCATTCCGGGTATTCATCATTTTTTAGAAGTGGAAGAAAAACCGTTTACTGATTTACATCATATCTTTGAATTGACCTTAGTGGATGTTGCAGCTCAACTTGAAAACAAAACCTTTTGTGTACGTGTAAAACGCAAAGGGAAACATGATTTTAGTTCCATTGAAGCTGAACGTTATATCGGTGGTGGTTTAAATCAGCATATTGAAAGTGCAAAAGTACGCTTAAAAAATCCTGATGTGACGGTGCGTATTGATATTGAAGATGACAAAATGATGCTGGTAAGAACTCGTCATGTTGGCTTAGGTGGTTATCCAATTGGGACGCAAGAGGACGTGCTTTCATTGATTTCAGGGGGCTTTGACTCTGGCGTATCCAGTTATATGCTTATTCGCCGTGGTTCACGTGTGCATTATTGTTTCTTCAATTTAGGTGGGGCAGCCCATGAAATTGGCGTGAAACAAATGGCTTACCATATTTGGAATCGTTATAGTTCATCACATAAAGTCCGTTTTATTGCCATTCCTTTTGAAGGCGTAGTGGGCGAGATTTTAGAGAAAGTCGATAATGGCCAAATGGGCGTCGTGTTAAAACGAATGATGGTTCGCGCTGCAAGTAAAGTTGCACAACATTTTAATATTCAAGCCATTGTTACCGGCGAAGCACTCGGACAAGTTTCAAGCCAAACTTTAACCAATTTACGCTTAATTGATGAAGCATCTGATGCGTTAGTATTACGTCCACTTATTACCCATGATAAAGAACAGATTATCGCGATGGCGAAAGAGATCGGCACAGATGATATTGCAAAATCCATGCCTGAATTCTGTGGAGTGATTTCTAAAAATCCAACGATTAAAGCGGTACGTGAAAAAATTCTTGAAGAAGAAAATCACTTTGATTTTGGCGTGTTGGAAAGTGCGGTTGAAAATGCACAATATTTAGATATTCGCCAAATTGCAGAAGAAACAGAGAAAGAAGTGGTAGAAGTAGATACCATTTCAGTGCTTGGTGAAAACGATATTATTTTAGATATTCGTAGCCCTGAAGAAACAGATGAAAATCCATTTGAATCAGATGAGCATCAAGTGATGCAATTGCCGTTTTATAAATTATCTTCACAATTCAGTTCATTAGATCAAAGTAAAAATTATGTGCTTTATTGTGAACGAGGCGTGATGAGTAAACTTCAAGCGCTTTATTTAAAAGAAAATGGTTTCACGAATGTGAGAGTTTTCGGGAAAAAATAAGCAAAAAATGACCGCACTTTAACGTGCGGCTTTTTTTTATTCGTAATCTAATTCACCCACTAATTCATCAATAGCTTTAGCAAGTAATGTTCTGTCATGACGATAGCTGATATCATCTGCATTCAAGCGTTTAGCTAAAATTTTAACGGGAGAAATCGCAGACAAGTCGACCGCACTTTGTTCACGATAAGGGGTTATAGCACCATCAATAACGGGGGCACCGACGATTTCATTAATTTTCTGAATACGATCAGCCAGTGAAAGCTGAGAGGCAGCGCCAATTTCTATCCCTAAATTATCAATAAAAATTACTTTCGCTTTGCTATTACGCAGAGCAGTCGCTAATTCAGGTAATAATAATGGTGGCATAATGCTCGTCATGAAACTTCCTGGACCAAGTAAAATGACTTCCGCTTGCTCCAATGCTCGAATAGCTTCTTGTGCGGCTTTAACCATAGGCACTAAGAAAAGTGATCGGGGTAATTCTGTTAAATTATCAATGCTCACTTCACCGACAATACTGGAGCCTGAACCTAAACTCGCAGCAAGATGAACGGGTTCTTCTGACATGGGAATAATGTGAGATTTTACTTTGAGTAATTCACGAATTAAGTTAATGGCTTCAATAGGGCGAATATGCATATCTTCTAAGGCTTTGAGCATTAAATTGCCTAAATTATGCCCAGAAAGTTCACCTTCACCCGTAAATCGGTATTCAAATAATGCGGAGGTCGTGCTCGGTTCAATAATGATTTGGTTTAAGCAATTACGTAGATCGCCCCATGCAATGCCACCTTGAGCTAGCCGAATACGACCCGTTGAACCACCATTATCTGTGGTGGTAACAATACCTGTTAAGCGCTCTTTCATAAAACTGAGCGCCGATAATACACGCCCTAATCCATGCCCACCACCAATAGCAACAATATATTTGATTTCGTCTAAATACTCATGACGACTGTAGCGAGATAAATCAGACATTTTTTCTTTTCACCTAAAGTTATTATAATGTTATATATTTTTTTATATAAGTTAATGCTGTTATTTTTATCAATATAGTCGGGTTATTCTAGCAAATTATTGCTATTAACCGCTTGCTTTTATTACAATACCAGCACAATTTATTTTTAACGCATAACTCCGAGCTTGTTTAGCCTAAGTTTCATAGAAATACGGCGACAAGCCAATAACGCCGTGTGTTATTCAGGGATACGCTGGAAACGGTTTATCCTCTCCATATTTAGAAAGGTGTAAAATGCAATCCATTCCTATCAAGAACGTAGGAGAGTCTCGCTTAGTCGATCCTTTCCAACGCCAATATTACTATCTACGACTGTCGATTACCGATCAGTGTAATTTTCGTTGTACCTATTGTTTACCTGATGGTTATCAACCCGAAGCTAACAAACCAAGTTTCTTAACCTTAAAAGAAATTACCCATCTTGCTCAAGCGTTTGCTGAAATGGGCACAGAGAAAATCCGTTTAACGGGTGGCGAACCGACTTTACGCAAAGATTTTATTTCTATTGCTGAAAGCATTGCTAATATTGATGGAATCCGTCAATTAGCTGTCACGACAAACGGCTATCGCATGGCAAAAGATGTGGCTGATTGGAAGAAAGCAGGGATTACGTCCATTAACGTCAGTGTTGATAGTTTAGATCCAAAAATGTTCCATCAAATTACAGGTATCAATAAATTTGATGACGTGATGCGTGGTATCGATCGTGCATTTGAAGTGGGCTACAACAAAGTTAAAGTCAATTCAGTTTTGATGAAAAATTTGAATGACAAAGAATTTGAACAATTCCTTGTTTGGGTGAAAGATCGTCCAATTCAAATGCGCTTTATCGAACTCATGCAAACAGGCGAAATGGATAGTTTCTTTGATAAATTCCATCTTTCAGGACAAGTATTAGCGGATAAGTTGCTGCAAAACGGTTGGCAATTACAACACAAATCCCATACTGATGGTCCTGCTAAAGTATTCACGCATCCTGATTATGCAGGCGAAATTGGCTTAATTATGCCTTATGAGAAGAATTTCTGCGCAAGTTGTAATCGTCTCAGAGTATCAGCGAAGGGCAAACTTCATCTCTGTCTATTCGGTGAAGAAGGCATTGAATTACGTGATTTATTGCAATCCCATGAACAGCAAGATATTTTGCAAGCACGTATTTTTTCTGCACTACAAGGCAAACGTGAACATCATTATTTGCATATCGGTGATAGTGGCGTAAGAAATCATTTAGCCTCTATCGGTGGCTAAAAGAAAATAGGTGAATTTTGCTATTCACTTATTTTGCTTTTGTCACACATGTAAAACATTCAATATTTTAACCGCACTTTATTTTATTATGACTACATTTACGCATATCAATTCTCAAGGCGAAGCCAATATGGTGGATGTTTCTGCAAAGGCAGAGACTGTTCGTGAAGCTCGTGCTGAAGCCATCGTTACTATGTCAAAAGAAACCCTTGCTATGATCGTGGAAGGCAAACATCACAAAGGCGATGTATTTGCTACAGCACGTATTGCAGGTATTCAAGCGGCAAAACGTACTTGGGAACTTATCCCGCTTTGCCATCCATTGTTACTTTCTAAAGTAGAAGTGAATTTAGAACCGTTACTTGAAACAAACCAAGTTCGTATTCAATCTCTTTGTAAATTAACCGGAAAAACCGGCGTAGAAATGGAAGCATTAACGGCAGCAAGTGTAGCAGCCTTAACCATTTACGATATGTGTAAAGCCGTACAAAAAGACATGGTGATTGAGAATGTTCGCCTGTTAGAAAAGAGCGGTGGAAAATCCGGTCATTTTATTGCGGAGGAAAAATAAAATGTTAAATGTTTTATTTTTTGCTCAAACTCGTGAATTAATTGGTGAAGATTCAATTCAGCTTGAAGGTGATTTTGCAACAGCGGAAGTGGTGCGTGAACATCTTGCTCAAAAAGGTGATAGATGGGCGTTAGCGTTAGAAAAAGGGAAGCTTTTAGTCGCTATCAATCAAACCTTGATGCCATTAGAAAGTGCGGTCAAAAATGGGGATGAAATTGCATTTTTCCCACCGGTAACAGGGGGCTAAATGACGGATATTCAAATTTCAGTACAAGAACAGCCTTTCGATCAAAATACCGTTTATCAATGGCTATCTGAGCAACATTCAGTTGGCGCAACGGTTATTTTCGTGGGTAAAGTTCGCGATCTTAATTTAGGTGATGAGGTATCGAGCTTATACTTAGAGCATTATCCCGCCATGACAGAAAAAGCCTTACGTGAAATTGTAGAACAGGCGAAAGCGCGTTGGGATATTCAGCGAGTGTCTGTGATTCATCGCGTAGGCCTTTTGCATACTGGAGATGAAATTGTTTTAGTCGGCATTAGTTCTGCTCACCGAGGTGATGCCTATCATGCCAACGAATTTATTATGGACTTCTTAAAATCCAAAGCCCCGTTCTGGAAAAAAGAACAAACCAATCAAGGCGAACGTTGGATTGAAGCAAGAGAGAGCGATAAAGAAGCGTTAGAGAAGTGGTAATTCAATATAAAAAACATGGTCATTTTATGGCCATTTTTTATTCCTGTAAAAAAAGTGTAACTGCATTTTGGTATATTATGTGATGATTTGTAAATTTTTTATTTTTCAATGAAAAAGACTGTTTTATTAAATGATATCTAAAATAATGTAAATTCAGTATTCATTGTAATAAATATTGTATTATACTTATACAGTATTGTTTAGGTTATTTGTACTTGAATATAATCATATACAATCATATACAATGGGAAATTAATTATGAATCATGTTTTTAAAATTATTTGGAATAAAGTAAATCAATGCTGGGTTGCTGTTTCAGAACTAAGCAAATCTGTGGGTAAATCATCTCAAACCGATGAACGTAAAGCATTAAATGTAATTATTGGCGCTGCAGTTTTAGCTGGTGCAACTACAAGCGCGATGGCTGAAACCAATGTTGTTGTCAATGATAAAGGTACAGTTATTGGCGGAACTGGTGCAGTAGCTGATCGACCTAACGCAGTTGTTTTAGGTAATAGCGCTAATTCTAATACGGCAGACTCTATTGCTATTGGTACAGGGGCTAAAGTAGAGGGAAATGCTGATTACAACCAATACAATATTGCAATTGGTAATAAAGCTCGATCAACCAATAAAGAAACAGTTGCCATTGGTAACAATGCAAATGGCTGGGGCTCTGGCGGTATTGCAATTGGTAGTGGTAGCAATGCACCATTTCGCGGTACGGCAGTTGGTTATGGTACAAAAGCAAGTGATGAGGGATGGGCTACAGCTATCGGTAATGAATCAAATGCAAGTGGTCGTGGTGCAATCGCTATGGGTAATGGCGCAAAATCATCAGGAAATGATGCTATTGCTTTAGGCTTTATAACTAATGCAAGTGGAGAAAATGCAGTTACTATTGGTGTGCGTTCATTTGCAACAGGTAAATCAGCCTCTGCTTATGGTTCGAATACCAAAGCATCAGGAGATTATTCGACAGCAATAGGTGTTGTAGCAAATACAACAGGTTATTCGAGTACTGCGTTAGGTCATCGTGCAAAAGCTGAAGGTCATGGATCTACTGCTTTAGGTTCTTACTCTTGGTCAAAAGGTGGTGGTTCGGCGGCTTTAGGATATCAGGCAAGAGCTATAGGAAGTACCTCCATAGCTATTGGACCAAGATCAACATCATCTGCAGAAGATGCTCTAGCTCTTGGAGGAGGGGCTAATGCTTCAGGCATGAGTTCTATTGCTATTGGTGAAAGCACCAAAGCTGAGGGTTATAATTCTGTTGCATTAGGTTCTGATTCTACTAATACTCATGAAAATTCGGTTGCTCTAGGCTCAAGTTCTGCAGGGGCAAAAAATGTGTTTAATGATGCTGCTACTAAATTAGAATCTTTTGATGATGGTGCAAATTCAAAAACAATTAATTATAACGGCACGTCTTCATATAAAACGATAATTAATTATGGTTATTCTTTCACTAAAGAATCAACAGGTGCGGTTTCTGTCGGTGATGGCTCTCTTGTTCGCCAAATCCAAAATGTAGGTGCGGGTCGAATTACGGCTACTTCAAATGATGCGGTAAATGGTAGCCAGTTATATCAAGCATATTACAATGCAGGCTTTAACATTCAAAACAATGGTACTGAAACATCACGTATTAATACCCATGGCAAAGTGAATTTTGTAAATGGTGAAAATACTGAAGTCGTTGTAAAAGATGGTGAGAATGCAGCAGAAATTAAAGTGAATGCAAAAGACACTTCAGCATCAGTTGAAGCTGGTTCTGATGCAATTACTGTGACTGTGGGTGAACCAACGAAAGTTACTGGAAAAGACGGTGTGACTGTTACTACAGTAACCAAT
Organism: Haemophilus parainfluenzae; assembly: GCF_900638025.1. Lineage (NCBI taxonomy): Bacteria > Pseudomonadati > Pseudomonadota > Gammaproteobacteria > Pasteurellales > Pasteurellaceae > Parahaemophilus > Parahaemophilus parainfluenzae. The sequence continues at coordinate 1,563,398 of NZ_LR134481.1, forward strand.
TACAAAGTGGATCTTTCACAAAAAACCAAAGATGAAATCAAAAATGCAGGTGGTCGTGGATTTAACGTGACTGCAAGTGCATCTGAAGGTACTGTTGTAAATGAAGTGACAGAAGAAACTGTTCAATCCACTGCAACAAAAATGGATAAGTTAACACTTGATGCGGGTAAAAATATTAAATTAACCCATAAAAAAGGCAAAGTGTTAAGTGTTGCGGTATCTGATACTCCAACATTTACCAATGTTACAACAACGGGGGATCTTAACGTTGGTGGTACAGTCCATGCACATGGTGGCTTGGATGTTCACAATAATCGTATTGTGAATGTGGCTGATCCTAAAGACCCAACTGATGCAGTAAATAAACGTTATGTTGATAATGCAGTGAAAAACATTAATAACAACATCAATCGTTTAGACAACAAAATTGATCACGTTGATCGTAAATTACGAGCAGGTATTGCAGGAGCAACAGCGATTTCTTTCTTACAACGTCCAAATGAAGCGGGTAAAAGCTTAGTTTCTGTTGGTGTTAGTGGTTATCGCAACGAAAATGCATTAGCGGTTGGTTATGGTCGAAATTCTGACAACAACAAAGTTTCGATTAAAGTTGGTGCAAGTATCAATTCCCGTAGTGATGTGAACTGGGGCGGAAGCATCGGTTACCAATGGTAATTATTTGATAAAAAGGCAGAGTAAAATCTGCCTTTTCTTTTGTTATGTTGAGATGAAAAAAAGTGCGGTAAAATTTAACCGCACTTTTGGTTTTTATTGATTAAAGCACTTTCACAATGCTTTCACACAAATAACGAATATTGTCTTCAGTGATACCGGCCACATTGATACGACCAGAACGAACAGCGTAAATCGCAAATTCTTCTTTTAAGCGATCGACTTGTTCAGGCGATAAGCCACTGAAAGAGAACATACCGTTTTGTTCCATGATAAAGCTGAAATCTTGTTCTGCACCGTATTCTTTTAATAACTGAACGAATAAATGACGCATTTTTTTGATGCGTTCACGCATTTCAGTCAATTCATTTTCCCACTCTTGGCGAAGTTGTGGATCATTTAACACCGTGGCTACGGTCGCCCCACCATGAGATGCTGGGTTAGAGTAGAGGGTACGAATAATTGATTTCACCTGTGTTAATGCAGTTGAAGCAATTTCTGCATTTTCAGCCACAAGGGTAAAAGCACCTACACGCTCATTGTATAAACCAAAGTTTTTAGAGAATGAACTCGCCACTAATAATTCTTTATGATTTGCCGCAAAAGCACGTAAACCGTAAGCATCTTGGTCTAAGCCATTGGCTAAACCTTGATAAGCAAAGTCAAAGAGTGGCAACCAACCATTTTTAGCTGAAAGTGCGGCTAATTCTTGCCATTGTTCAGGGGTTGGGTCAATACCGGTTGGATTGTGGCAGCAACCGTGTAAAAGCACCACATCGCCTTCGCTTGCTTGGCTTAAATCTTCAAGTAAATGTTCCCAGTCAAGGGCTTTGCGTTCAGCATCATAATAACGATACTCACGAATCGTCATGCCTACCGCATTGAAAATGGCATTGTGGTTAGGCCATGTTGGTGTACTAATCCATACATTTTGAGCTTTGGTTTGGCGTTTAATGAATTCCGCAGCGATGCGTAATGCACCTGTGCCCCCTAAACTTTGCGCAGTTCTTGCACGGTTTGCTTTAATGACATCAGAATCTTTACCGAAAAGAAGCTCTTTTGTGCGTTCGTTATAATCGGCAATACCATCGATAGTCAGATAGTTTTTTGTTTTTTCGTTATCAAATAAGCGTTTTTCTGCTTCTTTCACTGCACGCATAATCGGTGTTGTACCTTGTGCATCTTTATAAACGCCAATGCCTAAATTGATTTTATTTTCACGGGTTTCAGATTTGAATGCTTCGCCTAAGCCTAAGATAGGATCGGCCGGAGCCGCTTTGATATGTTCAAACATAGCTTTTCCTTATGTATGTGTTGTGAGATAAGTAATTTTATACTTCAGCCGATAGATTTTATCAAGAAGAACCTGATAAAAATCAACCGCACTTTGATGTTTTTAGATATTCATCAAAAAGTGCGGTTGTTTTTTGGATTATTTTAATTTCTCAATCGCCCAATTTAAACCGGATTGATAGTCTTCAGGGAGTTCATGACGAAGTTTTTCAAGCTGTTGAATAATGATTGTTTTATCAGGATGCGTAATATTGATATGACCTAATTTCCGACCAGGACGAACTTCCTTACCATACCAATGTAACTGAGAGAATGGTGTGTTCAACCATTGTGGATTATGTTCTGTACCAATCAAGTTGACCATAACACTTGGGGCAATAGGTTGTAATGACGGTGTAGGTAAATCTAATAAAGCACGTAGGTGCAATTCAAATTGACTGATAGCACAACCTAATTGTGTCCAATGTCCGCTATTATGCACACGAGGGGCAAGCTCATTAATTAATAATTTATCACCCACCACAAAGCATTCCATTGCCATTACACCCACATATTCAAGCTTATCCATGATTTTCCCGAGCATAGACTCCGCCTGAATTTGTTGGCTGTGTTGTTGAGGGAATGAAACATCTGTCACACTGTAACGTAAAATGCCATTTTGCTGTAGGTTATGTGTTACAGGATAGAAACGTTTTTCACCATTTTTAAATCTTGCGCCTACGATAGACACTTCGTAATCAAAAGGAATAAATTTTTCTGCAATAACTTCACCAAATAAATCGTCCGTAATATCACGTTGATTATTTTCAGTGATAATCCATTGACCTCGACCGTCATAACCACCGGTACGACGTTTTACCACGACTTTTTCGCCTACGTTTGTAAATACTTCAGTCCATTGCGTTTTATCTTCTAATAAACACCATGGTGAGGTAGAGAGATTGAGTTCATCCAGTAAAGATTTTTGGGTAAAACGATCTGCTAATAAGCCAAAAACATTCTGATTAACGAAATTCTTATGATGGCCTAATAATTCAGTTAACGGTGTTTTTTCCCAACGTTCAATCTCTGCGGTGATGATGGCATTTTTAGGTAAATCAAATACGGGGGCATTGAACTCAAGTGGTTGAACATTAATGTCTAATGGCGCGCCAGCGTAACGTAACATTCTGCCGAGTTGGCCATTCCCAAGCACATAAACGGTAGGATATAGGGTAGAGTTTTGCATAAAATTTCTCATCAAATCTAGCTAAAAAAACAACCGCACTTTAAAAAGTGCGGTCAAATTGCAAGGTGTTTTATGTACGAGGATCAGGATTATCCAATACCATATTGGTTTGATTTTCGCGGAATACTTGTAGGCGAGCGAATAACGCCTCATCCCAACCTGCAAGAATTTGTGCAGCGAGTAATCCTGCATTAGCAGCACCAGCAGGGCCAATCGCTAATGTACCGACAGGAATGCCTTTCGGCATTTGCACGATAGAATAGAGACTATCAACACCGCTTAACATAGAACTTTTAACAGGGACACCCAATACAGGTACAAGCGTTTTAGCCGCAATCATACCGGGTAAATGAGCAGCGCCACCCGCACCTGCAATAATCACTTTGTAACCATTTTTTTGTGCATTTTCGGCAAATTCAAACAGCTTATCGGGGGTTCGATGTGCGGAAACGACTTCAACATGATATGTCACATTGAGTTCATCTAAAATTTGAGTGGCTTCTTGCATGGTTGCCCAGTCGCTTTTTGAGCCCATCACAATAGCAATTTGTGCGGTATTTGACATATTTTTAAAAAATTATCTGATAAAAAAACGATACGTAGAATAGCATATTTGTTCACTTTTAAGCAAACGTTTGCTATGTGGTGAAAGCTGAAAATTCCATTGCAAGTTTGGTCATAAAATCTTATCCTAATATGAGTTTTTTTCTTAGAAATAGAGCAGATTATGTTAGCTAAAGCGAAATATAGAAAAGATTACAAACAACCTGATTTTACGGTTACGGATATTTTCCTTGATTTTCAATTAGATCCTAAGCATACCGTTGTCACTGCAAAAACAACCTTCCAACGTTTAAATAATGAAGCAACTTATCTACGATTAGATGGTCATGGTTTCCAATTTGCCTCCATTAAATTCAATGGCGAAGATTTTAAACATTATCATCAAGACCATGAAAGTTTAACGTTAGATTTAACCAATCAAAGTGCGGTTAATTTTGAACTTGAAATTGTGACGAATCTAGAGCCTGCACAAAACACCTCTTTACAAGGGCTTTATCAATCAGGTGAGGGTATTTGTACACAATGTGAAGCAGAAGGTTTCCGTCAAATTACCTATATGCTTGACCGTCCAGATGTATTGGCGCGCTATACAACCAAAATTACCGCAGATAAGACTAAATATCCTTACTTACTTTCTAATGGTAATCGTATTGCAAGTGGTGAATTAGAGGATGGTCGTCATTGGGTTGAATGGAATGACCCATTCCCGAAACCAAGCTATTTATTTGCTTTAGTGGCAGGTGATTTTGATTTATTACAAGATACTTTTACGACAAAAAGTGGTCGTAAAGTAGCCTTAGAGCTTTATGTTGACCGTGGCAATCTTGATCGCGCTTCGTGGGCAATGGAAAGCCTGAAAAAAGCGATGAAATGGGATGAAGACCGTTTCAATTTAGAATACGACTTAGATATTTACATGATTGTTGCTGTGGACTTCTTCAATATGGGTGCCATGGAAAATAAAGGGTTGAATATTTTTAACGCTAAATTTGTGTTGGCAAATCCACAAACCGCAACCGATGATGATTATCTCGCCATTGAAAGCGTAATTGCACACGAATATTTCCATAACTGGACGGGAAACCGTGTAACTTGCCGTGATTGGTTCCAATTAAGTTTGAAAGAAGGTTTAACGGTTTTCCGTGATCAAGAGTTTTCATCTGATACAGGTTCTCGAGCGGTCAATCGTATTAATAATGTGAAATTCTTACGTACGGTACAATTTGCCGAAGATGCAAGCCCAATGTCACACCCAATTCGCCCTGAAAAAGTCATTGAAATGAATAACTTCTATACCGTGACCGTATATGAAAAAGGGGCAGAAGTGATTCGTATGTTGCACACTTTATTAGGTGAACAAGGTTTCCAAAAAGGGATGCAACTTTATATTGCTGAAAACGATGGTAAAGCGGCAACCTGCGAAGATTTTGTGTCTGCAATGGAACGTGCGAATGACGTTGATTTAGCTCAATTCCGTCGTTGGTATAGCCAATCTGGTACGCCAGAATTATTGATTAGTGATGCCTATGATGAACAAACTCATACTTATCGTTTAACCGTTTCACAATCTACGCCGCCAACAGCGGATCAAATGGAAAAAGTAAACTTACATATTCCATTGAAAATTGCGCTTTATGATGCTAACGGTAACAAGCAAACATTACAGTACAATGGAAAATTATCAAATGATGTACTCAATGTTACGGAAAAAGATCAAATATTTGAATTTCATAATCTCTATTGTCGACCTATTCCTGCATTATTGTGTGATTTTTCTGCACCAGTTAAACTGGATTATGATTATACGACTACACAATTACTTAGCCTGCTTAAATTTTCTAATAATCAGTTTGTTCGATGGGATGCGGCACAAACGCTATTGGCTCAAGAATTACGCCGTAATGTAGCGAATTTTCAGCAAGGAGAGCGATTAGAGATCTCACCTGACATTTTGATTGCACTCGCTCATGTGTTGGAAAATTATGAACAAGATATTGAATTAGCTACATTGATTTTGACTTTTCCAAAAGAAATTGAGTTTGCAGAAAGCTTCAAAACAATTGATCCTGATGGTATTACTGCAGCAAGAGAATTTATGTTGGTGCAAATAGCCGAATACTTAAAAAATGATTTATTGAGGATTTACACGCATATTCGTCTTGATGTTTATCAAGTGACTCAGAAAGACATTGCTTTACGAGCAATGCGCAATGTTTGTTTAAGTTATTTGGCCTACAGTAACCTAGGTAATAATGTGGTACAAAAACATTACAATAATGCTAATAATATGACCGATACTTTAGCCGCACTGAATATGGCAACTAAGGCATCATTGCCTTGCCGTGATACTTTATTAGCAGATTTTGAACAAAAATGGCAACATGATGGCTTAGTGATGGATAAATGGTTTGCGTTACAAGCAACCCGCCCTGATGAAAACGTATTGGAAATTGTACAAACATTAATGGAACATCCTAGCTTTAACTTCCACAATCCAAACCGCTTACGCTCATTAGTTGGAAACTTTATAAATTATAATTTAAAAGCCTTCCACCATATTAGTGGATCTGGTTATCGTTTTTTGACAGATGTTTTAATTCGTTTAAATGATAGCAACCCACAAGTTGCAGCACGTTTAATTGAGCCACTGATTCGTTTCTCTCGTTTCGATGAACAGCGTCAAACCTTAATGAAACGCGCCTTGGAGCGATTAAGCGCTGTTGAAGAGCTCTCAAAAGATCTATTTGAGAAAATAGAGAAAGCCTTGCAATAACCCAATAGTGCGGTTAATTTTAACCGCACTTTCCATTTACAGTGAACTATCCTGAGAGATAAACGAGTATGTATTCTTTGATCCGTAAAGCTATCTTTTCCCTTGATCCTGAAACCGCCCATGATTTAGTGATTAAATCATTGCATTTAGCGGGTAAATCACCTTGCCAATTTTTATTAAAGCAGCTTTTGGCTTATCCACAAGGTTCGCCTAAGCAAGTAATGGGCATTACGTTTAAAAACCCTATTGGGTTAGCCGCGGGCGCAGATAAAAATGCCGAAGCGATTGATGGATTTGGTGCGATGGGATTTGGTTTTATTGAAGTGGGTACGGTTACGCCTTTGGCACAAGAGGGAAATGCGAAACCCCGTCAATTCCGTTTAGTGGAAGCTGAGGGGATTATTAACCGTAATGGATTCAATAATTATGGCATTGATTACGTGGTCGAGAATGTTAAAAAGGCAAAATTTGATGGTGTAATTGGGATTAATATTGGCAAAAATAAAGTCACGCCACTTGAAAAGGGGAAAGATGATTACTTATTTTGCTTAAATAAAGCCTATAACTATGCCGATTATATTACGGTAAATATTTCATCACCGAATACTCCGGATTTACGCCAATTGCAATACGGTGATTACTTTGATGATTTATTGAAAAATATAAAACAACGTCAAAAAGTATTAGCTGAGCAATACAATAAATATGTGCCGATTGCCGTAAAAATTGCACCTGATTTATATGAGTCTGAGCTGGTTCAAATAGCTGATACCTTACTTCGTCACCGAATGGATGGGGTAATTGCGACTAACACCACCATTTCTCGCGACAACGTCACAGGTTTGAAAAATGCAGAACAACAAGGCGGCTTAAGTGGAAAGCCATTACAGCAGAAAAGTACAGCAATTATTCGAAGATTATATCAAGAACTCAAAGGACAAATCCCGATTATCGGGAGTGGGGGCATTGATGGTGTACAAAATGCACAAGAGAAGATTGAAGCCGGTGCAGAATTATTACAAGTTTATTCGGGTTTGATTTATCACGGTCCAAACTTAGTAAAAGAATTAGTGAAAGCGATTAAATAAATGACAAAAAAATATGATTTACATTGCCATAGTACAGCGTCAGATGGTGTTTTAACACCTACGGAGCTTATGCAACGAGCTCATGAGCAAGGTATCAATGTGCTTGCTTTATGTGATCACGACACGATAATGGGTATTGATGAAGCCAAAATTGAAGCCGATAAATTAGGTATAGATCTGATTAATGGCGTGGAAATTTCAACGAATTGGGAAGGTCGTGGCATCCATATTGTTGGATTAAATTTTGATAAAACACATCCTAAAATGACCGCACTTTTAGCCGAACAAAAATCACTGAGAGAAAAAAGAGCGGTCGAAATTGGCCACAAATTAGAAAAAGCAGGTGTCCCCAATGCCTATGAAGGCGCAAAAGCGTTGGCTAATGGGGAAGTGACTCGTGCGCATTATGCGCGTTATTTGGTACAAATCGGCAAGGTTTCAAATGATGGGCAAGCCTTTAAGCGTTATCTTGGTAGTGGAAAATCGTGTTTTGTCAAAGCTGAATGGGTGGATATTCCAACAGCGATTGAGACGATTCATGCTGCAGGTGGCGTTGCCGTCATTGCTCATCCTATGCGTTATAACATGACAGGAAAATGGATTCGTCGATTAATTGTTGATTTCAAACAATGGGGCGGTGATGGCGTGGAAGTCGCAGATAGTGGACAGACCAAAGATCAGCGGCAATATATTGCGCGTTTAGCCAATGAATATGACTTAGCCGCCTCTTTAGGATCAGACTTTCATTTTCCTTGTGGATGGATTGAATTAGGAAAAAATTTGTTTTTACCTGAAGAGGTCAAACCGATTTGGACATTATTTCAATAATAAAGGGCGGTCAATCCGCCCTTGTTTTTATATTTGACTGTTCTCACACAAGCCGAGACTCGCTAGAAATTCAATAAATGCGCGAACTTTAGCCGGTAAATGACGACGATTTGGGTAAACCACATAAATATCTAAAGGTTTTTGTTTATATTCAGACAAAATTTCAACTAATTCACCCGAAGCAAGTGCATCTTTTACAAAGAAACCAGGTGAATTGCTGATGCCCAAGCCCGCTTTCGTCATCTCTAACAACGCCATCCCATTATTGGACACTACTTTAGATTGAATTTTATAACGTTGAATTTGATTGGCTTTTGTTGATTGCCAATATACTTGATTTAACGATGATTTATAAAGTAAACCTTGGTGATATTCTAAATCATCAGGTGTAAGTGGTGTGCCTCGCGACTCTAAATAACTTGGCGAAGCAACAAAATGCATAGGGGAGCTGCTAATTTTACGCGCAACAAGTGAGCTGTCTTGCATATAACCGATACGTAATGCTAAGTCATAGCCTTCCGCAACGAGATCGACGCGCTTGTCTTCAAACTCAATTTCTACGTGTAAATTGGGATGAAGCTCAATAAATTTAGGCAAGTTAGGTGAAATATAAAGTAAGCCAAAATCACGTGGCACGGAGATTAATAAATTACCCTGCAAGCTCGTTGTCATATTACTGATGCTAGAATCAGCCTCATTTAAATCTAATAAAATAGCTTGGCAACGTTGGTAATAAAGCATACCTGCTTCAGTTGGCATAATTTTTCGTGTTGTACGTTGTAATAATCGTGTTTTTAAATGTTCTTCTAATTGTGAAACTAATTTACTCACCATTGCCACAGAAATATTCTGTTGGTTTGCGGCTTGTGTAAAACTTTGCGTTTCGATTACTTTGCAGAAAACCGAAATTGCATTGAGTTTATCCATTTATAAATCCTTTTTGAAAAAAAGCTTGATTTTATCGGCGTAAGTTTGCAGTATATCGGCTATTTTAGAGAATTCTAGTTATATTTTAGGTAAGCAAATGAGCAAATCTTTAGTGATTGTGGAGTCGCCAGCCAAAGCGAAAACCATCAATAAATATTTAGGTAGCCAGTATGTGGTGAAATCCAGCGTAGGGCATATTTGTGATTTGCCGACATCAGGAAGTAGTACTGGCGAAAAGGCTAAGCCAGTTTCGACAAAAGGATTAAGTACAGAAGAAAAAGCAAAAATTAAAGCAGAGAAAGAGCGTTCCGCTTTAGTTAAACGTATGGGGATTGATCCTTATCACGATTGGAAAGCTAATTACCAAATTCTACCTGGCAAAGAAAAAGTGGTTGCCGAATTAAAATCCCTTGCAAAAAAATCCGATCATATTTATCTCGCAACCGACTTGGATAGAGAAGGAGAGGCTATCGCATGGCATTTACGTGAAGTGATCGGTGGCGATGATAGTCGTTTTAGTCGTGTTGTATTTAATGAGATTACTAAAAAAGCGATTGAAAAAGCGTTCCAGCATCCTGCTCACATTAATATGGACCAGGTTAATGCTCAGCAAACCCGTCGTTTCTTAGACCGCGTAGTAGGCTTTATGGTGTCACCATTATTATGGAAGAAAGTGGCACGTGGGTTATCTGCAGGACGAGTACAATCTGTTGCCGTAAAATTGGTGGTAGAACGTGAGCGTGAAATCAAAGCATTCCAACCGGAAGAGTTTTGGGAAATTGAAGCGCTAACCCAAACGAGTAAGAAAGAAGGCTTGCGTTTGGATGTGGTGCAATATAAAGGCAAGAAATTTGAGCCGAAAAATGAAAAAGAAGCTCAAAGTGCGGTCGATTTTTTAAATAAATCACACTACGTTGTCACAGATTTAGAAACAAAACCAACAGGTTCTAAACCAAGAGCCCCATTTATTACTTCAACCTTACAACAAACTGCAAGCACGCGTTTAGGTTTTGGGGTGAAGAAAACTATGATGTTGGCACAACGTTTATACGAAGCCGGTTACATCACTTATATGCGTACTGACTCTACTAACTTGAGCCAAGATGCATTAAATATGGCACGCGCTTATATCGAAAGCCATTTCGGCAAAGATTATTTGCCCGCTAAACCAAATTTCTATTCGAGCAAAGAAAACGCACAAGAAGCACACGAAGCGATTCGTCCTTCTGATGTCAAACTGCTTGCGGAACATTTAAGTGGCATGGATAAAGATGCTGTGCGTTTGTATGATTTAATCTGGCGTCAATTTGTAGCCTGCCAAATGCCTGCTGCACAATATGACAGCACAACCGTCACTGTAATGGCTGGCGATTATGAGTTGAAAGCCAAAGGCCGTATTTTACGCTTTGATGGTTGGACAAAAGTCTTGCCACAATTAGGTAAAAATCCAGAAGACCAAATTTTACCGGCGGTGAGTTTAAACGAAACATTAGCACTAAAAACGGTTTCGCCAAGCCAACACTTTACCAAACCGCCCGCTCGTTTTACTGAAGCAGCATTGGTAAAAGAATTGGAGAAACGTGGTATTGGTCGTCCTTCGACTTATGCGGCAATTATTTCGACCATTCAGGAACGAGGTTATGTACGTACTGAAAATCGTCGTTTTTATGCTGAAAAAATGGGGGAAATCGTTACCGATCGCTTAAATCAATCGTTTACTGATTTGATGAATTATGATTTCACTGCCAATATGGAAAACGTACTAGACCAAATTGCATCCGGTGAAAAAAATTGGAAAGCTGAGTTAAATCAATTCTTCAAAGATTTTTCTACCCAACTTTCTACGGCTGAATTAGATGAGCTAGAAGGTGGAATGAAGCCGAATAGCCTTGTGCTCACCGATATTGATTGCCCAACTTGTGGCCGCAAAATGGCGATTCGCACAGCAAGTACTGGTGTCTTCCTTGGTTGTTCTGGTTATGCATTACCACCAAAAGAGCGTTGTAAAACAACGATTAATCTCATTCCAGAAGCAGAATTACTCAATGTATTGGATGAGGCCTCTGAAACCAAAGCCTTAATGGATCGTAAACGTTGCCCAAAATGTGGTACGGCGATGGATAGCTATATCATCGACCCACATCGTAAATTGCATATTTGTGGTAACAATCCGAATTGTGATGGTTATTTGGTTGAACAAGGCCAATTCAAAATTAAAGGCTATGATGGTCCGATTGTAGAATGTGATAAGTGTGGTTCAGATATGCACTTAAAACTCGGTCGTTTTGGTAAATATATGGGCTGTACCAGTTGTGATAATACCCGTAAGATTTTGAAAAATGGCGAAGTTGCACCGCCAAAAGAAGAACCGGTTCATTTCCCTGAATTGAAATGTGAAAAATCTGATGCGTATTTTGTATTACGTGATGGTGCAAGTGGCGTGTTTATGTCAGCACATAACTTCCCGAAATCACGTGAAACTCGAGCAGCAAAAGTGGCGGAATTAGCGCTTTATCGTGATCGTTTACCAGAAAAATTACGTTATTTAGCGGATGCGCCACAAAAAGACCCTGAGGGTAATGAAGCCATTATCCGCTTTAGCCGTAAAGAAAAACATCAATATGTGACATCTGAAAAGAATGGCAAAGCCACAAAATGGATTGTGGATTATATTGATGGAAAGTGGGTAGAACGGAAAAAGTAGGATGAATATCACGGTTTATTGCGGAGCAAGTTTAGGTAATGATTCAGCCTATCAGGCTGTCGCAAAAAAATTAGGAAAATGGATTGCTGATGTTCAACATACTTTAGTTTATGGTGGCGGAAAATTGGGATTAATGGGCGTAGTTGCAGATACTGTACTTGCTCATCAAGGTAAAGTAATTGGCATTATCCCTCAATTTTTACAAGACAGAGAAGTTTCACATCCTAATTTGACCAAGACTGTGGTTGTTGAAAGCATGTCTGAGCGAAAAAATAAAATGGTTGAGCTTGGCGATGCTTATATTGCTTTGCCTGGCGGACCTGGCACTTTAGAAGAGATTGCTGAAGTGATTTCTTGGGCGCGAATTGGAAAAAATAACAATCCTTGTATTCTGTTTAATGAAAAGGGGTATTTTGATTCACTAAAGTCCTTTTTTAGCCATATGGTGAAAGAAGGCTTCTTTACTCAAGGTGATTTTGAGAAGATTTTATTCTCGAATAATCTTCAAGAAATCGAAACCTTTATTGAACATTACCAACCTCCAGCGTTAAGAACATATTAAAAAAGTGATCTGCCCCCAAAAAGTTGGACAGGTAGTTAACTTAAATATTGAGCTCGGTATTGCACTGGGCTCAATCCTTTTAAACCAAGTCTAATTCGTTTTTGGTTGTAATACACTAAATATTCTTCAATGTCAGCCTGTAATTCAGCAATTGAATGATAAGTCCGAGAGTAAAAGCACTCTGATTTTAATATTGTAAAAAAGCTTTCAATCACCGCATTATCGTAACAATTTCCTCGGCGGCTCATACTTTGCACCGCTTTACCCTCCAACATCTTTACCCATTCTGCCGAATCATACAATACGCCTTGGTCGCTATGAATAATCGGACATTCTGTTGGTTTAATCCTACTAAGCCCTTGTTCTAACATCTTTTTTACCAATGAAAACTTCGGGCGTGTCGCAAAGTTATAGGCAATAATTTCTCGGTTAGCCAAGTCCATTAACGGTGAAAAATAAAGCCTTTCTTGCCCAACCTGAAATTCCGTTACATCCGTTACCCATTTTTGATTGAGTGCCGTTGCTGTAAAATCACGATTCAGCAAATTCGGGGCAATATGCGATGTTTTTCCTCGTTTTCCATGTCTTTTTTTGCGTAAAATGGAATGAATACCTAACTCGTTCATCAGCTTTAACATCGTTTTATGATTCAAATGAAAACCCATTTGGCGTAATTTAAACGTCATGGGGCGATAACCATCTCGTTTTCTGTTCTTTTTATACAGCGATAAAATAGCTTCTTTAGCTTCGTGATAATTTCGCTTAATCTCTTTATAGTAAAAGCTTGGGCGAGGCATTTTAGCCACACGAAGTAAATCATTTAATGCGTGATTTGGCTTCAATCTTTCAATGATTTTTCTTTTTTCTGTCTCTGTTTTTGACGGTCGAGCGCCTCCAACTCCTTTAGGTAAGCAATCTCCGCACGAGCCAAGGCGAGCTCTCGTTGTAACTTTTTAAACGCTTTAGGTGAAAAGTCTGTAGTTTCTGGAATTTCAATGTCTTTCTTTTTCATTTTGGGCTTCACTATTTTCGGTGTTTGAAGGGGTGTATAAGGCAAACGCCATCAAGCCCTCTTTCCCGAAATGCTTTTAGCCAATAAATAACGAGAGCGTGGGAAATTTTATGAAGTTTAGCCACCTCACGGATACCATAATCCTGTTCGGTGACGAGTTTGATAATTTTCAAACGAAATTGATAAGAGTAGGACATAATCTGCACCTCAAAATAGGTGTCCAGATTTTGGGGTGCAGATCACTTTTTTATGATTAATGATGATGTTCTGGTTTTGGTGGGAGTTTAGCTCTAGTTTTACCAACAGGGAGAATTAACGTCGCGTAATTCGCTGAATGTTGACAAACTTTTTGATCTTCAAATGGTTCTTTATGAATCACTTTAAGTTTCCAAACGCCTTCAATTAATGGGATAAAGTTAACTTTACCTTCACTGTCTGTTTTACCTGAAAACGCTTGTGGTTCACGGTGAGATGTTGCCGCTTCCATATCTTTTACAACAAAGGTATCAGATGTTGCAATAATCGTTTCGCCTGCAAGCGGTTGGTCTTTATAGAAAATCTGAACAGGGAAAGCTTCGCCCGCTTTAATTGTTTTTGGATCTTTAAGTGGCACGATTTCAAGTGGTAAGCCGAGGCGTGTCATTGCCATATCTGCATTTAATGGTTTTTTGCCCACTACAGTAAAGGCTTTACCAAACATTTGAGTTTGTTCGCAATAGAATGCATTTGGTGTGCCTTGTAAGTTATCCATTTTCCAACCTTCATTATTTTGTGACCAGAAAGTTGGTTTATAAGTCGCTGTTACCTAATATGAGCCGTCTTTTAACGGTTTTTCTGATTGATATTGGTAGTTTTCACCTTTTTGTACTAATGTTTGCATTTCACCATCTTGATTGATGAGTTTCATCGGTGGAAAAATCGCGAGACGTTTTTCAGGAATTTTTTCAACGTAGGGGTAGTCACCATAAGCTAAATCAGCTTTTAAAACGCTATTAGAAGCCAGTTGTGCCGGTGTTGCAACCCAAACTTCATGGGCTTGCGCGAGCGCAGAGAAGCCAAGTAGTGCTGTAATTAATGTTTTTTTCATTGTCTTTCCTTTTTAATTAATAAATCAATTTATAGAAAGTTTTCGATAGGGCGGAGGAGTATAACGAAAAAGAAAGGATAAGACGAACGAAAAAAGTTGATTTTGTGAGGAACTTCACATTTTTTAACAAAAAAGTGCAGTCAATAAAACGATTGTTTTTCTAACCGCACTTATTTTAAATAAAAAGCTAAATAGGCTTATTTTTTAGATGGTTTAATGGCTAATAAATTGCAGCTTAATTTACTAATTACATGTTCAGCTGTATTACCTAATAATGCTGCAGATAACCCCGTTCTTCCCACTGTACCTAAAATCACTAATTCAGCTTCAATTTCTTTCGCCACTTCAGGAATCACTTCTTCAGGAAAACCTTCGCGTACATGGGTATGATCTTCATCAATACCAAATTTTTGACGTAAGGCTTTCATATTGATGAGATGTTGGCCACGAATGCCATTTTCATAACCTGAAGTATTAAATTCAGGTAAATCAATCGCCATATTAATTGGTGCAACAGGGTAGGCTGCCACTAAATGTACATTACCACGGTTTAAGTTTTCCGCTAAGCTTATTCCTGTTGAAACTAACTCTTGGTTGAATTCATCTTGATATTCTTGTTCACCTGACACATTAACCGCAACTAAAATACGGCGTTGATGTTTCCAATCACCATCACGTACCATCAATACTGGGATTGGACATTTACGTAATAATTGCCAATCTACCGGTGTGAAAATCAATGAGGTAAAACTTTCTTCATCCTTAGTGTATTTCACAACAAGGTCATATTGATTTTTTTCAACTTCTTCATTTATTGCATCGGCTTCATTACTGTTCCATACAATATGAGATTCAAATTCAATTTCAGGATCAGCATATTTATCTAAATAAAATTGTACAGCTTGACGTTGTTGCTCAATGGCAGTTTTATGCATTTCACTTCGTTCTTCCGAAGAAAGAAGAGCAGACATCTCATAAGATAAATCATAGACACTTAATAGCGCAGTAATTTTCACTTTTTTTTCACTTTGCTGCTCTTTCGCCAAACGAACAGCTCGAGCAAGTGCGTATTGTTTTTCATTATCAGGATTAAGAACAACAAGAATATTATTAAATTTCATAAAACCTCCAAGAGATGAGATATCAATAGGATAGAAAAGATTTTAAACGATGACAAGAACCGATTATCAAAAAAGTGATCTCGTGCAAGTTTTTTTGTTTCAAATGTTTAAAAAGCGTGAAAACTCACGCTTTTAATTTATTCTGCTAATTGGATTTTGGTTTTATGTACACCGGTTAAATCAATCAATGCATTAATATCATTAATAGTAATGTATTTACCTTGAACAGAGAGGACACCGAGTTTTTGGAAACGTCCAAGTAAACGGCTGATGGTTTCAACAGTTAAACCGAGATAGTTACCGATATCACTACGGGTCATGGTTAAACGGAATTCTTTAGCAGAGAAACCGCGAGCGGAGTAACGTTTTGATAGATTGTGAATAAAGGCCGCTAAACGTTCTTCAGCGTTCATTTTAGACAGTAATAAAATCATTTCTTGATCACTTTTGATTTCACTGCTCATTAAACGCATAATTTGCTGGCGAAGCTTAGGCATTTTCCCAGATAAATCATCTAAAATATCAAAGGGAATCTCACATACCATAGCAGTTTCCAACGCTTGAGCAAAACTTGGATGGCGCATATTGGTGATGGCATCAAAGCCCACTAAATCACCAGGCAAATGAAAAGACGTTATTTGTTCTTCACCGGTTTCACTAATAGTGTAGGTTTTGATCGTGCCGGAACGAATGGCATAAATAGAATTAAGTGTATCGCCCGCTTTAAAAAGAACTTGTGATTTTTGAATCGGTTTTTTACGCTCGATGATATTATCAAGCTGATCAAGCTCGTGCTCATTTAAAGTGAAAGGAATACAAAGCTGACTAATACTGCAATCTTGGCAATGAATCGCACAACCGCCGGATTGAACTCTGCGCCCTGATTTGGTTTCTGAAACAAAAGTTTTCATTAGTTCCTCAAATCGATAAATATAGTGTAAAATTGATCTAACTCAATTATTCTACCACTAAATAGTCAATTAAAGAAGTTATCTAAGAGTAAATAGGTATGGCAGCAGAAAAATTAACCAAAAAACGTTTAATACAAATTGTGATTACGCTAATTATTTTAGTTAGTGCATTTGTGTGGCGATATGTATTGTGATAAATGTGACAAGTTTTAATGTTTTTAAGCGAATAAATCAAAGAACAATTTAAACTGTTTTTCTTTTTGAATAATCATACCTCACTGTATAAAGAGTAGAATTCTTAATGAATTGTACATAATATCTATACATAAAAAGTGCGGTCGATCTATAAGAAGATTTTTAAGATCGATAAAAAATCCTGTATAATCTCAGAAATTTTTTGTTCAATTTCAAGCTTTTTAACCGAATGATCGAAACCTCACAAACCATTCCTGAACTCGTCTCATGGGCGAAAGAGCGGAAATTTTCGTTAAATCTGCCGACAGAGCGCTTAGTATTTTTATTGGCTATTGCCATCTACAACAACGAACGTTTAGACGGTGAAATGCTAGAAGCAGATTTAGTGGATATTTTCCGCCATACCGTCAATGCTTTTGACCAATCAACAGACGCAATTGCTACCCGAGCCAATAATGCTATTAATGAATTGGTAAAACAGCGTTTTGTTAACCGTTTCAGTAGCGAATTTACTGAAGGGCTTTCCATTTATCGTCTAACGCCACTAGGTGTTGGCGTATCAGATTATTATATTCGTCAGCGTGAATTTTCTGCATTGCGTCTTTCTGTACAGCTCTCTATTGTGGCAGATGAAATTCAGCGTGCATCCGATGCAGCAGAGGAAGGGACTGCAAAAGGGGAAAATGAGCATTTTTGGCGTCGTAATGTATTTGCACCATTAAAATATTCTGTAGCAGAGATTTTCGATAGTATCGATTTATCACAACGTGTGATGGATGAAAATCAGCAAAGCATTAAGGAAGAAATTGCGAATTTGCTTACAAAAGATTGGCAGGCGGCAATTTCTAGCTGTGAACGTTTATTAGATGAAACCTCAGGCAATTTACGTGAGTTACAAGACACCTTAAATGCAGCGGGTGACAAGTTACAGGCTCAATTATTACGTATTCAAGATTGTGTAATTGGTCATGATGAGCTGTATTTTATTGAACAATTAATTACCGATTTACAATCTAAGCTCGACCGTATTATTAGCTGGGGACAACAAGCCATCGATTTATGGATTGGTTATGACCGTCACGTGCATAAATTTATCCGTACCGCCATTGATATGGATAAAAACCGCGTATTCTCACAACGTTTACGTAATTCTATCCACAGTTATTTCGATCATCCTTGGTTCTTGTGGACAGCTCAAGCAGAACGTTTGGTCGATCTGCGAGATGAAGAAATGGTATTGCGTGAAGATGATGCATTGGGTGAATTACCAGAAGAATTGCAATATGAGTCTTTAGCTGATTTGCATGATCAAATCGTCGAACATATGCAAGGCTTATTAATTCAATACCGTGAGAATAATCGTCCAATTGATTTAAGTTTAGTCTTAAAAGAACAGTTAGAAGCTTATCCACTTTCTCGTCATTTTGATGTGGCTCGTATTATAGTGGATCAAGCTGTGCGTTTAGGTATGGCAAATGATGATTTAGCCGGTATTTATCCGCAATGGCAGGAAATTAATGATTACGGCGCAGAAGTACAAGCGCATGTAATTGATAAATATTAATTCCGTGGCTTACCCAAAACGAATTCATAAAATGAGAAATTAACCATGACAGATATTCAAGATGTAATTTCCCCGAAATTGGCAAATGCCATTGCTAATCCTATTTTCCCGACAGTGGACAGCTTATTGCGTTCAGGTCGCCATATCAGCACCGATCAATTAGATAATCATGCTTTTTTGATGGATTTCCAAAATGAGTTAGATGGCTTTTACCGCCGTTACAACGTGGAATTAATTCGTGCACCGGAAGGCTTTTTCTATTTACGTCCAAAAGCGACGACGTTAATTGCCCGTTCAGTGCTTTCTGAATTAGAAATGTTAGTAGGAAAAGTGCTTTGCTATCTATATTTAAGTCCAGAGCGTTTAGCACAGCAAGGTATCTTCAGTACACAAGAAGTCTATGATGAATTACTCAACTTAGCAGACGAAGGCAAATTATTGAAAGCCGTTAATCAACGTTCCAGCGGTTCTGATTTAGATAAGCAAAAATTATCTGAAAAAGTACGCGCGGCGATCGGTCGTTTACGCCGTTTAGGCATGATTCATACTGTAGGTGAACAGCATAGCGGTAAATTTACTATTTCAGAATCAGTTTTCCGTTTTGGGGCTGAAGTCCGTTCTGGTGATGACCCGTTAGAAGCACAAGCTCGCTTAATTCGTGATGGGGAAGCCGCAACACCGCAATCCCTCGAATTGGAAAAACAAGCAAAAGCGGCAAGTCATGCTGATGAGCTTGATGATGAAGAAAGTGCGGTCGAAATTGATGAAGAATTTGATGATGCAGGAGAACAAGAATAATGTCTGATGTATTAGAACTTGAAAATGAAATCTATCAGGACGAACCTGAGCAATCAACCGAACAGGTTGAAGAAGAATTTATTGCTCCTGTATTAAACCAACATAGTGGAGTAGAACGAGGTAAATTTCGTTCATTAACCTTAATTAACTGGAATGGTTTCTTTGCCCGCACCTTTGATTTGGATGAATTGGTGACCACACTTTCCGGTGGTAACGGTGCTGGTAAATCCACAACCATGGCAGGTTTTGTCACAGCATTAATTCCAGACTTAACCTTATTACATTTTCGAAATACCACAGAAGCTGGCTCGACAGGCGGATCGCGTGATAAAGGGTTACACGGTAAATTACGTCCGGGCGTTTGTTACGCAGTATTGGATACCATCAATTCTCGTCACCAACGAATTCTTGTAGGTGTGCGTCTGCAACAAATTGCGGGTCGTGACAAGAAAGTGGATTTAAAAACCTTCTCGATTCAAGGGGTAGAATTGTCCTTAAATCCGACCGCACTTTTCACCGAAACAGTCGGTGAACGTCAAGCGCGCGTACTCAATTTAAATGAATTAAAAGACAAAATTGAAAATCTTGGTGCACAATTTAAACAATATCATTCCATCACCGATTATCACGGCATGATGTTTGATTTGGGTATTATTCCAAAACGCTTACGTAGTGCCTCAGACCGTAGCAAATTCTATAAATTAATCGAAGCTTCTTTATACGGTGGTATTTCCAGTGCCATTACCCGTTCTTTACGTGATTACTTATTGCCAGAAAACCTTGGTGTGCGTAAAGCCTTCCAAGATATGGAAAGCGCATTACGTGAAAACCGTATGACCCTTGAAGCAATTAAAGTTACCCAATCTGACCGTGATTTATTCAAACATTTAATCACTGAAACCACTAATTATGTGGCATCAGATTATATGCGTAATGCCAATGAACGCCGCGGCAATATCGAAGCGGCTCTAGGTTTCCGTCGTGATTGGTATAAAGCAAAAGCTGAGCAAGCGTTATCACAACATCGCTTAATTGACTTAAGCCGTGAAGCTGCAGAATTGGCAGAAAATGAACGTACTTTAGAAGTCGATCACCAAAGTGCGACAGACCACTTGAACTTGGTATTAAATGCGTTACGTCATCAAGAAAAAGTATCGCGCTATCAAGAAGATGTGGCTGAGCTTACAGAAAAATTAGAAGAACAAAAAATGGTTGTGGAAACTGCAACCGAACAGCTTGAAGAAAGCCAAGCACAATTTGAGCAAACGGAACTTGAAATTGACCAAGTACGTGCGCAACTTGCGGATTATCAACAAGCATTAGATGCACAACAAACTCGTGCATTGCAATATCAACAAGCGATTGCCGCGCTTGAAAAAGCGAAAACCTTATGTGGTTTAGCGGATTTAAGCGTGAAAAATGCAGAAGATTACCAAGCAGAATTTGCTGCCCATGCTGAAAGCCTTACCGAGCAAGTGCTTGAGTTAGAACATAAAATGTCTATTTCTGAAGCGGCAAAATCGCAATTTGATAAAGCCTATCAGTTGGTATGTAAAATTGCTGGTGATATGCCACGTTCAAGTACTTGGGAAAGTGCTAAAGAATTATTGCGTGAATATCCAACACAAAAAATTCAAGCACAACAAACCCCACAATTACGCGCGAAATTACATGAGTTAGAGCAGCGCTATGCTCAACAACAAAGTGCGGTTAAATTATTGGCCGATTTTAATCAACGTGCTGATTTATCTTTAGAAACTGCTGATGAACTTGAAGCATACCACGCTGAACAAGAAGAACTCATTGAAAGTTTGAATGAAGAACTTGCTGAGCAAGTAGAAAACCGTTCAACCTTACGTCAAAAACGTGAAAGTTTGACCGCACTTTACGAAGAAAATGCTCGTAAAGCACCGGCTTGGTTAACTGCTCAAGCCGCTTTAGAACGCTTACAAGAGCAAAGTGGGGAAACCTTCGAGCATAGCCAAGATGTGATGCATTTTATGCAATCACAATTGGTGAAAGAACGTGAGCTGACTATTCAACGTGACAATTTAGAGAAGCAACGTCAACAATTAGATGAGCAAATTTCTCGTTTAAGCCAGCCAGATGGTTCAGAAGATGCTCGCTTGAATGTGCTTGCAGAACGTTTTGGCGGTGTGTTGCTTTCTGAATTATATGATGATGTACCAATTGAAGATGCACCTTATTTCTCGGCACTTTATGGTCCTGCACGTCATGCTATTGTCGTTCATGATCTCAACATGGTACGCGAACAATTAGCTAATTTAGAAGACTGTCCAGACGATTTATATTTAATCGAAGGTGACCCAAATGCCTTTGATGACAGTGTACTTTCAGCTCAAGAGCTTGAAATGGGCGTTGTGGTACAAGTGTCTGATCGTGAATTGCGTTATTCAAAATTCCCGCAAATTCCATTATTCGGCCGTGCTGCACGTGAAAAACATTTAGAAGAATTACAAGCTAAACGTGATGAAATTGCGGAAGAATACGCACAAATCGCCTTTGATGTACAAAAATGTCAACGTTTACACGAACACTTTAGTCAATTTGTTGGCTTACATCTAGCGCTTGCGTTCCAACCAAACCCTGAAGAGGTGATGGCGGAAATCAATCAAGAACGCAATGAAATTGATCGCGAGCTCAATCAATTCTCAAGTACCGAACAACAAATTCGCATTAAATTGGATAACGCCAAAGAAAAAATGCAATTGTTGAATAAGTTAATGCCACAGCTTAACTTGCTCGCTGATGAAGAATTACTTGATCGCATTGAAGAGTGCCGCGAACAATTAGACATCGCAGAGCAAGATGAAAGCTTTATTCGTCAACATGGCGTTGCGTTGTCACAATTAGAACCGATTGCCAATACCTTACAAAGTGACCCAGAAAACTATGAGCGCTTAAAAGCTGATTTAACCCAAGCGATTGAACGTCAAAAACAAGTACAGCAACGTGTATTTGCTTTAGCGGATGTAGTACAACGTAAAAATCACTTCAGCTATGAAGATGCAGGTCAAGCAGAAACGTCTGAGCTTAATGAGCAACTTCGTCAACGTTTGGAACAATTGCAGTCACAACGTGATGCTCAACGTGAACAATTACGTCAAAAACAAAGCCAATTTGCACAATACAACCAAGTATTTATCCAATTGCAAAGTTCTAATGACAGTAAAAATCAATTGTTAAAAGAATTAATTGCTGAGATTGGTGAATTGGGTGTGCGAGTTGATGAAGGGGCAGAGGAACGTGCAAGAAATCGCCGTGATGAGTTGTATCAACAACTTTCAATCAGTCGTCAACGTCGTTCTTATGTTGAAAAACAATTAACACTTATTGAAAGCGAAGCGGAGAACTTAAATAAACGTATTCGCAAAGTGGAACGTGATTATAAAACTCAACGTGAATTGGTTGTGGCAGCGAAAGCCAGCTGGTGCGTGGTTCTCCGATTATCTCGTAATTCCGATGTGGAAAAACGACTCAATCGTCGTGAGTTAGCTTATTTATCTGCTGATGATTTACGTTCAATGTCGGATAAAGCCTTAGGTGCGTTACGTACTGCGGTGGCTGATAATGAATATCTACGCGATGCATTACGTATTTCTGAAGACAGCCGTAAACCGGAAAATAAAGTCCGCTTCTTTATTGCTGTGTATCAACATCTTCGTGAACGTATTCGTCAGGATATTATTAAAACTGATGATCCGATTGATGCAATTGAGCAAATGGAAATTGAGCTTAATCGCTTAACAGAAGAATTGACTGGCCGTGAGAAAAAATTGGCGATCAGTTCTGAAAGTGTGGCGAATATTATGCGTAAGACCATTCAACGTGAACAAAACCGTATTCGCATGTTGAACCAAGGCCTACAAAATATTGCTTTCGGTCAAGTGAAATCGGTACGTTTAGTGGTCAATATTCGCGATACACATGCGATGTTGCTTGATGCGCTGTCTGGTAAACAGGAAGAATACCAAGATTTATTCAGTGATAACCGTATTACTTTCTCTGAAGCCATTGCGAAACTTTATCAACGCATCAACCCGCATATTGATATGGGCCAACGCACAGCACAAACTATCGGTGAAGAATTATTGGATTACCGTAATTATCTCGAGTTAGAAGTTGAAGTATTCCGTGGTGCAGATGGCTGGTTACGAGCTGAAAGTGGCGCATTATCGACAGGTGAAGCGATCGGTACGGGTATGTCAATCCTATTAATGGTTGTACAAAGCTGGGAAGAGGAAAGCCGCCGTATTCGCGGTAAAGACATCATACCATGTCGTTTACTCTTCTTAGATGAAGCGGCGCGTTTAGATGGTAAATCTATTTCCACCTTGTTCGAACTTTGCAAACGTTTGGATATGCAATTACTTATCGCAGCGCCAGAGAATATCAGCCCTGAAAAAGGGACAACCTATAAACTAGTGCGTAAAATCGCCGGCAACCAAGAGCAAGTTCATGTGGTTGGTTTGCGTGGCTTTGGCGCAGAGTAGTTTTTTAAAGCGGCCAACGCAATTGGCCGCTTTTTTCATTGTTATTTTTATGAGAATTTAGGACAAATTATGCACAACCTTATTTTTGCCATTCTATGTAGTGTTGCCGTATCGGTATTACTCAAAGTTGCGCGCAAGAAAAATATCATTATTGAACAAGCAATTGCGTTTAACTATATTGTCGCCATTTCATTAAGCTATTTCTTACTCAAACCTGATTTCAAAGGATTAGAATTTACTGAATATCTAGCACAAAGTGATAGCACACCTATTTTCCTGGCGTTAGGGATTTTATTACCAACCGTATTTATCATTATGTCTAAAGCCGTTGAATTTGCGGGTATCGTGCGTTCTGATGCTGCACAACGCTTATCGTTATTTCTACCGATTGTTGCCTCTTTTATTATTTTCCATGAAACATTAAGTCAGCCTAAAATTGTTGGTATTATTTTGGCATTCATCGGTTTATTCTGTATTTTGAACAAATCAAATGAACAAAGTGCGGTCACTTTTAAAGGTATTTTAGGCTTAATCGGTGTTTGGTTTGGTTATGGCACCATTGATATCTTATTCAAACAAGTAGCCAAAAGCGGGGGAGCATTCCCAACCACATTATTCATTGCTTTCTCATTAGCCGCTTGTGTCATGTTCCTGTATTTATTCCTAAAACGCACTCAATGGACGGTGCCAAGCTTTATTGGTGGAATTATTTTAGGTGTATTGAATTTCTTCAATATCCTGTTTTACATTAAAGCGCACCAAAGTTTCGGACAAAATCCAACCTTAGTTTTTGCGGGAATGAATATTGGTGTTATTTGTTTAGGTACCATCACCGGCGCATTTTTCTTCAAAGAAAAAATCAGCAAAATCAACTGGTTTGGTGTGCTTATCAGCCTTTCAGCAATTTTCTGCTTATATTATTTAGATAAAATTTTGGCTTAATTATGGTAAACAATTTTAGTTTTTTTATCTACGATTACGAAAGTTTTGGTATCAATCCGGCAAGTGATCGTCCAGCTCAATTTGCTGGTATTCGTACCGATGCAGATTTCAATATCATTGGTGAGCCTATTATGTTGTATTGCAAGCAAACCAATGATTATTTGCCCGTCCCGGAAGCCGTAATGGTCACAGGAATTACGCCACAAGAATGTAATGAAAAGGGGATTCCTGAACCTGAATTTGCCGCAAAAATTTTAGCTGAGTTTTCACAACCTAATACTTGTGTGATGGGTTATAACAACATTCGTTATGACGATGAAATGACTCGTTATACCTTTTACCGTAACTTCATTGATCCCTATGAATATAGCTGGAAAAATGGTAATTCTCGTTGGGATTTACTGGATTTGGTCCGGGCTTGCTATGCACTGCGTCCAGAAGGGATAAATTGGGCTTATGACGATGATGGTATGCCAAGCTTTCGCTTAGAAAAGCTAACCAAAGCAAATGGTATTGAGCATGAAAATGCCCATGATGCGATGGCGGATGTGTATGCAACCATCGCTATGGCTAAATTAATCAAAGAAAAGCAGCCTAAATTATTTCAATTCTTCTTTGAGCATAGAGGTAAAAAGGAAATTGAGAAATTGATTGACACAGCTGAGATGACACCATTAGTGCACGTTTCTGGCATGCTGGGGAATTATCGTGGCAATTGTGCTTGGGTAGCACCATTAGCATGGCATCCAACTAATCAAAATGCTGTAATCGTCTGTGATTTATCAGGTGATATTGATAATTTACTCAGTAAAAGTGCGGTTGATTCGCGACAAGATTTATATACTAAGAAAAGTGAGCTAGAAGAAAGGGGAGTTTCATCAGTCCCACTAAAATTGGTTCATATTAATAAATGCCCAATTTTGGCGCCTGCAAAAACGTTACTGCCGGAAAATGCAGCTCGTTTAGGGATAGACAGACAACATTGCTTAGTTAATTTAGCAAAATTGCGCCAATCCTTAGATATTCGTGAGAAAGTTATTGAAATCTTCTCAGAAGAACGCGAATTTGAGCCGAGTGATAATGTAGAAACGGAACTTTATAACGGTTTATTTAGCAATGCCGATAAAAACAATATGGCTATTTTACGTGATTTACCACCTGAAAAATTAGCTGATCATGGTTTAGCATTTGAAGATAAACGGATTCCTGAATTGTTGTTCCATTATCGCTCAAGACATTTTTATAAAACTCTAAATCGTGCAGAGCAAATCAAATGGCAAAAATACCGCCAACGTAAATTAGAACAAAGTGCGGTTAAATTTGAAGAAAGTTTACAACGGTTAGTAGAGGAATATTCAGATAATCCAATTAAGCTAAATTTACTGCAACAAATTTATGAATACGGAGCAAAACTGTTATCTTAATCTTATACATATCGTGACATAGTCACACGAATACTATTCATCAAAAACGTAAATCTTATTCACTGAGATTTACGTTTTTCTTTTTCAAATCTGATGATATTCACCTCATAAAATAACGCAGAATTCACGTAGCGTTGTCATTATTTGATATATATAAACTTCTTTATTTTTTCCTTACATAACAAATTTAGAGTGTATAAATCATTATTTAACCTTATTGCAAGGTATTGTGAAGCTAGATTTTGCATCGTTTGAGTGATATTCGCACCCTGTGTATAACCCTGTGATTTATTTAATCCGTAGTTTCCGCTAACCTGATAACTAATTTCGCATAATGTATATTATGTTAAATTAAATATATAAATATGTCACAAAACAATATGGGTGACTATCCTATTTCATGTATTGCCAAAATAAGATGACTTTGGCTTATGGATAAAAAGAATAAATGGATGTCTTTAAATAGAAGAATTGTAATTAGTATGAAATTTATAGATAACGCTATGCGAATTCTAAATGCAATTGCGTGCATCAATTCACCAGATTTAATCATTTCTGATCTGATAATAAGAATTGATTTTATGACATTGCATAAATGAGAATAATTAATATTGATTTTTCTTTTACTATTAGTTACTTATAAAAAAATATTTAAAAAAATACTTGAATATTCTCATTTACAAGATTAGAATGCCTATTGATGACAAGTTAAGCAGTCTTGTTTTTATTTTTAATCTCTACTTAATAAGGAAAGGAGTTGGTTATGCTTAATAAAGCAATCGCAGATAAGTTAAATGAACAAATCAATTTAGAGTTCTACTCTTCTAATGTTTATTTACAGATGAGTTCTTGGTGTAGTAAACACGGTTACGAAGGTGCTGCAGCATTTTTACTTCGTCATGCTGATGAAGAATTAGAACATATGCAAAAATTATTCCAATACGTAAATGAAACTAGTGGCATGCCACTTTTAGGTAAAATTGATGCACCTAAAAATGACTATAAATCACTTAAAGAAGTATTTGAAACCACACTTGAACATGAAAAACTCGTTACTTCTAAAATTAATGAATTAGTTGAAGTAACTTTTGCAAACAAAGACTATTCTACTTTTAACTTCTTACAATGGTATGTGGCTGAACAACACGAAGAGGAAAAATTATTCAATAGCATTATTGATAAATTTAACTTGCTGGGTGAAGACGGTCGTTCGCTTTACTTTATCGATCGTGATTTAGCAACATTATAATTTTAGAAGGAGAATACAAAATGTTATCAGCAAACGTAATCAAATTATTAAATGATCAAATGAACCTTGAGTTCTACTCTTCAAACCTTTACTTACAAATGAGTGCATGGTGCGAACAAAATGGTTTTGAAGGTGCAGCTAAATTCTTATCAGCTCACGCTGCAGAAGAAATGCAACACATGCGTAAATTATTCACTTATTTAAATGAAACTGGTGCATTAGCGGTAATCACTGCAATTGAAGCACCTGCGCATGAGTACAAATCATTAAAAGAAATCATTGAATTAACTTATGAACACGAAAAATTGATCACAAGTAAAATCAATGAATTAGTGGGTAAAACTTTTGAAGAAAAAGACTACTCTGCATTCAATTTCTTACAATGGTATGTTGCAGAACAACACGAAGAAGAGAAATTATTCAGCGGTATTTTAGACAAATTAAATCTTCTTGGCGAAGATGGCAAAGGCTTATTCTTAATCGATAAAGATTTAGGTAACCTTGCTGGTCAAACCGCTTAATTAGATAATCATAAAGCTTAGTAGAAATACTAAGCTTTTATTTTACCCATTATTTGTGACAACGTATCAAATTATTTTAAACTTCCCTTTTATCTTTGAATACAAGTTGATGAAATTTAAAACAACCACACGTTTTTAATAAAATTTTACTTGCAACGAAGTCAGATAAACGTATAATTCAAAACAACCCAAATGCCTGGGTGGCGAAATTGGTAGACGCAGCGGATTCAAAATCCGCCGGTGAATAACCGTGTCGGTTCGAGTCCGACCCTAGGCACCACATTATAATCCTCGTTCATTGAACGGGGATTTTTCTTTTCTACTTTTCTATTAATAAAATCAACAATTTACGACACTTAAACATCACTTCTCTACTCTTTCAATCTTATCCAGTATTGCAAGTTTTTATGTATTTTTATATATTTTTATGCACCAATTACGCCAAAATTACGCCAAACGGTTTAATTTATGGCGACTTATATTCTTAAAAAAAGGTGTGAAAAATGGCAACGGTTAGAAAACGTGGTGAGAAATGGCGTGTCGAAGTCTATCGAGACGGCATAAGAAAATCTAAAACCTGTTCTACAAAGACCGAGGCTGTCTTATGGGGAGCGGAAGAAGAAAAGAAGATAGAACTACAAGCTAAAGGATTACTGCCGGAAACACTATTCTCTGATGTAATTAAGCGATATTTGAATGAAATCACACCTACGAAACGAGGTGAAAAGCACGAATTCAACCGATTAACTCGCTTTCTACGCCATCCTATCACAGATAAGTATATATCTGATGTTACTCGCCAAGATTTAGAGCTTTGGATAAAGGAAAGACTGGAAACAGTAAAAGGCGAAAGTGTTCGTAGAGAGTTATCAACCATCGGACATATATTCAAGGTTGCACAGGAACGATGGGGATATATTCAATCCTCCTCTATGGTTGGGTTGCAACAACCAAAGGCAAGCAAGCCAAGAACTCAAAGATTTAATCAAGAAGATATTGACCAAATAGTCAATATTAGCGGATATAACGAGAGTTCAAAAACAGCTAAGGCGAGGACTGGAGCGGCATTATTGTTTGCGATTGAAACAGCCATGCGAGCTGGTGAGATATGTGGATTAACTTGGGATAATGTAAGCATAGAAAGAAAGACAGCTTATTTACCGATGACTAAAAACGGATCTTCTCGCACTGTTCCACTTTCAAAAAACGCAGTAAGAATACTGGAAAGATTGAGGGATGAAATAGAGCAAGGCGAGACTTGCTTTCAGGTGAAATCAAATATACTTGATGCAACATTTAGAAAGCTGAAGAAAGCAGTTAATCGAGATGAATTGCACTTCCACGACACAAGACGAGAGGCTTTAACTAGATTAGCGAAAAAAGTTGATGTGATGACTCTAGCGAAAATATCGGGGCATAAAGACATCAGAATTCTTCAAAATGTCTATTACGCCCCGAATATGGAAGAGGTTGCGGAACTTCTGGACTAATTAAGCATTACTTGCGCAGCCAAAAGCTACGACACCATTATTAACTTACTCACCTGTTTCGGTTGATAGCTTGATAATCTCGCTTTTTTCGGGTCAATCCACATATCAAACTTACTACCAGTTTAATCACTTTTCTGCCCATCATCTTCTAGGGTTTCAATAGTTCACCCGTCATCATCACCACACACTGTTTCTAGCTCAATGTTTTCCATTTTTGCTCCAATAAAAAACCGCACTAAGATTTCTCAAGTGCGGTTGGTTTTAGTTAAGGTTGATTAGATTACGATTTGACCATTCTCTTTCAAATAAGCATAAATTCTAGCAAATTCAATCTGCTCTGTCGTTTTACCAATATCTTCTTTAGTTAATGGCTTGCTCATTAGCTCTTTAGCTGCTGCGGCATCAATCCACTTATAATCAGAGATGATAGGCGTAAAATTAGTCACAGAACCATCGCTATCTTCGCCCGTGCCTAATACATACTTAGCATTGATTGAACCATCTTCTTGTTTTGAGTATGCAGCGATTGCTGAATACATTGGATTTAAGATTTTGTTAAATGTTGTCATTTTTTACTCCTTATTGATAAATTGTTCTTGCGTCAGATACTGCGTAAGCTGTTACGCAGATTTTTGGATTTCCACCACCAAGGTTAAACACCTCTGGTGGACGTGTGACTCTGGAGGTTTTTGAATAATAATATTCTTTTCGTTCGTTAGCATTGACGATAAAGCTAACGTCAGAATTAACGATAAAAACAATGCGTTTAACTGGTGATGGGTTTATATACAGCTTTGCTGTATATAAAGAA
The DNA here is from genome assembly GCF_900638025.1 of Haemophilus parainfluenzae. Classification (NCBI taxonomy): domain Bacteria; kingdom Pseudomonadati; phylum Pseudomonadota; class Gammaproteobacteria; order Pasteurellales; family Pasteurellaceae; genus Parahaemophilus; species Parahaemophilus parainfluenzae. Next base: position 1,593,676 of record NZ_LR134481.1, read on the forward strand.
ATGCTACTGTTTCTTGAATCTATATTGGTAATATCCACATTGGCTACAAACACTTCGCATAAATTACCACCAATCAACTGATTAACTTCAAGCGCTCCGGTGAATTTACCAGTTGCCCCCTCTAATCTAGCTCCTCGTATCGTGCCACCCTCAATTACCGAACCTTTAATAGAGCCACCGATCACGGTTGTACCGCTGATTGTACCGCCAGAGATATTATTACCATTGATATTATTACCGTTAATGGTTGCACCTGTAATTGTACCACCAGAGATATTATTACCATTGATATTGTTACCGTGAATATTAACCCCAGTAATATCGCCAGCGTTAATTCTCCCAATATCAGAACTGATAGCAGAAAGGCTATTCACATTTAACTTATCAGAGGTTAATGACCGTGTGGCAATATGATTTGCACCGATACTATTAGCTGCAATATGTTTAGCTGCTACCGCACCTGCTGCAATCTCATTTGCAGTAATACTATTGGCCGCCATTTGTTGAGTAGTGATTGATTTGGTAACAATCGACCCACCATGGATAGCTGTTACGCCTGCATTTTGCCATGGGCTAGGTTGAGTTGTGTACTCGGTACATTCTTCAAGCATTGGGCGAGCTAAATAAAAATCACCGTATGTTTGATTTTTAGCATATCTGTTAATACGAAATACTAATAAAATTTTACCTGTATCGGGTGCTTTAAACTTAACAAAAATTCGTTTTGCATTTTCCCCTAGTCCTTTCGCAAATTCACCACTAATAGCGTCAATAAAATTATTAGGCTTATTATGTACATCAATTTGTCCAGCAATAGGTGTTTCCGCAACAATACCTTGATATTGATTTTCATCACCATTATATTTTTCAACAATTATTTGTCCTGCACAGTGAAAACCACCAACATAAGAACTTACTATATACCATTTACCAGCTACTACATTTACAAATTGACGGCAAATATCAACCCAAGAACCTCTATCTGCTAGAGTATTGAATTGGGCTTGGGTGCCGTGAATAGTAATCAAGCGCCATTCTTCTGTTTGTTCCCCTTTAGGATTATAATCATTTTTATTATAACCTCGCCCAATTGCATTTGTTGTCGGGCAGTTACTCCAGTCACCTCCTCTTGCGTTAAAATCTCGCCAACCGTAAGCATTATTAGCAAAAATAGGGTTGTAAAGCAGATTGCCACCGAGCCCGATTGCCATCTTGTCAGCGGTAATCTGCCCTGCTGCCATGTGTTCAGCTCGCACCGCTCCAGCTTGTAACGCCCCAGTAGTAACAGAGTTTGCTGCTAACTTAGAAGCGGTCACTTCGCCATCAGCGATTAAATCTCCAGCAACTACCGCTTTTCCGTTCTGAACCTTAAATATAGGCTTAGGTGTTCCGCTTGCATTAGGTACAACTTGGAACTTGTCAGCCATTACGATAACGGAGCTTTCCTCCTGGCTTGTACCAAGCGAAATACCCGCAATTGCAGTCTTGCCACCAGAAATAGTCTGCGTTTTGATTGTGTGTGTAGCAGATAACTTGCCATTAACATCTGCAACTGTTCGACTAACGCTCTCAACTTCGGCTTTTGCACTTGCTACACTGCTAGTTAAAGTCGTGATTTGCTGCGCTTGAGCCTTGTCTTTTTCGGCTGTTGCTTTTTGATAATTGGTTAATTCCGCTGACACATTGCTTATTTTGCTGTTAAGCGTGTTGAGCTGTTGTGCTTGAGCTTGCTCTTTTGTAGCTTGCGCTGTTTTGTAGGTAGTTAACTCAGAATATACCTCATTGATTACACCCCCTAGATCTTCGGGAGCGAGTGTCCAATCTGTTGCGACTGTCCCACGCTCAAACTTGATTTTATTAATAGTGTAGTTTGATTTAGCTGTATTTGGATGAAAATAAAGGTTTAAATATGTGTTATCTTCCCACTTCCCCTTATTCACACCGCCATTAGCTAACGCCCATTTACCCTTACCCTGATAAATACCATCTGCCACTTTCTTAAGGCGGAAAAGCTCACCATAACCTCGTGAGTTGTAAACGCCAACCCCTGTACGATCTGCGCCAACTTCGCCATACAGCGTAACAACCACATCATCACCAACAGCTGGAGCTTCTGTAATAGCGTAGCGCTGTACGTATGCTCTACTTGTGATAGGTGTACCGCTATCTCTAATCAAGTTTCGTCCGCCAACTTGCAATTTATCTAATTCTGCTTTTGCATCATTTTTCCAAATGGCTTGCAATGATGATTGAGCTAGACCTACCACCTCGTTTTTGTTTGCTTTAGCGGATTTAATCTCATTAATCGCACTTTCGGCATTATTAGCTTTTGCGGTTAAAGCTATAATTTGTTGAGCGTTCTGTTTATCAACATTCTGCAACTGCGTGATTGCAGTTCCACGAGCATTAGTCTCGGATTGGATTCGAGCAGAAAGAGATGTTGTTTCAGACTTAGCTTGTTGAGCCACTGAATTAGCGGTGTCAGCGGTTGATTTTGCTGAGTTAATTTCACCAATTAAAACATTGTCTAATTGATTCTTGCTTACCTTTCCGCTTAAATCGCTAGCTTGGACTTTGGTTGTGTATTCTCGACCATTCCAAATATACAGCTTGCCATCTACGGCATTGTAAACTTGGTTGTGACCGATAAATCTACCTGTATTTAATCCGCTTACGGTTTTAATTAATTCAAGGTTACGAGCAGGTAACGCTGTGTCTATTACTTCATCAGCGATATTTTGAGAAAGCTTTTTATTTAAAATCTCTAACTCTGCATCAATATCAACCGAGCTTTCGCCCCTAGTACCAGTCAACTGATTAAATGGGCCAATATTCACACCTCTAGTGTGTCTTAACCAGTAGTATCTAACCTGTTTAGCCCCGACCTCGTGCGTGTAAGTCCGTGAATTAACTTTCGCTAATCGTTTAGCGGTCTTGATGTCGTCTGTTTCGCTGACAAAAATCTCGGTATAAGTTACATCATCAATCCAATCCCACTCAAGCGTGATATTACCTAGACCGCCAGTTGTTCTTACGCCTGTTGGCGCCGGCGGTTTATTGATGGTAAAGGTCTGAGTTTTTTCACTCAATAACTGCCCATTCTCATTTTTAACTTGGATAAGGACGCTGTAATCCCCATTTTCTAGACCGTCTATATTAAGATTGGGAGACGATTGTCCTAATCGCACGTCATATAGCACCCCGCCTTTATAAATGCGGATATCGTATTTTATGATGCCATTACCGCCAGTCACGCTACTATCGACCGATACGCTACCATCTGCATTTACTGCCACCGCAATGTTACTAATTTGCGGTACTGTAAGTACAGTCGTTCCTACTGGCTCAAACTTGGCGCCATTATCAACAATAGCCTCTTTTTGTGGCTCGTGTTGTAACGCCATAATGGTGTACTTACCTTCACTCTCCTCTTTTACAGATAGTGCCTTAAATAATTGGCTTGTTACTTGTTGAGTAGCTAAAGACCATACACCGTAGAGTTCCAAACCTAGTGGCGGTTGATCGAGTGTTACCTCTGCACCATTTACAGAGATAATCTTAATATTTTGATGTTTAGCATTGGAATTGATATAGCTAAGGTAACTATTGCCGCTAATGGTGATTTCTCGGTCTAATGTAACGGTTTTGCCATTGACTGCTAAAACTCGACCACCAATATTAGTGCCTGCATAGTGTGTATCAGCGACTTTGATAATGTCGCCAGGAATATGCATTAGCCCTTCCGTGCCAACAGTAAAGGTAACGGTTTTAGTTTCTAATTTTTCTGTTTGCAACAACCATAAGGCAGTGCGGTGCGCTTGCCCTCTTGATGTACAGCCAAAAGCCGTGATTTTCTTAATGTTTAATCCATTTTGACGGATGGACTCGTCATCAGAAACGTATTCAATCGTTTTTTCGTAGCTATTATCTTTGTCTGCGTATTCAACTTGAATTGCATTATGGCGGGATTTTCGAGCCGAAAATGTATAACTAAACCCGCTCTCATCCACATTGGCATTTGTATAAGTCCAAACGGGATCTGCTGGTCTATCCATGACAACTGTGAGCTGCTGACCATTCCAAACTGGCATTGCTCTGAAAATTGAGCAGATGTCATTAATAACTTGGTAAGCTGAGCGCTGTTCTGTTAGCCAAATATTGCAAGTAAATCTTGGCTCATGTCCACCAAATCCATCTGGCACTAATTGATCACAATATTGAGCAGCTTGATATAATGCCCATCTATCTGCACCAAACTCACCTAATCGCCCACCCAATCCATAGCGTTTATTCGTCACTATATCATAGAGCACCCAAGCGGGATTATCCGTCCAATCAACCTTAAATGTACCATCCCACATGCCAGTATATTGACGAGTACGGGTATCATAATTGCTAGGTACTTTAACTTTTAATCCTAGTAAGTCATAGGTCCGAGTTGGAATATTGCCAAAATATTCCGAGTCAAACTTAACCCCGATTAAAGCCGTGTTTGGATAAGCAAACTCGGTATCAATAATCTCAGTGTAGCTAGACCAAATGGTATTATTTTGTAGGCGCTGTGTTGTGCTATCGTCTGTAGTTCGTTCGATTTTGACAATAAATGGCACGCTAGGCAGATTATCAAAAGTATGATGTTGCAAATACTGGGAGCTATACTTACCACTAATTGATACAGGATAAGTTCTTTTGCCAATAGTAATAATAAAGTTTACCGATGATCCGTTAGTATCGCCATTATCCTCTTGTTTAAAAAGCGATTGGACACCAATGGTCAAACGTAATCGAGATACTTTTGCATCTGTCACGGTTCTTGTAATCGGTAGATTTTTTTTAACTACTGTGCCAACACCTACCTCTTTTTCTGAGGTGTTAAACCCAGCCATTAAATCCTGTACTTGGCCACCTACTCGACCTTCTACCTGCACATTTTTGAAATTATAAGAGCCGTCTTTGTTTTGTACTGGCGTTTTGTCAAAATAAATGGACTTCATTCCATCGGCTAAACCGTAAACTTCGCCCTCTGAAATTACTTCAACAATTTTGACAAGTTGCTTACTTCTGCCGCTCTCTTTTGCCTCGACTGGCGTATGACCGCCACCACCGCCACCTTTACCCATTGAAAACTCCTTAAATTTCAGTATCCATCGTTTCTACACCCTGAGATATGATAAGAGAGCCTACCCTTATTCTCCCATACGCCAATGGCATAGGTTTCCCCTGCGCTGCCATATTCGACAGGTTCGAAAATGCCGTAGATTGTTTCTTTTCTTTTTCAGTGCCCATTTTCATCTCAGGCATTTTAGTGAGCATTTGAGCAACGCCACCCAATAATAGAGCCGCCCCAACAGAACCAACTATCCAAGCGGCATTGGTACTGATAATGCCAGCAAGCGGACCTAAAGCGATTGCACCAGCAATAATTGCGACACCTGCAATCACACCAAATAATCCGCCACGTTTTGAGCCTTTTAAAACAGGTGTAAAATGGACTGTCGCATCATCTTTTAGCTTGTGGCTCAGCCCTTGCTCGAGATAGCGATTATCAAAGTAGTCTCGCCCTACTCGCACGGTAAATAGTCCTTGCTGAATGAATTGACGCAATTTAGGAATTTGGCTCGTTAAGGCTTGGACTATCTCTGCTGTAGTTTGGCAATCTAGCCTAAATTCAGATCCAAACTGTTTAAGGCTGCCGTAAAATCTAACGTTGACCATGCGTTATATCTCCAAATACTATGAGTGTGTTTAAGCCAATATCCATCATACAAATCACGCTTAGATAATCGTTTTGGTGCATGATGAAGTACCATTTGATGACCGACATAAATTGCTGCGTGATTGGGTACATCAGCCCCGATATTGATTAAAATAACATCGCCTATTTGTGGTTCTTTTACTTGCTCAAAACCGTGTTTTGCCATGTTATCTAGGTAGAGATTAAAGCCATTTTCCCACCAGTAATCGTCTCGTTCAAAGTCTGGTAAATTACAACTAGATAAGCAGTAAAAATCTCTAAATAACGTGTAACAATCCATTTCACCGTGTTTAAAATCACGCCCTATTAAAAATGGAATCTTCGGAAAAAGATGGATTTTCTCATCACAAACTAACCAAAAATCTAACTGGCTATAAAGTTGTGTTTGCAAATCTGCTTGTGATAGTTTTGGCTCGCCTTGTGGGTGTGAGTGGACTAAGGCTAAAACCTCACCTTTCTCACTTGCCGCAATGTAATCTTCTGGCGATATTTCAAAGTGATTTTCTTTATCTTCTGATGCGTTTTCGCAAGGGATAAAGACTTTTTCACCACCTACTAAAACAACAAAACCACAGCTTTCCTGTGGTTCTTTTGATTTTGAATAACTGATGATTTCGTTATGTAATTTTCCGTCCATTGTTACCCCAACTTATCAACGCTAACAAATCCGCCATAGTTATGTGTATTGTTTCGCAATTTACATCCAGTCAATAATCCGCTGCACTTATCCTTTTGAGGATCTATGGTTGGCTGATCTTTTTCATCTGCGACTGCTCCACCTGTATAGCCACACTCAACGCTACGGTATAACCAACTACAAGTGGCAGTAATCATTCTTGCACCAATTAACGCGTTGTCGGTTTCAGATGGTAACGCCAGTGTAAATTGAGCAATATCTCGATTTAATGAGGATAATTGCTCAATCACAAAGTAACTTAACGCCTCTTGCGTTGGATCTGCTTTTTTATTGCCATTTGTAAAATTAACCGCATCAAGATAGTGCATATAGACTAATCTTCGTCTGACAATCCCACCCAAACATTGATCAAAGCGGTTACAAAGTGCGGTAATAAATCCGTTAATATTTCCCAGCGTGAGAGTTGGTCGATTACTTGGGCCATTACCTGACATTTCAAAACCATCAGCTTTCACAGCAAATGGCTCAAATGTTTTACCTTGCCATACGATAGATTGTGATTTTTCATTAGTGCCAGCATAAAAGCGATACAGCTCACCATTCATACCGTCATTATCTTTCAATCCTCGCAAATCAACCTCGAACAACTCAATGAGCGCATTTTGTTCGAGTTTGGCGAGGTCAAGTTTAAATGCGTTGCTAATTAAGGATGGCATTATGGCTCCTCTTTAAAATCACAGGTGATTTCTGTATAAGATTGATCCACCTTTGCAGGCCACTTTTTACAAATCACTTTTTTAAGTTGTTTTGTTAAAGGATCGATAAAGTAAAAAGGTTTGATCCCTTGATGGCGCTCGAAAAATGATAAAACATCGGGAGCGCTTTTATTTCGCACCTTAATGACAACAGAATAAGTTTTAAGCAAAGCATTGATACCATTCAATCTGCGCTGTGTATAACCATCGCCAAACACTACCTCACTAATATTTGGCTCGTTATCTACACTATAATTAGGTCGAACACACCATTTAAATGTTTCCATCATCCAAGCATACCTCCGTAACGCATATTCTCTTGTAGCATCTTGCCTGACTCTTGCTGTGCAATTTTTCGCATTAATTCTACTGTAATTTCAAGCTGTCCATTTCTTGATTGTTGGCTTACCGTTGCATCCATCGGTTCACCGTTATTAATCACCTTAACCGCTATATTCCCTGATGATTTAGGTTGATAAGCCATAGTTGGCAATCTTGGTACGCCGACTCCACCGCCATTAGCAAAACCATGACGCACAGAACCGTAATTAAGATGATCTAAAAAGCCACGACCCAAACGAGCAGTGGCTTCTTTTGTTATGACGTATTCGCCTTTATGTACAATACCAGCTGGCGTATATTTTCCACCATCACCTGTATAACCACCAGTCGCAAAACTCATCGTTACTGATTGAATATTTGAAACGATACTGGCAGTTTGACTGGCTACCCGTGCATATTCAACCAAATTTGCTGGATAAGGTAATTTTGCTGCTTCCGACAAAGCTAACTGGATATTGATAATACTTTCCGCAATAGCGAAAGCTTTACTTGCAGCAAACATAGCTTTATAAGCAGATGACTGTTGGCCTGCAGCATTAGCCATTACACCAGCCATCGTGTCAAAAGCTGAACTCATCATCTGCGTCGATTGCGCGTAATAATCTGATTCCTTCTTCTGCCGCTCCAAATCATACTTATCTTGAATTTCTTTTTTGCGACGCTGATATTCTTCCTCCGATAATAATTTCTGCTCATTGCCGCTTTGCATTGCCTCCAGCAAGGCTAAATCGCGAGTGCGTTGGTTCTCGATCTCCTGATTCGGATCGAACTGAGCACGAAATTGTGCCAATGGATCGACCGCACTTTGTGACATCTGTTGCGCATAGTCAAACTGCACTCGATTCGAGGCTTTCGCCGCTTCACTTTGGTTGATCTGCCCTTTCTCGTATAATTCTTGAATAGATTTTAGTTCATCATCAAGATTAGCTTTCAATAATTTTTCTGGCGCATACTTGCCAGCAAGCTCTAAACGTTGGCGAGCAAAGCGTTCTGCAATGGCAGTTTTTGCGGTTTCATATTCTTGATAAGACACCACACCTTTTTTATTGTGTTCTTCCAACCGTTGTAACATTCGCACTTGTTCTAATTCAATTTCACCAAGGTTGGAACTACTTTTTTTACGTATTTCATCGTAGAAATTAAGCCAGCTGTCGCGAGCATTTTCACCAGATGATTTGCGCCCACCTGATTTTTTGTGACTTTCTTTGATTTGCGTTTCAATTGTTGTCACTTTTGTTTCATCGGAAAACATTTTTTCTAATGTTGCTTTACCGGCTAAAATCTTGTTTAGTGTTTCAAGTGATAACCCGACGGCTTTATCTGCCGCATTAGCTGCGGTAATTGTGCCTGTCGCAATGCCAATCAATACTTCATTATATTCAGCACCCTCTTTCCCAAGCAATTCATAGAGACCTGCTAAAACATATGCAGATTTTGCTTGCCCTTGTTGTTTTAACTTCGCAACCTCTAATTTTTGAGCAAGCGTTGTTGATTTACCATTTAACTTATCAATTGCATCTTTTAAATCTAATGTCTTATCTGCCGCTTTGTTTGCACTATTCGCCGTATCATTAAAGCTTTTCGGTAAGTTAGCTATAATGTTATCTGTAGTTTCAGCTGATACTCCAAGCAACTTGAATTTCTGTCGCACTTCATCGACACTTTTACCTGCTCTAAGCATTTTCTCACCAAGTGGAGAAAGCATTTTTTCAAGAGCTTTTTCTGCTAAACTTGCATTTTCTTCGATAGACTTGATTTCGTTTTGTAGGTGCTCCAACTCTTTATCACTAATACTATTAACGACTGTGAAACCATCAAAATCGCCATTAATGTTTTTTGATTTTGCACTAGCTTTAGCTTTTTCGATTTCCTTGTAATATTTCTCAATATCTTCGAGTTGCTTTTCTACTTTTAAGGATAATGCAGCTTCACTTAATTCATTGTAACTTTCTGCTAATCCTTGGTTTGCAGTTGTAGTATCAAGTGCCCACTGTCTTGCTTGCGCCGCCTGTGAACTGAAGAAAATTAATGATGTAGCAGCTATTCCAATTACGCCAGCAGGCCCACCAAGTAAAGCCATTACACTTTGCAAACCTTTTGCCGCCATCGCAGCAATGTTAGTTGCCGTGGCAAGATTTCGTTTTGCAGTAGCTTCAGCTTGTGCAAGTGCAATAATTTGCGCTGACTGCACTTTCATTCTTTCACGCAATGCAAAGCGTGTTTGTTCCGATTGCGCAAGCTGGAATTGAGCATTTAAGCTTGCCATTTCAACCTGAGCCGCTGTACGCATTGCAGTAGCTTTTGTCACAATAGCTTTTGCTTCAGCATAATAAGCCAGTTTATTTTTTGCACTAGCATAACCCGTTTTTAATAGTTCCAAGCCGTATTTGCTAAGATGACCGATAGCAAGTGCAGCTGTCAGCGATCCAAGCCCAATAATTAATTCTTGGAGATGATCGCTAACAAAATCGACTCCAGTAGCTAGTTTTTGCGTAACACCTAACGCACTATTTGCTTCGCCTGAAAACTTAGTTATCGATGTCTCTAAATTTGTAAAAGACATCGAAAGCGTTTTAACGCGTTTATTAAAGTCATTATCTACTGTATCTCGTGCTTTTACTAAAGCCTGGATAACAGTGTGAATATCCAATTGCCCTGCTTTAGCTAAGTTTTTCAGCTCACCAGTTGTTACGCCAAGCCCTTTAGCTATTGCGTCAGCAAGTCCTGGAGTTTGCTCAATCACAGAATTAAGCTCATCACCGCGTAATTCCGCACTTCCTAATGCTTGCCCAAATTGCATTAATGCTGCTTCGGCTGCACCTGCACTAGCACCTGAGATTGCAACAGATTTTGCAACAGTCTCCGTTAATTCAGAGACTTGCAATTGAGATAAATTCAATCTATCTGCATTTTGTGCAAAGCGTTGATAGATTTGTGCAGTAGCACCAACAGCTTGATTGGTTTTCAAGGAAATATCAAACACCGATTCTGTCGCAGCCACCATAGCTGTTTGGCTATTTGTTACTAAGCGAATACGGTTTTGCAATTCAGTATAACTATCCGCATATTTCATCACATCAGAAATACCAGATGATAAATAGGAACCGCCCGAACTTACAATGCCGGCCCAAAAAGTATTTCTTGTTGTTTTATTAATTGTATTTGCCGCTTTCTCTATGTTATTCAAATATTGAGTTGTACGCTCTGAGAATTGTTTTGCTTTAGCCTGAGCTTTTGTAAAATTCAATTCAAATTGTTTTGCGAACTTTTGCGTTTGATAGGATGATTTATCAAGCGCCTGATTAAACCGAATTGAGTCCAAACTCAAAAGAATATTTAACGAACCTAAACTTGACATATTCACCTCATAAAAAAAGCCCGCCGAGGCGAGCTTTTAGAAACTTATAATTTAATTAATAATAACATATTTCACACGATTCTTATCTTGTTCAGCTATCCTTAGTTTATTAATACGGTTATTTTCTTTAATAATAGCTACAACAAGACAAGTTGCGAAAATAGCAACATATACACCCAAAAAAGCGAGAATATAAATAAAATCAACAGCAAATAAAAGGAATAATGTTCCTAATGCAATCAGCAGTATAAAAAAGCATTTTGCTGTAAATTGAATGAAATCACACAATATGTTTACCGCCTTCTATAAGTTGAAAGTAACTGTCTTTCCTGTGGGTAATTCAACCGATAAATTTAACACACCACCCATTGCTTCAATGTAACGTTTAACTGATGATAATTTAATGTCATTGCCACGTTTTTCAAGGGCGACAACTGACGGCTGAGAAATACTTAATGCTTCTGCCATTTGCTTTTGTGAAAGCTCTAATTCTTCACGAATACGGTAAAGTTGTAACTCCATTCGCATATCGTCTGCCATAGCTTTCACTTTCGCTTGCTTTTCAGCTGGAAGATTATTCATCAGATCTTTAAATTTTACGCTCATTCTCTTGCTCCTTAGTTAATTCAGAAAGGTAATCATCATAGGTTTGTTCCGCTAGGGCAATCATCTCTTTGTAAAAGAGCTTTTCTTTCTTGCCTTTCTTATCTCCGCCACACAAAACAATCGCTTGTCTGACAGGATCGAAAATATAAAATAAACGGAATACCGATAATTTAGACTGTACTCGCAATTCTTTTAAATTGGTATATTTAGAGCTTTGCAGCGTATCCGCATAAGGTCTGCTTAATTGTGGACCTTCTGTTGATAGTAATTCCAACGCCGCATAGATTTTTAATACGTCATCTTCTGCCAGCATTTTTAACCAGTTTAAAAGTGGGTCTTGTAAAATTACTTCCCATTCTTGTTTCATACAGCTATTACCTTTCTTATTATTTATATAGATTCTAATCTATATAAGATACGGAAGCAATAGATAATTTAACGATTTGCTAAATAATCAGCCACCCCGTCATCATCTTCATCATCCATTTTTTCTTGGTAAAACGGCATAAAATCAGATAATTCTGGAGCCTTAGACTTAGGGTCTCGATTTATCATAGCAAGCAAATGTGAAACTTGTGCAGTCCGATAATCCTCTCGCCATAATCCAAAAGGCTGTTCCTGATAAAACATTTCGTATTCTTGGAGATGATGCTCTGGCATTTGCTCAATTTCTTCAAGTGTTTTGCCGAGAGAAAGTGAGAGGTTTATTTGGAACTTTCTTCGGCTAGAGAGTTTTTTGGTTCGTCTTCCACAATAGCTTGAGTTAATTGCTCAAATACAACCTTATCTAATTTGGAAAGTGCGGTTAAATCATCAGGATTATCCACATCAAAAAGATTTTTACCATCTTGATCGCACAACCGCATAGCAAGCGTACGCGTTAATCGATTCGGGTCATAAATTTTAGCAAGTTGCTCAGTAAGGTGTTTTTCATCATTGAAGTTCAATTCAATACCTTGACTCTCTGCAATGCGTACCAATTCTTGTTGTTGCCCATAAAGCACACGATTCATTTCACCAACGGTAATTTCACGTATATAAAAAGTCACTCCATTAATGATGATTGGGGTAACGTTAGGCTTATTGGCTAAAAGTTTTTCGCGTAAATTCATTTTAATTCTTCCATTCATTCAAAAAAATAGCCGCACTTTTAAGTGCGGCTGCACAGATTAAGCTACAGGTAAGTGATATTCCTGTTTTGTATGCTTAATAGTTGCACCACTTTCAAATTTACCCATAGTTTCACCAGAGTAACCATTGCCAGATTTGAAATAACCAGTGCCATACATCGTTCCTTGACCATTTGGGAAAACTAAACGGAAAGGGAATTTCGATTTCGAAAAGAATTTTTTACGGCATAATTTTTGCATTTCAGACATTGGCGCGGTAAAGAACTTCATCTGAGTCTCACCATACTCGAACTCGCCTGCTTCGGTGGTTTTGCCATCATCACACATAGTAGTCACATCTTCTTCGGTCAATGTATCTTCGCTACGCTCTAAATTTCTGAGCTCACAGAAATTATTTGACCATTTCACTAATGCCGCTTTAGCATCAGTAAATACTGTTGGTTGATCATACGCTGACCAATCAACTTCATCGGCTAACGTGATTACATCTGCCGCTACAGATTTAACTGGATAATATCCATCTAGCGCACCTAATCCGGTCACTAAGATACAATCACCAGTTTTGAATCCGCTTGATGGAACAGTTACTGTTGCATTCGGGGTCACGGTACAAGCAGTAATTTTTTTACCAACATCTTCTCCGATGCCAATATAAAATCGTGTACGTTGAAACGGTGTTGTTTGTGTAGGCATATCTAGTCCTCATACTTAATTTGATATTTAAGGTTAGAAACGAACCAAGTGCGATTCGTCGTATCTTGCTCGTATTCGTAGCTAATAAGAGTCATTTCAGAAATATTTTCCGATAATTCATCATTAGATATAGCTACGCTTAATCGCTCTTTGATTTTGTCTGCAATATCATCTAATGCGTCGTCGCCTAAAGCAGTTTTCAGATAAATCGCGATGTTTAAGGCTGCGGTATATTCGTGATGACAGAGATCTACCTCTTCGCACGAAATCTCATCAAGAAAAACTGCAATAGCTGTTTTTTCTTGGTCAATATCAATAAATAAAGGGCGCCCAGAATAAATATTCTCAACACCCTTTATACTGCTTTTGAGCATATCCGACACTTGATGTCGAATCTTCTTATGAATTAGCATTTAATCCTCTATTTTTTAAAAATGTCACTCAACTCTCTTGTCAGTTCGACTTTGATCTGACTTGAATAATCTTTTAACTCATTACGGAAAGCCGTTGTTAATGGTCTAGTTAACGGAATCTTAACAACATCAATTGAATACCGCTCTTTACCTTGTCGCTGCATAACGTGTTTACGACCATTTGCTAGAGTTTGAATAAAACCGCGTTGTATTTGATATTTGCCTATTCTAATTTGCCCTTTACTCGCTCGCATAGTTCGTCTAGGGTTTTCCAATAATCGAATTAACGGTAAATTTCTTCTATCAACTCGTATTTTTGCAACTGGTCGATTCGCTGTTGCTTTTTGGGATAATCGAGCTCGCTTGCGGATTAATTTAGCTGGCACATGAATCTCTTTGGATACATTTTTGGTTCCATTTTTGATTGCACTTCTCGCCACCTTATTAATCGCTTTTGCTGCCGCTTTAGGCGCGACTTGATTAGCTAGTTTTTGGATATTAGCTTGTAACGCTGCCATCCCTTCAATTTTCACCGCCATATTTACTCCAATTGCAGTACGATCTTCTTATCTTCAAAGCTAAACCCTCGCACAACATATTCCTCTGTTGAAGAAGTAATGATATCTCCAAGTTTTGGCTTATATTCTGATGCTTTAAAAAGAGTGAGAGTACGCGTCGTGCCATTAATTAAGTAATCATCGGTGTAATTGCCACTCATTAGTTTTGGGTTTTCATCAAGCACAGCCTTGTATTTTTTGCCGTTGATAACATAGACGGACATCATCACATCTGATATGACTTTGTCCGCCTGTGCGAGCGCGTCATCAAACGGACTAAGCGTTGATCTTGACATCTACAGTGCCCATCGATACTCCACTAGCATTCCAAGCAATACCTAAACGCTTGTTACTACCAGCGGTAATGGTTGCACCATCGGTTGCTGACCAGTAAACAATTGCACCTTGTTTAATGTCATCTTCCGCTTTTGCTTTCACAGTGAAAACGCCTGTAGTTAAGCCAACGCCTGTTTCATTTTGTGCAACATCAGATACTGAGATTGCAGCAAGGTTTTCTAACATTACTACATCACCGCTTTTTACAGCAGCGGTAGCGGTAAAACGAACGGTGTTTCCGTCTTGCATATAGTTTTTAGCCATATTTATTGTCCTTTCTGAATTAATAAGAATTTGCCTAATGCATCCAAGAAATCTGGCGATAATCATAAAATCACACAAATAAAGGAGAGAACAAGCACTGCCCATATAAAATGCCGAGCCGTCTTTGATTTATCGATGATTTCTAACATTTTACAAACCCCATCAAGTAGTTTAAAATCAATCACGATTTATTCCTTCTTGTATAGGAAGTTGGAATGAAAGAAACCCCAGGTAATTCTCCGTTACTTGGGGTTTCGCTATTTTGGGTTACTTATTGGTAACTTTTACAATGCCACGGTAGTCAATTACATTAACACCTGCATCAATGCGCACCTTGGTAGATACACCATCAACAGTGAAACCTTGTTGTTGCTCCATGTATGGCGTATCAATGCCGTCAAGATAAGAAACTTCAATTGCTTCTTTGTTGATTAAGTACCAAGATTTTGGATAGGCAACTTGTAAACGTGCGGATTTAACTGTCGGCACAATGTCGCGGATTGGATTGATAATGCCAGAATTGATATCTGCCCCCTCCACA
Source organism: Haemophilus parainfluenzae (assembly GCF_900638025.1). NCBI lineage: Bacteria > Pseudomonadati > Pseudomonadota > Gammaproteobacteria > Pasteurellales > Pasteurellaceae > Parahaemophilus > Parahaemophilus parainfluenzae. Next base: position 1,609,063 of record NZ_LR134481.1, read on the forward strand.
CTTGCTGAACCTAGAACTTGTTTAGCACGAGTATAAAGTGAGGTTGGTAACAACATAAAATCAGGCTCAATCGCTAATGGTTCACCACGAGTATTGACAAAGCCATTCATCATTTGAATTACTTTATCAATATTGGCCACATCTAATGCGGCATTATTAAATGAGTTTTTGTGCGAGCCATCAAATAATTTTTTGCCATCTTGTGCAATTGCGTTACCAGTTAATAACGCAAACACTAATTTAGCGATGGTTGCACGTGCCGCTTGTCCCATTTTTTCAGGAATTTTTGTCAACAAGTGCATATCGTCATTGATGATTGCTTGACGAGTAATGCTAAATAATTGCCCGTAAGTCGCTAATGCAACGCTAGCGCCTTCATCACCGATTGTGCCGTAGGTGTACTCCTCACCCTCACCGACTTGCGGTAAGTAGCCAAAATCACCCAAGCCAACACGTTTCGCTGCACGGAAGTCGGTTAATGTGCCACGAGAGGTAAACTGATCAAAGTTTTCCGCTGCGGTTTCCCAACCTTTGAGCAAGGATTTGTGAGCCACATCAATTAAGATTTGACCAAAGTCAGAGCTTGAGTGGGTAAACGCCAAGCCAACCATGCTCATTGCATTTTGACCCGATACACTAATGCCGCGATCAACCAATGATGCACGAGCAAGCTCACGCAAGGTCATTGCGTTGTAGGCATTGTCTTTGGCGTCTGCTTTGTCTTTATCGATACCCGCACGAGCTAACAAAGATTGTTTCACACTGTCGCCAACGATGTTGCCGTTACCTGCATAAGGCGTTGCTGTTGCGCTTGGCGTTGTACCTGCACCAAGTTTTGCTAACAATTTGTCTTTGGCTTGCTCTGCGGTAATTGATAAATCACCTAAACACTCCACTAACAAATCATTGTGCGTAGTACCAAACGGTGCAAATACCGCTTTAATGTCAGCGTTGCGTTTATTTAATTCGGCTTGCACTTGTGCGGTGTTATCTACCGGAGTTGTTGGCGCTTGATTTACCGGTTCGGTTGGTGCTGGTTGTGCAGGGGTTGCTGTGGCTTGTGGTGCAGATGCGCCAGCGTTGCCTTGTGGCTTAAACAACATGTCTTTCATTGCTTTTGGCATATTTTCAAAGTCCTCTAATTTTCGTGATTTAATAGACGCCATCGCCACAAGTGGTTCGGCTAGTTTGTCTGCAAATCCTTGTTCAACACATTCTTTTCCGTTGAGCCAAGTTTCTGCTGATAGCATTTCTGCTAATTCTTCAGGTGTTTTTCCTGTTTTGTTTGCGTAAGCTGGGATTAGCGTATTTTCGACCTTGTCTAATAAGTCGGCATACTTGCGCATATCCTCAGCATCTCCGCCTTGAATGCCCCAAGGCTTGTGGATCATCATCATTGCATTTTCTGGCATGATTACTTCATTCCCTGCCATTGCAATAACGCTCGCCATACTTGCTGCTAATCCGTCAATGTAAACTGTCACATTGGCTGGATGATTTTTCAGTAAGTTGTAAATTGCGATTCCATCAAAAACATCACCACCTGGTGAGTGGATGTGTAGATTGATTTGTTTGAGGTCATTGCCAAGCGCTTTTAGATCTTTCGAAAAGCTCTGCGCCGTAACGCCCCAAAATCCAATCTCATCGTAAATTGAGATCTCTGCCGTATCGTTGGCTTTGGCTTTGATTGAGTACCAAGACTGGTTATTCGTCTTTGTCACGTTCGCTGCCATCGCCATTGGCGACAGAATCATCTTTTGTTTTTTCATTTGTCGTACCTGTGTTAGTTAAATCCGTGTCAAACTTGAGACCCAATTCTCGGTTTTCGTCCACCTCAACTTTACGTCTGCGTTTCACTTCTGCTGGATTGCTACCGCTTGCTCGTACAGCTTGGCTTTCCGTTGCCAACCCACCTTTAATGCGCTCTTTCCAGGCTTGCGCCTCTTTGGTTGGATCAATCCATGGCATTACAGGGCCGCTATAAACAGCGTTATAAAGTGATGCAGGATCAATATCGATTGGCACTTCAATTTCGCCGCTGACAATCGCCATTTTTAACCATTCTCGGTAGATTGGACGGGAGATATGCGCAGCAAAGGTATCTTGTAAAACAGAGTAGCCCTCAAAGCTCTCAACCAACTCTTGGCGTTGGCTTGAGTAAGTGCCGTTATAATCTCGCGCAATACTTGAGTAGCTTGAGCGAGTACCGGCTGCGGTTGCTCTTAATTGTCCATTTCTAAAGGTTTCGAGATTGACATTCGGGCGATTAGAATTGATTAACCCAATATCTTCACCTGGTTTTAAGTCATCAATAATTGCGCCAGGCGCTATCTCAAAGTCACGCTCTGGGCTATCTGTGCTGTAATCCTCGTTGTCCCCATAGAGCGCAGCATCACCTTTTCGGATATACATCGTAAAGGCGGCGGCAATTCGTGCGGCCACGCGCTCGCTCTCTTCGTAATCTTTAAGATCTGATAGGCGGACAATTACGCCATGCAACATCGATACGCCGCGCAACTGGTGCAAGCGTTTTTTAAACGCAAGGTGCAGCATATTTTCCGCGGGCACCATTTTAACTCGCCCATAAGTGCGGTTATTTTCCTGTGGATTGTCCATGTAAACCCGATAAGACACAGGACGACGCCAGGCGTTAATCTCTATACCTTGGATTACATTAGCTGTGTCAGATTGCCACATCGGCACAAAATCAGGCTCTAACGCCTCAAGACTAAATGCAATGTCAGTGCTATGATTTAGTCCAGCCACACTACCGCGCACGAGCTGGATAAATACCTCACCATCTCGTAACCAAGTGCGCAAAAGCATTCGCTCAAGTTCTGGCCGAGTAAATTGTCCTGTAACCTCAGGTCTAACAGACCATTCCGCCCATTTCTTCCGAATTTGCTCTGCCAAATCTTCATCAACATCGCCGCTTAAATTAAGCGGCTGTGGCTCAATATGGATACCCCTTGAGCCGATAACTCGCTCCTCCATCTTATCCAAGATGCCGATCACAATATCGTGATTTTGGTCTAATGCCCTAGCCTGCTCTCGCAAACTTACCGCACTTTGTTTTGTCGATACATTCGCACCTTGGCTTTCGCGTTTTGCTTTGTGTGTACGATTTGGCATTGCCGCCTCATAGGCATTCATCACATAGCGGTTTTTTGCTCGCTGTGCGCCCCATTTAGGCGAGATTGCGGCAATCGCTTTATCTACTATTCCCATTGTTTAAAATCTCGCATATTTGATTCTGTGGCGTTTAACGCGCTGTCTTGTTTCCGCCAGTAACTCATTAAGCATTTGTTGATAGCGGTCACGTTGTTTTGTCCATTCTGATACTTGATAAGATACCGACCGCCCATTAAAGCTCACTTGGCTTTGGGCGTTTTCAATTTTCTCGTCAAGTGCTCTGATTTTTTCTTCGAGTTCTTCTCTTTCGTAGATAGCCATTTTTGCCCCAATAAAAAACCGCACTTTTTAAGGTGCGGTTAGTTAAGTAGTGGTAACTCAATTTGCAATTTGTCTTCAAAGATTTTTAGTGTTGCTTCAAGCAACGGCTTTTTACCTTTCCATTCGTTCAACGCTTTGCCACAAACGCTTGCTAATTGTTTTTCTGCTTTATGCTCACCCAAGGCTTGGTAATATTGCTCAAGCAATGTCATGTTGCCAGATAACAATTGATCTTGCATAAAATTAAATGCTTTGATGTAAGCGATCTTAATTGCCATTGCTTTTTTGGTTTTATATCCCATAACCAACAACATAAAACCGTCTTTTGTCATCTCAAACATTGGGCGCTTTTCGCCTTTTTTATCGATATATTCAACCAATCCAAAATTGGATCGGTTAAATTCTTCATCTCCAGATTCCAAAATTTCGCGGATATCACGCATTACGTGAGCGTGCAACTTGCCAAAAACTTTTGCTACAGTTTCTGATGTGGTAATAGTTTTAGATCCTTTATTTTGTACAAACTGTTTAAAATTTTCGTGATTTGCTAATTGCATTTTCTACCTCCAAATTTAGATAATAAAAAGCCCCAACTATCTCTAGTCAGGGCTTGAGTTATTACCGCAACATTCCCACCTTTTCATAGGCTCGGCATCTACCGATTTAAGGCTGTTTGGGAGTTAAAGCCAACCGCTTTTTTTGCCACCACCATTTAGCCAATTACTTTTTGTCTTGGCTTTCGGTTGCGGTTTTACTTGTTCAATTTCTACCGCACTTTCAGTTTCTTCTTCTGGTGCAGATGATTCTCTACGGATCACGTTAGGGTTTACGCTTGGCAATTTCGCCCAGTATGGGACATTGTCCTCATCTCCCCACTTAATACGCTCATAACCACGCAAAATTGCGATCGCATGGGCATAGCAAAATAAGTCAAATGCCTCATTGTTGCCCTTACCTGGTTTGCACCATTTGCCGTCTTGTCCGCGCTCCTCATAAGTCAGCTCATCAAAAAACCACTCCCCAAGCCAGGACGGGAAATGGATATAGTTAGCCCCGATAGTCTCACGGCTTAGTGCGTTACTAATACGATCTTTGAGTTGGTCTGTTTGAAGTAGGTATAGCGGCACATCACCTCGTGCTTTAGCATGACGATCTGACCGAGAAGTGTTATCAGGATAAGTGCGAGAAATCAGTTTTTGGCGCTTGGTGCTATCACCTTTGACGAGATACACTCGTTTTGATATGCCATCACGCTTACATCTACGCCAAAACTTATAGGCGTTATCTGTTACACCGTCCTCACCGCCACTATCCACAGCCATAGCAAGGATTGGCATGAATCCGCCATCTAATCCCTCAATACGATATTGCTTATTAAGCACATCGCTAATGAGTAAATCCCAGTCCTCAGGGTAGGCGGACGGATCAATCGGGAGACTTTCTCCGTCTGAATTGCTCCGCATTGATGATTTAATGTTGTATCTATCAATGAGCCACCGTTCGCTGTTTTCACCATATCCAACAATTTGGACGACAAAACGGCGATTCCGCCCACCCTGTACATCAACTGCAGCCAATAAAAAACGGCACCCATAAGGTACCGTTCTTTTTTCGCTTTCTTCGCGCCGCTCCATCAGCTCATCACTTCGGCGTTGCTCAAGTGCGGAGCGTGGTAAATAAGGCAATCCCCAGTCTGTATTTGTTACTGCCTTTAGCGTTTCTTCACTGCCAGTCATCTCAAATTCGTGCTCAGCAGTAAGTAATTTATAAGTTAATTGTGCCCATGTTTGATAAGCGGCCGCTGGGCCTTCTAGCCAAAATGATGCAATACGAGAGTTTCTTCCCTCGCCATGTATAACACCGTCTTTGTCTATCGTTTGCCCCTCTTTTAACCACTTGCCACCGATGTTTAATGCGCGCTTTCTGTCAGGCTCGATCAGAGTTTGACAGTGTGGGCATTGCAGCCGAGCTTTTTCCGATGCTTTGACATAATCGGTATCATCACGATAACCAACCATGTTAGCCATTGATGGCTCAAACCACTCAGAGCAAGTAGGGCATTGCCAATAAAATCTACGTCTGTCACCACGGTTATATAGTGACAAAATACCTGTTGTTGGCGGTGCCTCGTGAGTAGTTTTTGGATGATGTTTTATATCAACAATATCTTTGCCTGGCGAACTCTCTACAAGTGTCATACCGGCACTCATAAATGTAGTCGTCCGTTTGGACGCTAAACTAAATCCGTCGCCCTCACCGTCCACATCATCGGGCCATCGGTCGTAATCTGTTAACGCAACATATTTGTAATCGGATGATGACAATACGTTAATTGACGGCCAACCAATCTTTAATAGATTACCAGCCCTAAAATATTTATCGTGGACATTATTATCGTTTTTACGCGGGCTTAATCTTTTTGCAATCTCAGGCGAGCATCTAAAAGTGCGATCTAAACGTTTACGACTATGTTCACTGGCTTTCTCTTGTGTAAGTTGCACCAAGAGGAAATCAGACGGATCGCAAATAATCGCATAAGTAATCCACCCATCAATCAATCCGATTGTTTTACCAGTACGAGCTGGACCAACAAAAATTACTGCATCATACTCACGAGAGTTTAGGCAATCCATTGGTTCTAGCATATATGCAGCAGTATCTTTATCCCATTTAACAGAGTTACCACCTCCAACAGGCACGCGCATATACTCTGCGACAGCCTCAGATACTTTCATTCGGCGAGGCGGTTTAAGTAGATTTGCAATATCTCGTCTAATATCTTTAGCTGATGCAAACATTATTACTCCTCTGACTTGTCATCGCCAGTCTGTATGCGCGATGACATTTGCAATTTAATATCATCAATTACCTGCATTACACGGATTAATTGTGATGGATTTAATCCACAATCACGCTCTAAAATATCTGGCAATGTATCAAGTGGCTGCACTACTGATTTTGCTAAAAAGCTCATCTCTTGAGCAACTTCAAACGCCGGTACTAATTCCCCTGTGTCTCGCTCATATTTAAGTCTTTCATTTTCCGCCTGCCAAAATGCCCGTCTCTCAACAGGTGACAAGCTATCAACATCTGCCGTCATTTTTTCGGCAAGCCCGATTTTGATTAAATCGGATATTGCGTATAACTTTAATTTTGAGTTACTACCGATAGCAGGAGTAAGTCCTGCGACCCGTTGTGACACGGTCTGACGGTGCATTCCGACAAGTTCGGCAATCTGATTTATATTGAGTTTTAAGTCGTATAAATTATCCATAGCCGAGACCGTTAAAATGCCCAAAAAGAAAAAAGATGATGATGCCTAAGATGTCAAAAAACTGTCGAAAACCGCGAGCCCGAAACCCCGTGGAAAGGGGTATCCCCTCAGGAGTACCTTTTGCCGTCACGATTCTTTATAAAAATCACTCGATATATTTTTGTTTTGTCCATAAAACATAGCTTAGGACTACCCTCGAGCTATCATCAGATAATCAAGATCAGTCCTAATGTATGTGCCTGTATATGCCAATAAAAAAAGACCGCACTTTAATTGGCGGTCTTGGTTTGGTTAATCCACTTATTGAGATTATCTACTTGGCTTGCGCACTTGTCTCGCTCTGCGGTTACCTTGACTAACTGTAATACGACATCACCGTAAGTCTCCCCGGTAAATGCTGTCTTAGCACACGGCACCGTGTAGGCTTGAGGTGGGTAGATATAGCTCGTCTTGGTTGTGTTACTTCCGCAGGCGCTCAAGAGCAGACTGAGGCAGACGAGTGTTAGCACAAGGTTGTGTTTTAATAATCGTTTTAATTGATTCCGCATTTTCTGCTGCCATCCGTTCGATTTCTTCGTTGCGTTGTTGTTGCGCAATTACCGCGGCGCGCTCTTGTTGCAATGCCGCATTTAGAGTTTTGTTGGTTTCTTCTTGTTGTTTAATAGTTTGGGCTTGCACTTGGTTTTCGGCTCTTAGTTCATCTATATTCTTTGATTGGTGCCAAATCCAACCGCACAAGCCCAAAATCGTTATCGCAATAAAGGCTATCGCGTAGGTTTTAAATTCTGCAAACATAGTGCTTTTTCCTTTTCTCTGCGACTAACAAGCCCAGGTAACACTCTTCCGCCAGCTCTCGTCCAGCGTGATAACTCATTACACGCTTGCGCATACTTGCCTGCATTGAGATATTTAAACATTGTGGATTTCCGCATTGCACCACAGCCAACATTAAACGTGATAGATGTTGCAGCATCAAAAACGGGTTGCGGTAAATTTCGTCCGTTTCCATATTGATTCACGCATTTTTCGGCCACCTGAATATCATTCTTCCAGCGTTCGGCAATTTCCAAATCCGTATAGATTCGTTTCGGCTCAATCGGCAGTCCGCTATATTCTGTTGAGCCAATACCAACAGTTAGCACATCTGATGGGCATTTATACGGCTCACGGCGACAACCCTCAGCGTTACCAATAATTTCCGCACCAGCGGGGCTTAATTGGATTTCATCGCCATGCGAGGTGTACATCACTGCAATAATACTGATAACGGAGCAAACACCTAATGCACCTCTAGTCTTTGATAATTTCAATATTTAACCCCTGTTTTAATCTTGCCACCATCAGCGCGTGAATCTCTTCTTTGCGCTCTTCTTCGCGCTTCAGCAAGCGGCCTTCCCAGAATTTGGAATACATATTCACAAGCGCGGTCAAAATACCAATCGCAAGACTAAGTAACATTAAATTATTCTGATCGCCAAGCCACGCCAAAAAGCCAGAAAAACCCGACCAGACATAGCTTTGATTTCCGGGATCTTTAAACATTCTCATACTCCACCCCGCTTTCTCGAGGCAATAAAAAAGCCCACGCATTAACGTGAGCTTGTGATATGGCAAAGGCGCAAGGATTCGAACCTCAATTAGCGATTTTGGAGACCGCTGTCTTACCATTAGACTACGCCCTTATAGTTTGATAACAAAAAGCCCCGACCGTTTCCGATCAGGGCTGTAAAATTCTTTTGTTCGTTTGCCATGCGCTAAAACCGCAAATTACCGAATATAGTACACTTTCACTTGCAAGTAATCAAGTGTTTTTATAAATTTTATGATGTTTTATTGGGCGATGAGGTTTTTCGCTCTTTCCCAGTTCATTCGATTAGACGCTTTAAATGGCGCAATCAATTTCTGAATGGTAGGGAGTGTGTTTTTGTATTGGCGTTGATATTCTTGGTGATGGCTGATCACCATTCCCGTGAAATAAGAGCCGATAGTTTCTAACGGTTTGATCATATCGCCAAGTAAGGTGTTCATCTGCTTGTGTCCACACCAAAGCCAAACAAGTTGTTCGAGTTCGTACTCAGTGAATTCAAAACTGAATTTCTTTTCACTGCTAGGCAGTTCAGGATCAGTGATCAACTCCCCTTCTAAAATTATCTTGTGTACATACTCTACTGCTTGCGGTAATTGCTCAAGGGTTAAATCTTCTATGCTTTCTACATTAAAGCGTTGATGGACTAAATGATAGGCATCAGAATAAATTAATCCCTTTTTGCTCACGAGCATATTCACGGCATTGCGTAATCCAGTTCTGTCATTGACGGATGTTTTGCTTTCATATTTTCCTGTTTTGCGAATAGTAGGTAATACTTCTGATGTAACCCATTTTCTAAAACGGTGTGGGATAGATCCTTTTTTCACTGCATCACGGCAACGTAAGATCAAAGTGTACATTCCGCTTTCGCTTACTACAGCCATTTCTTGCTTTCCTCCAAGGGTGTCGGTTAAAGCGACACCCTTTTCATCGTCATCTAATCTTTCGATTGCATCACGATAATTTGAGATATTGATAGCATTACAAAGATCTTTTGCAACAAACCAAGGCTCGTTATTAATAGCTAAAGTGCGGATGGATTTTGATTCAAAATTGAATGTGGATAATTGAGTTTGAGTTGTCATTTTTCTGTTCCTTTTGAGGGATTGATTGTTTACCCATAATTGGGCGACCAACGGCTCAAAACTAGCAGAAAATCTAGCGGAGTTATTCCCTTTCGGTATTGTATTCCTCGCACCGTCGGTCATTGATTCTTTGAGAACTTTATAATGGCGGTAAAATTCTCAAATTTTAGATACAAAAAAATCACGCTGACGGGGTGAATAATCCGTTTTCTGTTAGGCTTTTGAGACCTTGTAAAACATATTAATAAAAAGCCCCTTTGTAGTCAAGGGGCTTTTATTTGTAAATTATCTCTATAAAAATTACTTCTTATCTGTAAATTTTATCCATGCTTTAGTAATCTCTGCGAGACCCATTCTTTCATCGCGGCTCAGAATATGATTAATCCCACAACTACTAATCATTACTTTGTTTTCCTTCGCCATAAATTCAAGGTATTCGTCGAACGAATATTTAGCTCTATAAGATAGTTTACGCTCACCTCTTTCTTCTAATTTTACAGTAATTGGCTGCAATCTTTTATTGTTAATCAAGATCTCCGTATCGCGCAAGCATTTACTTTCAGACTTTTCTCCAACTATATTTAAATCAATCGATTTAAAATCACCTATTCCCTGTGCATCAGATAACATAATGCTAGCATAGGAGAATTGCTTGTTTTTTGATAACTCTTGTATATATAAATTCCCAAAAAATAAAACGTCTCTGTCATCAATGCTAACAATATCGTCCCCACAAGCTGTCAACATCAAACCAGCTGCGAACAATAATAATTTTTCCATTAATAATTTTTTCATTTTGTATTCCTCGTATGCTATATAGACTCGCTAATTCTACGAAACACAAAACATTTATTTAAGTTTTTAATCAAAGTTTTTTCTAATTTTGTGACCTACATCTCAAATTCAGGATGCTCTATCAAATTATCAAATAAAAAATCTATATAGATCTAATTTAGATCTATATAGATTTATTTATCCCAAAAACATAAACTTAATCTTCGCCCCAGTAAATGCACCTTTTAGGAATCTAACGCCCTTAGCACGCTCACGATACATATGCGCAGGAGAAATATGGAGTGCGGTACAAATATCTCGTTCATTTGCTTGCTGAACGTATAACGCCATTAAGATTTGATATTGCAGCAAGCTATCCTCGTGAAGATTCATAATCTGCTCCTCAATTTTTAAACATTCGTCATCCGTTAAGAATCGAATGTGAGCCTTGCGCACGGTAGGTAAAACAGGAATAGAAATTGTGGTGCTTGGGTATTCTGTGCCAATTCTGTCTCTGCCCCAGCAATTACCCCACTTTTCCAACACTCTCTCAACGCTATACGACATTCTACTCTCCTTCCAGCTCTTTAATTTTCGCTTTGTAGTATTTGATGATTTCTTTGCAATCTTCGACCGTGTACTTTTTCGCCTCGTGGTCTTGCCGCTCCAACCAAGCAACCTTATCTGCACCGATTTTATTCACAAGATTGATTCGGTACTCAATAATGTTTCCGCTCTTGTGGTCATTACAGGGTGCGCATTGCTTATGCACGTTTAATTCGCAAAATCTTAGTTCTGGACAAGCTCCAACACTCCGATAATGCCCTGCGTGATACTGTCCTGTGTGATATTTACCGCAACTTATACAAGGCTCATTTTTATCACGTAAACGAATAAATTTATTAAATACCGATTGAGCATCTTTCAACCATTCAGAGCGGCCTTTTAATTTAGCTTTACGCTCTCTTCGCTCTGCTCTTTCCTCTTTCTCTCGTTTCTTTCTTGCCTGCTCTTTTGAAAGGATAATCGCACATTTAGGCGAGCAGACTTTTTGTGTTGAGCTTATTGTTTTCACAAAGTAGTTGCCGCATACTTTGCATTTGGATTCCTTAGGCTTGCTCATATCTACCACCATTTACCAGTGATTAAAATTGTCCCTATAACTACACAGGCGTAAGCTATAATTAAAATTTTCAATTCTTTCTCATTCATCGTCCGCGCCCTCAATAAAACAAATAATCACAAACGCAACCACAAAGAGAACTACTGCTAAGGCTATTTCTTCTCTCATTTAAAATCTCCACGTATCGTTAAATTTAACGCCGTTCTCAACGCCCCAAGCGGTTGTATATTCGATAAGACTCGCCAATCGCTTTACGCTCATTTGAGCAGTGCTTTCTCGCAGATTGATTACTTCACCCTCAAGCCCGATTACCATTTCAGCTTGTCCACCTGTTGCGATTTTATGGGCTGATACCATAATCATTTTCCAAGTGTCTATGTCTCGCTTTTTACCGTTGAATTCGCACTGTTTGGATATATCGCTTAGTAGTGCGTGTAATTTACTGTTCTGTTCAAGTGAGCGTGTCATTGGTTGGATTTTTACCACCAACGGATTTTTGTCGTCCGTTGGTAGTTCTTTGATGAATTCAATGCAGTTCAACCGCACTTGGTTTGAGCGTAGAAAGAATTGTTTCTTGTCCATTACTGAATCACCCCTTTCCCGTAACTTTTCGCATAGCTTTTTTGTGCTTGTTGCGGTTTTTCGTTTAAGTCTTGATAGGCTTTTGCCTGATCGCAATCAACAAAATGACCTTTATCAAATCTCATATAGGCAGTGCCTAATTCACCGAAACGGTTTTTAGTGATAATGGCCTCTGAATATGGATTATCTGTATCAGCCTTATAAGCGCCCTCACGGTAAAGCATAATGATTTGACTGGCATCTTGTTCAATTGAGCCCGAATCTCTTAAATCAGAGTTTACTGGGCGTTTTACTGCACGGCTATCTACATCACGGTTAAGTTGGCAAAGTAAAATAATCGGGATATTGAAATTCTTGCTAAACGTTTTAAGCTTGCTCATTGAATTTGAGATAGCTTGTGTTAAGTTGATGTTCTTTTCTTGCTTGTGGCTCATTAAGCCTAAATAATCAATCACAATCGCAGAAAGATTGCCTACATCGCTAACATGTCGTTCTGTAATCGCACAGATTTCATCTGCTGATAAACCACCACGGTCAACGAAATAGATTTTTTGCTCACGAAGATCGGTGATCGCATTGGTTAAGAGGTTGTAATCTAAATCATCTAAGTCTTGTGGATTGCGGAGCTTCTTAACACCTACGCCACCCGTTGCACTTAACAAGCGGTCGATTAATTGGAAGTTACCCATTTCAAGACTGAAAAATAATACTGAACCGTTGTTTTTAGCGATGTTTCGTGTAAGTGTTAGACTGAATTCTGTTTTACCTGTACCAGGACGACCTGCCACCACAACTATGTCGGTAGAATCAATACCGCCTAGAATGTTATCCACCGCTTCAATGCCTGTGTAAAGTAAACGCTCTTTAAAATCGCTTTTTGAGCGTTTTTCTAGCACATCGATGTAAGAACCCATTAATTCGCCCATTACCACAGGCTTAATCTCTGTTTTACTGACAAGGAGTTTTTGAATTTGGTTTAACGCTTTTTGAGTTAACTCGTTCACTTGGCTTTCGTTGCTAGCTTGCGACATCTCGCCGGCAAGTTTAAGCATAGTTTGTTGAGCTGAACGGTTTACCCAAGAAGAATGGATTTTTTTCGCATAACCTAAAAGGTTTCCACCGTAAGTCGCACCGTTTGCCATTTCGGCCAACGTTGCTAGGTTTTCGCCATAGTCTTGTGATAACAGCAAGAAGTCGATTAAATCGTGTTTACGGGCTTGTTTACGAATGTTTGCGTATAAAGCACCTAGATTGTAGATTGAGAACATTTCAGGTTCTAACCAACTAATCACTTCACGAGCTTGAGCGGTTAATCCTGTCGCTAGCATTGAGCTGATTAGTCCGTATTCTAGGTTGTAGTTATTATCCTGCGTTACCATTACAAATTCCCCTCTAAAACTTTATCCAGTGTTGACTCTCTCAAAATGTATTCAAAATCTGCTTTCCAGCCTCGATTATTTTCGCCAAAGTAGAAACTCGGGGCGGACTGTAAGAAGTCCTTGATGTACTCACCGAGCGAGGACTCTACATCGTTGTCAATTTCAAATCGTTTAATAAACACTTGAGCTAGTTTCTTAATCGCTTTCTTGCGTTTATCACTTAACTGTGATGGATTTGCGATTAGTGGTAGATTTGAATTTAATTCTTTAACCAAGTCGTTGTATGTTTCTGCTACTGCTGAATAATTCACTTTGATTGAATTTTGTTTTTTGTCAGTGTGCGGCTTGTCCGCACCCCCGACTTCCGTGTGTTCTGCGTTAGCAGAATTTTCATCGTCAGATACATGGTTAATTGATAGGTTAAAAGAGTGACTGGTTATGGGTGCAGAATTTTCACTACCCCCTAGTGCAGAATTTTCACTACCCAGTGCAAATTTTTCACCCCCTAGTGCAGAATTTTCACTACCTTGCTCAAGGTGTAAAAGATATAAATTTGCACTTGAACCATCTTTATTTTTTCGCGCTTTTTTGGTGACCAATCCCATTTTGATTAAATCATCAATGTGACTAATCGCACTACGTTTTGACATTTCGCATTTATCGGCAATGTATTGATAACTAGGAAAACAAATTCCATCATCATTGGCATTATCAGCTAGTTTTAAAAGCACAAGTTTTCTAGCAGGATTGCCAACCTTACAATTCATAGCTTGAACCATTAATCTCATACTCATATTTCCAATTCCTCAATCGCTTGATCTGTTACTCTGTCGTATTCTTCTTGGCTTGTATTTCGCTCTCTTAGCTCTCTTTTAACTGCCTCGTACGCTAGGATTTTTTCTCTGTCGTCTAAGCTAGCTACAAATTCGGGTGAGAATAATCTTTCCATATCACGCCTCTAACCAATATTGGGCCACACGTTTTTTAAGCGTCGTAGATACGAGAGCCAAGACGTAAGCAGTTAAAGCGCTTTTCTGCGTAAAAGTGCTTGCATTTTCGTTTGTAATTGGTAATAATTGCTCCATCAGTATATTCCTTAATAAATTAACCACGGCGGACACCGTGGTTTTTTATTTCTTGTGTAACACAATCGCACATTCAATCGAATGTTGCGTCGCTACCAAATGTTTACTCAATGCTTGACGTATTTTGTCTTCTTCTTTCGAGGTGATTTCACCGTCTTCTAATGCCTTTTCTAATACAGCAAACAATAAACCACGCGCAGAAAGCTCGTGAAGTTGTAAATTGGCAAGCTCAACCTTGTCTAATTCATTCTCTGCCACATCAGGTACAAAACGACCACCAGCGGTACGGCAAAGCTCATCGATAAAATCAGTGCATCTATACTCAAGCTGAAGTGCGATCAATTCTTCGTTTTTGAATCGTTGGCCTTTTATTTGATAAAGGCGATTCTTTAATTCACTTTCGGTAAAACCTAGGAATCCTGCTACCGCACTTCTCCCCCCAGGAATCCGATCAATCATTTCGATAATAACTTTCTTCATTTCCATAATTTTTGCCTTATTTTTATGGTTTTCTTTTTTCGTGGAAGATTTAGACTTTTTTCAAGCTTTTGAATAAAGATCTGAATCGACTTTTAACTTACCCTTAGTTAAGTATTGCAATTTATATGCATTTTTTTCAGGGATTACCTTTCCCCATTGGGAAACTGCGGCAGGACTAATATTCAAAACTCTGGCAAGTTTTCTAGAGTTGCCAAAGAATTTAATAACATCATCTTTAAACATAAGATTCCTTAAATGTAATTTAAGATTACTTTAAATATTATCATCAAAGGAATCTTAATGCAATAAAGGTTAAGATTGCTTAACAAACAAGGAGTAATTAATGAACAATGAAACAATTGGAGAGCGCATTAAGCGTAGAAGAACAGAGTTAAAACTGACACAAAAAGAGTTAGCTAATGCAATTAAAGGTGTCTCAAATGTGGCAATATCCCAATGGGAATCAGATACCACAAAGCCAAATTCTGAAAATATCTTAGACTTATCAACCGTATTGCAATGTGATATTAGCTGGTTATTGCGTGGTAATGGGCAGTCAAATGTATTACCAGCAAGCATTGGTGGAAATAAAATCCCCTTAATTAGCTATATTCAGGCTGGAAAATGGTCGGGAATATCATCTCTTAAAGAAAGTTGTGGTGATTTTGATTATGTCTTTACAGATCTTGATGTTTCTGAAAATGCTTTTGCGCTTTCTATAATTGGGGATTCTATGGAGCCTGAATTTAAAGAGGAAGATGTCATTATTATTGATCCACTGGTGCAACCTGTTGCAGGAGAATTTGTCGTTGCAATTAATGGAGATTATGAAGCAACCTTTAAAAAATATCGCCCCCTAGAAATAGATGAATATGGTCGAACTCAATTTGAATTAATTCCTTTAAATTCAGATTACCCTAAAATGTCTAGCTTAAAGCAACAAATATCAATTATAGGAACGATGGTGGAGCATCGAATTTACAGAAGAAAGAGATAAGTTATGGGCAAGGGGATGATTGAAAAAATGAAAACATTGAGTTTAACTTCTAATAGACAAAGAAAAGATTCAACGATAAAAGTTATAAAGAAACGAAAAATTCCTAAAATATTATTGAATGAAATAAATGAATATGCCCCACCAATTCAAGAGGAAATAATAATTCCTAAAGAGATAAAAGATAAAGCTCTCACTAAGATAAAAAGAATATATATAAAATCATTCCGCGGGTTAAAAGAAATTGACTTATCTATTGCGGATAACATTACATTAATCGCTGGCAGAAATGGAACTTGTAAATCAACAATACTGGGGATTATTGCACAATGTTTTTCTTTTAATAAAGATTACTCTCAATTAGATGAGAAAGGAAAATTCTTAAATATTTCCTATAAAACATTAACAGGGAAAAAGTTTATATCCTATGCAACGGAACATTTTAGATTATCTGAAAAGTATGATCTTACAGGCACAATGGATATTAACATTGAAGTCTATGATGCAATTAATCAGCTTTATCTAGATAAATTACAGTTACGCCTAACTCAAGAGACGAATAAAAATGGGCAGCTGGTTCCACGTTCTAGACTTAGAAATAACCAAGATACTGACAGAGCGGTAACTCACCCAGTAATTTATCTTGGATTGAAAAGAATGTTTCCTATTTCAGAAAGAAAATATGAAGAAAAAGAAAATGAAAAATTTATTCAGGACAACATCAAAGATTTTTTGAAAGATAATAACAATATACTTGCCAAAAGATCTTCTCAAGTAACTACAACCTTGGGTATAGTAAATTCTATTGTCGCTCATTCTGACAGTTATGATCATCAATCAGTATCAGTGGGAGAAGATAACGTTGGCCAGATATTACAAGCAATTTACTCATTTAAGAAGTTAAAACAGGACATGGGAGATAATTATAAAGGGGGGATTATTTTAATTGATGAACTAGATTCAGCTCTTTTCTGCGCGGCACAAATTAGACTACTTGACTTACTAGAAAAATACTCGAAAGAACTACAATTACAGGTAATTATTACATCTCATTCCATTGAGATAATGGAGCGACTTTACAAATCAAGTAAAAGGAAAGATCAAGAAAATAATTTCAAGGTTCATTATCTAACAAATGCGTATGGAAGAATAAAACTGCTTTCAGATATAGATAAAATGAAAGCGGATATAAAAGACTGCATTCCAGACGAATATCTTTCATCACCAAAAGGCATAAATGTTTACACAGAAGATCAAGAGGCAAGAGATTTTTTACATAAATTATGTAAAGATAGTATCATTGAAAAACAACTTAATATACTTGACGAAATACATATAGGCTGTAAAAACTACAAACAATTTATCAAATATAATATTCCAGAGTTTACGAAAAAATCACTTATTATTCTTGATGGAGATAATCGCACAGATGAAGACCTGATCAACAATACAAATGTAGTATGCTTACCAACAGAACTCCCTCCCGATCAACTACTGTTCGAATACTTACTAAATAAAGATGAGGAAGATCCATTCTGGGAAATAAACGAAATCCCCAGATCAACGATCATCTCATTGCGCGCTTCATTAGATATCACAACAAGGTTAGATATTAATACAGGGGAAAAATTTGATTTAGTTCAAGTCATTAATGAATATAGAGAATCCGATGTAGTAAAAGAAAAGCCTCCGCTTAGAAAGCTATTTAAGAAATGGTATCAATCTCCAGAAATCCAGCATCTTATCAAAAATAAGTCACTATACGAAAACTGGCTGCAAAATAATCCACAATATGTGACATCCTTTCTGAATTCTCTCCAAACCGCACTTCAATACACTCAAAAATACGCATAAATCAAAGCCACAAAGTGGCTTTTTGTTTATGCAGTTAAGTTTTCTTAAATAAAATAATAAAAAATCTTAAATTTTTATTGCTTATGTATTTAAGATAACTTAAAATCAATCTCATCAAAACGAGATACACAATCTCAAAGCTCTTTAAAAACTTGGTCTCGTGCGGGATATAAATTATCGGCTGATTAAAGTCGAGTAACCCCAGAGCAGAAAACTGTACTGCGTGTTTAACCGAAGTGATGTGGTTGGCAGGTCAATGGCAGCGCTGTTTATATCTTTAAGCAATCCCTTAGAGGATACGAGTTCAGTCGGGGAAATGGCAAACAAGCCCACGGACTGGTTACTTACGCCCTATTAGCTCAATCGTATAGAGCAATTGTCTTCTAAGCGATAGGTTACAAGTTAGAATCTTGTATGGGGCGCCATTCTAAAGCACATTTGAAGTACAGAGACACAACGGCACGTGAAACCGTTGCGAATGATAGAGAGAAGTGTGCTTTGAAATGGCAAACATAAAACAAACGAGGTTAAAAAATGGAAGAAAAGAAAAAAATAAGCCCAAATGATAAAGAGAAAATCAAATGGGCTGTATTAGAAAGCGCGGCTAAAAATACCAGCTTAACGCCTAGTGAGTTAGCGGAAGCACTTTGTTTGGCAATTAAGTTTATTGACCTCTATGAGCGTTAATAACTTCCGCACTTGTTACTTCGTCAGAAATAATTTCCTGTAGATTTTTTGAAAGCGTAGAAATAAATTCAGCGATTTCATCTGCAGTGAATTGATTTAGATTTCTGTAATGCTCAGATGATGTTCTTAATACATCTCTAGTCATAATTAAAGCTAATTTGTCAGCAGTCTTTTTAAGCATAATGATTACCTCATAAGTGGTTGTTGTGACTAAAAATATTATATTCCTCATTGTTGTGACTATCAATAGGGACTTGAGCCTTGCAAGTATAAAGAAAGGTATTTAATGTCTCTTTGTTGAGTTGGTTGTGGAAACCGACACCGTTAAAAACACTAATATAAAATTAGTTAATGCTGACTTTTGGAAAAACGAAATGGGTTCAAATCCCGAAAGAGCCACCAGCTAAAGCCGCTTTCACCGTGCGAATGGAATCGCCCAGTCTTCTTGAAAATTAAATGGATCGAGAGCGGCTCTAGCTGGTTACAGCAATAGCATAATAAAAAATATCTCCTTTAAGATTGGTTATACCCCTAGTTGCTTATAGCTGGCTCTAGGGGATTTTTTTATTAACGTAATTTAGTTTGTGAAATTCACATTGACACCGCCCACACTTCGGATTAAGATACCCCCACTTTCAAGCCGTCTCCAACGGCTTTTTTTATACCCAAAATTCAAGGAATGTTTATGTGGAAAATTGAAAATGTTGACGAATTATCGGATTTTATTCAAACGCTAAAAATTCGTGATCAGATTGATTTTGAAAAGGTTGAATTTGATTTTCTAAAACAGGTAAAAATCAAAATTCAAGGCGATCCACTGCGTTATAATGGCAGTATCAACTACGCTATCTGCAAAGCGATTTGTGAATTCCAAAATGAAATCTGGCGTACTTATGCTGAAATTAAAACAGGTAAACCACACATTACTCAGCTTACCCAAGAAGAAAAAGATGCACTGGAAATCACTTTCACCATCAACGAAGGTTGCACAGAAATCATCGCCGATCTCAAAGATTTATTTAAAGAAATGCGCAAATGTTTTATGGGACTAACAAACGGTATGACAGGTAAACAAAAAATCTTTACTTACACCACGCTGGCCATTTGTATTGGCGGTGCAGTAGTTGGTATGAAATGGGTTGAAAGCCAAAAAGATATTGAGCTTGCTCAAATTCAATTGACAGAGAAACAAGCCACTGAAAACATCGAAGCCCAAAAACTAACAACTATTCTAACCACCATTAAAGACGTGGCAAACCACAGTACCAATTCACGCTTTAAACAATCTATTCAATCTATTGAAGAACATACTGAAAAAGCTTACAGCGAAGTCGTGCGTGCAGCAAGTGATGCGGAAAATATTACAATTTCCAGTAATAATGCGGAAACTAAATTAGACAAACAGCAAATCACAAAAATAGTTGATGAGCTCAATAGCCAAGAAAAAGCAAAAACCACCCCTGATGCCATTGATTTATACATTGACGGCGTAAAACGGCAAGAAGGGAAAATCACTATCTTTGCTCGCACTTTACAAGGCGAAACCTTTACCGCCAACATCGATAGCGATATGTTAGGCGATGAAGGTGTGAATGAAATTATCGACCGAGTAAAAGATATTAACACCATCAAGCTAAGTGGAATGGTAAAACGTCGTGCAGGAAAGATTGAACAGGCGACATTTAGTACCATCATTGTCGAAGAATAAAAAGATTATTGACAAAAACCGCCATCAACGGATAAGATAACCGCACTTTCAACAGAAAGTCAGTAGCCACAATTAAGTGGCTTTTTTTGTACTTAGCGGGGACCAAAATGAAGATAAAAAAAGAACATCAAGAATGGATTAAACAATACGCCAAAAGTCATAACCTTACCGAAGAAGCTGCGTTGAATAAATTGATTAGTGACGTGCGCGAAACGCAAGAAACTGAACGAATGAATTTACAACAGCAAATTATCGAAAGATTACCGCACTTAAACCTCGAACAAATGCGTGAAATTCGTCAGCGTGTTGAGCAGTTTTACCCAACGCTCTTTCACGTTTTGTCAGAAGCAATTAAAAAATAATTTCGCTTTACAACCCCAAATTCTTATATTACTATGCGTCTAAGGTGTCGAAACCTAATGCAAAAAGGCGGATAGTTCAACTGATCGCCACATGGCGATTTTTTTATATCCGTAATCCTGACTATGTCGGGAGGGCGACTAATACAATACCTTCGGGAAATAAGTCCAGCCCTTTCCTTTTTGCAGGGTTTTCGAACCTCCCGACGCCACTGTCGAAAGTGGCTTGTTTAAACAAACAAATAGCAAAAAGGATTACAAAATGTCAAATCTTACAATTTTCAATTTTGAAAACACTCCTGTTCAAACCATTGTAGAAAACAATGAAATCTTTTTTAGAGCAACTCAGCTTGCAGAATTGTTGCAATATAAAAATCCACATGACGCATTAAGAAAACACGTTGATTCTGACGACCTAGCAAAACGCGAGATCGTGAATACTATCAATAAACGTGCTCAAGTTCTCTTCGTGAATGAAAGCGGAATGTATTCATTAGTCTTGAGTTCAAAATTAGAGCAGGCCAAAAAAGTAAAACGTTGGATAACTAAAGAAGTTCTCCCGCAGATTCGTAAAACAGGAAAATATCAACTTCAACCACAACAAAAAACCGCCGTTGATGACCGCGCTGGCTTACGTAATGCCGTCAGCTTCTTAGTGAATAAAAAAGGGCTCATCTATTCTGAAGTTTATCAACTGATTCATCAACAATTTGGCGTCGAACACATTGATGAACTTTCTCAGGAACAACTTTCTCAAGCCATTAAATACATTCACTTTCTTACCCTAAATCTTGATGGTTTATTTAAAAAAGGCGAAGAAGTTATCATCCCTGAATATATTTTCGATGCCATTATGAAGCATGCAAAACTGGCTCAAAAACTGGCAGAGAAAGTTATTTGCTATCAAGAAAAACAATTTGCTTTACTCGGCATAGCTCGCCATTACCGAAGTAACGAGCTTACCAGCCGTGCAAATAGCCTACTTAGTGAATTTTCTTATTTTTTACACGAGGGCGAAAAACTGCTCGCACAACAAATAGAAAATCCATCACTAACGCAAATTAAAAAATTATCTTTTAACGCGTAAAACACCACAAAATCCGACCGCACTTTTCGCCTTAGAAAATTGTGTGGCGGATTTTTACACCCGAAATTCACGAAATCGACTAAAAAGGAAACAAAAAAATGGAAAAGTTTACTGATGTATTGGCCGAAGCTATCCCCTTTCTTTGTAAAACAGTCATCGCCCTTGTTCTTGCTTTTTTAATTGGCGGAATCTCCTATTGTTTTGCAAGTGAACCTACCCCACTCGAACGAGAAAAAGCGAGAGTGCAATGGATTGCTGAATATGGGCAATATCAGCCAAATCTAACAGAGCCAGCTAAACGAGAGACTCTAGCTTATACAGAACAAAAACAAACAGAAATTAACCGCACTTTAGGAGAAAAACAATGAAACGCACAACGCTATCTTCTTGGCTATGCGATAGTGACCACGACTACTACGCACAATTTGAAGAGCCTAACTATGAGCCAGACGAACCCGAAGAAGATTGGCGTGAACCTGAAGATGCTGATTGTGAATATTGGCAATCCAATTGTTATGGGAGAGGTTAAAAATGGAAGAAACACCAGGTGAACGCCTAGAAAGTAAGGCTGAATTGTTAAATGCCATTCGAGATTGGTTGTGGCAAGAACGAATTACGCCAGAAGAATTACAAGCTGAAATTGAATATATCCAACACAACCAGCTACCATTCTAAGGAGCTACGATGAAACTTTACGAAATCACCGAACAACTCGAAAACATCAAAGAATTGCTCGAAAATCCTGAATTTGTAGATAACGCTGATATTGCCAAAGCATTAGATGCGGTGCAGCAAGATTTTGACAAAAAAGCGGAGAATGTCGTCTATGTCATTAAAAATACAGAGGGTGATATTGAAGTGATTGACGCTGAAATTAAACGCTTACAGGCAATGAAAAAGCAGCGCCAAAACGGTATTGAGCAGATTAAAAACTATCTCAAACACAATATGGAAGCAACGGGCACGGCAAAAATTAACTGTCCATTGTTTACCATTTCTTACCGTGAAAGTAAGCAAAGTGCGGTGCAATTAGATGAAGATTTATTCCTCGCCAACAACTGCGATGAAACCCTTGTTAATGTGAAAATCACAGCAAATAAAACCGAAATTAAAGCACGATTAAAAGCAGGGGAAGAAATTCCTGGTGCAAAATTGGTTGATAGTCAAATTCTGACGATTAGATAAGGAAAGATAAATGGAGCTACAAAGTGCAAATTTAAGCGAGCTTATGCCTGAACTTATTCAAGCGATTAGCCAGCTTGGAAATCTAAGCAAAGATAAACAAGGTTATGGTTATAAATACGCAGAACTAAGCAAAGTGCTTGATACCTGTCGCCCAATTCTCGCGGAACATAATTTAGTTATCACGCAACTTGTTACTGTCCTAAATGACGAGCCAACACTAGTGACAACGCTATTTCATAAAAGCGGGCAGTTTTTACGGAGTTGTTATCCATTGGTTAAGGCTGGAGTTAAGCAAGCTAACGATGCTCAGCAAGTTGGTGCGGCCATTACTTATGCTCGTCGTTACGCTTTAACTGCAATGTTATTTATGGCGCAAGAAGATGATGATGCGGCAAGCGTGGGAAAGCGTGAGCAGTCATCGCCCCCAAAGTCCGAGCGGCCAAACAACTCCAACAAATCGACCCCGCAGGCTATGAGCTCTACTCAAGCTAATGTAACTAGCAAATCGATTATAGAGCAACTTAAAGATAGGCTGAAAGGAAAAACCAAAGAGGAGTGCGGTAAAATTTACGATAAGTCTATCGTTTGGTTAAAGGAAAAACACCCCGATCTCGTTGATGAATACAATCTAATGTATAACGATTATTTACTTAATTTAATGTAAGGAAAAACTATGGCTCGTAATACCAATACTGTCATATTAATCGGTCATTTAGGTGGTGATCCAGAAATCCGACAATTCCAAAATGGCGGTCAAATTGCAACATTTAATCTTGCTATCGGCGATGATTACCGTGATAAACAAGGTAATACAGTTAAACGCACACATTGGATACCCATTGTAGTGCACGGCAATTCTGCCGATGTAGCAAGACAATATCTTCAAAAAGGCTCAAAAATCTGCGTAACAGGAAAACTGGTACAGGAAAGTTGGCAAGATCAAAACGGCAATAATCGCACCGCACTTAAAGTAGCGACACAATCGTTTGAAATGCTAGACAGTAAAGCAAGAAATGAGATGCAACAGCCAACCAAAGATAAAGAAAAAACCGATCCATTAAGTGCAATGGCTGAACAAGATGGGTTTAATGATGATATTCCGTTTTGAGGTGCTTATGAAAATCTATAGCAGGATTTAACGAGTAAAATTTTTAAATCGTAACACAATAATAAGGATGGCATAATGGAAATATTAACTTCAGCTATAATGGCACTAATAGTCTCGTTACTTGTGCATTGGTTTACCATTGCACAAGTAACAAAATGGTTTGATAAATTCTTTTTCGAGCAAAATCAGATAATGAAAAAATATGCTGATGATGTAAAAGAAATTATTGATGGGCGAAAATTATAAGCAGATCTTACAGAAGTTTCTGCCAAGAGCAGTTAGGCGTATGATGCCTTTTTGAATATCAATTGTTGTATCTTGGCTTAATTTTTTAAGATTTTCGATAACTAGTTCCTGGTGCTCTTGTGAAGCTCCTTGAATTATACCGCCCCCATTGAGATAATTTAAAGTCTCTTTATATGACTGTATTTCTTGTGTTCTTCTTGCCTTTAATTCTAGAATGAGGCTATTTCCTCTATGTTTCTCATAAAGAGATTCGTCATTTTTCTGGGCGTCATATGTAACATCCACTAGTTTCAATCTAATAAGATTATCAATAGACGGTTCAATTAAAGTATTATCTTGGCATTTGGGATTACCCAAAAAAATATGCTTAAAATGCTCGGTATATCCTCCAGTTGTGTCAGTTTCTCTAACACTTGAAATGGTTTCATCCCTGTTGTGGTAAAGATAATACAAATTCTGAGCATCTAGCGGACTAAGCATTTTTATCATTTCTGAAAATGATGGATGAATATCATTTGCTTTTGAACTATCCATTGCAGATACAATGAGATTGGAAAACATATCTCTAATTTCATCCTTATTAATACGAAACTTAGCTGATTCTAGTGTAGAACCAATTACCTCAACATCAGGCTCAATGCGATTTTCATCAAGAATTTTAGTTGATTTATTTGTGATTTCTTCTTTGAATTTGTCAACATTATTGGCAACTTCTATTTGTTTTTTCTGCCGTTCTTCATCCCATTTTGCACCAAAAACGACATACCATATATCACTTACTGTTTGCCCAATGCCCTTGGATGCAGTTGCTGTAATTTCTTTACCAGCCGCTACAGCAATACTAGTAGCAGCTGTTGATAATGGTTCACTCATAGTAAAATCCTCTTTATTTATGTGATATAGATTAAAGTTTGATCGCAATAATCATATCACTAGGTAGAGAGGATTTCATTATGATTGACAACCGCCCCAACTTCGGATTAGGATACTCCGAATTTCAACAACCTCTTTTAGAGGTTTTTTTATACCCAAAGCGTGGAATATGGCAGAATTATTTATTGAATCTGAATATCATTCAATTCCTCATCAATTTGCTGAATTTCGTGTAGCAAATGTTGATTATATTATTGATTTCTCATCGGATAATGATGTGATTGAAAGCCTCTTTTCTTTAGATGAACGCTTAGAACCGCTATTAAAAAATCGTAGCACATACAGTGTCAAATTTGGTGTGAAAGAATACTACGAAAGCACCGATCCAAATATCGATCTATACGCTCCACCAATCAATCATCAGATAAAGAAAACCGATATTCAGCACTTAAAAGAACAACTTGAAACATTGCTCTATAAGCACTATTTAATTTACCAACCTGAATGTTATTTTTTCATCGCTGAACGCCCCTCATTGAGCCGAATGTATCAAAAAATGTGCGACAATCGCCATCCACTTATGATAGACTTTCAACCAATCGGGCAACTAGGCGAAAACTCTGATTGTTTTATTATCAAAACCCCAAACTATAAGGAGTAAGCAATGGCAGAAACTAAACCCAGTGCAAAAGAACTTAAACGTCAAGCTATGCTTGCTTCACGTTTAGCTTACCAAAAAGCAAAAAATCAATCATAAAAACCCGCCCCGAAAAATTCGGGGCTTTTTATTGACACCACTATTACTTCGGATTAAGATACCCCCACTTTCAACAGAAAGTCGATAGCCACAATTAAGTGGCTTTTTTTGTATCTGCGAGGTAGATAATGACACCTGAACAATTTGCTATGCACGCTACCCCAATTAACAAATCTGCGATCTATACGGTCTATCGTCCCAATCTTGGATATAAGGGGGATAAAACATTCGAACGTTGTGAAGAGTACGATAATGTTATCCTTGCGATTGAACAAGCAAAGGCTCAATTAAAAGTCAAAAAAGATAAATACAAACGCAAGAAAAACCATATCCCAACTATCCACAAAGCCAACTTTGAAGAAAAATATCAATTTGAAATTAGCGAGTTAGAGGCTCGTTTGTCCAATCTGGAACAACTGAAAGAAGAAATAAAAACGAAACACGGCATTATTAGTAAATATGGGAAAGAGCCTGAATTTACTCAGTTGTTACTTGATGAACTCTACCGTATTATCGAACCTGAACGCTTTGAAGCAGCTGTGAGAGTGGCAAAACAAAAATTTGCTGAACTTACGCAAAAATAACTTTACAAATTACCGCTTGTTATTTTAGACTAAAGCCTATCGAGTAACCGAGTAATCGGTGAAAGTCGGGATCGCAGTCCTGAAAGAATAAGTGGCGGTAGTAACGATCGCCTAATGGCGATTTTTTTATAGCCGAAATCTAGCAAATTAAAACCTTTCAACAAGGTAGGATCGATTTGATCCCCCCTTTGAAAAGTTGTCAATGATGGGCTAGGTAAGGGGGCGAAAGCCCACTGGAAGTTTAACCGCTTATTCACCAGGACTGCGAACCTTGCCTAGTTCATCACCAGTAATCGCAGTTGCTCGTGATGATTGAATTTAAATTCAATTTAGAGAATAAGCGTATGACAACTTTAACTTTTCAAAATACTACCCTTTCGGTTATCAACCAAAACAATCAAACATTCTTAACAGCAAGTGATTTGGGCAAGGCGTTAGATTATTCCGATGCCGATCGTAGTGTTCGCAGACTTTATACCGCTAACGCAGATGAATTTACCCCAGAAATGACCGCACTTGTGGAAATGCAAACTGCAGGCGGACTTCAAAAAGTGCGTATCTTCTCATTGCGTGGCGCACACCTAATTGCAATGTTTGCTCGCACCAAAATCGCCAAAGACTTCCGCAAATGGGTACTTGATGTTTTAGACAAAGAGGCAAACCAACCACAGCAAAAAACCGCCGTTGATGACCGCGCTGGCTTACGTAATGCCGTCAGCTTCTTAGTGAATAAAAAAGGGCTCATCTATTCTGAAGTTTATCAACTGATTCATCAACAATTTGGCGTCGAACACATTGATGAACTTTCTCAAGAACAACTTTCTCAAGCCATTAAATACATTCACTTTCTTACCCTAAATCTTGATGGTTTATTCAAAAAAGGCGAAGAAGTTATCATCCCTGAATATATTTTCGATGCCATTATGAAACATGCAAAACTGGCTCAAAAATTGGCAGAGAAAGTTATTTACTATCAAGAAAAACAATTTGCTTTACTCGGCATAGCTCGCCATTACCGAAGCAACGAGCTTACCAGCCGTGCAAACAGCCTACTTAGTGAATTTTCTTATTTTTTACACGAGGGCGAAAAACTGCTCGCACAACAAATAGAAAATCCATCACTAACGCAAATTAAAAAAATATCTTTTAACGCGTAAAACACCACAAAATCCGACCGCACTTTTTTAAGTCTGCGGCGGATTGCTACACCTAAAATCCGACAAAAGGAACAGAAAATGAACAAATTAATCATTACGCTCGTGTGTGCATTTGTGGTGTATATGGCGCACACCTTAAATCTTAATCAAGACTGTGACGGCAAAGTCTGTCACATCGAACAGACACAACAATATTAACAAACCACCGCTCTTATGGGCGGTTTTTTATTGGAGTTTTTATGGACAAAATAACCCTATTAGATAAAGCAGAAAAAGAAATGTCAGAAGCTATTAAGATTATGGCTGTATCGGCTTTCACCGAAAAAAGCCAGAACTTAATCCCTCTTGATTATGTGGCCGCTCTTGTCGGTTGCCCTTATCAACACACTGCTAACGTTATCGTAAAACAGCCTAGCTTTCCAAAAGGCGTTAGATTGAAAGAGAAATCACACCCGAGATGGATAGCTGGCGAAGTTATTCGCTGGTGTAGAATTAACGCCAAACGCATCAAATAACATTTCAAATATCCCACCATTGGCACAATTCACTTCTATGATATAATAATGCTCAAACAAGGATATTTTATCCAATACGTTTTAGAGCAAGTACGCCAAAATTACGCCAGAAGTCAAAAATCTCTTTAAAAATCAATACAGGAAGAAACTGACCCTAGGCACCACAGAATTTATAAGCTCTGAAGTTAATTCAGAGCTTTTTTATTAGCTAAAGTAAATCAATATGACAGAACAAATTCTAGATAAAAAACAGACTTATAATTTCAATAAATTGCAAAAACGTCTTCGCCGTAATGTAGGCAATGCAATTGCTGATTTTGGCATGATTGAAGAGGGCGATAAAGTAATGGTTTGTCTTTCTGGTGGTAAAGACAGCTATACACTTCTTGATATTTTGTTGAATTTACAACAAAGTGCACCGATTAAATTTGATATTGTAGCGGTCAATTTAGACCAAAAACAACCAGGTTTTCCTGAGCATGTTTTACCAGAATATCTGCAAAGTATTGGTGTGGATTATAAAATCGTTGAAGAAAATACTTATGGCATCGTGAAAGAGAAAATTCCGGAAGGTAAAACAACGTGTTCTCTCTGCTCTCGCCTACGCCGTGGTATTTTATACCGTACAGCAACAGAACTTGGTGCAACCAAAATTGCACTTGGACACCATCGTGATGATATGTTGGCTACCCTATTTCTGAATATGTTCTACGGTGGAAAATTAAAGTCTATGCCTCCAAAATTGATTTCAGATGATGGCAAACAAATCGTGATTCGTCCATTGGCTTATTGCAAAGAAAAAGATATTGAAAAATATGCCGTAGCCAAAGAATTCCCAATTATCCCTTGTAATTTATGTGGTTCTCAACCTAATTTACAACGTCAAGTGGTGAAAGAAATGTTGAATACTTGGGACCGTCAATATCCAGGTCGCTTAGAAACCATGTTTAGCGCGATGCAAAACATTACGTTGTCACACTTATGTGACCCAAAACTCTTCGATTTCAAAGGCATCAAACATGGCCAATCACTTGATGGTATTGAAGGGGATACCGCATTTGATGAAGAACGCATCGAACCAATGAAATTTGATGATGAAGAAACGTCCGACTACGCCGATAATGAAATGATCAGCTTTAAAGAAGTAAATTAATATGATTACCGTGCAAGGAAAACAAATCGAAACCGACGCCTTTGGCTATTTGTTAAATATTGCAGAGTGGAATGAGGATGTAGCAAAACATATCGCTCAGTTAGAAGGTATAGAACTGGCCGAAGCTCACTGGGAAGTGATTTATTTTGTGCGTGATTTCTATCAAGAATATAACACCTCCCCTGCGATTCGAATGCTGGTAAAAGCCATGTCAGAAAAATTAGGCTCAGATAAAGGTAATAGTCGCTATTTGCAACGACTCTTCCCTGACGGACCAGCTAAGCAAGCAACCAAACTGGCGGGTCTGCCAAAACCGGCTAAATGCTTATAAAATAATGTAACCGCGCAATAAGTGCGGTTATTTTTTTACTCAAATTTCGCTATATACAAAAAAATATAATCGCTATATACTTATAAAAATAACGAATTTTGAGTGTATGAACAAATCCT
Organism: Haemophilus parainfluenzae; assembly: GCF_900638025.1. Taxonomy (NCBI): domain Bacteria; kingdom Pseudomonadati; phylum Pseudomonadota; class Gammaproteobacteria; order Pasteurellales; family Pasteurellaceae; genus Parahaemophilus; species Parahaemophilus parainfluenzae. The sequence goes on from NZ_LR134481.1 coordinate 1,638,603, forward strand.
CCCTTACCTTTCCCCTTTTACTTTGCTTGCTTATTGGGCTCATTTTATGTTCGCTCTCTTGCGGGCGTTTTGCGATTCCGTTTGAGGATGTAGTGCAAAGCCTGATTGGCAATAATGTCAATGATGTGCAAAACAACATTATTTTTAATCTTCGTTTGCCCCGAGTGATTGCTGCCATACTTGTCGGTGCCTCATTGGCTATTGCGGGTGTTGTGTATCAAGGTATTTTCCGCAATCCATTGGTTTCACCTGATATTTTAGGCGTGTCTAATGGTGCCTGTGTTGGTGCCGCATTAGCGATTTTAATCGGTTCGGGGATGCTGGGCATTCAAGCCTTTGCTTTTGTCGGTGGTTTGATTGCCGTCTTGCTCACCATGAATTTACCGCGTTTAATTCAGCGTGACTCCACCATTGTTTTAGTGCTTTCCGGCATTATCGTCTCAGGTTTTATGATGGCAACATTAGGCCTATTGAAATACCTCGCCGATCCCGAAACTCAGCTAGCTGACATTGTGTATTGGCAATTAGGGAGCCTAACCAAATCTAACTACGACAACTTGCTCATCCTTTCTCCTATTATTTTGCTTACTACCCTTGGCTTATTTTTAATGCGTTGGCGTATAAATGTGCTTTCATTGGGCGATCGCGAGGCGAAATTAATTGGGACAAATATTCGATTAGAGCGTGGATTAATGGTGATTTGTGCCACATTGCTGACGGCTTCATCGGTTTGCTTAAGCGGGACAATTGGTTGGCTTGGTTTAGTAATTCCGCATTTAGCACGGCTTTTCATTGGTGATAACAATATCAAAAGTTTACCGCTAGCTGGACTTATCGGTGCGATTTTCTTGCTCGTTATCGACACTCTTGCCCGCAATTTATACATTCAAGAAATTCCTCTCGGTATTCTCACTGGCTTTATCGGTGCGCCATTCTTTGCTTGGGTACTGATTAAACAAAAGGTGGTGGACTAATGCTTAAAATTGACAATCTGTATTACTGGCACAATGTTGAACATTCACTACTCAACGGCATTGATTTAATCTTACAGAAAGGCGAATTGCTGACTATTCTTGGTGCAAATGGTCGTGGTAAATCAACCTTATTAAATTGCATTGCTGGGCTTTTGAAACCAAAGAGCGGTCAGATTTTGCTGGATAATTGCAAATTAAGCGAAATGAGCAGCAAGCAAATTGCGCAAAAAATTGCTTATGTCTCGCAACACAGCCCACAAACCTATCAATATCGCGTGCGTGATTATGTGGTACTCGGTCGTGCTGCGCATTTAGGTGTTTTTGATAAGCCAAGTGAAGCTGATTTTGCATTAGTTGATGAAGCCTTAAAGAAACTCGGCATCAGTCATTTTGCTGACAGAATTTATATGCAAATGAGTGGCGGTGAAAAGCAGCTGGTTAATCTCGCGCGTATTTTGGTGCAACAACCCCAATTGATTTTGTTTGATGAACCTACTTCGGCATTAGATTACGGCAATGTGTTTAAAACCTTAAGCCTAATAAAAGAGCTCTCACTACAAGGCTTTACCATTATCATGACAACACATAATCCCGATCATCCCATGTTGTTACATAGCGCACTGCCCCACAGCCGAGTAAGCATCTTAAACGAGCATGGCAAGTTACAAACAGGTTTGGCACCGGAAATCATTACCGAAGCCAACTTGAAAGCACTTTATCAGACAGATTTGCGCCTGGTCGATGTACCTGCTCTGCAACGACAAATCTGTGCGATTACCCATTTATAACCCCACTAGAAGGACATTCATATGTTGAAACATTCTCTGAAAAAAGGCTTAATTGCACTTTCCCTTTCCGCCTGCTTTGCACTACCATTGCAAGCAAAAATCGTGACGGATGTTGAAGGTAATAAAATTGAATTACCAGATAACGTTCAACGCGTTGCTGATCTTTGGCATGCCAATAACCAAATTGTCTTACTATTAGGCGGTGCCAATAAACTGGTTGGCACGACCACATCTATCGCAGCCAATCCTTGGTATAGCGAAGTATATCCAAATATCAAAAACGTACCAGTATTAACCAATGGTGAAACAATTCAAACAGAAGAACTGTTAAGTCATAAACCAGATGCAGTGTTGCTCTCGAAAAAATCCATGTTAACTGAAGTGGAACAAGCGGGATTAAAAGGCGTGCGTGTAAGTTTCCAAGATTTTGATGGTTTAAAGAAAACCGTACGGATTACCGCTGAAGTTTTAGGTGATAAAGCACCTGAAATTGCAGAAAGCTATATCAAAGAATTAGAAGACAATATTCAATTTGTGGAAAATCGTCTTAAAGGTCTCAAAGATGAAGCGCGCCCTACGGTGTTACATCTCACTAAAGGCTCTGACTTATTGATGATTGACGGTGGAAAATCCATGATCGGTGAATGGATTAAATTAGCCGGCGGTAAAAGCGTATTACCGGATGAAGCGAATATGGTGACCGTCACCGTAGAAAGCATTATTCAAGCCAATCCAGATGTGATCATCATTGGCAGCAGCGGCAATAAAGCGCAAGCAGCGATAGATAAAATCAAAGGTGATCCGGCATGGCAATCAATAAGTGCGGTCAAAAATAATCGTATTTATGCCAATCCAACCGGCACGTTTCCATGGGATCGCTATAGTGCCGAAGAAGCCTTACAAATTCTTTGGGCAGCTCTGCTCTTCCATCCTGAACACTTTAAAGATTTAAACATGGTAGAAAAAACGCAAACCTTCTATAAGAAATATTACGGTTACGCGTTAAGTAAAGAAAATGCCGAGCAAATCTTAAAAGGTTTATCACCTATTAAGTAGTATTTTCAACTTATATATTTATCTATATAATACCTACTCTTTTTTAACTCAAACATAAGGAAATGCTTAATGAAAATTAGTGCAAGAAACCAACTTAAAGGTACTGTAAAATCAATCGAAACTGGTTCTGTGAACGCAATCGTACACATTGATATCGGTAACGGTAATGTCATTTCTTCTACCATCTCTATCGATGCAGTAAAAGAATTAGGTTTAGCAGTTGGTAAAGAAGCATATGCGATTATCAAAGCAACGTCTGTAATGGTTGGTGTTGAATAATCTCAACTAAACTGTTCAGAATTCTCTATAACCGCGCTTTAAAGTGCGGTTATTTTTTGTCTTCTTTCTCCTTTTTAGAAACCTTAAAGAGTTTTTATTAATTTTATTCATGTAAATGCTGAAAATTATGAAGTTGTATAATCTTTTATTTTATTGCATTCTATACATGAAAAGACGTTTAGACGTCTAAACTAAACAATAGAAGGATTAATTATGACAACATTTCATTTAGCAGGATTTCCGCGCGTAGGCGCAAAGCGTGAACTTAAATTTGCTCAAGAGCGTTACTGGCGTGGCGAAATTGAGGAAGCGGATTTATTAGATATTGCAAAAAGATTACGTGAACTAAATTGGCAGCACCAAGCCAAGGCAAATGCTGATTTTATCGCAGTGGCTGATTTTACACTTTACGATCATATTTTAGATTTACAAGTGGCAACAGGTGCGATTCCTACTCGCTTTGGTTTCGATAGCCAAAATTTAACACTCGATCAATATTTCCAATTAGCGCGTGGTAATAAAACTCAATTTGCGATTGAAATGACAAAATGGTTCGATACCAACTACCATTATCTTGTTCCTGAATTCCATAAAGAAACGCAATTTAAAGCAAATCCAACTCATTATGTGACACAAATCCGTGAAGCTAAAGCGCTTGGGTATGATGTTAAACCAACTATCGTTGGTCCACTCACTTTCCTTTGGTTAGGGAAAGAAAAAGGTGCAGCATTTAATCGCTTTGATTTATTAACACAACTCGTGCCGGTTTATGTTGAAATCTTAAATGCATTAGCTGCAGAAGGTGTTGAATACATTCAAATTGATGAACCTGCTCTCACTTTAGATTTACCGGCAGAATGGATTTCTGCTTATAAAGCGGTTTACGCCACTTTTGCTGAACAAGTGAAAGCGAAATTATTGCTTGCGACTTATTTCGGCTCTGTGGCAGAACACGCTGATTTGTTAAAAGCCTTACCTGTAGCAGGTTTACATATCGATTTAGTGCGCGCACCAGAACAACTTGCTGCCTTCGCGGATTATGACAAAATCTTATCTGTAGGCATCATTGATGGCCGTAATATTTGGCGTGCAAACTTGAATCAAGTGTTAGATGTGGTTGAACCATTAAAAGCGAAATTAGGTGATCGTTTGTGGATTGCGCCAAGCTGCTCTCTCCTCCATACACCTTATGATTTAGAAGTTGAAACGCAACTCCAAGCAAATAAGCCTGAGCTTTATCAATGGTTGGCTTTCACGTTACAAAAAATTCAAGAATTACGCATTATTAAGACCGCACTAGAACAAGATCATGAAGCCGTTCAAGCCGAATTAGCTGCCTCTCAAACAGCTGCAGATGCGCGTAAAAACTCGTGTGAAATTCACCGCACTTGTGTGGCAGAACGTTTAGCAAATCTACCGAAAAATGCTGATCAACGTAAATCGCCATTTGCGGAACGCATTAAATTACAAAATGCGTGGTTAAATTTACCACTTCTACCCACCACGAATATTGGTTCTTTCCCACAAACGACTGCCATTCGTCATGCTCGTGCAGCCTTCAAAAAAGGCGAACTCAGCTTAGCTGATTACGAAACTGCAATGAAAAAAGAAATTGAATTTGTTGTACGTGAGCAAGAAAAATTAGACTTAGATGTATTGGTACATGGCGAAGCAGAACGTAACGACATGGTGGAATATTTCGGCGAACTACTCGATGGTTTTGCTTTCACCAAATTTGGTTGGGTACAAAGTTATGGTTCTCGTTGCGTAAAACCGCCTGTGATTTACGGTGATGTGACTCGTCCAGAACCCATGACGGTACGTTGGTCACAATATGCCCAAAGCCTTACCAATAAAGTGATGAAAGGCATGCTGACAGGTCCAGTCACGATCTTACAATGGTCTTTCGTGCGTAACGATATTTCTCGTGAAACAGTCTGCAAACAAATTGCGGTAGCGCTTTCTGATGAAGTGTTAGATTTAGAAAAAGCAGGTATCAAAGTGATTCAAATTGATGAGCCGGCTATTCGTGAAGGTTTACCGTTAAAACGTGCAGATTGGGATGCTTATTTGAAATGGGCGGGCGAAGCCTTCCGTTTAAGCTCAATGGGTTGCAAAGATGATACCCAAATTCATACGCACATGTGTTATTCCGAATTTAACGACATTCTACCCGCTATTGCAGCCTTAGATGCCGATGTCATCACTATCGAAACCTCGCGTTCTGACATGGAATTACTCACCGCATTTGGTGATTTCAAATACCCGAATGATATTGGTCCTGGCGTATATGACATTCATAGTCCTCGCGTGCCTGCAGCAGAAGAAATTGAACATCTTCTTCGCAAAGCATTACAAGTGGTGCCGAAAGAACGTTTATGGGTAAACCCAGACTGTGGATTAAAAACGCGCGGTTGGCCAGAAACGATTGCTGCACTAAAAGTGATGGTTGATGTCACGAAAAAATTACGTGCTGAATTAGCATAAAATCAGTAAAAAGAAAGGCGAACATGAGAGATTATCTCTGTTCGCCTTTTCTTTTAGTTCAAAAACTAATTTATTTTTGACCGCACTTACAGGCTAATATATTCCATTTTTACCTTGCAGAGGCTCTTCAATAACTGCTCTGCCATCTTGCGGTGACTTAAACACAACGGTTTCTCTGCAAATACCACTCGCTCAATTTTCGATACATCCAGTTGATTTAAGTAAGCAAAATTAATGGCGGTTTGCATAGCGGGTAAGCTTGGGTTAAATGCTGCATTTTCTGCATATCGACCACAAATCATTTCCCCATTTTTAAATAAAATGCCTACACCATGAGGGCTTTTAGAATAAGGTGAATGTGCTCGATTTGCCCCTAAAATGGCTTTATTTGCCACTTCATCTTCCGTCGTCAAAGTGAAACCTTGTTCTTCTTTATTTAATAGAAGCAAATCAACGCCTAGATCTTTCGGGCCAAAGCTATCGGGTAAATATTGAGGAAGTGGATTATTTTGGCTGTGTGGCAAATGGATCTTTAAATCTGCTGCTTGATAAAGCTCATTCATAAATTGACGGCAGTGACCACAAGGCGTGTAATTCACCACAATATCCGTGATGCGAGGTTCATTACGTAACCATGCATGGCTAATCGCACTTTGTTCAGCATGGATGGTTTGAGCCATGCTACTACCCTGAAACTCCTGGTTCGCACCAAAGTAAAAATCACCACTTTCACCAATCGCAATCGCGCCAACATGGAATTCTGAAATGGGTGTATGGCTATAACAAGCCGCTACGGGCAAAAGTGCCAAACCTAGTTGAACAGGCGTAAGCTTAAATTCATCACAAATTAACCGCACTTTTTCAGCCGGTAAAAAGCCTTTCCATTCTTGTTCTTCTAACGCAGAAAAAATTGCATTTGAAAGTGGCGAGTTTGCTAATGCTTGTTGAATTTTTTGTTGCATGTTAAATCTCCTTATTTTTATATGTCCATTCTACGCTATTTGATAAAAAACCTAAACTCTAAAAGACTTTCGAAATATGTTTCTAAAATTTATCAACACCTTAAAACAAAAAATGATCAAAAAAATAACCGCACTTTTAAAGTGCGGTCATAAATTAAGATGTTTTATTCACTCGTTTTATAACAACGATGGCGCAACACCGAGTAATTTTCTTGTGTAGTCCACTGTTGGGTTATTGAAAATATCTTCAGTGCTACCCGTTTCCAAAATTTGACCGCCGTACATTACGACAATGCGATCAGATACTTGACGTACGGTTTGGATATCGTGAGAGATAAACACCATGGCAAGATTGAGTTCTTTTTTCAAGTCCGCCAATAAGTTTAACACCTGAGCGCGAACGGATACGTCTAATGCAGAAGTTGGCTCATCCGCAACAATCAGTTTTGGGTTCAGCGCTAAAGCACGTGCAATCGCCACACGTTGTTTTTGCCCACCAGATAAACGAGTTGGCTCAACTAGTGCTGCAGAACGTGGTAAACCGACGCGAGAAAGCAAGTCATACACACGTTTTTCCCGTTCATGAGGTTGTAACACATTGTGAATATCCATTGGATCACGCAAAATATCCAACACTTTCATACGAGGATTCAATGCTGTTGCTGGGTCTTGGAAAATGACCGATACTTGGCGACCAAATTGTTTTCTCGCTTCTGAGCTGCCATATTGCATTTGTAAACCGTTGAATTTCACTAAACCTGATGTTGGTTTAAGAAGGCCAATAATCACATTGGCTAAGGTAGATTTCCCGCAGCCAGACTCCCCAACTAAACCAATGGTTTCCCCCGCTTTAATACCAAGACTCACATTGTTCACCGCAGTGAATTTTTTACGTCCAAACAATGAACCGTCGCGAGAAGGAAATTGCACCACGATATTTTCTAAATCGATGATGTTTTGTTCTTTAATGACTTTAATACTACTGCTCATATTATGCTCCTTTCGCTTCCGTTACAGGCTTAGCTAGATGAGAAGCCCACAAGTGAGACGGCTCGCCTTCCACGGCGGTTAATACCAATTTTTGTTCCGGATTTGCATCTGGTCGTAATGAACGACTTGCAAAACGGTCACCCACCGCAAAGTCGTAAGGTGACGGTACGCTGCCCGGAATTTGATATAAACGTTTCGCACGGACTTCAGTTGAAAGTACAGAGCCCAATAAGCCACGTGTATATTCATGAGTTGGATTAGCAAGCAATAAGGATGTTGGTGCCATTTCAACTACTTGACCTGCATACATTACGGTAATGTGGTGAGCTAACTGTGCAACCAATGCTAAATCGTGGCTGACAAACACCATAGCAAAACCAAGTTTTTCACGTAATTCATTCAATAATTTCACCACTTCAGCTTGAACGGTTACGTCTAATGCGGTTGTTGGTTCATCGGCGATTAATAATTTCGGCTCACGAGTTAATGCCATTGCAATCACCACACGTTGACGTTGACCACCAGAAAGTTCATGCGGATAACGGTTCAACACTTTTTCTGGATCAAGGTGTACCCATTCCAACAGTTTTTCTGCAGTATGGTGGCTGCCACGTTTAATGAGCTGTGCCATTTGATCTTTGATACGCATTGATGGGTTTAATGCACTTAAAGAGTCTTGGTAAATCATCGCAATTTCAGAACCACGCAATTCACTTAGATTGTTAGCGTTAAGTAAACTGTGTTGTTTTCCGCTACGGTCTGTGAAAAGCACTTCCCCAGTAATTTTAGCTGTTTTTGGTAACAAGCCCATGATAGAGAATGCTGTAATAGATTTACCACAACCAGACTCACCGACTAACCCCATGGTTTCCCCTTCATTTACGGTGAAGCTGATGTTATCTACCAGTGGAATTTCACCATAACGATTAGGGAAACGAATAGATAAGTTTTTCACTTGTAAAATCGGTTTTGCATTTGGATTTAATTGCATACGATTCGTACGGGTGATTTCTTTTTCATGTAATTTGAGTAAGTAACGTTTTAATGCAAGACCTTCAGCAAGTGCTTCTTGTACGTCAGTAGAAAGACGTTCATCTGATTTGCCTTCTGGTTTTTTACCACCTTTTAAGCGCGGGTTAACCAAGGCATCAGTAAGACCTTCCGCTAAGATATTTAAGGCTAATACGGTTAAAAGAATCATCACACCCGCAAAGGTTGTCGCCCACCATGCACCGTTTAACACGATGTTACGACCTTCAGAAAGAATGTTACCCCATGAAGGATGTGGGGGTTGTACACCTGCGCCTAAGAAAGAAAGTGAGGCTTCGAATACAATGGCATCTGCCACCATTACGGTCGCGAAGACTAAAACCGGTGCCGCGGTATTGCGTACAACGTGTTTGAGAAGAATATAAGTACGGCTACCACCAATAACGCGTTCAGCACGCACATAGTCTTCATCCCATTGTGATACCACGTTAGCACGAACCACACGTGCAAGTTGCGGTGTATAAACCACAGCAATGGTGATGATAATGACCGGCACTGAGTTACCAAAGGTTGCTAATAACACTGCCGCTAATGCGATACCTGGGAAGGCCATTAAAATATCCATTAAGCGCATGATAATTTCATTGCCCCATTTCTCGGATGTGGCTGCAGTTGCACCTAAAACACTACCGAAAATAATGGCGCAAGCTACCGCACCTAAACCGATAAATAAGGACGTTTGGGCACCATAAACAATACGAGAGAAAATATCACGACCAAGTCGATCAGTCCCAAACCAATATTCCGCACTTGGAGCACGCATACGTGCGATCACTTCTAATGGATCATGTGTTGCTACCCAAGGGGCAAATACCGCCACTAAAGCAACGAAAACTAAGAATAATAATGAAATTTTTGATGCGGTGGAAAGTGCTCGGAATCTCGCACCGCTTGCCGCTAATCGATCTGCTAAACCTTGACGAAACATTATAGACTCCGAATTTTAGGGTTAATCAACACATAGAGAATATCAACGATAATATTCACTAAAACGAAAGTAAAAGCGATTGTCAGAACCACTCCTTGTACTAAGTGTAAGTCGTGGTTGACGATGCCGTTAAAAATCAATTTACCCATGCCTGGTAAGTCAAAGATTTGTTCGATAACTACCGCACCACCAAGTAAGTAACCTACACGTAATCCTAATACAGTCACAGGTGTAATTAAGGCATTGCGTAATACGTTGTGACGAATAACGGTAGCATAAGGCACACCGTTACCAATCGCGGTTCTCACATAATCTTTATCCATTTCTTCTACCATGGTTGTACGCACCACACGAATTAATGACGCACACACCGGCACGGCAAGCGCAAGAGATGGTAAAATCATGGAATTGATATACCCCATTGGGCTTTCGCTGAATGGCACAAAACCACCTGAAGGTAACCAATCTAATTCCAAAGAGAACCATTGAATAAGTAAGATACCTAACCAGAATGATGGTGTCGCAACCGCTGCAACAGAGATTAAACGAATCACTTGATCTACCCAGCTATCACGATAAAGCGCGGCTAGTACACCTAATGAGAAAGAGACTACTGCCGCAAACACCACACCAATTAAGGTAAGTTGTAACGTGATTGGGAAAGATTTCGCTAACATGCTACTGATTGGTAATTCTGGTGGCATCGTCACACCAAAATCCAATACAAGTAAATTACCTAAGAAACGAAAATATTGAACAAAGAGTGGATCATTTAAGCCATGTGATTCGCGGTAAAGTTGTTTTGCCGCTTCACTCGCACTTTCACCCAATGCCACCGTAGCAGGATCACCTGGTGTGAATTGAAGCACCACAAAAACGAGTGCGGTTACACCTAGAATCATGACTGGCAAAGCCATCAATCGGCGTAACAATAACCGAAGTATCATTTCCATCTGACTTCTCCTATTCTAGCCTGAGAAATTCGTTAGCTTCAAAAATGAAGCAAAACAATCAAATTCAAAAACAAAATGAATTGCAGTAATCATAGTGTTCAGCCTAAGCCCTGTCAATCCAAGTACATAGAGCAAAATTCAAATCTGTGATCGGCTTCACAAAGATTTTTTTGAAATGAAATTGAGAGAAAAAATGATTGAAAAATAGAGAGAAAAATGACCGCACTTTGGTGTTAAAAAGAAAGAAAAAAGGCTGTTGATTTCTCAACAGCCAAAACATTAAATTAAAAAGTGCTTTTATTTACGGCCCACACCGAGGAAAGATAAACCGGTTGTTGCCAATGGTTGATAGCCTTCAAGGCTGCTATCATCCCATGCAGAAGGAAGTTTACGATGAACAATCGGATAAAGTGGTACTTCAGCCGCAATAATGTTAATCGCTTCTTCCCATGATTTTTTCGCTTCAGCGTGATCTTTTGCTCTCACTGCTGCATTGAGTAATTCAGTCACTTTCGCAAATTCAGGGGTATTACTCCAGCGGAAACGACGTTTCGGCCATACATCACCACGATACCACCAGCTTAAAAGCAAGTCTAAGTCATTACCGAACACTGATGGGTCACCTGGAGCGATTGCCACTTCATATACACCAGGATCCACGTTGTTGCTGTATAACGCACCTGATTGTAAGTGTTGTAAAGTCACTTTCACACCTGGAATCTTGTTCCAAGATTCTAAAATTAATGGTGCAGATTCTTTCACCCAGTCATGGTCGGTTGCGAGCAGTTCAAATTTGAGCTCAGTTACACCTGCTTCTTTTAATAATGCCGCTGCTTTTTCCGGATCATAAGGATATTGAGTTGATGCCTTAATGTAATCTGGGTGAGTCATTTGTAAGTATGATGTTGCAGCTTCTGCATTACCATCAAATACAATATCAACAAGTTTGTCAGTGTTTAAACCATAGTGTAACGCTTGACGTACTTTTGGATTGTTAAACGGAGCTTTCTCACAGTTAAACATTAAGAATAGCAAGCCGAAAGATTGAACGGATTGTACTTGTTGTTTTTTGTTTTTCAAGCGACTAATGTCTAAATAAGGCACGCTTTCCATTGCTTGAGTACGTTTAGACTCTTGTGCTGTTACACGAGCTGCGGCATCAGAAAGTAATAACCAAGACATTTTTTCAACTTGCGCTGGATATTTACCATTATAAGGTTCATAAGCTTCAAAGACGATTTTGTCATCTTTCACCGCTGAAACAAATTTGAATGGACCAGAACCAACTGGGTGTGCATCAAATGCAGATTGACCGACTTTGTCGATTACATGTTTCGGTACAATTTTCACGCAAGTTAAGCGGTTAGCAAATAAAGCAAATGGATATTTCAATTTAAATTCCACCACTTTATCATCCACAGCTTTCACACTTTCAATGAAATCAATAAACATCACGAATAAAGATTTATTGGCTGGATCCATAATACGATTGAAAGAATACACAACGTCTTCAGTGGTGACTGGTGCGCCATCATGGAAGGTTGCGCCTTCACGTAAAGTAATGCGCCATGTTGTTTCATCAACTTGTCCTGGCTCTTTTCCTGCTAAAGCAAGATAAGGTTCACGAGTTGCAGGATGCAAATCCACCAAACCTTCAAAAATGTGCAAGTTTGCTGCATAAGGTGAAGCACCACTTGATGTCATTGGGTCAAAACCGGTAGAAAGCGGATAAGCAATCCCCGCTTCAATAGTTTTACCTTTAATATCTGCAGCAAAGGCTTTTGGTGCAAATGTGCCTAACGTACCACTAAATGCAAGACCTGCCCCCACGCCAGCCATAAGTTTCATAAAATGACGACGAGATTCATTAGTTTCAAAGGAAAAATGCTTTGTCATACTAAACTCCTGATGAGTAATAAAATCATATTTTTGGTTTTTAAACCTAGCCAAACATTTCATTCGAAAATGAAGTAAAGCAATCAAATCTTAGAATAAAATGATTTGCATCAATCATAATCATCTTCGCTTCATTCTGTCAAAGGGGAAATATTGAATGTGTGATCTACTTCACAGAGTTTTTTTTGCAATTTACAATAAAAGCTTTTAACTATGTATAATTTATTATAAATAGATTTTAACTATTGAATCGCTAGATAATATGAAATAGCTATCAGAAAAAATGATGCTTATAATGACCGCAATTCCCAAGCAAGGGAACAATATTTTAATCAACAATAAAGAGGAAAATACTATGTCAAAAACATCAATCGGTTTAGATAAAAAAGCATCTGAAAAATTAGCAGTAAAATTAAATGAATTATTAGCAACCTATCAAGTATTCTACACCAACGTGCGCGGTTACCACTGGAACATTAAAGGGGTAAACTTCTTTGAATTACACGCAAAATTTGAAGAAATCTACACTGATTTAGTAGTAAAAGTAGATGAAGTGGCAGAACGCATCTTAACTTTAGGTTACACACCGCATAACGGTTATTCACAATACTTCCAACACTCACGTATTAAAGAAGAATTAGGGGTAAGTGATGCGCAATCTTGCTTAAGAGGCACATTAGAAGGATTAAAAGTATTACTTGAACAACAACGTGAAATCCTTGAATTAGCGGGTGAGTCTGATGATGAAGGTACCGCTTCTCAAATGAGCGACTACATCAAAGAACAAGAAAAACTTGTTTGGATGTTCAAAGCCGCTTGCCAAACTTGCCATGCTTAATTAAATATTGATTAAATGCGAAAGCCGACTAATGTCGGCTTTTTTATTTTCCTATACGACAGGCCTTTGTCGATAGAACAATAGCCCTGGTAAAGCTAAACCCAAAACAAGCGCACCCAAAATAAAGCTGGTATTGATAAAAGAGCTGATCATTTGCTCAAATAATTTATCGGAAAAGCCATAATGATGAATTTGTACGATAGCAATCATGGCTTTATACGCATGAACACCCGGAATCATTGGAATAATTGCCGCAACGGTAAAGACTTTCGGATGAGCTAAATAACGATGAGATAAATGCACTCCAATAAAACCAATTACACAAGTGGCGAAAAAAGTGGCAAAAACAATAGGGACACCAAAGTGTAATAATAAGGTTCTCGTGACATGTCCGAGTGCACCTAAAATAGCACAATACTTTAAGGCTTTAGGCGGAACATTAAATACTAAAGCAAATCCTACTGCAGGAATGGCAGCAAAAAGCATATCGTCGAGTAAATTCAGTAAAAACATCTTATTACCCTACCCAAGAAACAATATGTAAAAGATTTAATGCAAAGACAATGCCTAAACAAGCACCAAAGGTAAGAACCGTAGCGATGGTCCATCGTCCTATTCCCATATTGACATACCCTTTTAAAATATCCGCAAGTGAATTAATCAATGGGAATCCTGGGACGAGTAATAAAACGCTAGAAGCTAATGCGATATGAGGATCATTGCCTAAACTATATTTCAAACTCATACCGGAAATCAGTGAGGCGACAAAAGCGGTAATGGCAAAAACGATGAGTGGATTGTAATGACGTTTAGACATTTCTTGTCGAACAAACATCGCAATGGCAGAGGCAATAAAGGTGATCGCACAAATTGTCATATCTCCGCCAGAAAGGTGAGCAAAAGAGGCACAAGATAAACCAATCATAAACACCACCAAATAACGGTTATATTTTAGTGGTTTTAACTTATCCAATTTCTTTTGTGCCATAGACAAATCATACAAGTGATGCTCTACGGCAACCACAATGTGCTGAACATCCGTAACGATTTGCATATTAATGCCTTTATCGACATTCTTCCGCACGGTAGTAATACAATGTTGCTTAGAAAGTGTGGTCAATAAGACGGCATTTGCCGTTAAAGCACACTCCACGCTTTCAATGCCTAAAGCTACACCTAATCGCTGTGCCATTTGTACGACAACAGCACTTTCTGCACCATGCTGTAACAATAACAAAGCGGTTTCCACACAAATACGGGTAACCGCTCGTTGGTATTCCTGATTCATATCTCTACGCTCTTATAAAGTAAACCTTAGAGATTATAGATCGATGAATAAAAAATACTGAAAAAATGACCGCACCTATGATCCAAGTCAAAACTTCAGTATTTCCAATGCCTATGAATCAGCAGTGATTAAATAGCTTTATCAAAATATAGCGGCACATTGCTTAACTTAGCCATATTCGTGATATAAGCTAAAACTGCTGGTGGGAATTCGATGCCTTTCACACAAGTCAGATTTCGTAATACCGGGAAAACGATAATATCTTCAAAAGAAAGTTGGCCGTTTAAGGCTTTTTCAGATTGAATTAATACCGCTAATTTCTCTAAATCGCCTTTTAAGCGAGTAAGATAGGTCTCAGTCTTTGCGATATTTTCAGCAAAATCCCCAATAAATTCCGTTTTCTTTTTAGTAAAATAATCGACCGCACTTTGGGTTTCAAATTCTGCTAGGCTCATTTGCGTGAAGCGTGCAGTCGTAAGATGACCATAATAACTGCCGACTTCTTTTGACCATGCTTCAATTTCAGGACGAACTTGTTCAGATAAGATTTTTTCACCAAAATATTCATCGATATAATGCACGATATCCAAACTTTCTGGCATCGCTGCACCATCCTCTTTGACAAGAATTGGCACTACTTTTTTGCCCACTAAACCAATCGGTGTCGTTTCATCATCATTCGCTAGCACTACAAGTTCTACCGGCAAATTTTTTAAACCGAAAATCATGCGAGCTCGCACACAAAACGGGCAATGATCGTAAACATATAATTTCATTTTTTACTCCTCTTTTTCCTGTAATAATTTTCCTAATCCACTTTGTCGTTTTACGGTATTTCTGACCGCACTTTGCCAGATTTTTTCATTGGCAAATACGGAAAGTTGATTTTTCGCACGGGTAACACCAGTAAATACCAGCTCTCGTGAAAGCACTGGATTGGGTTCTGTTGGTAACACCATGACGGTATGTTCAAACTCCGAACCTTGGGATTTATGAATTGTCATCATAAATGCAGGCTCATGAGCGGGAATACGACTGGTAGAAACTTCTCGACTGCCGAACCACACTTTGCCTTTAGCTAAACACAAGCCAATATCGCCGTTATACAGTTTAACATTATGATCGTTTTCGGTAATCATAATTGGCTTACCAATATACCAATCGTATTCTTGACGGAACCAAAGTAATTTCTCAGCTCGTAATGCTAAAGCAATTTCACGATTTAATTCTTCCACACCTAATGCCGAAGCTCGAAGTGCGGTCAAAAATCTCACTGAATTAAAGCGATCTAAAATCGCTTCCGCATAAGTTTTTTCGTTGCCCTTTTCATCTATAAATTTTGCATTGAGATCTTTCTTCTGAGCAAAATAAGTTTGAAGTTGGGTTAAATAAACACGGTAATTTTCAACCGCACTTTTCACCACTTGGCGAACAGATTCTTTAACGTCTTGTTCTTCATCAAAATGATGGAAATGCAACTCTTGTGGATATTCCGCAAAAGTCTCCACACTGCCCTCACCTTTTCCTTGCTGAATTTGCTCAGCAAGTTGTTTAATGCCCGAGTCATCTCGGAAACGACGACTAAAGGTTAAATGACAAATGGCATCACGTAACGGACTATGTTCATCTGAAGTTGGAACGGTATAGCCTGTTGTTGCATGGATATAATCGGCTTGAGCAGGGCTATAATCTTGCGTTAAAAATTGTGCGATTTCGCCTAATACCGCCCCAGCTTCTACTGAAGCTAATTGAGCCTGGTCTCCCAATAAAATCAAACGTGTTTCAGGCTTCAACGCTTGCACAAGTTTCGCCATCATAGGCAAATCAATCATCGAGGTTTCATCCACCACTAATACATCAATTTGCAGTGGATTATGTGCATGATATTTTACGCTATCGGTAAAAGGTCGAACACCTAGCAAACGATGCAACGTTTCTGCGCTTTTAGGAATGGATGCACGTAATTCATCTGAAATCGGCATTTGTGCCAAAGCGTTTTCGATAGATTCCGTTAAACGAGCCGCAGCTTTTCCTGTTGGCGCAACCAATTTAATGTGAAGCTTGCCACCAAATAATTCCTGTAATACACATAACAAGCGAGTGACTGTCGTGGTTTTCCCTGTTCCAGGGCCACCTGTAATCACAGAAAATGGACTTTTTACTGCCGTTGCGACTGCTACTTTTTGCCAATCAACTTGTGCTTGTTGTTGAGGAAAATAGCGATCTAATAAGGTTCGAATTTGTTGCGATTCTACCGATAAAGTGCGGTCATTTTTCAGTGCGTTTTTAATATATTGCGCAACACGAAATTCATCTTGCCAAGCTCGGTAGAAATAAATCGCCCCAAATTGAAATGCGAGAGGCGCAATCTGATTTTCAGGATCTTGTGTAAAAGCAATATGCCCCGCTAAGGCTGATTGCCATTTTGATACAGGAAGTGAACCAATCTTTTCATTGATCAGCGACAAAAAATCCGTTTCAGTATGACGATAAGCCAAGCCGAATAAATTACGTTCTAAGAAACGATCTAACACACAACAAGTATTACCTTGCGTATAGCTCCAGTTGCAAAGTGCGGCTAATAAAATCGCTAAATTTTGTACGGGTTCGGCATAGACTTTATCTTTTTGTTTATCAGCAATTAATTGAGCAAAATAATAATCGCCTTGAGTAATCACACCTTGTTCTTGCAAGGATTTTAATAGGCTTAACATTAAAATAATTCCTCTAATTGTTGGATTAATTGCCAATCTGGTTTATCAAAAAAGATGCCCGATTGCGGTGAACCATTCATTCCTCGTAAAAATGCATAGACTACACCACCAAAATCTCGGTTGTAATCATAGTGAGGCAAACGTGTTTTTAAATAACGGTGTAATGCCACCACATACAACAAGTATTGCCAATCATAGTGATGCTCTAACATGGCTTTTTTCAATGCAGCTTGATCGTAATCCTTTAATGCCTCACCCAAGAAATTCGATTTGTAATCAAGCAAATAATATTTATCTTGATAACTGAAAACTAAGTCCATTGTGCCTCGCACCATACCTTGAATATCATCAAACTGTAACGGTTCTGATGGCAAATGATGTAAGGTTGCTAACGCTCGATTAAAACCTGCGACATCAAAATGGCTTGTGATATTGAGATAAAACGCCAACTCTTTTAAGCATTGTTTTTCGTTAATTTGAGCAAGAGTAAAATCATCGTTTGGCAAAATTGGCGTGCTGAGTATTTGTGCAAACCACTGTTGAACTGCTGCAAATTGCTCTTCGGCAATATTCAAATCCTGACATAATTTTTCAATGTTTTCTTTCTCAGCCAGTTGAGCAAAAGGCACTTTTTCAAAATAACGATGCAATAACGTACCAATTTGTGTTCCACGTGGGAAATCTAAAACCATTTCATCGTTATCATGAGCAAGTGCGGTCAGATTTTCAGTGATATTTTCTGTTAAAATCGATGCATCATAATCTTTCGCATCATCAAAAATGAGTGATTTTTTCACCGCATTTTCATTCAAATAAGCTTTACGTTGATGAGTTTGTTCTATGCCACTAAAGCTCGTCACTCGCCAATCTTGTTCAATTTCACCTTGGAAAATTTCTGCACTTAAATTTTCTTGAGAAATATTTAAGGTAAGTGGTTCACTGGCTTGTAACATATCGGTTAATTCAATCGCTACATCATTGGGTAAAAGTTGCTTAAATTTTTCCAATAACGGTTGAGTATCCCAATTATTTGGCAAATCGAGTTTTCGACCAATTTCACCTTGCGTTAAAACATACAATAAAGCATTCCATTTTTTATCAAAGGCTTTCGGTAACACAAAGGCCATTTGGTATTTTGCTCGAGTCAATGCTACATAAAGCAAACGCAATTCTTCCGCAAAAACTTCTTCGGTTAATTCATCCAAGTGTTGATCTTGCATATCCCACAAGGTTTTGTTTTGTTTCTTATCGTAATATAAATTAAATAGTTTCTTTTTAGTTGGGGCTTTTGCTGCATTTCCTAAAAATGGCAACCAAACCAAATCATATTCCAACCCTTTGGATTTATGGATAGTCACAATCTTCACTAACTGACGTTCGCTTTCTAAACGAATTTGTGCTTCTTGACGACCATTATCTTGAATTTGCTTTTCAAACCAGCGCAATAATGCTGCTTCACTTTCATTTAATGCGGCAGCTTGCTGTAAAATTTCAGCTAAATGTAATAAATCCGTCAGTTTTCGCTCACCATCAGGCCGAGATAAGAGTTTTTCTGTGATATTTTCAGCTAAAAGTAAATGATGCAACATCGGCAAGACGCCTTGACGTTGCCAAATTTGTTGATACTCTGCAAATTTTTCAGCCCAACGTTGCCACTGAATTTCATCCTGGTGAATTTGGTGAATTTCAGCTGCATTTAAGCCGAAAAGTGCGGTCGCAATGGCATTCAAAATTGGGCGTTCCGTCACGCTCAAACAAGCTTGCAAAATCAAGGCAAGTTCTTTTGCTGTATTACTCTCAAATACATTTCCCCTATCCGAAAGGTAAACCGAGGCAATACCGAGTGCTTGCAATTCTTTTTTCACCAGATCTGCTTCGGTATAACCACGCACCAAAACGGCAATATTTTCTGCTTGCAATGTTTGATTTTCCGCTTTACTTTCATTCGGAAAAACAACCGGATTTTCAGCCGCACTTTTTAACCATTGCTGAATCGATGTCGCACAAGCTTTCGCATAATCTTGCTGGGTGGATTCGTCTTTATCATTAATGTAAAAACGGAAGGCCGGTTCAGGTTGATTATTCAACTGAAAAACAAGATTTTTCTTGGCTGCGCCGACGTTTAAAAATTCAATATTTTTATAAATAAAGGGGTCATTTTTAAAATCAAATAATCGATTTACCCCTTCCACTAAAGCTTGGGATGAACGGTAGTTTATGCCTAAATTAAAACGCTCGCTCGCTTCGTCCGCTGCTTTTAAATAAGTGAAAATATCGGCACCACGGAAACGATAAATCGCCTGTTTTGGGTCCCCGATCATCATAAAGCCAACATTACCAGACGCGGTTTTATTGTGATAAATTTTCGAGAAAATTTGATACTGTAACGCATCCGTATCTTGGAATTCGTCAATCATGGCAAAAGGATATTGAAAACGAATTAATTCCGCTAACTGTTCACCGCCCTCACCATATAGTGCTTCTTTCAATAAGCGTAATAAATCATCAAAAGATTTTTCAGGATGATTCGCTTTGTATTCAAGGCGTTTCTTTTGAATACCTTGACGATAGTGATAGAGAATGATTTTTTTTAATAAATCACTAGGTTGATGTTTTTCAACCAATTCTTCAAGCTCTGCAAAAATTGACGCATAAAACGGTATAGCTGCTTTTTTATTTTTCGTTTTTTCTGTCTGCTTTTCGTATTTTTGCTCAATCGAAGATTGTAAAAAATAATCCCTTAATGTTTTATTAATTTCATAGTCTAGTGGGTTATTTGCCCATTCATTAATCTGTTCAATCCACGTTTTGAGACGTTCTTTTTGGTAGCTACTACGACTGAGAGATTTGAGCTGATCTTTTGGATAATCTTTTGTTATTTCCTCCATGATAATGGAGGAAATTTCATCTACATTTTTTAACCAAAAAACTTTTAGAGCTTCAACAGCTTTTAATCGCTCTCCCACATTTTTCTGTAAAAATTCATCAATTGACAACGACAAGCTTTGTTGGTTGTCCGTCGCTACCGATACATCTTTGTTTAAATCCGATTCTAAAATACTTAGCACATCATCAGGCGAACCTAACTCTTTCGAGATAAAATTAGCAATCTCGAAAGGTTGGGAATAAAAATGCTCCCGCCAAAATTCATTTGCAAATTGTTTGAGTAAATCAGACTGATCTTTGAGAAGTTTTAAATTGAAATGCACGCCTGAATTGAAAGCATGTTGCATCAGCATTCGGCGACAAAAACCGTGAATGGTATAAATGGAGGCTAAATCTAAATTTTGCTCGGCCAACTTTAAGCGGCGAAGTGCGGTCGAAATATCTTCTAAATAAGGCAACAATTCCGCTAAAAATTGATGTTCCCCAGTAAAAATCGCCTTATTTTGCTTTTCATAATATTCAGAAAAAACCGAAATTGCCGCCGTTAAACGTTCCCGAATTTTGCGTTTTAAATCTTCCGTCGCCATTTCAGTAAAGGTTACGACCAAAATCTCTTCCACATTCAACGGACGAGAAAAACAATTCTCACCAGCCTGTAAAAGTAAACGAAGATAGATAGAACCAATGGTATAGGTTTTCCCTGTACCTGCAGAGGCTTCAATTAAATTGACTTGATTTAAGGGTAACGAAATGGCATTAAGTGCGGTTGATTTTTGGCTCATTTTTTTTATTTTTTGGAAACATTAGCGTGTTCTTATTGTAGAGGAATTTCCATAGAAATTCATTTAGTTATTATTTATTTCTTGTATAATTTGGAGCATTTATATCTTAATAATGACACAAAATATTCTGAGGATTTTATGGCAGCAGCAATTCAACAACGTGCCGAACTTCAACGCCGTATTTGGCAAATCGCTAATGATGTACGCGGTTCCGTCGATGGTTGGGATTTTAAACAATATGTTTTAGGTACACTTTTCTATCGTTTTATCAGCGAAAACTTTGCCAACTACATTGAAGGTGGAGATGATAGCGTTGATTATTCTGCTTTTAATGATAACGACCCTATTATTGCGGCAATTAAAGAAGACACCATCAAAGCAAAAGGCTATTTTATTTACCCTAGCCAATTATTTAAAAATGTCGTCGCAACAGCCAACACTAATCCGAATTTAAATACAGACCTAAAAAGTATTTTTACAGCTATCGAAAACTCCGCTACTGGCTACCCTTCCGAACAGGATATCAAAGGCTTATTTGCTGATTTTGATACCACCAGCAACCGCCTAGGTAATACCGTTGCCGATAAAAACAGCCGCCTAGCAGCCGTATTAAAAGGCGTTGCTGAGTTAGATTTTGGTGACTTTGAAGATAATCATATCGATTTATTCGGTGATGCTTACGAATTTTTAATTTCCAACTATGCTGCTAATGCCGGTAAATCAGGTGGCGAGTTCTTTACACCACAATGCGTTTCCAAGCTGATTGCTCGACTGGCTTTATATGGACAAGACAAGGTCAATAAAATTTACGACCCTGCTGCCGGTTCGGGTTCTTTGTTATTGCAGGCGAAAAAACCATTTGATGAACATATCATCGAAGAAGGATTCTTCGGGCAGGAAATTAATCACACCACTTACAACCTTGCTCGTATGAATATGTTTTTGCATAACATCAACTACGACAAGTTTGATATCGCCCTTGGCAACACCTTAATGAATCCGCAATTTGGCGATGATAAACCTTTCGATGCTATTGTCTCTAACCCGCCTTACTCAGTGAAATGGATTGGCTCAGACGATCCGACGTTAATTAACGATGAACGCTTTGCCCCTGCTGGCGTGCTTGCGCCAAAATCCAAAGCGGACTTTGCCTTTATTTTGCATGCGTTAAGTTATCTTTCAGCAAAAGGCCGAGCGGCAATTGTCTCCTTCCCTGGTATTTTTTATCGTGGCGGTGCGGAGCAAAAAATTCGTCAATATTTGGTCGATAATAACTATATAGAAACGGTGATTGCGCTTGCGCCAAATCTCTTTTTCGGCACCAGTATTGCGGTGAATATTTTGGTACTTTCCAAACATAAACCCGATACCCAAACCCAATTTATCGATGCCAGCGGTTTATTTAAATCTGCCACCAATAACAATATTTTAGAAGAGGAACATATTGAGCAAATTCTCAAATTGTTTGCCGATAAAGAAGATGTGCCGCATTTGGCTACATCCGTGTCCTTTGAAGACATCGTTAAAAATGACTACAACCTTGCGGTGAGTTCTTATGTGGAACAAAAAGACACCCGAGAAGTGATCGATATCGATAAACTCAACGCTGAAATTAAACAAACTGTTGCTAATATCGACCGCTTGCGTGCGGAAATTGACAAGATTGTGGCGGAGATTGAGGGATAAAAACACCATGAAAAACAACCGCACTTTTTTAGAAAAATTATTGGATGGGGCTGAGGTTGAGTGGAAGAAACTTTGTAAAGTTTCAGAAATAGAAAAAGGAAAACAGCTTAATAAAGCACTTTTAACTGAAACGGGAGAATACCCCGTAATAAATGGAGGAATCAATCCTTCAGGTTATTGGCACGAATATAATAATGAGGCGAATACAATTGTAATTAGTCAAGGTGGTGCGAGTGCAGGTTATGTCAATTGGATGACAACACCATTTTTTGCTGGTGCGCATGCTTATGTAGTAAAAACTAATGAAACATTAGTTCAAAAACGTTATGCGTATCATTTTCTTAAAATGAATCAAGTTAAATTTATGCAAAATCAATATGGAGCTGGAATTCCTGCTTTAGCTAAATCAGATTTAGCAAATTTACTTATTCCCATCCCCCCACTCTCCGTCCAAACCGAAATCGTGCGAATTTTGGACGCATTGACAGCGCTTACCAGCGAGCTTATACTACGCCAGAAACAATATGAATACTATCGGGAAAAATTACTATCTTTTGATAGTTTAGAACAATTAAATTCGGGGGGGAGGGAAGAAGAAACTTATTGATGTGGCTTATTTCCAAAATGGAAAAGGGCATGAAAAAAATATTGATGAAAACGGTTCATTTATTGTTATAAATTCAAAATTTATTTCAACAAATGGAACTGTAAAAAAATATTGTAATGACCAGCTTGTTCCTTTATTTAAAGAGGATATTTTGATTGTGATGAGTGATTTGCCAAACGGAAAGGCTCTTGCAAAAACATTCTTTGTAACAGAAGACAACAAATATACTCTTAATCAACGTATAGGAAGAATTACAGTAAAAGAAGGAGGGGAATTACTCCCTAGTTTTGTTAATCATTTTTTAAATAGAAATAAACAATTGACAAAATATGATAATGGTACAGATCAGACAAATTTAAGAAAGGATCAAATACTTGATGTTGTAATACCAATTCCTCCACTCGAACAACAACAGCGTATCGTTTCAATCCTCGATAAATTTGAAACCTTAACCAATTCCATTACCGAAGGCTTACCTTTAGCGATTGAACAAAGCCAAAAGCGGTATGAATATTATAGAGAATTGTTATTAAATTTTCATAACCCGTAGGGTGGGCTTCAGCCCACCAATTAATCACAACAAACGGTGGGTTAAAGCTCACTCTACAAATTTGAGAAGAAATAATGAACAACTTAATCATCTACAACACCGATGACGGTAAATCTCACGTTGCTTTGTTAGTTGTTGAAAATGAGGCTTGGCTAACCCAAAATCAGCTTGCGGAACTTTTTGACACCTCTGTACAAAATATCGCCTTACATATAAAAAATATATTAAAAGACAATGAATTAGACGAAAATTCAGTTATCAAGGATTACTTGATAACTGCCCAAGATGGCAAGCAATATCAAGTAAAACATTATTCCCTTGATATGACTCTCGCCATCGGCTTTCGTGTGCGTAGCCCTCGTGGTGTACAGTTTCGTCGTTGGGCGAATACGCAATTACGTACCTATTTAGATAAAGGTTTTCTATTAGATAAAGAGCGGTTGAAAAATCCGCAAGGTCGATTTGATCATTTTGATGAATTACTGGAACAAATTCGTGAAATTCGAGCCAGTGAATTGCGATTTTATCAAAAAGTACGAGAGTTATTTAAATTATCTAGTGACTACGATAAAACAGATAAAGTCACTCAAATGTTTTTTGCAGAAACACAAAATAAGTTGATCTATGCCATTACACAACAAACCGCTGCAGAACTCATTTGTACTCGTGCAAATGCTGAATTGCCTAATATGGGCCTCACCTCTTGGAAAGGTGCTGTTGTACGTAAAGGGGATATTATTACCGCTAAAAACTATTTAACCCGTGATGAATTAGATTCCTTGAATCGTCTAGTGATGATCTTTTTAGAAAGTGCCGAATTACGCGTTAAAAACCGTCAAGATCTGACATTAAATTTCTGGCGTAATAATGTCGATAATTTAATTGAATTTAACGGTTTTCCGCTGCTTATCGGTAATGGAACCCGAACCGTAAAACAAATGGAAACCTTTACTAAAGAACAATATGCCTTATTTGATCAGGTCAGAAAACAGCAAAAACGCATACAGGCTGATAATGAAGATTTAGACATTTTAGAAAATTGGCAAAAAGATCTGAAAAAAAAATCAATAATTAAGGAAAATTCATGACCCAATACAAAACCATCGCTGAATCCAATAATTTTATCGTTTTAGATCAATATAATAAATTTGTGGAAGAACCTAACGTGGGTTACCAAACGGAAGGGAGCCTTGAGCGTGAGTTTATTCGTGATTTACGGGCGCAAGGCTATGAGTATTTGCAAGATATCAATGGTCATGATGCGTTGATTAAAAACTTACGGGTGCAATTACAGCACTTGAATAATGTGGTTTTCTCTGATGCGGAATGGCGACGTTTTTTAGAGGAATATTTGGATAAACCCAGTGATAGTCTGATTGAGAAAACCCGCAAAGTTCATGATGACTATATTTATGATTTTGTGTTTGATAATGGACGCATTCAGAATATTTATCTGCTAGATAAGAAAAATCTTGCTAATAACACCCTGCAAGTTATCAATCAATTTGAACAAACCGGTAACTATGACAATCGTTATGATGTGACGATTTTGGTCAATGGCTTACCGCTTGTGCATATCGAACTAAAAAAACGCGGTGTGGCTATTCGTGAAGCCTTTAATCAAATTCATCGCTACAGCAAAGAAAGTTTCAATAAAGAAAATTCGCTCTTTAAATATATTCAAATTTTTGTCATTTCTAATGGCACAGATACCCGCTACTTTGCCAATACCACCAAGCGTGATAAGAACAGCTATGACTTCACAATGAATTGGGCAACGGCAAAAAATACTCTAATTAAAGATTTAAAGGATTTTACGGCGACATTCCTACAAAAACATACCCTGCTTAATGTGTTGGTAAATTACTGCGTGTTTGATGTTTCTGACACCCTATTAATTATGCGCCCCTATCAAATAGCCGCCACCGAGCGTATTTTATGGAAAATTAAAAGTTCATATCAGGCGAAAAATTGGAGCAATAAAGAAAGTGGTGGCTACATTTGGCACACTACAGGCTCAGGCAAAACGCTCTCCAGCTTTAAAGCCGCACGCCTTGCAACGGAATTAGACTTTATTGAAAAAGTATTCTTCGTAGTAGATAGAAAAGATTTGGACTATCAAACTATGAAAGAATACCAACGTTTTTCACCGGATAGCGTGAATGGTTCGGAAAGTACGGCTGGGCTAAAACGCAATATCGAAAAAGACGATAATAAGATCATCGTTACCACCATTCAAAAACTCAACAACCTGATGAAATCGGAAGATAAATTACCGATTTACGATAAACAGGTCGTTTTTATCTTTGATGAATGTCATCGTTCTCAATTTGGTGAAGCGCAAAAAAATCTAACAAGAAAATTTAAAAAATACTATCAATTTGGTTTTACCGGCACGCCTATTTTCCCAACTAACGCATTAGGTGCTGAAACTACAGCGAGTGTTTTTGGCATTGAACTCCACTCTTACATTATCACCGATGCGATTCGTGATGAAAAAGTGTTGAAATTTAAAGTGGATTACAATGATGTACGGCCACAATTCAAGAGCATTGAAACTGAAAAGAATCTTGAAGAGCTAACAAAACTCGAGAAAAAACAAGCCTTTTTACAACCTAAACGTATTGAGCAAATTGCCCAATATGTTCTAGATAATTTCAAGTAAAAAAACCCATCGCTTTAATGCGGGTAACAATGGCTTTAATGCGATGTTTGCGGTAAGTAGCGTGGATGCGGCCAAAGCTTATTATCAAACGTTTAAACAGTTACAAAGTGCGGTCAAAAATCCACTTAAAATTGCAACAATCTTTTCGTTTGCCGCGAATGAAGAGCAAGATGCGATTGGCGATATTGTTGATGAAAGTTTTGAAGTGGAAGCGATGAACTCCTCGGCTAAGGAATTTTTAAAATCTGCCATTGATGATTACAACGGCTATTTTGCCACCAATTATGATGTGGATGCGAAATCGTTCCAAAACTACTATCGTGATCTCGCCAAACGCGTCAAAAACAAAGAAGTGGATTTACTGATTGTCGTTGGAATGTTTTTAACCGGTTTTGATGCGCCAACCTTAAACACGTTATTTGTGGATAAAAACTTGCGTTACCATGGTTTGATTCAAGCTTATTCTCGTACAAACCGCATTTACAACAGCACCAAAAGTTTTGGCAATATCGTCACTTTCCGCGATTTGGAACAAGATACCATTGATGCGATTACCCTTTTCGGTAAATCTAATACGCGCAATATCGTATTAGAAAAAAGTTACCAAGAATATATGGAAGGCTTTACCGATGCGGGTGTTGCCCGTCGTGGGTATTTAGAGGTTATTGCTGAATTGCAAGAACACTTCCCTGATCCTGATGAAATTCAAACGGAAAAAGACAAGAAAGACTTTGTAAAATTATTTGGTGAATATTTGCGGGTTGAAAACATTCTGCAAAACTATGATGAGTTCGCTGCTTTACAAGCATTTCAATCGCTCGATACCAGCGATGCAAAAGCCGTTGAAGCCTTTAAAGAAAAATATTATTTAACGGATGAAGCTTTTACTGAAATGCAACCTATTGATATGCCAAGTGAACGTAGCATTCAGAATTACCGTTCAACTTACAATGATATTCGGGATTGGCTCCGTCGTCAAAAAGATGGCGAAGAAAAAGCAAAATCGACCATTGATTGGGACGATGTGGTGTTTGAAGTAGATTTATTAAAATCTCAAGAAATCAATCTAGATTACATCTTAGAATTGATTTTTGAACACAACAAAAAAATGAAAAATAAAGCTGAGCTGATTGATGAAATTCGAACCACAATCCGAGCGAGCCTAGGTAATCGCGCCAAAGAAAGTTTAATTGTAGATTTTATCAATCAAACTGACTTAGATAGCATAGTCGATAAAGCCGGTATTATTGAATCCTTCTTCCAATTTGCCCAAAAAGAGCAACAGAAAGAAGCTGACGAATTAATTAGCAGTGAAGAGCTGAATATTGATGCTGCGAAGCGTTATATTAATGTCTCTTTAAAACGCGGATATGCTAGTGAACAAGGTACGGATTTAAATGATGCCCTACCGAAAATGAGTCCGCTTAATCCGCAATATCTCACGAAAAAACAAAGCATTTTCCAAAAGATTGTTGCCTTTGTTGAGAAATTTGTTGGGATTGGTGGCGAGGTTTAAAAACTTAAATCAACTATATAGAATTAAAAAGGTGTAATCTATTGATTACACCTTTTTATTTTGTCAGTTTTATCAGAAATTAGAACGTTAAAACTTTATCCGCCCATAATGTCCACTCGGATACATCATCTAAGGTACCAAGGGTCACACCGTCAATTAATTTAGCATCTAATAAACCACGTGCTTTTACACAGCTGGTGCATAATTTAATTTCAGCGCCTTGTGACGCTAAAATATCGATAAGTTGTTGGATATTGAAACCTTCATTTGGGTTTTGCCCAGCAATACCGCATAAAATCGCATCAGAAAAGCAGAATAATTTAATATTCACATCCTTGCTATGCTCTTCTTTCATATTGATGGCGAAACGAACAGCATTGAATGTTTTTTCTCCGCTATATGGGGAATCGTTGACGATAAAAAGAATATTTTGCATGACGCACTCCTTGTTACAATGCTATAAAAATGAAGGCGTAATAAATTACGCCTTTATGAAATCAACCAACCCAAACGAACTTGGCTACAAATAATAAAGACACCACCCATACTGGGGCATTGACCTCACGTATTCTACCTGTACAGGCCTTCATGACGCAATAACTAATAAAGCCAAATGCGATACCTTCAGTAATTGAATAAGTAAATGGCATCATCGCTGCAGTGATAAAAGCAGGTGTTGCTTCAGTTAAATCATCCCAGTGTACACGAATAAGACTGGATGCCATTAAAATCCCCACATAGACTAACGCCCCTGCGGTTGCATAAGCTGGTACGACACTAGCAAGTGGCGAGAAGAAAATGGTAAGTAAGAATAAAACACCGACTGTTACTGCTGTTAAACCTGTTCTACCACCAACTGAAACCCCTGCACCACTTTCAATATAGGTACTGATAGCGGATGTGCCGATATAAGACCCCACCACAGCACTCACGCTATCTACATAAAGAGCTTGTTTCATTTTCGGGAAACGCCCTTTTTCATCGCTGAAACCTGCTTTATCGGTCACGCCTAATAACGTACCTGATGAGTCAAATAGGTTTACTAATAAGAATGAGAAAATGATGCCGAGCAAAGCCGTATCTAAAGCACCAGCAATATCCACTTTCCCCACAACCGCACCTAAACTTGGTGGCATCGAAACAATGCCGTGGAAGGTAACTTGGTCATCAATTAAAAGTGCTAATCCAGTGACTACCGCAATAGAAATTAAAACACCAGAGAAAATATTACGTGCAGCTAAAACTACGATAATAAAGAAACCTAATACGCCAAGCAGAATTTTAGGATCATGTAAATTGCCTAATGCCACTAAGGTTGCAGGATTCGCTACAACCAGCCTCATATTTTTAAAGCCAATTAATGCAATAAAAAAGCCGATACCTGCACCAATTCCCACGCGTAATGAAAGCGGAATAGACGCCATGAGCCAATAACGGATTTGGAATAAGGTGAGAACAAATAAACCAATCGAGCCCCAGAAAATGGTACCCATACCCACTTCCCAAGAATAACCAAGCTTGCCAACTACCACATAGGCGAAAAACGCATTGAGCCCCATGGCTGGTGCAAGAGCGATGGGTAAATTACTGAATAATCCCATTGCAATAGTGCCGAGCGCGGCAATTAAACAAGTGATCACGAAAACAACTTGCTTATCCATTCCCGCATCACCTAATACGGATGGATTTACAAACACGATATACACCATAGTAAAGAAAGTGGTAATACCGGCAATAATTTCGGTTTTGGTCGTACTGTCCTTTTCTTTAATCGAAAAAAGGCGTTCAAGTAAAGATCGTTGCATTGTTTCCCCCTTAACTTAATTAATAACCTTGGTGATAAATCGACTCAAGTAATTTCACACCTAACAAGGCAATATTGAAACGTTGCTCATCAGCTACCGTCCAAAATTCGATACCATTTTCAACCGCACTTTGTTGGCTAATGTGCAATTTTACGCTGTCTTCACCATTTTCATTTTCACCGTTAATTACAGGCGTAATAGGACTATCGTGTAATTCAATCAATTCGCTTTGTTGGGGCTGATAATCAAATTCATAATCTAAAAGTGCAGTCACTTTTTGTGCCATGCCGTAGAAGACGGGTACTTGAATTTGATGGAAAATGACATTGTCTAACTGCGGGAAGATTTTTTGCAATTGCAGATTTAAATTAGCCGCTTGTTGTGGAAACACATCAAAGGCAAAACGGGTTTCACCTTCTTCCAATGGCATACCATTCAGTAAACGAGCGGTTTGTCCAGCAAGTTTATTCACGGTTTCACCATCCATATAAGAAGCCGGTAAAAGTGACGTTGCAAAGACTTGAGTTAAATTCGTTTGTTGAACGATTGGTAATAGAGATAAAGCTAATTGACTCACTTGCGGATCGGGCAAACTCACAATATTACGTTGTCTTAACTCTGTAAGATTTTCTTCATTGATTGTAGGGACCACAACAGGAACATCAGATAATGCAGAGCAAATCCCTTTTAAATCAATTACCACGCAGCCACTTTCTGCAGCTTGTGCCAATAAAGGTGCTTGGTCAATTTGGCCTGCGAAGAAAAGATAATTAACACTATTCCACTCAATTTTATCAGTGGCTAATTGAGCAACTGCTTTATTGCGAAAACGCACTGCTTGTTCTTCTTCAAAAGGATAAATTTCTACAATTGAAACCTTGCCTACATCTAGCTCACTTTGTTCAAGGGCTTCGGCAATTTTTTCACATAGATCAAATTCTGCTGCAATAGCAATATTTAGGCTTGCGTCCATTTTTATCTCCGCTGTAAAATGTTCTGAACCGATTTATTCTACAGAAAAAAAACGCGTAAATACATAAGGAAAATCAGATGACACCGGCAATTGATTTATTAAAGAAAAATAAAATTCCTTTTACTCTCCATACCTATGATCATGACCCTAATAATACGCATTTTGGCGATGAAGCCGCTGAAAAACTCGGGCTTGATCCGCACCAATCCTTTAAAACACTTTTAGTCGCAGAAAATGGCGATCAGAAAAAATTAGCATGTTTTGTGCTTTCCACGGCAAATATGTTGAGTTTAAAGAAAGCGGCAAAATCAATTGGTGTAAAAAAAGTTGAAATGGCCGATAAAGATGAGGCACAAAAAAGCACAGGATATTTAGTCGGTGGCATTAGTCCATTAGGTCAAAAGAAACGTGTAAAAACAGTAATAAATTCGACCGCACTTGAGTTTGATACGATTTTTGTTTCAGGTGGTAAACGCGGATTAAGCGTCGAATTGGCCCCACAAGATTTGGCTAAATTACTGAATGCCGAATTTATCGATATCATTGACGAAGAATAGAAAAAGAAAAGCCCGAATGAATCGGGCTATTATTTTTATATAATGTTGTATTTATTTGAATTAAAAACTTGATGTATCTTGGAATAAGCCAACTTTTAAATCGGTTGCGGTGTAGATAACGCGACCATCAACTTCCACTTCACCATCAGCCATTCCCATCACTAACTTGCGGTTAATTACGCGTTTCATATTGATGCGATAAACCACTTTTTTCGCGGTTGGTAAGATTTGTCCGGTAAATTTCACTTCACCTACGCCTAATGCACGGCCTTTACCTTTGCCGCCGACCCAGCCAAGGAAGAAACCCACTAATTGCCACATCGCATCTAAGCCTAAGCAGCCTGGCATAACTGGGTCACCAATAAAGTGGCAGCCGAAAAACGGTAAATCTGGATGAATATCTAATTCTGCTTCAATATACCCTTTACCAAACGCACCGCCGTCTTCGGTCATTTTTACAATACGATCCATCATCAACATCGTTGGTGCTGGAAGTTGCGGGCCTTCTTTACCAAATAATTCACCACGACCAGAGGCTAATAAATCTTCATAGGTGTAGCTGCTTTTAATATTTGGTGTACAGGTGTTTTCCATTTTTCATTTCCTTGTATATAGTTTTGCTTGGTTATAACCAATAAGTAACGATTTTATATGGATTTAAAAGAAATGTAAATAGCGAACACTTGTTAGCTCAACTTATCGGATCAGTGAGTAAAATTAAGATAAAAGAAAAGCGAACAAAAGGTTCGCTTTAAGAAATTAAGATTTAAAGAAATCTAACCAGCTTTTTTTCGGCGTTTCCGAACGGAAAGCAATTCGATTTTGAATTAAACGCACAATAGGGTCTTTACCCTTCGCATATTCTTCTTTCTCTTCTAATAAATCGCGGTCAAATAGGATTTTGGCTGTTTGATAAATATCCTCAACTTGATAGATGAAGAACTGCTTACTTTTCACTGCCTCAACCACTTCGTCAGATAAACTTAATTGCTGAATTGTTGTTGCAGGAATAATCACACCTTGTTTACCCGTTAAACCACGACGTTGGCAAATAGTGAAAAAGCCTTCAATTTTGTCATTTACTCCGCCTACTGCGTGCGCCAAACCAAATTGGTCAATTGTACCGGTAATCGCAATACTTTGTGGCAATGGCAAATCAGATAACGCACTGACTAATACGAAGAAAATAGCTAGAGACGCACTGTCACCATCAATTTCACCATAAGACTGTTCAAATACTAAGGAAGCAGAAAATGGTAACTGTGATGGCAACTCTAAGATACTGGCCAAACACGCTTCAGAAATCATCATACCTTTCCCGTGGAGGTTGCCCGCTAATTCGTTTTTGCGCTCCACATCCACAACTTCACCATCACCAAACTGCACTAAACAACTGATACGAGAAGGTTCACCAAAACAAACCGGTGTGCCTGGATATTCAATCACAGACAAGCCATTAATCTGCCCAACAATTTCGCCGTTGGTTTCCACATAAATTTGCTCATTGAGAATATCTGCATAAGTGCGTTCACGTAAAAAACCATGCTGCTCGTTTTTTTGTTTAAAAGCTTGCTCAAAATCAACCGCACTTAAAGTTTGTTTTTGTGACAACGTCGCGGTATTAAGCAACATTTCCGTTGTTTTTAATGGTGAAATGTTAATTAAAAAGCGGTCTTCACTCTCACGAACCAATAACTGATAGAGTTTATTTAATGCAGTTAAATCTAAATCGAGCTCATATTTTGAGGCTAATGCCAACACATAATTAGCCCAATTTTCTTGTGCTTTAGGTTGCGCAACAGAATAATAGCTTTCAATTTCAGCGTAATCAGCTAAGCTGTAAAGATCTTCTTCTAACTCACCTAAGGTCGCAATTTCAGTGCGATTGCCTAAAATCACCACTTTTAAATTAAGTGGATAACTTGGAATATCACAAGGCAAGGTTTTAAATGGATGAGCTGAATACC
Organism: Haemophilus parainfluenzae; assembly: GCF_900638025.1. NCBI lineage: Bacteria > Pseudomonadati > Pseudomonadota > Gammaproteobacteria > Pasteurellales > Pasteurellaceae > Parahaemophilus > Parahaemophilus parainfluenzae. The sequence goes on from NZ_LR134481.1 coordinate 1,671,800, forward strand.
AATCAAAAGTTTGCGTTTGTAAAATATGTTTTAAGCGTTGCCATAAATCAAATTGGCTTAGCATCGTTGCTGCGCTTAAAATCAAAACGCCCCCATTGGCTTGATGCACTAAACCTGGTGCAAGCAAAATATCTTGCGAACTTGGGTGAACACGCACACTACCAAAAAGACTAAATTGATCGGCATGTAATGACTTCAGCACATCACCTTGTGCGGCAAAATTATCCGCTAGTGATTGAGCAGGCTCAGTATAAATACGAGGGAAAGAAAAAGAATCTCCCTGTTCAACTACGTAATTTACCCCAAAAACTGACCGCTCTTTTGGCTGTTCTTGACGAATAAGTTCCGCTAATAAATCTGCATATTCTGCTTGATCATCGGCTTTTAAAACCAATAGAGAGCGACGAGGCTGTTTTAAAAATAAAGAAATCGCTTTTGTGGCATGTTTTTGTAATGACCAAAAATCAGCCTTTTCAGCTGAAAGTTCAGTAATCGATAATTCTGGTTGTAAGGCTTGCCAATTTAAGGCTTGTTCCGAAGATGTTGAAGTCACGACATATCTCGCTTTAATTAAATTGGCGGTATTATCGCACACTTCATCCTAAGTGAAAATCCGTTATAAAAATCTACTGGAAAATTTTGTTTAAAGCGCGTATATTTATGAGGTTACCACGTCACTAAAAAGCATAATAAAACGATGAAATATCAGAAATTAGAAAACCAAGAAGCAAACTGGAAATGGATTTATCTCATTCGCAAATATCGCGAAGGGGAAAAAATTACCCGTTATGAAGAAAAAAGCTTAGAAGAAAGCAAAGTTCAAGAATTAATAGAATGTCAGAATTATCCTGAAAAAATAGAGGAATGGATTAAAAATCACCTTTCTCTTGATTTACCTATTAAACTTGACCAGGCTATTCGTGCAAGACGTAAACGCTTTTTTAATGCTGAAAAACAATCAACGAAGAAAAAATCTATTGATTTAGAATATGGTGTTTGGCTTCGTTTATCTAAATATTCACGCAAAATGAAAATGACACTTTCTGAAACTATCACTTATATGATTGATGAACGTGAAAGCAAAGCATTATATGAAAGCCAAATGACGGCAATGAAAGCCGGTTTAAAAAATTTGCTCAATAAATAAGATGAAAAAAAGCCAAAGTCGAAACCTTGGCTTTTGATTATGCTAAATAGAGAAAATTTTGAAACGTTTTAGCGTTCCATCTATTCCACAATCGGAATAATTTTTGTAGCGTGAGATCCTTTGTCGCCGTGAATCACCTCAAACTGCACACGTTGCCCTGCTTTTAATGAACGGTAACCATCCATTTCAATTGCTGAATAATGTGCAAAAATGTCAGTATCCACGCCTTCTGCAGAAATAAACCCAAATCCTTTTGCGTTGTTAAACCATTTAACTACACCAATTTCCATAGTAGACCTCTATAGGCTTCGCCATTAATTCCTAAAAACAATAAGACTCATGCCTTATCACCTCAATTGGAAATATATTCAAACATTTTATTTTTTTATGCAACAACGAAACTTAAAAAATGATACATTGATCACAAAAATTTTATTTATTTACTCTCAGAAATCGATTTCTCATCTTTTTGATGAATTTCACGTAATGCTTTTACCACAATTTGAATGGCTTCGCCGCTACTCATTCCTTGTGCCATTAATTCCTGAATTTGTTCTACGGCTTTTTGTTGTTGTTCATGGGTTAAATTAATGTCTAACATGATTTCTTCTCGTTAAATTGACCAATTAAATAATTCCATCACACGCTTCCATTGTTCATCTATACCAGCCTTAATTTCTATTTTGGTAAAATGAATAGGATGCTCAAAAATAAGTGTATCTGCGTGTAAAAATAAACGCTGACAGCCAGAATATTCTGTTAAAGCACGATTTTGATGTAAATCACCATATTGTGTATCACCTAAAATAGGATGAAAAACATGTTTCATGTGACGTCGTAACTGATGCTTTCTGCCAGTTTGGGGAATCAGCTTTACTAATGAATATCTCGTGGTTTGATAACGCCCTACCGCATAAGGCATTTCCACAATTTTTAAGCCCTCATAATCCGTCGCCGCCTCTTGAGGCGCTTTATCTTCTTGCGCAAATTTATCCGCAATCTTATCTAATTGGATTTTAAGGGGATAATCAATCCGTCCTTCACCTTGCAAATATCCTCGCACAATCGCTAAATAAGATTTTCGCACCGTTTTCTGTTCAAATTGCTGACACATTAAATTTGCTATTTCACTATTTAAAGCAAATAGCAATACACCTGATGTTGGGCGATCTAATCGATGAATAGGAAAAACATGTTGCCCGATTTGATCTCGCAAGGTTTGCATCACAAATTGTGTTTCATGCGTATCAAGCCAACTACGATGCACCAGCATGCCTGCTGGTTTATTGACGGCAACAAGATATTCATCTTGGTATAAAATTTCTAACATTTATTGATTTTGTAATAAGGCTTCTAATTCACGTAACGGTGTTAATAATTCCACTAAAAAATCTTCTTCTGCTTCTTTAAATGCTTCTTCTAAATAAGGGGATACCGCAATTTGTGAAGGTAAATCTGCCCCGCTTTCAAGTAAGGCGAACATTCTTGGGATGAAAATCCATTGCAACCACTCTTCTGGCGACATCGTATCAATCGCAAAAGGTTCTTGGCTTAAAAAGGCTTCTTGTGCAGGAGGCGTGACTTGCCATAAATCAAGCTTTTGCATCGCAAGCTGTAATTGTTGAAGGTGAAGTTTTGTTTGATTACGCATAATTTTTCCTATTTATAAATAAGCGGCGTATTCTACGAGCATCAAGTAATGCTGTAAAGTGCGGTCTGTATTAACGGTGAATAATAGAAAAGTCAGAATAGCGTTTATTTTCAATATAATCCTCTAAGACTCGTTTAACACTTGCGGTTCTTGGGCCGACTTTTAACCAATTATAAAAATCCTGTAGTTGTTCGTCATTACCTTCGGCAACAATTTCCACACTGCCATCTACACAATTTCTGACGGTGCCTTTAATGCCAATTTTCTCTGCCTCCTTCCAAGTAAAATAGCGAAATCCTACTCCTTGAACTCGCCCATATACAACAAATCGTTTTGCCATGATTTACTCCTTTATTACAAAAACTTTTTAAAAATTAACCGCACTTTCCTATTCCCATTTTTTTAAATTTAGCATAGCATTACAACTATCTAATTTCATTCAAAAAATAAAAGGAGTAATTATGAAATTATGTAAGTTTGCTTTAGGCGTTGTCACACTTGCTGTCAGTATGAGTAGCTTAGCTGGCATGGTAACCAGTTCATCAAACCTTGAATTTCTTGCAATCAACGGCCAAAAAGCCAGCAAATCTCTTCTAAAAGAAAAAAAATCATTCAATGCTGATACGAACCAAACACAACAAGTTGTAGTACGTTTAGGTGAGATCGTTGGTGCGGGTTCTAGCCAAGCGCTTTTTGAATCTAATCCTATTATTGTGACCTTCAAAGGTACGGCTGATGATGTTGTGGTATTTGCCGAAAAAATTCGCTCTCAAGAAGAGGGTGAAAAATTTAATAAACAACCACAAATTACCGTTAAAACAAAATCAGGTAATGTAATTGATGCTAAAATCGACACCTTAAAACAAGAAGGTTTATTCCCCGCTGCGAATATTGTTAACGATTTAGCTGAATATAATGCCTCAAATGCGCCAGCGGCAGTTTCTGCTTTAGCTGTTCCTGCAGTTGGAATGATGCCCATTGTGTCAGGAAAAACAATGAAAGGCAAAGTGGTTGTACAAGGTGAAAACGTTGCTGAACAACAATTACAATACTGGTTCCAACAGGCCGATAAAGAAACCCAAACTCGTTTCTTAAACTGGGCGAAAAAACAAAAATAAGCGTTTTTAACCATACGTTAGAAAAAAGAAGTGAGCCTTCCTCTCACTTCTTTTCTATTTAATACTTAACGACGAAACATTCTAGGATATCAATATGAATCAATGGCTTAATGCAAAAGTAATCGCTTCAATACCTATTTTTATTGCAGTGAATATAGCCGCATTTGGTGTTTGGTTATTTGATATTTCTACGCAATCCATGCCCTTAATTTTAGGCATTATTGCTGGCGGTTTAGTGGATTTAGATAATCGCCTCACTGGACGATTAAAAAATATCTTTTACACATTAATTGCCTTTTCTATTTCAACCTTCATCGTTCAGCTGAATATTGGTCAACCTATCCAATATGTATTGTTGATGACCATCATCACCTTTTTATTTACGATGGTTGGCGCTGTAGGTGAACGTTATCGTACTATTGCTTTTGGTACGCTAGTGGTTGCTATTTATACGACGCTCACTTATATACCAGATAATTCTTCAAGTTGGTTTATCAATCCGGTAATGATTTTATTAGGCTCTTTGCTCTACAGTATTGTGACCATTATCGTCTATCTCTTTTTCCCAAACCGTCCTGTACAAGAAAGTGTCGCAAAAGCTTTTTGTGCATTAGGTAATTATTTAGATGCCAAATCAGAATTTTTTGATCCTGATGAAATTGATGAAATCGAGAAAAAACATCTTAATTTTGCGATGAAAAACACTAACGTGGTAGATGCCTTCAATCAAGCAAGAACAGCGCTTTTCTACCGTATTCGTGGACAACATCGCCATGCTCGCACACAACGTATGCTCCGCTATTATTTTGCTGCGCAAGACATTCATGAGCGTGCCAATTCGACACATTTTGATTATCGACAAATTGCGGAACAGCTCAAAAATACAGATTTAATTTTCCGTATTCAGCGCTTGCTCGAATTACAAGCACAAGCCTGTCATGATATTACGGCTTGTCTGCGTCAAAATACGCCTTATCACTATAATATTCGCGTAGAAAAAGCGTTAATGGGTACAATTCAATCCCTTGAGCTTTATAGTAAAGAACACACCAATCAAAACAATGTTTTGCTTGCCCTTCAAACACTGATTGATAACCTGCAAAGCATTAACTGGCAATTACGTCAGCTCGAACAAGAAAGCAATGAAAATGAGCAAACTGCACAAATTCATACCGAACAAATTACAGGATTAAAAAATATTCTTTCTGTTATTGGAAGCAATTTCACTTTTGAGTCACCGCTTTTCCGCCATGCTGTGCGTTTGTCTATCGTGGTGTTTTTATGTTGCGCTATTGTTGAATTCTTCCAATTTAATTTAGGTTACTGGATTTTACTTACTGCGGTTTTTGTGTGTCAGCCAAACTATTCTGCAACCAAAGTGCGGTTACGTCAGCGTATTGTAGGTACGATTTTAGGGGTTATTATCAGTGCCTTGTTGCCCTATCTCAACCCCACATTAGAAATGAAACTGGGTTTAATGGTGGTGACCAGTACGCTCTTTTTCTTTTTCCGCAGTAATAATTACAGCTTCTCCACGTTCTTTATTACGCTTCAAGTATTGATCAGCTTTGATGTGATGGGATTTGATACTCAGGCGGCGCTCTTTCCTCGCCTCATCGATACCGTATTAGGTTCAGCCATTGCATGGTTTGCGGTTTCTTATTTATGGCCGGATTGGAAATATCTGCAACTCGATAAAGTGAGCCATCAAGCGATTCAAAGTGATGCACAATATTTATTGCACATCATCAGCCAACTGCAATTTGGTAAAAGTGATAATTTAAAATACCGTATTGCTCGCCGTAATGCCCATCAATATGCAGCAGCATTAAGCACAACGCTTTCCAATATGAATAATGAGCCCCAAAAATATCACGCTCATTTGCAGGAAGGCTTTGACCTGTTAAAAATGAATTATTCTCTCTTAAGTTATATTTCTGCTTTAGGGGCATATCGCAATAAAATGACAAAACTACAGCAGACTACCGAATTTTTAACAGACTTTTATCCTGTTGCAAAAAAGGTTTTATATACACTGGAAAATATTGAAAAACTCAGTCCAGAAATTTTTACAAAATTACAAAATAATATTGAACTGAGTCTAAAAGAAATTCTATGGAATGAAGATCAAGCTAAAGGTGACATAGCTTTTGCTTTACCATATCAACAACTTAATCTAATTTCTCAATTGTTGCCACAATTGTATCACTATTTTCAACACAATCAGGAAAAAACAGTTAGTCAATAAAAAAGAAAGAAAAGCTACCCAAACTAACCCAAATTTTTTATTGTTCTCTGCGCAATAAATAGAGATAATATGCTACTTATGTAAAATAAATTTAGACGCAATGACACATTATATTCTACTCGTTATCAGCACCGCATTAATCAATAACTTTGTTTTGGTCAAATTCTTAGGACTTTGTCCATTTATGGGCGTATCCAAAAAGATTGAAACGGCGATTGGTATGGGGCTTGCTACCACATTCGTATTAACTGTAGCATCACTGTGTTCTTATTTAGTCGATAATTATATTTTAATGCCACTAAACGCCACATTCTTGCGCACATTAGTCTTCATTTTAGTGATTGCCGTTGTGGTTCAATTTACCGAAATGGTGATCAATAAAACGAGCCCATCTCTTTATCGCTTATTAGGGATTTTCTTACCCCTGATTACCACAAACTGTGCAGTACTTGGTGTGGCATTATTAAATGTTAATTTAGCACATAATTTAACAGAATCTGTCATTTATGGTTTTGGTGCGTCTTTAGGTTTCGGTTTGGTTTTAGTTTTATTTGCAGCCTTACGTGAACGTTTAGTTGCTGCAGATGTACCCATTACGTTTCGTGGCTCGTCTATTGCGTTAATTACGGCCGGTTTAATGTCTCTCGCCTTTATGGGCTTCGCCGGATTAGTAAAATGATTTATCTTTTGATGTTTATTACTGTAACAGTGATTTTTCTCGGCTTATTTTGGAATAACACTAAAAAATAAATAATGTTTATCTTAATTTCAGTAACTGTTCTCGCTTTAATTTTTGGTGCGATTTTAGGCGTTGCTTCGATTAAATTAAAAGTCGAAGCTGATCCTATCGTTGAAAAAATTGATGCCATCTTACCGCAAAGCCAATGTGGGCAATGCGGCTATCCTGGTTGCAAGCCTTATGCCGAAGCGATTGCCAATGGTGACGTTATCACAAAATGTGTGCCTGGTGGTCGTCCAACGGTGGTAAAAATTGCCGAAATCATGGGTGTTGATGTACCTGCAATGGATGATGTAGCTGAACCTGAAGAAATGGTTGCCTTCATTGATGAAAATATGTGTATCGGCTGTACCAAATGTATTCAAGCCTGTCCTGTTGATGCCATTATTGGCACGAATAAAGCGATGCACACCATTATTGCCGATCTCTGTACAGGCTGTGAACTTTGTGTAGCTCCTTGCCCGACAGATTGTATTTCCATGATTAAAGTGAAAAAAGATATTGATAATTGGAACTGGAACTTTGATCCTAAATTAGTCATTCCAGTTGTAAATACCACAGAAGTCGAGAAAAAATTAGTGGTTGGGGAGTCGGAATCACATGACTGACGTATTGACGAGATTTAAATCCGGTAAGATTTGGGATTTTAAAGGCGGTATTCATCCACCTGAAATGAAATCTCAATCAAACCAATCCCCAATTCAGCAATCAGAACTTGCTCATGATTTTTATGTGCCGATTAAACAACATGCTGGCACTGCAGGAAATGTATTAGTTAAAGAAGGTGATTATGTCTTAAAAGGCCAACCTTTAACACAAGGTGATGGCTTAAGAACCTTGCCTGTTCATGCACCGACTTCTGGTACTATAAAATTTATCGGAAAACATGTTGCACCTCATCCTTCTGGTTTAACCGAGGACATGATTCATATTCAAGCAGATGGTTTGGATAAATGGCGTGAGCAATTTCCACTTGAAGAATTCTTCACATTACCTGTCGAACAGCTCATTGATCGTATTTATCTAGCAGGCGTTGCTGGCTTAGGTGGTGCGGTATTCCCAACTGCCGCCAAAATCCAATCGGCTGAAAAGAAAGTTAAACTCTTAATTATTAACGGCGCAGAATGCGAACCTTATATTACCTGTGATGACCGCTTAATGCGCGATTATACCGATGAAATGATCGAAGGGATTCGCATCTTACGTTATATCCTACGCCCTGAAAAAGTGGTGATTGCACTTGAAGACAATAAACCTGAAGCGATTCAAGCTATTCAAAAATCACTGCATGGTGCAAATGATATTGAATTGCGCGTTATTCCGACTAAATATCCATCCGGTGCAGCCAAACAGCTGATTTATTTACTTACTGGCATGGAAGTACCAAGTGGCGGACGTTCTTACGATATTGGCGTATTAATGCATAATGTCGGCACGGCTTTTGCGATAAAAAGAGCGGTTATTAATGACGAACCGTTAATTGAGCGTGTCGTCACGCTGACTGGTGATAAAATTTCCGAGAAAGGCAATTACTGGGTTCGCTTAGGTACACCGGTTGACCACTTATTGGCACAAGTTGGCTATCAATATGACGAACGCTTCCCTGTTTTTGCAGGCGGACCAATGATGGGATTGCAACTTTCTGATCTCAATGCGCCTGTCACTAAATTAATTAACTGTCTATTGGCACCTGATCATTTTGAATATGGTGAACCCGAACCGGAGCAATCTTGTATCCGCTGCTCTGCTTGTTCTGACGCTTGCCCTGTTAATTTAATGCCACAGCAACTTTATTGGTATGCTCGCAGTGAAGATCATCAAAAATCTGAAGAATACAGCTTAAAAGATTGTATTGAATGTGGTGTGTGTGCTTATGTTTGCCCAAGCCATATTCCGCTTATTCAATATTTCCGACAAGAAAAAGCCAAAATTTGGGAAATTAAAGAAAAAGCGAAAAAAGCTGAAGAAGCCAAAATTCGTTTTGAAGCCAAACAAGCTCGTATGGAGCGTGAAGAACAAGAGCGTAAAGCACGTTCACAACGTGCGGCAGAAGCTCGCCGTGAAGAGCTTGCAAAACAAAAAGGTGAAGATCCTGTTAAAGCTGCATTAGAACGCTTGAAAGCAAAACAAGCGGGTTCAACAACAAATAAAGAAACAAAAACTATCGTATCTGAGAAAGGCGAAATCTTACCTGATAACCATGAGCTCATGGAACAACGTAAAGCCCGTCGCCTAGCTAAACAACAAGCACAAGCAGATACAGGCACTGTGACAAATGCAACAACGTCACAAACTGACGAAAAAGAGGCGAAGAAAGCAGCTGTTGCAGCTGCTCTCGCAAGAGCAAAAGCGAAAAAAGCAGCCGCTCAAGGTGAAACTATTGCGACAAATGAAACTGAAAGTGTGGTAGTAAAAACAGATGAAAACCCAACCGTACTTGATCCGAAAAAAGCCGCAGTAGCTGCAGCCATTGCGAGAGCTAAAGCCAAGAAAGCTGCCGCTAATAATGAAACTGTTACAACACATGCAACTGAAAGCATGGTCGAAAAAACAGATGAAAACCCAACCCCACTTGATCCGAAAAAAGCCGCAGTAGCTGCTGCAATTGCAAGAGCCAAAACTAAGAAAGCTGTCGCTAATAATGAAACTGTTACAACACATGCAACTGAAAGTGCGGTAGAAAAAACAAATGAAAACCCAACCGCACTTGATCCGAAAAAAGCCGCAGTAGCTGCAGCCATTGCAAGAGCTAAGGCGAAGAAAGCCGCCGCTCAAGGTGAAACAGTTACAACACATGCAACTGAAAGTGCGATCGAAAAAACGGATGAAAACCCAACTGCACTTGATCCGAAAAAAGCCGCTATCGCAGCAGCCATAGCAAGAGCTAAAGCCAAGAAAGCTGCCGCTCAAAGTGAAGCACTTACAACACATGCAACTGAAAGTGCGGTAGAAAAAACAAATGAAAACCCAACCGCACTTGATCCGAAAAAAGCCGCTATCGCAGCAGCCATAGCAAGAGCTAAAGCAAAAAAAGCGGCTGCTGAAGCAGCCAAAGAAACAGAATAACGCAGGAAAAGATTATGTTTAAGAAAATGGAGAGTTCGCCTCATACCCATTCAGGCAAATTAACCGCCCGTATTATGTTATGGGTGATTGCAGCCATGCTGCCTGCTCTGCTCGCGCAGATTTATTATTTTGGAATGGGTGTTTTGGTGCAATCCGCCTTGGCTATTTCTTTCGCATTATTACTTGAGTTTATTGTGACTAAATTGCGCAATAAGCCAAACCTAGTCTATATTTCAGATTTTAGTGTGGTGCTTACTGCCTTAATTTTAGCGATGGCGATTCCGCCTTATGCACCTTATTGGGTGATTTTAATTGGTACGCTTTCTGCTGTTATTCTAGGTAAACATGTTTATGGTGGTTTAGGACAAAACCCGTTTAATCCGGCTATGGTGGGTTATGTGGTGCTATTGATTTCTTTCCCTCTACAAATGACAAGTTGGATGCCACCGATTTCATTATTAAATGAACCCCCAACATTTGCGGATTCTCTTTCTTTAATTTTCACAGGTTTAACCACTGACGGTTTTAGCTTAAGCCAACTTGTCCATTCCATTGATGGAATTACACAAGCGACGCCATTAGACAGTGCTAAAATCTTCTATAACTTACATCAAGGCGATGAAAGCGTATTCCATGATTTTGTAAAATTACCAATTTTATTACAAAACGGCACTGACTTTGCTGAAGGTTGGTGGCAAGTTAATCTTGCCTTTATGCTTGGTGGGATTGCATTAATCTTAAAGAAAAAAATTCACTGGCAAATTCCCGTTTCAATGCTCGTGACCTTTGCGACCTTAGCAACAATCACTGCGATGTCAGGTCATCATCATTTAAGTATGATAAGCCAGCTCTTTAGCGGTGCCATGATGTTTGGCGCGTTCTTTATTGCTACTGACCCTGTCACAGCCTCTATTACGCCTCGTGGTAAGCTTGTATTTGGTACTTTGGTTGGATTATTGGTTTACCTCATTCGTTACTTTGGAAACTATCCTGACGGCGTGGCATTTGCGGTTTTATTAAGTAATATTTGTGTGCCACTTATCGACTACTACACCCGTCCTCGCGTAGCGGGACACTTTGCAAAAGGGAGAAAATAATGGGTATTTTTAAAGTCACCTCCCGTTTTGGTTTGTTATTAGGGTTTATTGCGCTTGTATGTACCGCTGTTTCTGCAGGCATTTATATGCTGACAAAAGATAAAATTGATGAAGCCATGGCTGAACACCAAAAAGCGTTATTACTCCAAGTCATCCCTCAGGATTATTTTAATAATAACTTGCTTGAAAGCGTAGAAACACCTGAGCAAGATAAACTCAAAGGCATTCAAAAACTCTATTTTGCTATTAAAGATCATGTACTAACAGCCTATGCTTATGAAACGACAGCACCAGATGGTTATTCAGGGAATATCCGTTTATTAGTGGGGATTACACCAAACGCTGAAGTTTTAGGTGTGCGTGTGATTGAACACCATGAAACTCCAGGATTAGGCGATAAAATCGAACTCCGTATTTCCGATTGGATTTTGAGTTTTACGAACCAAGTTATTGTACCGGAAAGCCTAAAAGATTGGGCGGTCAAAAAAGATGGCGGTAAATTCGACCAATTTTCTGGCGCAACGATTACGCCACGCGCGATTGTGAATCAAGTAAAACGATCTGCTCTCGTGATGCTTGAAAATGAGACATTACTCAACGAGATGGCAAAAAAATACGCGCAATAGGATATTTATTATGACTGATTTAACCGAAAAAACGACCGCACTTGATGAGCAAAGTGCAGTTGAAAATTCAGAAGAAATAACGCAAACGCCTTCTGTTTGGAAAGAAATCTTTATTCAGGGCGTATGGAAAAACAACTCAACCCTTGTGCAATTATTGGGGCTCTGTCCGCTCTTGGCCGTATCGAGTACGGCGACAAATGCCTTAGGCTTAGGCTTGGCAACTATGTTAGTTTTAACCTGTACAAACACGGTTGTTTCGCTCTTTCGTAAGCAAATTCCTCATGATATTCGCATTCCAATTTATGTGATGATTATTGCCACCACCGTAACCGTGGTGCAATTATTGATGAATGCTTATACCTATACGCTTTATCAAGCCCTCGGGATTTTTATTCCTTTAATCGTGACCAATTGTATTGTGATTGGTCGTGCAGAAGCCTTTGCCTCTAAAAATAGCGTTGCACATGCTGCCTGGGATGGTTTTTCAATGGGATTAGGCATGGCATTAAGTATCACCGTATTAGGTGCGTTACGTGAAATCTTAGGTCAAGGTACCCTTTTTGAAGGCATTGAAAACTTATTTGGCCAAGGTGCGAAATTCCTTACATTACATATTTACCAAACGGATAGTAGCTTTTTACTCTTTATTCTTCCGCCAGGTGCATTTATTGGATTAGGCATCCTATTGGCGATTAAAAACCGAATTGATATGAAAAAATGAACCAAGCTAAACGAATTGAAATTCTCACTCGACTTCGGGAGCAAAACCCGCATCCCACCACGGAATTAGAGTATAATTCGCCTTTCGAATTACTCATTGCCGTGATCTTATCGGCCCAAGCAACCGATAAAGGTGTCAATAAAGCGACGGCAAAATTATTCCCTGTGGCAAATACACCACAAGCTATTTTAGATCTTGGCTTAGAGGGTTTAAAAGAATACATTAAAACCATCGGGCTTTATAACAGCAAAGCAGAAAATATCATTAAAACCTGCCGTGATTTAGTTGAGAAACACAACGGTGAAGTACCTGAAAGCCGTGAAGCCTTAGAAGCCCTTGCGGGTGTTGGCAGAAAAACGGCGAATGTCGTGTTAAATACCGCTTTCGGTCACCCAACTATTGCAGTGGACACCCATATTTTTCGCGTATGCAACCGCACGAATTTTGCCCCAGGCAAAGATGTGGTAAAAGTAGAAGAAAAACTGCTCAAAGTTGTACCTAAAGAATTTAAAGTGGATGTGCATCACTGGCTTATTTTGCATGGGCGTTATACTTGTACTGCGCGCAAACCTCGTTGCGGTGCTTGCATTATTGAAGATCTCTGCGAATACAAAGAAAAAACAGAATATTAAACGAGTAAAATCAAACGGAATATATTATGACAACAAACAATCAATCTCGCCAAACGTGGTCTAGCCGACTAACTTATGTGCTCACCGTTGCGGGAGCGACAGTTGGCTTTGGGGCAACATGGCGCTTTCCTTATTTAGTGGGTGATAATGGCGGTGGTGCCTACGTACTCCTCTTTTGTATCGCGATGATTGTGATTGGTATCCCGATGATTTTAGTAGAAAACGTCATCGGTCGCCGTTTGCGTGTGAATTCCATTGATGCCTTTGGCGACAAAATCCTAGATAAAGGTAAAAACATCTCCAAATATTGGAAAATTCTCGGCTACATGGGGCTTCTCGGTGCATTTGGTATCATGGCCTATTACATGGTATTAGGTGGTTGGGTGATGTCTTATATCATCAGCCTGATTAATAATACCCTTGATATTAGCGCCCCAATTACAAAAGAAGTGGCCAAAGATTTCTACGATTTACACATCAGCAACAGCCCATGGGAAATCATGCTTTATACCTTCCTGTTTGTGGCGGTGAATTACATTATTTTGGCAAAAGGTATCATCGGCGGGATTGAACGTTCTGTAAAATACTTAATGCCATTACTATTCATCTTCCTAATTGGTATGGTGATTCGTAACCTCACCTTACCTGGCGCAATGGAAGGTGTGACTTTCTACTTAAAACCTGATTTCAGTAAAATTACACCTAAATTATTCATCTTCGTATTAGGTCAGGTATTCTTCGCATTAAGTCTTGGTTTTGGTGTATTGATTACTCTCTCCAGCTATTTAAACAAGGAAGAGAACCTTATTCACACAGCCGTTATTACAGGCTTCACTAACACCATCATTGCTGTGTTATGTGGTTTTATGATCTTCCCATCATTATTCACATTCGGCATTGAACCTAACGCTGGCCCAACCTTGGTTTTCCAAAGTTTACCAATTGTATTCTCACACTTATGGGCGGGTAAATTCTTTGCTATCGTGTTCTTCGGTTTATTGCTTATTGCCGCATTAACCACATCAATTACGATTTACGAAGTCATCATCACCGCATTACAAGAAAAACTCAGAATGCGCCGTGGTAAAGCGATTTTTGTTACCTTAATGGGGATTTTCTTATTAGGTAACGTGCCATCTATTCTAGGTGATAACCTTTGGAAAGATTTCACTATCTTCGGTAAAAGCATTTTCGATGCCTTCGATTTCGTCAGCGGAAATATTCTCTTTATGCTGACCGCACTTGGCTGTGCCATTTTCGTTGGTTTCGTGTTACAAGACGATGCAAAAAAAGAGCTATCACCAACACCCAATTCGCTCTTCACCACAATTTGGTTTAACTATGTCAAATTTGTGGTTCCTGTTATTATCTTGGTCATTTTTATTAGTAATTTGATATAGCCTAATTAAAAAAGCAGCGCTAAAGCGTTGCTTTTGTATCCATAAAAACAAATCATCTCACTGCTAAATGATTGTTTGTAGAGAAGAAAAATTTTCGATAAAATACTAACTATTGATTGAATTATTACTTTACTAAGGATAAATTTTATGCAGACGACACGACACGACACGACACGACACGACACGACACGACACGACACGACACGACACGACCAAGATTGTCGATGAAAATCACGTATTACAACAAGCATTTTTAAATGAATTAGATGAAAAACTTTGGTCATCTGCCGATAAACTGCGCCAGCAGCTTGATGCTGCCAATTACAAACACATCGTACTCGGCCTCATCTTCCTGAAATACATCTCCGACAGCTTCACCCATCAGCAAGAAAAAATTCAGGCAGAACTGAGCGATCCCGAAAATCCACTCTATCTTGACCGCGCTTTTTACGATACGGACGAAGAATATCAAGAAGCCTTAACCGTCGAACTGGAAAACCGCGACTACTACACTGCCGACAATGTGTTCTGGGTGCCGCAGCAAGCCCGTTGGGACGAGATTAAAGCCGTTTCCATCTTAAACATCGGCGCAGAGCTGCCTTGGGGCGGGAAATTTTCTGGCGTGGCCAAACTGATTGACGATGCCTTCGATGCCATTGAAAAAGACAACGAAAAACTCAAAGGCGTCCTCCAACGCATCAGCGGCTATGCCGTAAACGAAGACACCCTGCGCGGGCTGATTATCCTCTTCTCCGATACCAACTTTACCCGTCCGACTTACAACGGCGAGCCCGTACATTTAGGCGCAAAAGACATACTCGGCCACGTTTACGAATACTTTCTCGGTCGTTTTGCCCAAGCCGAAGGTAAACGCGGCGGCCAATATTTCACGCCGAAATCCATTGTTTCCCTGATTGTCGAAATGCTCGAGCCATACTCAGGTCGCGTATATGACCCAGCTATGGGCAGCGGCGGCTTTTTCGTGCAAACCGAACGCTTTATCACCGCCCATCAAGGCAACATCAACAACGTTTCCATCTACGGACAAGAATTCAACCCAACTACATGGAAACTCGCCGCCATGAACATGGCCATCCGCGGCATTGATTACGACTTCGGCAAACACAACGCCGATAGCTTCACCCAGCCGCAACACATCGACAAAAAGATGGATTTCATCATGGCAAACCCACCATTCAACGTCAGCGATTGGTGGAGCGAATCCCTGGCCGACGACCCACGTTGGGCATACGGCACGCCGCCCAAAGGCAACGCCAACTTCGCTTGGCTGCAACACATGATTTACCACCTCTCGCCCAACGGCAAAATGGCATTATTGCTTGCCAACGGTTCCATGAGCAGCCAAACCAACAACGAAGGCGAAATCCGCAAAGCCATCATCAATGCCGACTTGGTGGAATGTATGGTTGCTCTGCCCGGCCAGCTCTTCACCAACACCCAAATCCCCGCCTGTATTTGGTTTTTAAACCGCAACAAAAAGCGCAAAGGCGAAGTATTGTTTATCGACGCCCGCCAAATCGGCTATATGAAAGACCGCGTCTTGCGTGATTTCACCGCTGACGACATCGCCAAAATTGCCAACACCCTACACGCTTGGCAAACATCAGCAGGTTATGAAGACCAAGCCGCTTTCTGTAAATCCGCGACTTTAGAAGAGATTGCGAATAACGACTTCGTCCTCACACCGGGGCGCTACGTCGGCACCGCAGAACAAGAAGACGACGGCGTGCCATTTGCAGAAAAAATGCAAAATCTGACCGCACTTTTAAAGGAACAGTTTGCGAAAAGTGCGGAGTTGGAAGCGGAGATTAAGAAGAATTTAGGGGGATTGGGGTATGAGTAATTTAAAATCGTATGTCATACACACTATTGGTGGTGGTTGGGGTAAAGAAACTATAGAAGAAAATTTAATAAAGGTTTCTGTTATTAGAGGAACTGATTTCCCTAAATTAGAGAAATTAGATTTTTCTTCCGTTCCAATTCGCTTTGAAACTTTAAAAAAAATTGAATCAAGAACATTACAAGTAGGAGATTTAATTATTGAAGTTTCTGGAGGAAGTGCTTCATCCGGTCAAAGAACAGGAAGATGTTTATACATTACTCAAGAAATTCTAGATAATTTAGGTAAGTATGTTATTCCAGCTAGTTTTTGTAGATTACTAAGATTGGATAAAGAAAAGATAAATTCTAAATTCATTTATTACCAAATTGCAGAAATGCATTTATCAGATCAAATTGGTATTTATGAAAATCAATCTACAGGAATATCTAATTTTCAATTTAATTTATTTTTAGATGAGATATTTCCCAAAATTACTGATTTAAATAAGCAAAATAGTATTGTTGATATTTTTAATTCAATAGACCAAAAAATCCAAGTCAATACTAAAATCAACCAAACCTTGGAACAAATCGCCCAAGCCCTGTTTAAAAGCTGGTTTGTTGATTTCGATCCCGTGCATGCCAAAGCCCAAGCCCTTTCAGACGGCATGAGTCTTGAACAAGCGGAACTTGCCGCCATGCAGGCAATCAGCGGAAAAACACCCGAAGAACTGACCGCACTTTCACAAACACAGCCTGAACGCTACGCCGAATTAGCCGAAACCGCCAAAGCGTTTCCTTGTGAGATGGTGGAGGTTGATGGGGTTGAGGTGCCGAAGGGGTGGGAATTATCTACGATTGGCGATTGTTATGATGTCGTTATGGGGCAATCTCCAAAAGGAGAAACTTATAATGAAAATAAACAAGGAATGCTTTTCTATCAAGGTCGTGCAGAATTTGGTTGGCGCTTTCCTACCCCGAGATTGTTTACAACAGATCCTAAACGTATTGCAGAACAAAATTCTATTTTAATGAGCGTTCGAGCTCCTGTTGGGGACATTAACATAGCACTTGAAAAATGCTGTATTGGTCGCGGATTAGCTGCATTACAACATAAGAGTAAAAGTTTGTCGTTCGGTTTATATCAAATACAATCTATAAAACCAGAATTAGATTTATTTAATGGTGAAGGAACTGTTTTTGGTTCTATCAATCAGGCTAACTTAAAAAATATTCAAATTATTAACCCTGAGGAAAAATTTATTCAGCTTTTTGAAAAAAATTTATCATCTTGTGATTCAAAAATTATGAATAACGAGATAGAAAATAATGCGCTGAAAGAAATAAGAGATTTATTGTTACCTAGATTATTGAGTGGAAAAATTGAAAATGACTAATCAGATTGATAATGAGGTTATCCATAAAGAAATTGATCTAATTCAATCAATTATCAATAGAATGGCCCAAAATAGTTTTATGCTTAAAGGATGGGTAATTACTATTTTTGTTGCAGTAATTGCACTAAACGTACAAACAGAAAGATTCATTCAGAATCTTACATTATCTATTTTTCCTTTAGCTTTTTGGTATATAGACGCTTACTATTTATATATTGAAAGAAAATATCGCAAACTATATGAAAACAGAATAACACTAAGGAAGAGTGGTAATTCAGATAATCTGTACTCATTAGGAATTGGGGAAATAAAATTAATAAATGTATTGGCAACCATGTTTTCTTCTTCCATTGCTTGGTTTTATATTCCTATTCTAGGAATACTTATTTTAGCACTACTTATCTAAGGTATATGAAATGAAAAGAAAGGTATTTTTTAGCTTCCATTATCAAAAAGATAATTGGAGAGTTCAACAAATTAGAAATATGGGGGTAATTGAAGGAAATGCTATCACTACCCCAAATGACTGGGAAACGATAGCTAGAAAAGGGGATCAAGCGATTAAAAACTGGATAAATCAGAATCTTATTGGTTGTTCCTGTCTTGTCGTTCTTATTGGCGAAGAAACATCTAATAGAAAATATGTACTTTATGAAATTGAAAGTGCCTGGAATCGTGGAATGGGCGTTTTAGGTATTTATATTGATGGTTTAAAAGATCTAGAAGTTAAAACATCAAGAAAGGGAAATAACCCATTTACTAAATTTAAATTTCAGAATTCCTTATTAAGATTTAATGTTCCTATATTAGATCCAAATAATTATAGATTTCTTCGAAAACTAACTAGCCAAGATGTATATAGAATAATTGAAGATAATTTAGAAGAATATATTGAAAAAGCAATAAATTATAGAAAAAACAAACTATCCATTTTCAAAAAATCATAAAAAATAGTGCGTAAGATTTGTGAACAGCAAAACTAATTTTACCCCTATCAAATCTCCCCTAACCCCTCTTTGCTAAAGAGGGGGACTATTTGGGAGGTTTATTGACTGCAAGCAGTCGAATTAACAGAAAAATTACTCATGAAAAACACCTAAACTAAAATTACGCTCAATACCATTCCCCTCTTTCGTAAAGAGGGGTTAGGGGAGATTTGAAAGGTTTGTTGGCTGCAAGCGGTCGGATTAACAGCAAAATTACTCATGAAAAACACCTAAACTAAAATGACGCTCAATACCATTCCCCTCTTTCGTAAAGAGGGGTTAGGGGAGATTTAAACCACACACTAAGGAATCCATCATGCTCAACGAAAACGACATCGAACAAATCACCCTTCAACAACTGCAATCCCTCGATTGGGAATATCGCTATGGTAAAGACTTGCCTGTTCATGAAGGCGAGTTTGCCCGTGGCGATTTGAGCGGCGTAGTCTTTGTTGAGCAACTGCGTGAGGCGGTGCGTAAACTTAATCCGCAGCTGCCTGAAAGTGCGGTTGATTCTGTGGTCAAAGCCGCGACAAAAAGCGATATTGGCGACTTGGTGGTGCGTAATCAGGCGTTTTATAAACTGTTGCGCGATGGTGTGCGGGTGGAATATCAGGCTGACGGTGAGCAGAAAATCGAGATGGCACGCTTGGTGGATTTTGAGCAGGTGAAGAACAACCGCTTTGTTGCCGTCAACCAGCTGGAAATCCGCAGCCGTAAAGGAGGCAAGCGGATTCCTGATATTATCAGCTTTGTCAATGGTCTTCCCTTAGTGGTGTTTGAGCTGAAAAATCCGCTGCGTGAATCGGCGGATTTGTTGCAGGCGTTTAATCAGTTTGAAACCTATAAAGATGAGATTGCCGAGCTGTTTGTTTACAACCAAACCCTGATTATTTCAGACGGCATTACCGCCCGTTTAGGTTCGCTTTCGGCAGACTTTCAACGCTTTACGCCGTGGAAAGTGGTCGATGAAAAAAATCAAAGCATGCGCTTATATTTTGACGATGAATTGCAAAGCCTGCTCAATGGCTTGTTGCAGCCCAAAGATTTGCTCGACTATATCCGCTATTTCGTCTTATTTGAGCGGGATTCCAACGGTAAAACCATTAAAAAAATCGCGGCGTACCATCAATATTACGGCGTAAATGAAGCGGTAGATTCCACCATTTGGGCGACTTCAGAAAAAGGCGACCGCCGCATTGGCGTAATGTGGCACACGCAAGGTTCGGGTAAATCGATTTCCATGTTGTTTTATGCCGGAAAACTGCTTGCGCAGCCTGAATTAAAAAATCCCACCATTGTGGTGGTCACCGACCGCAACGATTTGGACGGTCAGCTCTTCCAAACCTTTTCTTCAGGCAAAGATTTAATCAAACAAACGCCGCAACAAGTAGAAGACCGCGATCAACTGCGCCAACTGCTCGCGAAAAATGAAGTGGGCGGTGTATTTTTTACGACAATTCAAAAATTCGCCCTAAATGAGGAAGAAAACCGCTTTCCTGTTTTAAATGAGCGCAGCAATATTATTGTAATTAGCGATGAAGCGCACCGCAGTCAATATGGCTTTACGCAAAAACTGCATAACGGCAAATTTCAGGCAGGCTACGCCCGCCATTTACGCGATGCGTTACCTAATGCTTCGTTTATCGGTTTTACCGGTACGCCGATTAGCCTGGAAGATAAAGACACGCAAGATGTGTTCGGGCGTTATGTGTCGATTTATGACTTGCAAGATGCGGTGGAAGATGGCGCAACCGTACCGATTGTTTATGATGATGCTCGCCAAATTCGCTTAAATAAAAAAGACCATGATGCTTTGTTTGCAGAAATTGATGCCCTACTAGAAGAGGAGCCATCGACTTCCCTGCGTTTGCAGGAAAAATTGCTGGGTTCACAAGCCCGTCTGGCTGATTTAGCCGCGGATTTTGTGCAGCATTTTGCCAAACGCAATGAAGTCGTCGACAGCAAAGCGATGATGGTGGTTTCCAGCCGTCAGATTTGCGTGGACTTATACAATGAAATCATCAAACTGCGCCCTGAATGGCATTCGGACAATATTAACGAAGGGGCGATTAAAATTGTGATGACAGGCTCTGCTTCCGATGCGCCGGAAATGCAGAAACACGTTTACAGTAAACAGGAAAAACAAACGCTGGAACGCCGCTTTAAAGACCCGAACGATCCGCTGAAAGTGGTGATTGTGCGCGATATGTGGCTGACGGGTTTTGATGCGCCTTGCTGTAATACGATGTATATCGACAAGCCGATGCAGGGGCATAACCTGATGCAGGCGATTGCGCGGGTTAACCGTGTATTCCGTAATAAGAGCCGAGAAAACGGCGGTTTGATTGTGGATTATGTCGGTATTGCCGAAAAACTCAAAGAAGCGACCCAGCAATACACGAATTCACAAGGCAAGGGCAAGCTGACTGATAACGTGATTGATGTGTTCTTTAAAATGAAAGAGCATTTAGAAGTTATCCGCAGCCTGTTTGCAACGCCGGTTGAAGGGAAAACCTTTGATGTTCAGACGGCCTTAGAAAAAGATAATCCGAATGATCTTTTGATGGCGATTCGTTTTGCCGCCAACCATATTTTGGGCCTCGATCGATTACCGTTTGATGGCAAAGCGCATGAACAACATTGGTTTAATAAAAAAGAAACCGAGCCACGCAAAAAAGCCTTTTTAAAAGCGGCAGGTTTGGTGAAAAAAGGCTATATGCTGTGCGGCGCATTGGCTGAAGTTGAGCCATACAGCCAAGAAATTGCCTTTTATGATGCCGTACGGGCAATTTTAACTAAACGTGAACAAAAAGGCACAGGTACAAATGAAAGACAGATTTTATTGAAAAAATTGGTCAATCAAACTGTGTATTCTGAAGGCGTGATTGATTTATTCGATCTGCTAGAAAAACCACAACCACAAATCAGTTTGCTTTCCGAGGAATTTTTACAAACTGTTAAAAATAGCCCAACTAAAAATTTATGGGTTACGGCAATGGAACGTTATTTAGCAAGTGAAATTAAAGTTAAATCAGGCACAAACTTAACCTTGCAAAAAGATTTTGAACAGCGTTTGAAGGAAGCATTGAATCAATACCACAATCACAATTTAAGCGTGGTGGAAATTTTGGATGAGCTCTTCAAAATGAGCCAAGACTTCCAAGAACGCTTAGCTTTAGGCGAAAAACTGGGGCTGAAAAAAGAAGAGCTCGCCTTCTACGAAGCCCTCGCCCAAAACCAAAGCGCCCGTGAACTGATGGGCGATGAAGTATTGAGCAAACTTGCCAAAGAAATTACCGATACTTTAAGACGCTCAGTTACCATCGACTGGCAATACAAAGAAGGCGTTCGCGCCAAAATGCGTATTCTCGTGAAACGAGCTTTGCAGCGTTATAAATACCCACCGGATAAGCAGGAAGAAGCTGTGAGCTATGTGATTAAGCAAGCGGAGGAAATTGCCGAGGATTTAACAGCTGAAAAATAAGCATAAGTGGCAATCACGCATAATAAAAAACCGAGCTATTTCGCTCGGTTTCTTTTTATCTATCCTCTATTTTGCTTCAGCTTGGTTTTTTTTCTCTTCCAGCTCTTCCCAACGAAGGAAAGCCGTTTCAAGCTCCGCTTCAGTGTCCGATAATTCCTTAAGCTTAGCATCTGTTACATCATGAGCTTGTTGGAAAAAATGAGGAGCACCAATTTCAGCTTGAAGTGCGGTGATTTTCTCTTCCAATTCTTCCAACAATTGTGGTAGCTGTTCTAACTCACGTTGTTCTTTGTAAGAAAGTTTAACGGATTTTGGCTTTTGAGAAACAACGTCATTTTTGACCGCACTTTCCTGTACTTTGGGTGCTTCTTTTTTGGATTTTGGGGTCTCTTGCTCTGCTTTCATCGCAAAGTAATTGGCTTGTTGTCCTTTCGCATCAAAGAAACCGCCCACGTATTTATTCAATACGCCATCACCTTCAAAGAAATAGCACTCCGTTGCGACATTGTCAATAAACTGACGATCATGGCTGACAATCAATAAGGTGCCTTGATAATCCGTGAGGATTTCTTCCAATAATTCTAAGGTTTCTACATCCAAGTCATTGGTTGGTTCATCGAGAATCAATAGATTATTAGGTTTCAGTAATAATTTAGCCAATAACAAACGGTTACGTTCACCGCCTGAAAGCGCTTTTACAGGTGTCATAGCTCGTTTGGGTGGAAATAAGAAATCCTGCAAATAGCCCAGCACATGACGTTTTACACCATTGACTTCAATATCCTGCTTGCCATCAGCAACGTTATCCATTACCGTTTTTTCCGGATCAAGATCAGCGCGATATTGATCAAAATAAGCGATATCTAATTTTGTACCGCAATGAATACGACCACTCGTTGGCTTGATTTCACCTAATAAAAGTTTAATAAACGTGGTTTTTCCGCAACCATTTGGGCCAACCAATGCAATTTTATCGCCTCGCAAAATGGTCGTGCTGAAATCTTTGAGCAGCTGTTTGCCTTCAATTTCATAACTCACATTTTCCATTTCAAACACAATTTTGCCTGAACGACTTGAGTTATCTAATTGTAACTTAGCAGTCCCCATCACTTCACGACGTTGGTGACGTTCTTCACGCATGGCTTTTAAAGCGCGCACGCGGCCTTCATTACGTGTACGGCGTGCTTTAATACCTTGACGAATCCAAACCTCTTCTTGTGCTAAGCGTTTATCAAAAAGGTCATTTTGCAATGCTTCGACACGTAAGTTTTCCTCTTTAGCGGTGAGGTATAAATCATAGTTACCTGGATAAGACACTAATTTCCCGCGATCTAAATCGACAATACGGGTCGCCATTTTGCGGATAAAAGAACGGTCGTGGGAAATAAACACAATGCTTCCGGTAAATTCTAATAAGAAGTTTTCTAACCATTCGATTGCATCCACATCCAAGTGGTTAGTCGGTTCATCTAATAACAAGACATCAGGATTACACACCAACGCACGAGCAAGAGCGGCTTTACGCAACCAACCACCAGATAAATCCGCTAATTTAGTATCGGGATTTAACTCGAGCTTTTGCAGGACTTCATTGATTTTATTTTCAAACTGCCAACCGTTGGCATGCTCTAATTTGGCTTGTACTTGCGCCAGTTGATTAAGAATTTGCTCACTGTAATTTTGTGTCAACTCTTGCGAAATATGGTGATATTCTTTTAACAAATCCGCTAAATGCTCAATGCCTTCCGCCACATAATCAAATACATTCCCTTCAGCATGGCGAGGCGGATCTTGTTCTAAACGTGAAACTACTAAATCTTTTTCATACTGCACTTTTCCGTCATCCATCGTAACTTGCTGTGCAATAATTTTTAATAAAGTCGATTTACCTGCACCGTTACGCCCCACTAAACACACGCGCTCATTGGGTTCAATATGCAGTTCAGCATGATCAAGTAAAGGGTGATCACTAAAAGAAAGATAAGCGTTAGTTAAACTAATTAATGCCACAAAATTGTCCTATAAATTCAAAATATCAATAAAAATAACTGCACTTTAGAGCTGATGATAAACCTTTAAGGCATAGGCATCTGACATACCTGCGATATAATCACAAATAATACGTTTTTTACCCTGCTCTGGCGCATTTTTCCAACGATTAGCGGTATTCGTTGGCAATAAACGTTCCGGGTCAGATTCAAAAATCTGGAACATTTCGGTGAGAATGCGTTGTCCTTTATATTCGATACGCTGCGTTTCCACATGACGAATCACGTATTTCCATACAAACTTTTTAAACACATTTAATGCCGCAATCACATCTTGTGGTAGTTCCGCGTTATAACGTAACAAGGGCTCATCAAAATTGCCGGTAACTTTCCAACGCACATGGGTAATAAAGAAATTTACTAATGCCCCAATGGCATTTTTACGCTCGAAATGATGGTTAGAGAATAATCGTTGGCTGACCTGTTCTATATTTTTTGCCAACCAATCTGAAGGAATCGTTTTAAGTTCAGTTAATGCTTCTTGCCATTGATGTTGATTTACTACACCAGTCACAATCGCATCTTCTAAATCATGCACCCCGTAAGCAATATCATCCGCCAATTCCATAATGCTACAATCTAAAGATTTAAATTGTGTTTTTAAAAACTCAGCAGGATTTGACCGCACTTTTTGAAATGAATCAAACAAAGTGCGATCATTTTCAGAAAGGTTTTGCAACAGCCAATTAAACATTGTGACATCATCACGGAATAACCCTTTTCCAGGCTTCCAATCGCTAATTTTGACATAATGAGGATCGGCGTTTTCAGCATGGGGCAGCTGGGTATATTGCGGGGAAGATAAGTCTAAAATATTCGGATATTTCACCACACCTAAAATGGCACGACGCGTTAAATTCATCCCAGCCGTTTCAGTATAAGGTTCCAATTTAGTAATAATACGAAATGTCTGCGCATTGCCTTCAAAGCCGCCATGATTGCGCATCATATAATTAAGCGCCACTTCCCCACCATGGCCAAACGGTGGATGACCAATATCATGTGCAAAGCACAAACTTTCAATTAAATCATTGCTTGGTAATAAAGGTTTGAGTTGTTTCTGTAATTCACTTTTTTCAATATGAAGCAGGTCTGAAATAGCAACATAACTTTCCGCAAATTTTAATTGAGAAACAAGGCTGCTGCCGATTTGTGCCACTTCAAGGGAATGGGTTAAACGAGTGCGATAAAAATCATTTTCGCCCACCGCATGAATCTGTGTTTTGGCTTGCAAACAACGGAAAGCGGCAGAATGTAAAATCCGCCCGCGATCACGACGAAATGGTGGTCTGTGATCTTTTTCACGAGGCGGATCTGAAAGGAAACGTTCAGTCCAAAAATCAGCTAATTGGGTTCTCATAAAAACAGATGAATAACGTTGAATACTAAGGGCGCTAAAATTGAGCTCATAATACCGCAAAGTACCAAAGAAATCGAACTATAACTACCGGCTTTCGGATTGGCTTCCATGCAACTTACCGTGCCTAATGCGTGAGAAACGGCACCTACAGATAAACCCACTGCTTCTTGTTGTTTAATGCCCAGTTTTTTTAAAATAAGATAACCAAAAACCGAACCTTGCAACCCCGCTACGACTACGCCTACCGCAGTCACTGCAGGAATACCGCCTAAATGTGAAGACACTTCCATTGCAATTGGCGTGGTTATTGATTTTGGTAATACGGTCGCCACCATTTCAGGACTCGCCCCTAAAATAATGGCAAAAATGGCACCAGTAAACATGGAAAGCAAAGAAGCTAATGTCACCACAGAAAGAATAATTTTCCACTGTCTCGCGATTTGTTGAAGCTGTTCATACAATGGCAAGGCAAGTGCCACAATACTTAAACCAAGTAAATTATTAATCGGTGCATTACCCGTCATATAATCATCATAAGGAATATCGCCAATTTCTAAAATCAGCACGAGAATTGATACTGTTAGGACGAAGGTATTGAAAATCATGGATTTCCAACGTTTACTAATTTGCAATGCGAGCCAGAATCCGAAAATTGTTAACCCCGTATAAAGATAAATTGCATATTGCATAATGAAACCTTAGTCTGCTTGAAGATTACGTTTTTCTAATACTTTTTTACGTTTATGGGTAAAGGATTGTTTGTAAAACAAATAATTACCAAAAAATGCGATAATGAAGAGCGTCAGAAAAGTACTAAGAATATTTGGAATGAGTAAAATTTTCCATTTAGAAACAAGTAAATCATAATATTTAATAATGCCTACACTCACTGGTACAAAAAGTACTGCCATGTAACGAATCAATAGACTAGAACCCAAATAAATCCATTCCAAGCGAATGATACGAGTGGTTAATCCAATAAAAAGTATTAATAATCCCCAGATGCTGCCAGGAATTCCAACGGGCACATACTGCGAAATCAAATTGCCGAGTAGTAACATAATGTATAAAATGAAAAGCGAGCGAACAAGTTGAACGCCTTTTTGGAGTAACATATTTCCTCTTTCAACTTATTTAACAATAATTCAAATTTATTTTACGCTTTTTTTGTTAGAATTACCCCCTCTTTTTAGCTAAGTTTTGCGATATAGATCAAAGAAATTCAAAATGATTAAGAAATTCTTATTATTTTTAACCGTAATTTTGACCGCACTTTGGTGTCAATTTTCAGTCTCTGCGGAACGCCAAATGGCGTGTTGGGTAGTAGGAGTCAGTGATGGCGATACTCTAACTTGTCTCTTACCCACTAAAAAGCAATTTAAAGTACGATTACAAGAAATTGACGCCCCTGAGAAAGGTCAGGCATTTGGTAAGAAAGCCAAACAATATCTTTCACAACGGGTTTTTAAACAAAATGTGACATTGTCCGTTTCTGGCTATGATCGTTACCAACGTATTTTGGCAACAGTCTATCTGCAAGAACGAAACATTAACTTAGAAATGGTAAAAAACGGCATGGCGTGGGTTTATCCGCAATATACTAAAAATCCAATCTACTTCCAGGCTCAAAATTTTGCTCAACAACAAAAAATCGGATTATGGCGAGATCCCAACCCTGTTGCCCCTTATGAATGGCGTAAACAGAAAAAAACACCTAAACACGGAGATAACCATGGCTTTTGATTATCAATTATTTAAAAATGAATTCCCTTATTTTAAATCGCCAAATGCCGTAGTCTATTTGGATAATGCAGCGACGGCATTAAAACCTCAAGCATTCATTGATGCAACGACTACTTTTTATCAATCGGCAGGTTCTGTGCATCGTAGTCAGTACGAAGCCGCACAAACAGTACAATACGAAAATGCTCGTCACTTAGTAAAAACCTTAATTAATGCGGAAGATGAAAAAGCGGTAATTTGGACGTCTGGGACGACTCATAGCATTAATTTGGTTGCTAACGGTTTACTCCCCTCTTTGCATGCAGATGATGAGATTTTAATTAGCCAAGCGGACCATCATGCTAATTTTGTTACTTGGCATGAAACAGCGAAAAAATGCGGCGCGAAAATTCAAGTGCTGCCTATTTTGGATAATTGGCTAATTGATGAAAATGCCTTAATTAAAGCCTTAAATGAGAAAACCAAATTAGTGGCACTCAATTTTGTTTCCAACGTAACAGGAACAGAACAACATATCCAACATTTAATTCGACTCATCCGTCAACATAGCAATGCGCTCGTTTTAGTGGATGCCGCTCAGGCTATTAGCCATATACAAATTGATTTACAGGCATTAGATGCGGATTTTATCGCCTTTTCTGCACATAAAATTTATGGACCAAACGGCATTGGCGTATTAAGCGGAAAATTAAGCTCACTTTCCCTGCTGCAACCGCTTTTTTACGGTGGAAAAATGATTGAGCGCGTATCCCATGAATGTATTACCTTTGCTGATTTGCCTTATCGATTAGAGGCGGGCACACCAAATATTGCAGGCGTGATTGGTTTTGGTGCAGTATTAGATTGGCTCAAAAAATGGGATTTTCAGGCCACCGAGGCGCATGCCGTTGAGCTTGCCGAGCAAAGTAAAGTGCGGTTAAAAAACTATCCGAATTGTCGTTTATTCAATTCGCCGCAGCCAAGTTCAGTGGTTTGTTTTGTTTTTGATGGGATTGCGGCTTCGGATCTTGCTACGCTCCTGAGCGAACAAAAAATTGCGTTGCGTGTAGGCGAACATTGCGCCCAACCTTACTTAGCCCGCCTTGGCGAGCGTACCACATTAAGACTTTCTTTTGCGCCTTACAATAGCCCACAAGATGTGGATACTTTTTTTGCGGCATTAGATAAATCCTTAGAGTTATTAGCATGCTAGAAAACATTAAACAGGCAAAAAATTGGGAAGATCGTTACCGTTTCATTATTCAAGCAGGTAAACATCTCCCTCAACCTTCTCCAGATGAATTGGCTCAAATGCAATCAATTCAAGGCTGCGAAGCAGGG
Source organism: Haemophilus parainfluenzae (assembly GCF_900638025.1). NCBI lineage: Bacteria > Pseudomonadati > Pseudomonadota > Gammaproteobacteria > Pasteurellales > Pasteurellaceae > Parahaemophilus > Parahaemophilus parainfluenzae. The sequence continues at coordinate 1,700,428 of NZ_LR134481.1, forward strand.
CTTTGGTTTAAGACCATTCAACAAAATGACGGCACGTTTCAATTTCAAGCTTACAGCGAAGCGCGCATTATGAATGGTTTGTTATGGTTATTACTGCAAAATATCAATGGACAAACCAATAATCAACTACAACAATTTAATATCCGTCAATTTTTTGATGAACTTGGTATTGCTTCTCGCTTAAGTGAAACCCGCTTAAACGGTTTAAAACAAATTGAAGAAATCTTACACAATCTGTAATTATGTATCTGATCGAACCCTTTTTTAAATTGACCGCCTTAGAAAACGACATTGGCCAACAAAGCCGTTTGCTCAATGCAGTCATTGACCAATGGCGTTATAACGGGCAAATTATCGGCCGTGAAATCCCGCTTTATTTAACGGAAGAAGATGGCGAACAAGGTTTTGCGATGCGCGTTATTTGCCCTGAGCAAGATAGCCTTTTACCCGAAAACAATAATCAATCTGTGAATCTGGCGATGGAACATGCTGAAAAGAGCGGTCTAAATTTTCAAGGTTTTCAAATTATTGCCGATGATTTAAATGCAGACAGCACCGCAGAATGTAGCCAACCAGCATGGCAAATACTCTACACCACACATTTACAATCTTGCTCGCCATTACATAGCGGAGATGATTTTTCTCCAATTCCGCTCTATAAACAGCTAAAAAATCAACCGCACTTAAGCCAAGATTTGATTAAATGGCAGGAAAATTGGCAGGCTTGCGATCAGTTGCAAATGAATGGCTCAGCTTTAGAAAAAGAATCGTTAAGCGAAATCTCCGAGATTAATAGCACGCTAAGCAAACATGGACGCTACCTTGCTGCTGAAATCGAAAAAGAAAGCGGCATACCGACCTATTATTATTTATATCGTGTTGGTGGTCATTCTTTAGAATCGGAACAACAACGCTGTTGCCCGCAATGTGGTGGAGATTGGGCATTAAACGCACCACTATTTGATGTGATTTACTTTAAATGCGACCAATGTCGATTAGTCTCGAATGTGTCGTGGAATTTTTTATAACGCTTTCGTCATTTAGGAAAACAAATGAACTATCAAGATAAAAGCCTTCAATCTTTAAAACTCGGTCAAGCAACAGAATATGCGGCAAATTATGACCGCACTTTGTTACAACCCGTACCTCGTAAACTCAATCGTGATGGCTTAGGCATTACCGCACAACAGCCATTTACTCATGGCGCCGATATTTGGACAGCCTATGAAATTTCCTGGTTGAATCCAAAAGGTTTGCCACAAGTCGCCATTGCTGATGTGGAAATTGATTATCGCAGTGAAAATTTAATTGAATCGAAAAGCTTTAAACTCTATTTAAACAGCTTTAACCAAAGTCAATTTGCTGATTTTGCTAGCGTAGAACGCACGATGTGTGAAGACCTAAGCGCTTGTGCTCAAGGCGAGGTCAAAGTACGTTTACATCCATTATCCCACTATCAAGGACAAAGTATTGATACTTTAACGGGCGATTGCATTGATGATCAAGATATTGAAATCCACAGCTACGAATTTAATGCGGATATTTTGCAAAATTGTACGTCCGATAACGTGGTGGAGGAAACCTTAGTGAGCCATTTATTAAAATCTAATTGTCTTATTACCAGTCAGCCGGATTGGGGAACAGTGCAAATTCATTATGTGGGCAAACAAATCGATCGAGAAAAACTTCTCCGTTATATCGTGTCTTTCCGTCAACATAATGAGTTTCACGAGCAGTGTGTCGAGCGTATTTTCTATGACTTGATGCATTACGCCAAACCAGAAAAACTCACCGTTTATGCGCGTTATACGCGCCGTGGTGGATTGGATATTAATCCATTCCGTTCTAACTTTGAGGAAATTCCGCAAAATTTACGCTTGGCAAGACAATAAATCAAAAAACAAAAGTGCGGTGAAAATTGATCTGCACCCCAAAAGTTGGACTAACCAAACCAACAATTGAGGTGCAGATTTTTTATGGGTAAACACTACACAATCGAATTTAAATTACAGGTTCTTCAACCTATTTTGAATGGGAAAATGAGTATTAGAGAAACTGCGCGTTTTTACAATATTCCTTCCAACGCCTTAGTCGGAACATGGTTGAAACGGTTTGAAAAAAGTGGCATAAAAGGACTTATTCCCCGTAAACCATCAGGACGACCGCCGATGAAACCCAAATATGCAAAAATGCCACCGCCACCCAAAACTGAAGAAGACCGTTTACGCCTGAGAATTTTACAGCTTGAAGCGGAGGTAGCCTACCTAAAGGAGTTGAGAAGGCTCAGACTTCAGGACGAAGCCGAGCAACGGAAATTATCCAAAGGTTAAGAACACGCTATCCGTTAAAATGGCTTTTAGGCTTTGCACAATTAGCGCGTAGTACGTTTTTTGCTAAACTTCAGATTAAACTGGATAAGGATGAGTTGTTGAAAAAGACCATTAAACGCATCAAAGCCAATCATCCTGATTATGGCTACCGACGTGTTCATGCCTGCTTGCCAGGCGTGAATCATAAAAAAGTTCAACGTTTAATGCAGACACTTGGGCTTCAAGTGCGGTCAAGAAAAAGCAAGAAATTTACGACCTATCGAGGCACGATAGGGGTGATTGCTCCTAATCATCTTGAACGCGATTTTAGTGCAACGGCCCCGAACCAAAAATGGGTGACCGATATCACCGAGTTTAAGGCGAAAGATGGGAGTAAAGTCTATTTATCTCCAATTTTAGACTTATTTAACAATGAGATAGTTTCATATAATCTCAGCTATTCCCCAAACTGGGCGCAAGTAGAGGACATGTTAATGCAAGCCGTCAAAGGATTAAATAAAGCTTGTGGTGTCATTTTACATTCAGACCAGGGATGGCAATATCAAATGGTGGCTTATCGTCGAATCTTGGCTGAACATGGCATCATTCAAAGTATGTCGAGAAAAGGGAATTGCTTGGACAACGCCGCAATGGAAAGTTTCTTTGGACGATTAAAAACAGAATGTTTTTATGGTCGGGAATTTAACAGTAGAGAGGAGATAGTTGATGCCGTCAGGGATTATTTGGATTACTATAATCACCGACGGATTCAACTAAAATTAAAAGGACTGAGTCCGGTACAATATCGAAAACAATCCTTTAAATAACAGTCTAACTTTTTGGGGTCAGATCAAAATCAACCGTACTTTTATTTTATACATGTCGTAAATCATGAGCTTGTTGCAATAACTGACGACTTTCCTGCAAGAATTGATCTGAATACTCCCCAAACCATTCTCTCACCTGATGGAAAGCATCAATAAACCCTTGTCGATCGCCTTTTTCAAAAAATTGTAACGCTTCTTCATACGTTTGCTTCAAGCTTTCAATCACGTCTAAATTTTCTGGCTTATCCATAATAATATCGGCATAAAGTGCCGCATCTTGGGCAAATAGACGACCAATCATGGCTAATTCCAAACGATAAATCGGGGAAGATAATGCCAATAAATTGCTTAAATTGACAGGCTGTTTAGAAAGATGCAGACCATTCGCAAAAGTAGAAAAGTGACGTAATGCTTGAATGTACGTCATATTGTGATCATGCTCTGCAGCATCAATTTGATAAATTTTTGCACCCCAGATTTGAATTTGCTCTAACAACCATTCATAACGTTCACTAAAGCGCCCATCACAACGCACAACCACTTGTTTTGCCATGCTCGCAATATCGGGACCAAACATTGGATGAAGCCCAACCACTGCCCCTTTATGCACGTCTAACATTTTAGCCAAGGGCGCACGTTTCACGGAGGTGAGATCCGCCAGTAGCATATTTTCCGTTAAATAGGGTTTTAAACGTTCTATTGTTTCTAACGTGTGATCAATCGGTACTGAGACAATAACAACATCCGCATTCGTTAAAATGCGTTCTGCCACATCCCAATCATCTCGGTCTAAAATAGAAATAGGATAACCAGAAGCACGCAAATAACGGGCAAATAACTGCCCCATTTTTCCGTAACCACCGACAATAACAATTTTGTTAATGGCTGGATTCAGGGTTTTAAAACCAAATTGATTTTCATTGGAATACGATTCACGCATGAAACGACGTAGCACATCTTCAATAAGCTCTGGAGAAATCCCCGCTTTAGCCGCTTCTTCTCGGCGAGACTGTAACATCGCTAATTCACGCTCTGGCGCATAAATCGGTAACCCCTTTTCATGCTTTACTTCGCCTACTTGGGTCACCAGTTCGAGGCGTTTAGCAAAAAGTTGAATCAGTTCACGATCGAGTGCATCAATTTCCTGACGTAAATGGTTAAGAACATCCATAATTCACCTGTAATATCTTATTTACATAGATTGCAATTAAAAGGTTACAGGTGAGATTACTGGAATTAAAAAAGAAAGGCAAATAATTAGATAGATTGCGTAATCAAACGTTGTGGACGAATCACATTGTTATCATCGACAAGTGCTACACCTAAAAAGATATTCTCGTCAGAAAATAACCGCACTTGACCATATAATTTTGCTTCATTAGCAAATTTGACTCGTTGTCCAAAGCCAATACCTTTACTTTGCTCGGCATTTAGCTGTAATGCGGGTAATTTACTGACCGCTGTATCTGTCGGTAAAAGATATTGATCAAGTTGTGCAAGATCACCTTGCTCTGCAAGCGCTTGCAAAGCATCCCATATCATCATCTTTTCTGTTGGATAATCCGCAACCGCAGTTCGACGTAACACTGTCACATGAGCACCACAACCTAACACTTCACCTAAATCATCCACTAATGTACGAATGTAGGTTCCTTTCGAACAATGCACTTCTAAGGTTAGAAAAGGGGCTTGATACTCGATAAAGTTTAGCTCAAAAATCGTGATAGGACGTGCTTCACGTTCTACTGTAATGCCTGCGCGAGCATAATCATACAACGGTTTCCCATTGTGCTTTAATGCTGAAAACATGGTCGGCACTTGCAAAATATCACCACGAAATTGTTCAAGTGCGGTCAAAATTTGTGATGTTTCTACATTGACTGAGCGCGTTTCTACCACTTGCCCTTCAGCATCCGAGGTATCCGTACGTTCACCTAATTTTGCTGTGACCACATAGCGTTTATCTGCATCTAACAAAAACTGTGAAAACTTTGTAGCCTCGCCTAAACAAATAGGCAGCATACCGGTTGCTAATGGATCGAGCGCACCGGTATGCCCTGCTTTATTCGCTTGGAATACGCGTTTCACTTTTTGCATAATGTCATTCGACGACATGCCTTTTGGCTTATCTAATAAAAATACACCATCAATATCACGTCCACGCTTACGAGGTCTCGACATTAGTCATTTTCCTCAACATGTTTCTTCTCATCTTCACGTACCACGTTTGTCACTAAATTAGACATACGCATCCCTTCAACTAAGGATTGATCGTAGAAGAAACGAATTTCCGGCACAATGCGTAAGCGCATTGCTTTACCTACTAATGAACGAATATAAGGTGCCGCTTTTTCTAACCCTTTCATACCTTGTTCAATCGCTACTTCATCATGATCAAACAAAAATGTGACAAACACTTTTGCATAAGCTAAGTCGCTTGATACTTCCACATCTGACACGGTTACCATGCCAATACGGGGATCTTTTACTTCCCGTTGTAAAATGATGGCGATTTCTTTTTGTAATTCTTGTGCAACGCGATCGCTGCGTTTAAATTCTCTTGCCATAATATTCTCCTTGTTAAAAAGCGGCCAAAATATGTTGAATTTTGACCGCTCTTTTTATTGATTAGATTGAACGCTTAATTTCAACGACTTCAAACACCTCGATTTGATCGCCAACTTTTACGTCATTGTAGTTTTTAACGCCGATACCACATTCCATACCATTACGGACTTCAGCAACGTCATCTTTAAAGCGACGGAGAGATTCCAATTCTCCTTCAAAGATTACCACGTTATCACGTAATACACGGATTGGATTGTTACGTTTTACTACACCTTCAGTCACCATACAACCTGCGATTGCACCGAATTTCGGATGTTTGAACACATCACGCACTTCAGCCAAGCCAATGATTTCTTGTTTGAATTCAGGTTGTAACATACCGCTCATCGCAGCTTTCACATCATTTAAGAGTTCATAAATGATAGAGTAATAACGAAGGTCAATATTTTCTGCTTCGATAATACGGCGAGCAGAAGCGTCCGCACGTACGTTAAAGCCGACCATAATCGCATTAGAAGCTGCAGCTAAGGTTGCATCAGTTTCAGAAATACCACCTACACCTGAACCAACAACTTTCACTTTCACTTCATCAGTAGAAAGATCTTGTAACGATTGAATAATCGCTTCCACAGAACCCTGTACGTCTGCTTTTACAATGATGTTCAGTTCAGCCACATCACCTTCAGTCATATTGCTAAACATATTTTCAAGTTTTGCTTTTTGCTGACGAGCAAGTTTCACTTCACGGAACTTACCTTGACGGTGTAATGCCACTTCACGTGCTTTTTTCTCATCACGTACTACGGTTGCTTCATCACCCGCTGCAGGTACGCCAGAAAGACCTAATACCTCAACAGGAATAGATGGACCTGCTTCATCGATTTCTTGACCATTTTCATCTCGCATTGCACGAACACGGCCGTATTCAAAACCACAAAGTACGATATCACCTTTATGTAAGGTACCTGACTGAACAAGAATGGTTGCAACTGGACCACGACCTTTATCAAGATAAGATTCAATCACCACTCCACTTGCCATACCATCTTTTACTGCGGTTAATTCAAGTACTTCCGATTGAAGTAAGATAGCATCTAATAAGTCATCAATACCTGTCCCTTTCTTCGCTGATACAGGTACAAATTGCACATCACCACCGAATTTTTCAGAAATCACTTCATGTTGAAGCAATTCTTGCTCTACACGATCAGGATTAGCTTCCGGTTTATCGATTTTGTTCACTGCCACTACTAAAGGCGCACCCGCTGCTTTCGCGTGTTGAATCGCCTCAATAGTTTGAGGCATCACACCATCGTCTGCAGCCACGACAAGAACCACGATATCCGTTGCTTTCGCACCACGTGCACGCATTGAAGTAAATGCAGCATGTCCCGGCGTATCTAAGAAGGTAATCATTTTACCATCGTCCATTTCTACGTGGTATGCACCAATGTGCTGAGTAATACCACCCGCCTCGCCTGCTGCCACTTTCGCTTTACGAATGTAGTCAAGCAATGAGGTTTTACCATGATCAACGTGCCCCATAATGGTCACAACCGGTGCACGAGTTACTTTTTCAGCGTTAACATCACGATCGCCTAGTACTTCTTCTTCGAGCTCATTTTCATTACGAAGAATCACTTTGTGGCCTAATTCTTCAGCTACGAGTTGTGCGGTTTCTTGGTCTAGCACTTGGTTAATGGTCACCATTTCGCCCATCTTCATCATCGCTTTAATGATTTCCGTCGCTTTGGTCGCCATTTTATTCGCTAACTCAGCGACGGTAATCGTTTCACCAATGACAACTTCCGTTTTCACTGCCTGAACAGGTTTTGTGAAAGCTTGTTGTAATGCAGCACCTTTCTTACCATGTTTACCTTTACCGAATTTTCCGTCTTTTTGATTTTTGCGGTTAGATTCTCGCTCATTTTTGCTACCTTTCACGTCATCACGTTCTTTTTTCGCTTTGGCCACTTTATTTTTGCCACGACCTCGATTTTCGTTACGACGTTCTTCTTCATTTTCTGCTTCTAGTGCATAACGAGAACTTAAGTTGTAATCCGCATAATCTTCAGATGAAGACTCTGTTGCCGAGTTATCAGCTTCAGCATAACGTTTTGCTTCTTCAGCAGCTTTACGCGCTTGTTCCTCAGCTTTCTGACGAGCTAATTCGTCCGCTTTACGACGAAGTTCGGCTTCTTCTGCTTTTAGCTTTTCTTTTTCAGGATCAGTCGATTTAGGTTTATTTTCCACCACACTTTGTGCTGGTTTCACTGATTTTTCTGCTTCAGATTTGACTTGTTCAGCTTTTGTTTTTTCAGCTGCAGCTTTTTCAGCGGCTAAACGCGCTTTTTCTTCTGCCGCTTTCTTTTCTGCTGCCTCCGCCTCTTGCTGTGCTTTTAATTTTGCAGCTTCTGCTGCTTTCTGTGCAGCATTAGTTGGTACCGTCCGTTTTTTACGAACTTCAACTTGTACGGCCTTTGCTTTACCACCTGCGGTCGTACCACTTACAGTTGTCTTCGTTCTGCGTTGAATACTTAGTTTTTTGGGTGCATTTGCATCTATATTTTTTACATCTTCAGTCATAATTATAAACTCCTTACTCTTCGCTGAACCAGCAAATATTTCGAGCAGCCATAATAAAATCAGCGGCTTGCTCTGCGGTTAATTCTTCGATATCAGTTAAATCATCTACTCCCTGCTCTGCAAGTTCTTCAAGTGTAGTAATTTGTTTTTCAGCTAATTTAAAAGCAATGTGACGATTCATACCTTCAAGATTTAATAAACGATCTTCAATATTCGCTTTTTTCAACGCTTCTTCTTCAGCGACAGCTTCAGCGGTAATCGCCTCTTTTGCTCGACCTTGTAATTCTTCAATCAAGTCTTCATCTTCTAAACCATCAATTGCAGTCAGTTCACTCACGGGGACATAAGCCACTTCTTCTAATGAAATGAAACCTTCATCCACTAAGATTTGAGCAAACTCTTCATCAAGCCCTAATTTATCCATAAATAAGTTTAATACTTTAGTATCTTCAGCTTGATGTCTTTCATTTAGCTGTTCAGTAGTCATCACATTTAGTGTCCATCCTGTTAATTGGGTGGCTAAACGAACATTTTGACCGTTACGGCCGATTGCTTGTGCTAAGTTATCTGCATTAACGGCAATATCCATTGAGTGATTATCTTCATCTACGATAATTGAAGTCACATCAGCCGGCGCCATCGCATTAATTACGTATTGTGCCGGATTATCATCCCAAAGTACGATGTCAACTCGTTCGCCACCTAATTCATTGGTAATCGCTTGAACGCGGGCTCCACGCATACCCACACATGCACCAACAGGGTCAATACGTTTATCATTGGATTTCACCGCAATTTTCGCACGAGAACCTGGATCACGTGCAGCACCACGAATTTCAAGCATTTCTTCGCCAATTTCTGGTACTTCAATACGGAATAACTCGATTAACATTTCAGGTTTTGCGCGAGTCACAAATAATTGTGCCGTTTTGCTTTCTGGATTCACTTTATAAAGCACACCACGAACACGATCACCTGGACGGAAATTTTCACGTGGAAGCATATCTTCACGCATAATCACGGCTTCAGCTTTATTGCCTAAATCTAAAATGATGCTTTCACGATTTACTTTTTTCACCGTACCCGTAACAATCTTGCCTTCTTCAGAACGGAATTGCTCAACTACTTTTGCACGCTCTGCTTCACGAATTTTTGTACTGATAACTTGGCGAGCAGTTTGCATTGCAATACGGTCAAATGCGATAGACTCAATTTGATCTTCGACATAATCACCAAGTTGAATATTCGCATCTTCAAATTGTGCTGCTTCTAATGTCATTTCTTTGGTTGGCACTTTGACTTCATCAACCACCAACCAGCGACGGAATGTATCAAATTCACCCGTTTTAGGATTGATAGATACACGAATATCGGTTTCATAGTCATATTTTTTCTTCGTTGAAAGTGCGATCGCACTCTCTAACGCTTCAAAAATCTTTTCACGTGGTAATAACTTCTCGTTAGATACTGCTTCAGCAGCTAACAAAATCTCTTTACTCATTTTCCTTTTTCTCCTTTAAAACTTTGCGATTACATTGGCTTTTTGAATGTTGCCAAAAATAAGAACGTGTTCCTGACCATCAACAATAAGTGTCAACATGTCATTTTCAATTTTTTCTAATTTACCTTGCCATTTACGACGATCTAAAACAGGAATACGTAAATGCACAGCGATATCCTCGCCCACATAACGTTGGAATTGTTCAAGCGTAAATAATGGACGATCAAGACCTGGTGATGACACTTCTAGGTTATATTTATCCGCAATCGGATCTTCCACGTCTAAAATTGCGCTCACTTGACGACTTACATCAGCACAATCATCAACGCCTACGCCACCTTCTTTATCAATGAATAAACGTACGGTCATAAAACGACCTGCACGTTGGCATTCAATACCCCAAAGTTCGCAGCCTAAGTCTTCTACGGCACCTTGAAGCATCGCTTGCAAGTTTTGTTCTAATGTTGCCAATTTTTGCTCCTAATCTTAAAATTCAGACATAAAAAAAGGGTTAGGTTCGTCAATGAACCTAAGCCCAGTTTCTAAATTTCTCGTATAAAAAAACCCCAAATCTGGGGTTCTTTTTACTGAACTTGTTATTGGTTGCGGGGGCCGGATTTGAACCGACGGCCTTCGGGTTATGAGCCCGACGAGCTACCAAACTGCTCCACCCCGCGTCCGAAATATGGGTGCATTATAGTATTTTAATATGGAAAGTTCAAGTGATTTCTGCTCATTTTCATGAAAAGTACAATTTAGAATCCAAAACCAGTACCAAGTCCAATACCTACGCCGTTACTCCCACCTTTAGCCCCCACTCCGACAGAACATGCACTCACAACAAGACTTAATAACATAACTAAAAATAATTTTTTCATTAGTTTCCTATTTTAAATGTTCGAATAAGCGATAAATAGCCAATAAATCTGTCCGAGCAATAGGCTTAAATGGAAGTAAAACATAGTAAAGCCAACGCATTTTTTTTATATATCTAATCATAGCAATCCAATAATCTGAAGGACAATGCAATTTATAATAATCAAATAGTGCTCTTAGTTTTTTATCATTTAAATTTTTTACTCGGCACAAACTATTTAAAAATGCCAACATATCACGAGCGATCAGCCATTGTTTATTATAACTTTTAGAATGAGATTCAAAATCCATAAACCTCACCTTTCCTGATTGCCAAGCTATATCACGAATAGCGGGACGCCCATGAATAATACCTTCTTGATGTAATTGAATTAACGCTCGTATCGCTGTCTGCAAAATATTTTCTTTCTGTGCCCAATTTATTTCATTATTATCTAACCAACAATTTAATGTTGGACCAACATCTTCAAGAACCAAATGGTCATCACTAAAGTCACATAATTTAGGTACTGGTGCGCCAATACTATTTAATTTTTGTAGAATGTAGCATTCTTCTTTAAAATGTTTCTTAGGGTAAGGTTTTAAGATTAGCCAGATACCTTTTAAACGCTCAGGTTGTTTCAGCCAATAATATTTGCCCAAATATTCAAAACGAAAAACCCTTTCTTCATTATGTTTTTTTAGCAATGTTTGCACATAAGCTTTAAAGGATAAGACCATACTTTATTACCCATTTTTTTTAGTGTATAGTGAAAAATCAGGGATGTATTGTACGAAACTTTCACTTTTTTTCAATAAAGGAAACATAATGAAAACTTTTAAAATCATATTGGGCATGCTGATTTTTAGTCTATTTACGCCAACCGTTCAAGCCACCCCTTTTAGTATTAATGAACAAGAAATGAATCATTATTTGAATAAAACAGTAACTATTAATGATAGTCTTCGTATTCCAGGCTTATTTTCTGTTGATTATTCTCTGAAAGATTTAATAACACGTATCGGCCAAAATAATGATAGTCGTGTAGAAATGAGTGGTTTAGCTGATATGTTTATTCGCTTATCTGATAAAACTTATGTAGCAAAATTGCATCTAACTTTTGATGCCATTCCAGAATATAACCCACAAGAAGGCGCCCTGTATTTAAAACAACTACGGATTTTGCGCTGGTCAGGTGAACCTAATAATGTGATGGAGCAACTACAAAGTGTGATGCCATTATTAAGCAGAGGGATCGCCACCTTACTCGGCGAGATACCTGTTTACACCTTAGATGAAACAGATATGAAACAAATGATTATAAAAAAATTTGCTCGAGATATTAAGGTAGAAAAAGGGCATATTGACTTAATTGGTGGGATATTTTAACAATCGTAATAAGGGCGTTCAAAAACGCCCTTAACTATAACTCAATCACAGCTCGTAAGCCTTGGATTTTACCTTGGTATTCAATATTTTCTAAATAAAAACGATAGTGATGCAATTCTGCAATTCTTGCAACAATCGATAGTCCTAATCCACTTCCTTTTTCATTTTGTCCTGCTGGTCGATAAAAACGTTGACCTAATTTAGCTAACTCTTCAGGTTCAACGCCTCCACCATTATCTTCGATTAATATTTTGGTTCGTTGCAAAATGACTCGAACTTTTGTTCCTTTGGGGCAATATTTAATAGCATTATCAAGTAAATTACGTAACATTTGTGACAATAAGAGTGGTTGACCCAATTTAATCGGAGGCGAATGCTGATAATCAAAGCTCAAATCAATTTGATGATTCAAGGCATTAAAATATAACTCGCTAACTAATGAAGTAATAATTTCTGACCAATCAATTAGAGCCTGCTCATCTAATTCATTAAGATTATCCAAGCGAGAAAGTGTAAGGAGCTGTTCAATTAATTGATTAGCACGATCGATGCCTTGAGTTAAATGTATTAACGCCATTTCACGAGTTTTTGTATCATCACCAGCTAATTGGGCAACTTCCGTTTGAATACGCAATGCTGCCAATGGACTACGCAATTCATGAGCCGCATCGGAAACAAAACGTCGCTCTCGTTTTAATTGCTGTTCGGTACGTGCAAAAAATTGATTTAAATTACTAACCAATGGCAAAATTTCTATAGGTATATCATCCGTCTCTAACAGAGAAACATCTCCCGGTTGACGTCGCTGTACATTACGACTTAAACACCGAATTGGTTTTACTGAACGATAAATTACCCCAAACGCAACTAATAATAAAATAGGTAAACTCGCAAACCAGATACCGGTTTGACTAAATACCATTTTATTGACTAACTCTTCACGATATTCCAATTCTTGTCCTACAGCAATCACTAATTCACCATTGCCTGCGGGTTGCCAATAAATTCGCCAAATATCATCATCATCTAAAATATAGCTCTCACTAAAGCCATGGTGAAATTTAAAAATAAACTTGTCACCATTATCCCCGTCGGTTAATAATTGTTCACCTTTATCAGAAAAAATAGCAAATGCTAATGCATCATCGTCATAATTCCGCTTTAATGCTTTAAATCCGCCACGTGGAAAATCTTGTTGTTCATCCAATAAAATATTTTGCAAGTCAGAATTTGCCAAACGTTCAGCAAACAAAATTAGCTGGGCATCAAAAACATCTTTTGCTTCTTTTTTAACCACACACCATGCTGTAGCAGTAGCCACAAACCAAACACAAAGTGCGGTCAAACTTAAACCGGTTAAGAGTCGGATACTCAGTCGTTTATTTCTCATTAACTTGTCCTAATGCATACCCTACACCATGTACTGTTCGAATAAATTGCTTACCTAATTTTTGTCGTAAATTATAAATATGCACATCTAATGCACCACTACTTAATTCTTCATCCCAATTTGACAATTTTTCTTCAATGGTTGTTCGTGAAAGCACCCTCCCTTTATTTAGCATGAAAAGCTCGAGTAATTTATATTCACGTCCGGTTAATGTAATTTCATCCTCATTCAACCAAGCCTTACGCTGAGCAGGATCAAGTTTTACATTGCCATGCTCAATTTGCGGATTCACTTGCCCATAACGACGACGAATCAAGGCCTGCAATCGCACCACCACTTCAGCCAAGGCGAAGGGCTTACAAAGATAATCATCAGCACCTTGTTGAATGCCTTTAATGCGTTCATCCAACGTATCACGTGCAGTTAAGATCAATACGGGCACATCTTGATTACTTGAACGCCATTGTTTTAATACCTCCAAACCATCTAGTTTAGGTAGTGTTAAATCCAATACCACTGCATCATAAGGCGCGCCGATTAGGGCATGTAATCCACTTTGCCCATCGGTAAACCAATCTACAATAAAGCCTGATTTTGTTAAACCAATTTGCAGACCATTGCCGATCAGAGGATCGTCTTCTACTAATAAAACTCGCATAATTTTGACTGCACTTTTACCTTTCTCAAAACGCAAAAATGGCGGGCTTTTGCCCACCACTTCAAATTAGATAAATTATTGCGCTTTTTCAACGCTAATGACTTCAAGCTCTGCTTTATCAAAAGCTTCATTATCTAATTTACCGTAAACGCGAATTTTATCCTGAGGCCCTACATTTAAGCCATTCCAAACACGGTTTTTAATTTCTAATTTGATTTGGCCAGTACCATCAGTGAAAAGATATTCATCACCATCAACTTGTTGAGTGATTTTACCAACTAAGCTAATCATTGAGTCATCTTTTGCAGATAATGCTTGTTTAACAGTTAGTTGTTGACCTTGGTTACCACCTTGGAAACCACTTTGTGCATTATTACCAGTAAAACCAGCAAATGCTGCTGAAGTAGATAAAGCTAAAAGGGTTGCTAAAGCAAATTTTTTCATCATGTTCTCCTAAATAGAATTAAGCATAAATTAATCATGTTGCAAAGCGAAGGATTATCCTCATTGCCGCCTTGTTGATGCTTATTAAACACAACAAATCTTAATGAAATCTTAAGCAACCTTAAGATTTTTAAAATTTTTAAAATTACCAACAAAATCGTTCATTAACTAAGTTATTTTGGCGTTCTTTTTCCCATTTTGCTTTATTTTCAGGATGAGCAAAATAGCGATCTTGCTCAACTAAACGAGTATCAAGTTTTGCTTCAGCTTCTTTTAACGCTTGTTTTCTATCTTGATATTTGCTTGGTAATTGAGGTAAAAACACCACCTGATACGCATGATTTTTAGCCCAGTCAATCGCATCTTGCGCCGCCTTGTGTTGCTTATTCAAATCACAGAACGCATACGGATTAACATGCTGTCCCACTAATTGCCCAAATGCTGTGTTATTCGATACTGTTAATTTATCTAAATCCAACACATATAAAGCGGTGATTAAACGATTTTGCCCACGATAAAACCACTTTACCGCTTCATCTCGTAGGCCAAAATCATAAGCACGAGCAGAAAGTGCAAACATTGTCATCGGAGAAACAAAATCCACTTTTTTCTCAATAATATTGACCGCACTTTCAAAATCTTTTTGTGTATTTTTCAGTAATAACGCATCAATATCTTTGTTCACATTAATCTGTTCAAGTCGCCCATCTCTTGCATCGTAATAAGGCTTTACATACATATCAATATGCTTAACCGGCTCTTTTGAAATGGTGCTACAAGCCGTTAATAAAAGTGCGGTTGAAATCCACGTTAATTTTAGAAAGGTTCGCATGGTCTTCCCTTATGATGAATATTAGCTCGCTATATTACAACAAAAGAGCCGTGAGTTTTACTTCTCTTTCTTCTATAATGAGCAAAATTTTGTTTTATTTTGTTTCATGAAAATTCATCTTATTCAGCGCCAAATCACCTTAGATTTCGATAACCAAACTTCTCTGCTTAACTTTTTAGAACAACATCAAATTCACCATGAATATCAATGCCGTTCTGGCTATTGTGGTTCTTGTCGCGTTAAGATCAAAAAAGGCAAGGTTTCCTACGCTGAAGAGCCCCTTGCCTTTATTCAACCCGATGAGATTTTGCTGTGTTGTTGTCGGGTGGAAAGTGATTTAGAAATAGAATTATAAATTATTCAAATCCAACACATCTGTCATATCAAACAATCCGTGAGATTGTTTTTCTAACCATTTACCTGCACGCACTGCGCCATTAGCAAATGTCATACGGCTTGATGCTTTGTGAGCAATTTCAACACGCTCACCAATATCCGCAAACCAGACACTATGCTCACCCACGACATCTGATGCACGAATGGTAGAGAAACCAATTTCATCACGTTTGCGTTCGCCTGTAATGCCTTCACGACAAAATACGCCATGCGTTTTCAAATCACGACCAAGGGTTTTCGCAATATGTTCTCCCATAGAAAGTGCGGTGCCAGATGGTGCATCTACTTTGTGGCGGTGGTGAGCTTCAATGATTTCGATATCGCAATAATCGCCCATCACTTTGGCAGCTTTTTCTAATAGTTTAAATACCAGATTCACCCCTACGCTAAAGTTTGAGGCAAATACAATGGCAATTTTTTCTGATGCAGCTTGAATTGCGGCTTTACCTGCATCATCAAAACCTGTAGTACCAATTACCATCTTTTTGTTATTAGCGACACAAAATGCGATATGCTCAAGCGTGCCTTCCGGACGCGTGAAATCAATTAGCAAATCAAAGTTATCTTTTTCTGCGTTTAAATCATCTGATACTTTTATACCTAATGCACCAATACCAGCAAGCTCACCAGCATCAGCCCCCACTAAAGAGGAACCTTTACGTTCAAAAGCGGCACCTAACTCAGCCCCTTCTGCATTATGTACGGCTTGAATTAATTGACGCCCCATTCTTCCGCCAGCACCGGCGATCGCAATTTTTAATGTCATGTTTTGTCCTTTTTTATCAAATTAAAGCGTGTTGAACACCACTATAAATTAAATAGATTCCGAAGAAAATAAAAATCAGCCCTGCTACATTATCAATATAGCGACTATATTGGCTATAAAACTGTTTTGCAACAGAACGTGAGAAAAGCACCGAAATGATGTAGAAATATAAAAAAGTTTCTACGGTAATCACGGCTAGCGCGGTCAAAATCTGTGATGTTTCGGTAATATTCACTAAAACCAATGACATCACACTGCTGAAATAAATCACCACTTTAGCATTAGACAAATTGACTAATAAGCCTTTCATAATGCTCGTTAAGATTGATTGATTTGGCACATTTGTATTCTGCTTTTCATCAAAGACTGCATTGGTTCTTACTTTTGCCATTTTAATTCCGAGATAAACTAAATACGATCCGCCAAGCATCATCACAATGCCTTGAATAATTGGCATCGTAGCAAAAATAATGGCAAGTCCTAAAACGGCAGCCGTAGCCCAAATTAATACACCAATGGTAATCCCAATCACGCCACCAATGGCTTCTCGACGAGAACTCATGGCAGAAATTCGGCTGACATAGAAAAAATCAGGGCCTGGAGAAAGTAAACCCACAAGATGAATAATCATCAAATTTAGCATGGTAAGCCTACAATACGTAGTATCACGATCACGATAACCGCATAAACTGCCGCTAAAACGTCATCCACCATAATCCCAAAACCGCTTTCCAGTTTTTGGTCAAAATAACGGATGGGATAAGGTTTTAAAATATCGAAGAAACGGAAAAGCACAAAGGCAATGACAATCCAAGGTAAAGATAAAGTTGGAATCGCGGCTAACACGATAAATACCCCAACAAATTCATCCCAAACAATGGAACCGTGATCATGAACGCCCATATCATCTGCGGTTTTTTGGCATAGATAACAGCCAAGAGCAAAGCAAAGTGCAGTCAAAATTAGGAAGATTTTTAGTCCAAGACAAGCTAATAATGCCGAACCTAAAATCGTTCCAGCTAAACTTCCCCATGTGCCCGGAGCAGGACGAATGAGTCCTGAACCAAAACCTAATGCAAGTAAATGAACTGGATTTTTTAAGCTAACTTTATCAAGAGGTGAACTATTCATTATTTATCCTTAAAATGATCGAAGCCAGATGGTGCTTGATAATTGATTACACATCCATCTTTTAAAAAAGTAATCGGATTGCTATTTTGCGGAACGATTTTTCCGATACAAGAACAAGGTACATTCAACGATTGAGATAACTTCTCAATCTCAGATTTTTTATTTGCGGGAATCGTAAAGCAAAGCTCATAATCTTCCCCACCACTTAATGCAAACGCTTCTGCTTTTTCTAAGCTATATGTTTTTTTGAGTGATGTAGATAAAGGTAAGAAGGATAAATCAATCTCCGCAGAACATTGGCTTCTCGTTAAAATATGTCCTAAATCAGCGACAAGACCATCTGAAATATCAATGCATGAATGCGCTACATTCACTAATGCTTGGCCTAATTCAACCCGTGGTGTTGGGTGAAAATGGCGTTTTACTAAAAATTCACTATCAAAATCGACCGCACTTTTACCTTGTAAGATCCAATTTAAACCCGCCGCGCTATCACCTAACGTGCCAGATACATAAATTAAATCGCCAACCTTCGCATTATGTCGGAATAAAGCCTTTCCTTTTGGTACGAAACCTTGCGCCGTAATGGTGACAGAAAGTGGGCCTTTCGTTGTATCGCCACCAATTAACGTCACATCGTATTGATTTAATGTATCAAACAGACTTTGACTAAATTGGCTTAGCCAGTTTTCATCAACTTCAGGTAATGTCAGTGCAAGCGAAATCCAAGCAGGTTTAGCGCCCATAGCAGCTAAATCACTTAGATTTGTCGCGATAGCTTTATACGCTAAATCTTGGGGAAAAATAGAAGATAAAAAATGCGTACCCTCGACCATTGTATCAGTGGTGATCGCAAGCTGATAGCCTTCTGGAATATGAGTGATCGCACAATCATCCCCAATACTGAAATCAACAAAGTGTTGATTGCCTTGTTGTATTGAGAAATATCGCCCTATAAGATCAAATTCACCTGTACTCATTTTATCTGCACACCAAAAAACAAAGGGCAGACATTTGTCTACCCTACATTTGAATAATTATTTGCGACCTAATGCAGGAGCGACTTTATCCAATACACCGTTAATGTATTTATGGCTTTCATCTGCACCAAACACTTTCGCCACTTCAATTGCCTCATTAATCGCCACTTTATACGGTACATCTAGCTCAAATTGAAGTTCATAAACTGCTAAACGTAAAATCGCTTTTTCAATCGGATCTAATTCATCCAATGCGCGATCTAAATAATGGCTCATTGAAAAATCAACGGCTTCTACATTCGCAACGGTTTGACGGAAAAGGCGGCTAAAATAAGGTTTATCCACACCTTTTAAATCTTGATCCACAACGAAAGTGAGTTCCACTTGTTCTGGCGCATTACCAGAAATCGCCCAAGAATATAATGCTTGAACCGCACATTCTCTCGCTCTACGACGTGGCGATACTTTTTTTACAGGTTCTTTTTTCTCTGTCATTTGAATTATGCCGCATCAATTTGTTGTAAAAGATTCACCATTTCAAGCGCAGTTAATGCAGCTTCTGCACCTTTATTACCTGCTTTAGTACCTGCACGCTCGATAGCTTGTTCAATGTTTTCAGTGGTTAAAACACCGAATGCTACTGGGATTTCAGCTTGCATTGCGACTTGACCTAAACCGCTGCTTGCTTCGCCAGCCACATATTCAAAGTGAGCTGTACCACCACGGATTACTGTACCCAATGCTACAATCGCATCAAATTTTTTGCTTTCAGCTAAACGACGTGCTACTAATGGAAGTTCATACGCACCTGGTGCTCGAACGATTGTAATATTCTCATCTTTCACTTGGCCGATACGTTTTAATGCATCTACCGCACCTTCTAATAAACTTTCATTAATAAAACTGTTAAAACGAGCAATCACTACTGCGATTTTAGCATTTGGCGCAGCTACCGCACCTTCTAAAACTTTCATACTTTTTCCTAATCTGAATGAACAATAAATTTGACGGTGGATTTTAGCATAAAAAGAAACCCTGTGGAAATAATCCGACAGGGTTTTCTATGAGTGGAAAAGAACTTACTTCTCGAGTTTTAACGGCTCAATTTTCCAAATATTTTTCGCATATTCAAGAATCGTACGGTCTGATGAGAAGAAGCCCATGTTCACTATATTTTGAATCGTGCTTGCAATCCATACATCACGATCTTGATATTTTTTATCTACCGCTTTTTGCGCTTTCACATAACTGCGAAAATCAGCAAAAGATTGATAATAATCGTGGTATTGTAAACCTTGAATGAGAGAGTGATAACGGTTCGGTTCTTCTGGTGAGAAATCACCACGAATGATTTGATCAATGACTTCGCGTAACTGCTCGTCATTTTGATAATAATCAAACGGACGATAACCTTCGCGACGTAATGCATCCACTTGTTCAACCGTATTACCAAAGATAAAGATGTGGTCTTCACCAACATTATCTAAAATCTCAACGTTCGCACCATCAAGTGTACCCAATGTTAACGCACCATTTAAGGCAAATTTCATGTTACTGGTACCTGATGCTTCTGTTCCTGCAAGAGAGATTTGCTCAGAAATATCTGCTGCTGGAATGATTAATTGTGCAAGACTTACGCTGTAGTTCGGGATAAATACAACTTTTAAACGACCTTTTAAGCGCTCATCGTTATTGATGACATTCGCGACATCGTTAATTAAACGAATGGTTTGTTTTGCCGCATAGTAAGCTGAAGCTGCTTTACCCGCTAAAATAAATACGCGTGGCTGCCAATCTTTTTCTGGGTGTGCCAACATTTCGTTGTAACGAGCAATAATGTGTAACACATTAAGCATTTGACGTTTGTATTCGTGAATACGTTTTACTTGAACGTCAAATAATGCATGCGGATCTAAATCGATGTTAAGTGTTTTCTTCACATATTCTGCTAATTTCACTTTGTTATCGTATTTGATATCTGCAACAGCACGCTTAAATTCACCTTTATCTGTAAACGCTTTAAGTTTTTCAATTTGGCTTAAATCGCAACGCCATTCAGAACCAATATATTGATCAAATAAAGCCGCTAATTTCGGATTTGCTACCGCAAGCCAACGACGTGGTGTAATACCGTTTGTCACATTGGTGAAACGTTCCGGATAGATACGTGCAAAATCAGCAAAAGTAGAAGAAACCATAAGATCTGAGTGAATTGCTGCGACACCGTTCACTTTATGTGAACCGACAACAGACAACCAGCCCATGCGCACTTTACGTTGATATCCTTCTTCGATCAGTGAAACGCGACGGATAAAGTCCATATCAGTCGTGACATAAGTTTTCACATACTCTAGGAAATGATCATTAATTTCAAAAATCATTTGTAAATGACGCGGTAAGATTTTCGCCATCATTTCTACCGGCCAGGTTTCTAATGCTTCTGACATTAAAGTATGGCAAGTATAAGAGAAGATACGACGAGTCACATCCCAAGCGTGTTGCCATGAATAACCGTGTAAATCGATTAAAATACGCATTAACTCTGGAATGGCTAATGCAGGATGGGTATCATTCAAGTGAATCGCCACTTTATCAGCAAGATTATCCAATGTACCATGTATTCTAAAATGACGATGGAGAATATCTTGTAAAGACGCTGATACTAAGAAGTACTCTTGACGTAAACGCAACTCACGGCCATTCCAAGTAGAATCATCCGGATAAAGGACACGAGAAAGGTTTTGGTTAGCTGAACGCGTTGCAACTGCTGCTAAGTGATCACCACGGTTAAACTCGGCTAAATCAAACACCTCACCACCATGCGCAGACCATAAACGTAAGGTTGATGCCGAGTCATTTTTATAACCGGGGATCATTTGGTCGTATGCAAGTGCGGTCACTTTTTCATCTGGATTCCAAATACATTTTTTGCCTTCAAAATAAATGTGACCACCAAAATCAATACTAAAACGTTTTGATGGACGCATAAATTCCCAAGGTGCGCCTTTTTCTAACCAATCATCAGGGCGCTCAACTTGTTGGCCATTTTCAATTTTTTGACGGAACATACCGTATTCATAGCGAATACCGTACCCCATTGCTGGAATCGCTAACGTTGCCAGTGAGTCCATAAAACAAGCAGCAAGACGACCTAAACCACCATTACCTAAACCAGGATCCACTTCTTTTTCAATAATCTCTTCTAAATCAACATTTAATTCAGCCAAGGCTTTTTGTGCCACATCATAAATGTCTTCTGCGATCATCGCATTAGAAAGTGTACGGCCGATTAAAAATTCCATAGAAAAATAATAAACACGGCGAGTTTCTTCTGCACGAGATTGGCGTGCAGTCGTAATCCAACCTTCTGTCACTAAATCACGCACCGCATGGAGAGTTGCATTGAGCCAGTCACGTTGACTCGCCTCTTTTGGTGAACGACCAATTAAGAAAATTAATTTATAAACAATTGCTTTTTTCATGCCTTCAATATCAAGACTTGGTCGATTGTAGAGAAATGGCGAATCAAAATTATCCATGATCATAGAAAGTAAAACCTCAATAAAAAATCGCACAAATTTTAAGCTTTTTTATGAAAAAAACAACAAAAATTCCCCCTTCAAAGGCGATTATTTTGAAGAGGGAGTCAATCCATTGAATTATGCATTTAAAATGCCTAAATAGAGCTGCTCATATTGAGTGGCTGCATTTTTCCAACTAAAATCCTGTGCCATGGCATTATTACGAATCCTCGCCCAAACACGTTGTTTTTGCCACAAGGCAAAGGAATGCTGAATTGCACTTCGTAAATCATCAGCTTCGGCTTTCTGGAATACAAAACCTGTTGCGGTACTCGCTTCAATGGTTTCACTTGTACAGTTTGTGACTGTATCCGCTAATCCTCCTGTCGCACGAACAAGCGGCAATGTGCCATATTGCAATCCATACAATTGAGTTAATCCACAAGGCTCAAAACGGCTTGGTACTAAAATCACATCACCGCCTGCAACCATTAAATGTGAAAGTGCTTCGTCATAACCAATTTTTACTGAGATATTTTCTGGGTAACGTTGTGCTAATTGACAAATTCCCTCTTCCAAATGTTTAGCACCAGAACCGAGAATCGCTAATTGACCACCTTGTTTCACAATTTCATCCGCTGTCGCAATCAATAAATCCACGCCTTTTTGTTCCGTTAAGCGAGTCACCATCACAAATAAGAGTGCATCTGGCTGTTGTGGTAAATTGAAATAAGCTTGTAAATCAGCTTTATTTTTCTTCTTGCCCGCAATGGATTTCAATTTGTAATGATGCTGAATATAAGCATCACAACTTGGATGCCAAATTTCTTGATCTACGCCATTTAAAATCCCCACCAACTTGCCAGCTTCACGTAAACCCGTTAATAAGCCTTGCAACCCATAAGCAAAATCTGGTGTGGTAATTTCTTTCGCATAAGTAGGACTAACGGCTGTCACCATATCAGAATAATAAAGCCCCGCTTTCAAATAGGAGATTTGACCAAATAACTCTAAACCATTAACATGAAACATCCCTTCTGGTAAGCCAATCTCATGTAAATGATGATGTGCAAATTGTCCTTGATAAGCTAGGTTATGAATCGTAAATACCGATTTTGCAGGGCGACCTTTATTAAAGAGATAAGCGGCAGCTAAACCTGCGTGCCAATCGTGCGCATGCACCACTTCAGCTCGCCACCAACTATCTAAGCCTGTCGCAAGTTCTGCGCCCACCCAGCCTAATAAAGCAAAACGCTTATAGTTATCGGCATAATCATTGTAATCGGTATCATGATAAGGATTCCCTTCTCGCCAATAAAGATGTGGCGCATCAATCAGATAAATCCCTACCCCATTGTATTCGCCATAACGCAATACAACATGACCAGCAAAATTGTCAAATTCTGTCACGACATGTGTGTTCTCAATACCCGCTGAAATTTTTGGATAAGCTGGCAATAAAATACGCGTATCAATACCAATTTCTTTTTGAGCAAAAGGTAATGCCCCTAAAACATCGGCAAGTCCACCGGTTTTGAGTAAGGGATACAGCTCCGAGCAAACATGTAAAACTCTCATAATGTTCCTTTTATAGTTAAAATTGTGCTGTCATTGATAACAGCACAATCTTTTTAATTTAATTCAATAAAATACTGTCAAAATTAACCGCACTTTAGTCCAAATGTTCTTCATTAGTGACTTCTTCGCCTTGCAATTTTTTCAACATTGCTGATGTAACAAGTACAACCTTACCGGTAGAACTTACACGGAAACGTTTACTATCTAGGGCTTTATCCACACCAATTTCCATGCTATCTGGAATAATACAATGGCGATCAATAATACAATCTTTCAACGTACAATTTTTACCAATTTGTACTTGTGGTAACACAACACAGTGATCAACAGAAGATCCTTCATCAATTTTGATTCTATCAAACAACACAGAATTACTAATAGATGCATCAGTAATGACACAGCCACCACCGATAAGCGAGTTATCCACCGGTTTGACATTCACATTTTTATAGAAGAATTTAGATGGATAAGCTTGTACTGGATTACCACGAATTGGCCAGCTTTGATCGTAAATATCTAATTGTGGATTTTCTGAAACTAAGTCGATATTAGATTGCCAGAAGCTATCAAGCGTACCTACATCACGCCAGTAAATTTCGCCTTCAGTGTTACGTCCCATACAAGAACGGCTGAATGGATGCGCATAAAGCACACCTTCTTCTAAGCATTTTGGTAACACATCTTTACCAAAGTCATGTGATGTACAAGGTGTATTCACTTCTCTATCTAGCATTTTATAAAGATATTCAGCATCAAAGACATAAATACCCATAGACGCTAATGAAGTATCTGGTTTACCAACCATCGCAGGAGGATCTTTCGGTTTTTCAACGAAGGCTTTCACTTTAAGATTTTCGTTTACTGCCATGACGCCAAATTCACTGGCTTCAGAACGAGGCACTTCAATACAACCCACCGTACATTTTGCACCGCTTTTCACGTGATCCATTAACATCACGCTGTAATCTTGTTTATAGATATGATCACCAGCAAGAATTAAAATATATTTTGGGCGGTAGTGATTGCGAATAATCGCCATATTTTGATAAACCGCATCCGCTGTACCACGGTACCAAGTTGAATCATCAATTTGTTGACGAGCAGGTAGCATATCAACGAATTCACCACGCTCTTGCGGTAAAAATGACCAGCCAGTTTGTAAATGACGTAATAAGGAGTGAGCGGCATACTGGGTCACGACACCAATGCGATTCAGACCTGAGTTAATACAGTTGGAAAGCGCAAAATCAATAATGCGACGATT
Source organism: Haemophilus parainfluenzae (assembly GCF_900638025.1). Lineage (NCBI taxonomy): Bacteria > Pseudomonadati > Pseudomonadota > Gammaproteobacteria > Pasteurellales > Pasteurellaceae > Parahaemophilus > Parahaemophilus parainfluenzae. Next base: position 1,725,424 of record NZ_LR134481.1, read on the forward strand.
ACCGCCAAAATATAACGCAGGTTTAGCACGTTTATCGGTTAATTCATGTAAACGGGAACCACGACCACCAGCCAAAATAAGCACTAAAGTATCTTTAACTAATTCATATTTATTAAGATCACTTTTCATAACAAACTCCATCGTTTTCATCATCCATATGTTCCAACACTTCAAATGCTATACCGCTCACATCACATTGTTGAATCACGCTATTTTCAGTTTCGGCAATCTTTTTCCATTTACCACTTGGAAAATAAAAAGATTGCGGTTCAGTTTTTGCATTAATTAAGAAAAGATACTTGCCGTCCAACATGATTTGTAGAGCTTTGCTTTCCCGATTATGCCAATCGTCTAGGGTCATCGGGTTTCCCCCAGTATTCAACCACACGACATTTTCATCCGACCACCAAGCCTCCTGTTGCAAACTTTTAATTTTTTTTCGCAATGCAATCGTTTGCTTGGTGAAGTCAAATAAGGTTTGGTTAAAATCATCCCACTTTAACCAAGTAATTTCGTTATCCTGGCAATAGGCATTGTTATTGCCATATTGGCTGTTGCCGAACTCATCTCCGGCAAGTAGCATGGGTACACCATTTGCCAGTAATAAAGAGCCTAATAAACCTTTTTCCGATAAAACACGACGTTTTTCAACCGCACTTTGCCATTCATCAGCTAAATCTAATTGAGAATCTTCAATGCCATGATTGTAGCTGTAATTTTCATTCCGTCCGTCACGATTCTCTTCACCATTGGCTTTATTGTGTTTATGGTTATAGCTCACTAAATCTCTCAACGTAAAACCATCATGGGCTGTAATAAAATTCAGGCTACCATGCGGTAATCGACCTTCGCGATTAAAGATATCGCTAGAGCCAGCAAAACGCTCAGCAAAGGCGCCTACCTCACCACTTTGCCATAGCCAAAAACGGCACATATCATCACGGAAACGATCATTCCATTGAGAGAAATAAGCGGGGAAATACCCTACTTGATAACCGTAATGGCCTATATCCCAAGGTTCTGCAATTAATTTAATTTTTTGTAGAACGTCATCCTGTTCCATTTCTGCAAACAATTTTGCATTCGGATTGAAATCAGGCGTTTCACGCCCCAACACTGTGGCTAAATCAAAACGGAAACCATCTACATGGCATTCTGTTACCCAGTAACGTAAACAATCTAATACCCATTTGCGAGTAACATCATTAGCAAGATTGAGCATATTGCCGCATCCCGTCCAGTTGAGGTAGCCTCCATGCTCGTTTTGCCAGTAATAGGTTTCATCATCAATACCACGCTGACAAAATGTAGGAAATGATTTTTCGGATTCAGCCGTATGGTTAAATACGACATCTAAAATCACTTCAATGCCCGCTTGATGCAAGGTTTTGATCATGCTCTTAAACTCATTTAAAGGCTGTTTTTGATCAGCGGCATAACTTGGTTCTAAAGCAAACATAGCTAGTGGATTGTAACCCCAATAATTACGTAATCCTTTTTCTTGCAAATGCGGTTCATCAATAAAGAAATTCACTGGAAGCAATTCAAGGCTAGTAATACCCAATGATTTAAAATACGCAATATTTTCTAGGTGTGCTAACGCTGCATAAGTACCCCGGATATTTTCTGGAATACGGGAATTTAATTGGCTAAATCCTTTGATATTCAGTTCATAAACAATGGTTTGAGCCCAAGGAATAGACGGCTTACAATCCCCTGACCAATCAAAACGTTCATCCATAATACGACCTTTAGGCGCAACTGATGCATTATCTCGTTCATCATTTAACAAGAAAATTGAGCGGGCTTCTGATGAACTCAAATCTGGTTTATGAGTGACCGCTTTCGCATAAGGATCAAGCATTAACTTTTGCGGATTGGCTAAAGTGCGGTCATTTTTGCCTGTGATTCTAAAAGCATACTCATCATTTAACTCAACGCCTTCAATTGCCACATGCCAAATATCATCGGTTCTGCTCATAGCAAAACGGCTTTCTTTGCCATCACGGAACAAGCAAAGTTCAATAGCATCCGCCGCACTAGAAAAAAGTGCAAAATTCGAAATTTTTAGTCCATTTTCCAGCGTTTGCGAATATCCCATTGGGGAAGGTTTTCCATTGTTATAAATACTAAACATCGTGTTCTTCGCTATTGTTATGCTTTATATTTTAAATAGATTGTTGCGAGTGGCGGAATGGTCACGCTAATCGAATTATCACGTCCGTGACTGGCGATCACTTCGCTTTTCACTGAACCGAAATTACCTACATTTGAACCTTGATAATACATTGAGTCAGTATTCAAAATTTCCTCGTATTCACCCGAGGCATTCACACCGATACGATAGCCTTCACGTGGTACTGGGGTGAAGTTGCTGATCACAATAATGCGTTCGCCATTACTACTTTTACGTTCAAAAGCAAAAACTGAATTTTCCGCATCATCTACCACTAACCAATCAAAGCCTTCCGGCTCACCGTCTAGTTCAAAGAGCGGTGCATTTTTTTGATAAATTCCGTTCAAATCTTTGACTAATTGCAATACGCCTTTATGCCATAGGCCACCATGGTTTTCGTCAAGCAAAAACCAATCTAAACTTTCTTCATAATTCCATTCGCGACCTTGAGCAAATTCATTGCCCATGAATAATAATTTCTTGCCTGGATAGCCCCACATATAACCATAATAGGCACGTAAATTCGCGAATTTTTGCCATGTATCACCCGGCATTTTACCGAGTAACGAACATTTGCCGTGTACAACTTCATCGTGAGAAAGCGGTAATACAAAGTTTTCGCTGTATTGATAAATCATCCCGAAGGTCATTTTGTCGTGATGGTAACGACGATAAACTGGATCGAGTTTCATATAACTTAAGGTGTCATTCATCCAGCCCATATTCCATTTAAAATTAAACCCAAGACCACCGTTTTCTGTCGGATGGGTTACGCCACCGAAAGAAGTCGATTCTTCAGCAATGGAAATAGCGCCAGGCACCTCAGAATGAATTTTCCAATTGGTATGTTTTAAGAACTCAATCGCTTCTAAATTTTCACGCCCTCCATATTGATTCGGGATCCATTCGCCTTCAGCACGACTATAATCACGGTAAATCATCGATGCTACTGCATCTACACGGATACCGTCTACACCAAATCGTTCAAGCCAATACAGAGCATTGCTGGATAAGAAGTTTTTCACTTCATTACGACCATAGTTGTAAATCAAAGTATTCCAGTCTTGGTGATAGCCTTCTCGTGGATCTACATATTCATATAATGCCGAGCCATCGAATGCCACTAAACCATGTGTATCACTTGGGAAATGTCCTGGCACCCAATCTAAAATGACATTAATGCCTGCTTTATGTGCTTTTTCGACTAAACGTTTAAAAGCTTCTGGCGTACCGAAACGGCTGGTTGGAGAATACAAGCCTATCGGTTCGTAGCCCCAAGAGCCATCGAATGGAAATTCGGAGAGCGGTAAAAACTCAATATGAGTAAAGCCCATATGTTTGACATAAGGAATGAGTTCATCAGCAATTTGGTCATAATCAAGCCAGAAATTATTCTCTAAATTACGTCGCCATGATCCCAAATGCACTTCATAAATCGAAATAGGTTGATTACGTTGGTTCGCTTTACGACGTTGCTCCGTCATTTCGACTACATCCGGTAACATACTGATTTCTGATGCGGTATCAGGACGTAATTCCGATCTGAATGCATAAGGATCGGCTTTCAAACGAAGGTTGCCATTGCAATCAATCAATTCAAATTTATAGCGTTGACCAAGGCTAGCTTTTGGTAAGAATAATTCCCACACTCCACTTGCAGGATGGAAACGCATTGGATGACGGCGACCGTCCCAATAGTTGAAATCACCTACCAATGAAACGCGTTTCGCATTCGGTGCCCATACACGGAAATTCACGCCTGGCACACCATCACATTCGGAGAAATGTGCACCTAATACGTCATAGGGACGTAATAATGAACCTTCTGCTAATAGCCATTGGTCTAAATCATTCATCATCGGATAGAAGCGATATGGATCTTCAATAATTTGGGCTTCTGCGCCCCAATACACTTTTAATTGGTAGGCAAAGAAATGACGAATCTCTGGCATAATCGCAGTAAAAAATCCACGGTCATCCACTTTTTCGAGAGCGACAATGATGGATTGACTTTCTTTATCAATCACTTCTACTTTATCTGCATCCGGTAATAAAGTACGGATCTCAATACCATTGTAGGTCTCATGCATTCCTAATACAGCAAAAGGATCGGCATGTTTGCCATCAAACAATGAATTAATTACTGATTGCGCGACTAGTTTCGTCATAACATACTCCTTTATGCTTTAGAAGCTTAATTAATTTACAACCGATTGCATTTTCTCATTTGTTGAGCGACAAAAAGCATTAAACGATAATAGCTAAAAGGCAAAGCAGGCAATGAAAGTGCGGTTGAATATGGCATTGTTTTTTCAAACTGAATTTGGTTTTGCTTGTCGAGCAATTGATAACGCAAAGAAGCATCGGGAGGAGAAGAAAACGCGGTTAAATCATCATGAATGGGCTCGTTTTCAAAGGCACATATAACATCTTGGAACGGCTGATTTTGTCCAATATTCGGCGGAAATTGCAACTGCTCGATAAAATAATCAATACTGGTTGGCGATGCATCAATCAAATGCCCATCAATATCATAATGGGAAAACGAAATGCCAAGATGTTTAGCAGATTGTTTGAATGATAAGGACATTTGCATACAACGAATAATACTTCTACATAATACTTACTAAGTATTATAAGTAAGTGCAATTGAAATACAATTACCAACATTGCAAATTGTGACCTACATCAAAAAACAAATTTCAAAAAGTCTATTAGTGAAAATTTATTCAGTTTCAGTCACAAATTCAAACCAATCAATTACATCTTCTTCGTGTACACCATCTTGAATTAAAATGCCTGCTTTTTTCACAGAGTCAGGATCGCCACTGATTAAGGGATGCCATTCGGGCAAAGGTTTCTCCTCATACAATAAACGATACGCACAGGTATTCGGCAGCCAACCAAAATCAGGCAAATTCTTTTTGGTTAATTTCGTACAATCACTCTCAATCTTGAAACGTTCAGGATAATTACGACACTTTCCAGTTTCTACATCTAATAGATTGCAAGCAATACGTGTGTAATAGAGTTTTTCACGCTTGCCTCTCCCTTGAATGTATTTTCGATAACAGCATTTTCCGCAGCCATCACATAAGGCTTCCCATTCGGATTCCGTCATTTCAAGGAGCGATTTTTTTTGCCAAAAATGAGATTCAAATTGCATAGTGAAACCAATAAAAAAGTGCGGTCAAAATTTACGTGATTTTTGACCGCACTTTGTTGTTTAGAATTAGAAGCCTTCTTTTAAGCTTACTGTTAAGTTAAATACCAAATGTTCAGGACGGCTATCTTTACTATCTGCACAGAAATAACCTTCACGTTCAAATTGGTAACCTTTTTCTGGTTCCGCATTTGCGAGGCTTTGTTCTACAAAACCATGTTTTACCACTAAAGAGGTTGGATTTAACACGCTTTCGATTTCTTCTTCTGCACCAGGGTTTGGTACGGTGAAGAGGCGTTCATATAAACGGAACTCCGCAGGATGATTATGCACTGCAGATACCCAGTGAATTACCCCTTTTACTTTGCGTCCATCTGCTGGATTCTTACCTAACGTTTCGGGATCGTAAGTACAGAAGATTGTAGTGATTTCACCATTTGCATCTTTTTCGACACGTTCAGCTTTAATTACATAAGCATTACGTAAACGTACTTCTTTACCTAATACTAAGCGCTTATATTGTTTGTTCGCTTCTTCACGGAAATCTGCACGATCGATATAAAGCTCTTTCGTAAACGGTAATTGACGCTCACCTAATTCAGGACGATTCGGGTGATTTGGCGCCGTTAAGGTTTCTTCGCCTTCAAAGTTTTCAATCACTACGCGAACAGGATCAATCACTGCCATTGCGCGTGGTGCATTTTCGTTTAAATCTTCACGAATGCAGGCTTCAAGCGCAGAATATTCCACCACGTTATCTTGTTTAGTCACACCAATACGACGACAGAATTCACGTAACGAAGCCGGTGTATAACCGCGACGGCGTAAACCAGAAATCGTTGGCATACGTGGATCGTTCCAACCATCCACAATGCCTTCATTCACTAATTTCAATAATTTACGTTTAGACGTTAACGTGCCTTCTAAATTCAAACGTGAGAATTCATATTGATGTGGCAACGGACGTTCAATACTAATATTATCCAATACCCAGTCATATAAACGACGGTTGTCTTGGAATTCTAATGTACATAGAGAGTGTGTAATACGCTCAATCGCATCAGAGATACAATGAGTGAAATCATACATTGGGTAAATGCACCATTTGTCACCGGTTTGGTGATGGCTCGCAAATTTAATACGATAAAGCACGGGATCACGCATGACCATAAATGGTGAAGCCATGTCAATTTTCGCACGAAGACTTAATGTACCTTCCGCAAACTCACCGTTTTTCATTCTTTCGAACAACGCGAGATTTTCTTCTACGCTACGATCACGATATGGACTGTTTTTGCCCGGCTCGGTTAAAGTACCACGATACTCACGCATTTCATCTGGAGAAAGTTCATCCACATACGCTAAACCTTTTTCGATTAACTCAATGGCATAGCCATAAAGTGCATCGAAGTAATCAGATGCATAACGCGGTTCGCCTTCCCATTTAAAGCCTAACCATTCCACATCGGCTTTAATGGAATCTACATATTCCACGTCTTCTTTTACGGGGTTAGTATCATCAAAACGTAGGTTACATAAACCATTATATTCTTTTGCTAAACCGAAGTTTAAGCAAATTGATTTTGCATGGCCAATATGCAAATAGCCATTTGGCTCAGGCGGAAAACGAGTATGAACACTTTCGTGTTTACCCGAGGCTAAATCTTCATCAATAATTTGAGTAATGAAATTGTGTGTGCGGGTATTTTCCGCATTTTCTAGAGTGTGTTCTGTATTGCTCATAAATTTCTCAATAAATTGAAAATAATTTCCCCATTCTATACGAAAAGTCAGGCGATGTGAATTTGATCCCAAAACTAACCGCACTTTCATTAAATTAATATTGAATTTTTAAGGATTTTTCGGTCTAACTTGAAGATTTTTCGTGCAAACTGAAAAGTTTACCTTTAGAATACGCAAACTGAACAATCGTTCATTTTTTTATTTTGGATGATAAAGTTTTATGAAAAAACGTTTTTTTATTTTACTCGGATTACTCATTGCTGCCGGTACAGCTTATTATTTTTTCTCTAGCAATAGCAAACAAAAAACGACTTACCTGACTGAATCGGTTACCCGTGGCAATGTGGAAAAAACAGTTGTCGCTTCTGGTTCGATTGAAAGCGTGAATAAAGTTGATGTCGGCGCCCAAGCTTCGGGTAAAATCACCAAACTCTATGTCAAGTTAGGGCAAGAAATCAAAAAAGGCGAAATGATCGCAGATATTGATTCCACAACCCAAATTAATACCTTAAATACCAAAAAGGCGGCATTGGTTAGCTATCAAGCACAATTAAAAGCGAAGAAAACCGCTTACGATGTTGCCCTTTCAAGCTATAACCGCTTATCAAAACTTTATACGCAAAAAGCCACCTCTTTGGATAGTGTGAATACCGCAAAAAGCACCCTTGATAATGCGAAAGCCGAAATGGAAGCTGTTGAAGCTAATATCAAACAAGCTGAAATTGAAGTGAATACCGCTGAAACCAATGTGGGTTACACTAAAATCACCGCTCCAATGGACGGTACCGTTATTTCTGTGCCTGTTTCAGAAGGTCAAACCGTTAATGCCAACCAAACGACGCCAACAATTGTCACCATTGCTGATTTAAGCCAAATGAAGATTAAACCTGAAATTTCAGAAGGCGACATCACCAAAGTGAAAGCAGGTCAAGAAGTGAGTTTTACTATTTTATCGGATAGCCAAACCCTGTATCACTCTGTTATTGATTCTGTTGATCCAGCCAATACCACGACAAGTGATAGTTCTTCAACCTCATCTTCTACGAGTTCAAGTGGCAGCTCAACGACCAGTGCGATCTACTATTACGCCAATGTTTTGATTGATAACCCTGATCGTACTTTACGCATCGGAATGACGACAGAAAACAACATCAAAATTGCCAACGCGAAAGATGTGTTATTAGTTTCCAATATGGCTATTCAAAAACGTGATGGCAAAAGCTTTGTCAATGTATTGAATGATAAAAATCAACCTGAACCGCGTGAAGTTGAAATCGGTGTTCAAAATGATTTCAAAACTGAAATCAAATCGGGTTTAAACGAAGGTGAAAAAGTCATCGTGTCGCAAGTTGCGAATGGTGAACAAGTTGGCTCTATGCCTCGTGGTCCAAGAATATTCTAAAAGTGCGGTAGAAAATTAATGAATATTATTGAAATTAAGGATCTCAACCGTTACTTCGGTGAAGGCGAAAATCGTGTTCATATTTTAAAGAATGTCTCTTTAAATATAGAAAAAGGCGATTTCGTCGCGATTATTGGGCAATCGGGTTCCGGTAAATCGACCTTGATGAATATCATCGGGTGCTTGGATACAGCTACCAGTGGCTCTTACAAAATCAATGGTAAAGAAACCATTGAATTAAGCAAAGATCAGCTGTCAGATTTACGTAGCCAAAAATTCGGCTTTATTTTCCAACGCTATAATTTATTGTCAAGTTTGACCGCAGCAGAAAACGTCGCCTTACCTGCTATTTATGCGGGAATGTCGCAAGAAAAACGTCTTTCTCGTGCGAAACAACTTTTAGAAAAATTGGGCTTAGGCGATAAATGGCAAAATAAACCAAGCCAGCTTTCCGGCGGTCAGCAACAACGTGTGAGTATTGCGCGTGCGCTGATGAATGGCGGTGAAATTATTTTAGCCGATGAACCCACAGGTGCATTGGATTCACAAAGCGGTCAAAATGTGATGGAAATTCTGCGCCAATTACACGCAGAAGGCCACACTATTATTATGGTAACCCACGACCGAGAAATTGCCGCCAGTGCGAATCGCGTGATTGAAATTAAAGACGGCCAAATCATTGGCGATACGCAAAAAGAAACAGTAAAAAGTGCGGTCGAAAATCCAACCAAATCTAAACCGCACTTTGGATTTAGCAAAGATCAATTTGTTGAAGCCTTTCGTATGTCTGTGAGTGCTATTATTGCCCACAAAATGCGTTCTCTTTTAACTATGCTAGGGATTATTATCGGGATTACGTCTGTGGTTTCCGTCGTGGCATTGGGAAATGGTTCACAGCAAAAAATCTTGGAAAATATTCGAGGAATTGGGACGAGCACCATAACGATTTTTAATGGTACAGGCTTTGGCGATCGTCGTGCTGAACAGATGCAGAACCTTACAATTAATGATGCCACTGCTTTAAATCAACAAAGCTATGTACAAAGCGTCACGCCAAATAGCTCATCAAGTGGCACATTAATTTATGGTAACCAGACTTTCTCCTCGACCAGTTTAAAAGGTGTAGGCGAACAATATTTTGATGTTGATGGTTTAAAACTAAAATCAGGCAATTTATTTTCAGCTCAAGATGTGGCTGATAACAATCAAGTAGCCTTAATCGATGAAAGTGCGAAAAAGTCGATTTTCCCTGATGAAAATCCTATCGGCAAAATCGTGATGTTTAATAAACGTCCACTACGTATTATTGGCGTGGTATCTGATAAACAAATGGGCGGAGCAAGCAGTTCACTTAATCTCTATGCCCCTTACACTACCGTGATGAATCGTATTTCGGGCAGCAAAAAAATTGGTTCGATTACCGTAAAAGTAGATGATTCCGTGAATACGACTGTTGCTGAAAAAGGAATTACTGAATTGCTCACCATGCGTCATGGTAAAAAAGATTTCTTCATCATGAATAGCGACACCATTAAACAAACCATTGAAAGCACAACCGGCACGATGAAATTACTCATTTCTTCTATCGCCTTTATTTCATTGATCGTTGGTGGGATTGGGGTGATGAATATTATGTTGGTTTCCGTGACAGAGCGAACTAAAGAGATTGGTGTGCGCATGGCTATTGGCGCGAGACAATTTAATATTCTGCAACAATTTTTAATTGAAGCCGTGCTGATTTGTTTAATTGGTGGCGTGACGGGTATTCTGCTTTCGGGTTTAATCGGTCTGCTATTTAACGTATTTATGACTAACTTTACGATGGCATTTTCAACTGGCTCAATTGTTGCCGCAGTGGTCTTCTCAACCTTGATTGGTGTAATCTTCGGTTATATGCCGGCAAAACGTGCGGCACAATTAGATCCGATTACAGCCCTTGCTCGAGAATAAAGAAATTTTGTAAAACACAAAAGAGCGGTTAAAATTCTCACTAATTTTTGACCGCACTTTAATTGAAAAAGAAAGGAAAAATCCATGTTAAAAATGAAAAAATTAACCTTAGCAATCGCGATGGCAACTGCTCTAGCAGGTTGTGCTAATATTGGCGATTCTTATAAAGCAAGCCAGCAGGATTACCAAAATTATGCGGAAATCACCAAACAATTTAATGTAAAAGAAAACTGGTGGGTGCTTTACAATGATTCACAATTAAATCGTGTGGTAGAACAAGCATTAGTAAATAACAAAGATTTAGCCAAAGCGTCTGTTGCCGTAAATCGTGCTCTATATAATGCAAACCTTGCAGGCGCGAATTTAATTCCGGCATTTAGCGGTTCAACCCAATCTTCTGCGAGTAAAAATATTAAAACTGGAGGCAACTCAATTATCACTCATAAAGGTGCGTTAAATGTGAGTTATACGCTAGATTTATGGCAACGTTTAGCGGATACTGCTGATGCCGCAGAATGGTCACACAAAGCAACAGCTGAAGATTTAGAAGCAACAAAACTATCACTCATCAACTCTGTTGTAACAACCTATTATCAAATTGCCTACTTGAATGATGCGATCAACACCACACAAGAAAGCATTAAATACTACAACGATATTAGCAGCATTATGCAACGCCGTTTATCACAAGGTGTGGCGGACAGTGCCAGTGTAGATCAAGCACAACAAGCGGTATTGAACGCACGTAACAACTTGATCAACTATCAAACACAACGTAAAACAGCAGAACAAACGTTACGTAACTTACTTAACTTAAAACCGGAAGAAGCATTAAATATCACCTTCCCACACATTCTTAATGTGAAAAATGTGAGCGTGAATTTAAATGTACCTGTTTCTGTGATTGCGAATCGTCCTGATGTGAAAGGCTATCAATATCGCTTAAGCAGTGCATTCAAAAATGCGAAAGCAACTGAAAAAGGCTGGTTCCCTGAAGTCACTTTAGGCGGAAGCTTAACATCAAGTGGTAATAAAGTGGGCAATGCCCTGCATAATCCTATCGGAGCTGGTGTATTAGGAATTAACCTTCCTTTCCTCAACTGGAATACCGTAAAATGGAACGTGAAGATCTCTGAAGCTGATTATGAAACTGCTCGTTTGAACTATGAGCAAAGCATCACTAAAGCCTTGAATGATGTAGATACCAACTACTTCGCCTATACCCAAGCACAAAGCGCCTTTTCGAACTTACAAAAAACATACAACTATAACCAACGTATCACCAAATACTACCGCGATCGCTACAATGCAGGTGTATCGGAATTACGTGAATGGCTTACCGCTGCAAACACAGAGAAAAACGCTCAACTTTCTATCTTGAATGCGAAATACAACATCATTCAAGCAGAAAATGCCGTATATAGTTCAATGGCAGGTTATTATTCTCGTTAAAATCATGATTAAGGAAGTTTCGGCTTCCTTAATCTTTTTTATGGACATGAAAAATGAAAAAACAACTGACTTTTTATTTTATTCGCCACGGTAAAACCGTTTGGAATACAGAAGGTTTAATGCAAGGGCATGGCGATTCCCCTTTAACTGAAGAAGGCGTTAATGGTGCGGAAAAAACAGGTGTGGCACTTAATCATATTCCTTTCGTTGCCGCTTATTCCAGCGTATTAAAACGTACTATCGCAACTGCCTCTCATATTATTGGTGAACGTGATATTCCCCTTTTCCATCACCAAGGTTTAAATGAACAGTATTTTGGTACTTGGGAAGGACAACCTGTCGATACATTAAGAGAACATCCAGAATTCCAGCAACTTATCAAAGATCCCGCCAATTACAACGCTGTTTCAAATCGCGGTGAAACCTATGAGCAACTCGCTGAACGAGCCATGAAAGCATTAGACGATATCATCAAAGTTCACAATTACGGAAATATCTTAATTGTTTCTCACGGACATACATTACGTTTATTGCTTGCTCTATTAAATGGTGCAACGTGGAAAAATCACCGTGATGAAGATAAATCAGTATCACTCATTAACGCCTCTATTAGTGTTGTTCATTATGACGATAAAAAAGGATTTGATGTTGAAAAGATCAATGAATCTCGCCATTTAGTGTAACTCAATAGTAATATATTACTAATCTATCTTTTGCTTATAGGCCTGTCTTTATCCTTGCCGATAATAAAGTAGACGTTTTTAAATGATTTCCTTTAATCTTATTGAGTTAAGAGAGCTGATTGGCGATCTTAGCTCAATAATCCATCAAATTTAATTAATCACCTAACTTTCACGGCTCTTCATAATGTTATTTGTAAATTTTATATAAGCTTATGTAAAGTTATGTAAAGTTATGTAAAGTTATGTAAAGAGTTGTAATTTCATGTAAATTATACGGTAAAAACGTGTTACTTATTTGTTATGTCAACTCATTCTTTGTATACTAAATAACCTTTTTCAAAGATGGAGATTATTCTAAAAACAATCTAAAATAACTCAAAAATTCCTCGTATACATATATGATTTTTTTAGAAAATCATACATGTTATACAAAATAACATAAATAAACAGATTGATATATCAAGATAAAACACATAAGTTCTGTGATTTTCTCTTTTATCAGATCTTTTGTTCATTCTCTATTAAAGGATTACTATCAATGAAAAAATCTTTATCCATGCTTGCTATTGCTATAGCAGTGTCTGCTTGTACTTCTCGTGGACCTGATGGTGCACTTGAATCATGGAATAATTACAGTAATAAACCAATTAGCACTGAAGGATTAAAAGAAAATCAAGCTTTAGCTGTTTTCTATCGTCCAGCAGAATCTCAAAAGAAGGCTATTAATGTTTATGTAAATGGTGATTATCAAGCTTCTTTACTTGATCATTCATTTACTTCTATTCCTGTTTGTGCAACTAAACAATTATTTACCTCATCTGTAAGTTCTGCGACTAAATTTGGGAATAGAACTGATGGGGCTCGTTATACGTTACCTGTTAACGATATCGCTTATATTCGAGTAAATGCTGATGCGAATGGTAAAGCCGTATTAAGTAAAGTAAGCAAAGAAACGGCTGAACAAGAGATGCAAGGCTTAAAATATGTGTCTAACACCTTATCTCGAGTTGTAACACATAAAGATTGTGAGCCAGTTATTGCAGCGAAAGACTTATCTGCTTCCGCATTATTCAAATTTGATAAATCAGGCTATAACGATCTTTTACCTAAAGCTAAGCAAGAAGTTCACGAATTTGCAGCCCAAATTAAAGCGCTTGATGCGAATAAAATCAATCGCATCGTAATTAGCGGTTATACAGATCCTCAAGGCTCTGCTGCATACAATAAGAAACTTTCTCAGCGTCGAGCTGAATCTGTTGCTCGCTTATTGAGAGAAACAGGTGTCAATGCCAAGATTGAAGCTATCGGTTATGGCCAAGCTGACTTACTCATTCCAAATTGTGCTGCTTTACATCCTGCTGGTCAGCAACGTATTGCATGTAACCAACCAAACCGTCGTGTTGAAATAGCGGTATACGGTAAAAATTAATTAGTTTATAAGGAAACGTTATGACGACAACAGTCAAGATATTAAATGCTAAAAAAGAAGTGGGCAATTACACCATTTCAAAAGAAAATAAATTAGTTATTCAAGCTCAAGATAAGGTTAATTATCAACTTATTGATGATTCTACCGGTTTAGCTCCACAAAATATCATTACAAAGCGTGAACATAATAATTTAATTATTATGTTGGAAGATGGTGATACCAATCCAGACATCATCATTGAAAATTATTACCGTGATAATGAAGAAGCAACTAACTTAATTATTGGTCAACATGAAGATGGTAATTTGTATGTTTATGTACCAGAATCTGGCTTAAATTCTGAAGCGATCAGTATTCTTGCCGAAGAAGTCGTTGCACCACAAGCATTGGGTGGAAATGCTTTACAAGATCCATTTTGGGCATTTAACCCTTGGTGGTTATTAGGTGCTGCAGCCTTAATTGGCGGTATTGCTGCACTTTCTTCAGGCGGAAGTAATGGTGGCAAAGATACCACACCACCAAGTGCGCCTGAAGTTATTGCTCAACCTGATGGTTCAGTAACCATCACACCTGCACCTGAAGGTGATGTGGCTAAAACTACCGTAACTTATACCGATGAAGACGGTAACGAGCATACTGAAATCTTTACTAAAGATCCTAAAACAGGTAAATGGATTGATAATAATCCAGACGATAGTATTTCTATTGATCCTGAAACAGGTGTGATTACTATTCCTGAAAAAGGCGTTAAAGATGGTTCAGATATTATCGTCACAAATACTGATGACTCTGGCAATGTTGGGCCTGAGACCAAAACTACCGCAAAAGATATCACGCCACCAAGTGCACCTGAAGTTGTTGCTCAACCTGATGGTTCTGTGACCATCACACCTGCACCTGAAGGTGATGTGACTAAAACTACCGTAACTTATACCGATGAAGACGGTAACGAGCATACTGAAATCTTCACTAAAGATCCTGAAACCGGTAAATGGATTGATAACAATCCAGGCGATAGTGTTTCTATTGATCCTAAAACAGGTGTGATTACTATTCCTGAAAAAAGTGTTAAAGATGGTTCAGATATTATCGTCACAAATACTGATGACTCTGGCAATGTTGGGCCTGAGACCAAAACTACCGCAAAAGATATCACGCCACCAAGTGCACCTGAAGTTGTTGCTCAACCTGATGGTTCAGTAACCATCACACCTGCACCTGAAGGTGATGTGGCTAAAACTACCGTAACTTATACCGATGAAGACGGTAACAAGCATACTGAAATCTTTACTAAAGATCCTGAAACCGGTAAATGGATTGATAACAATCCAGGTGATAGTGTCTCTATTGATCCTAAAACAGGTGTGATTACTATTCCTGAAAAAGGTGTTAAAGATGGTTCAGATATTATCGTCACAAATACTGATGACTCTGGCAATGTTGGCCCTGAGACCAAAACTACCGCAAAAGATATCACGCCACCAAGTGCACCTGAAGTTGTTGCTCAACCTGATGGTTCAGTAACCATCACACCTGCACCTGAAGGTGATGTGGCTAAAACTACCGTAACTTATACCGATGAAGACGGTAACAAGCATACTGAAATCTTTACTAAAGATCCTGAAACCGGTAAATGGATTGATAACAATCCAGGCGATAGTATTTCTATTGATCCTGAAACAGGTGTGATTACTATTCCTGAAAAAGGTGTTAAAGATGGTTCTGATGTTGTCGTCACGAATACTGATGACTCTGGCAATGTTGGGCCTGAGACCAAAACTACCGCAAAAGATATCACGCCACCAAGTGCACCTGAAGTTGTTGCTCAACCTGATGGTTCAGTGACCATCACACCTGCACCTGAAGGTGACGTGACTAAAACTACCGTAACTTATACCGATGAAGACGGTAACAAGCATACTGAAATCTTCACTAAAGATCCTGAAACCGGTAAATGGATTGATAACAATCCAGGTGATAGTGTCTCTATTGACCCTGAAACAGGTGTGATTACTATTCCTGAAAAAGGCGTTAAAGATGGTTCTGATGTTGTCGTCACGAATACTGATGACTCTGGCAATGTTGGCCCTGAGACCAAAACTACCGCAAAAGATATCACGCCACCAAGTGCACCTGAAGTTGTTGCTCAACCTGATGGTTCTGTGACTATCACACCTGCACCTGAAGGTGATGTGGCTAAAACTACCGTAACTTATACCGATGAAGATGGTAACGAGCATACTGAAATCTTCACTAAAGATCCTGAAACCGGTAAATGGATTGATAACAATCCAGGTGATAGTGTTTCTATTGACCCTGAAACAGGTGTGATTACTATTCCTGAAAAAGGCGTTAAAGATGGTTCTGATGTGACGGCAAAAAATACTGATGATTCTGGCAACGAAGGTCCAGAAGGTAAAGGTATGGTATATCCAGATGATTCGGATGCCGACGCAGATGCCGATGCTGACGCGGATGCGGATGCCGATGCCGATGCCGATGCTGACGCTGACGCTGATGCAGATGCGGACGCGGACGCTGATGCCGATGCAGACGCTGATGCGGATGCTGACGCAGATGCTGATGCTGATGCTGACGCAGATGCTGACGCCGACGCTGATGCAGACGCCGACGCTGATGCTGATGCGGATGCCGACGCAGATGCGGATGCTGACGCCGATGCTGATGCCGACGCGGATGCGGATGCGGATGCTGATGCTGATGCTGATGCTGACGCTGACGCTGATGCCGACGCGGATGCAGATGCTGACGCCGACGCTGATGCAGATGCGGACGCTGATGCAGACGCAGACGCTGATGCTGATGCAGACGCAGACGCAGACGCTGATGCGGATGCTGATGCAGACGCAGACGCAGACGCTGATGCGGATGCTGACGCCGACGCTGATGCAGACGCAGACGCTGATGCGGATGCTGACGCAGATGCGGATGTCACCCCACCAAGTGCACCTGAGGTTGTTGCTCAACCGGATGGCTCTGTGACCATCACGCCTGCACCTGAAGAGGATGTGAACAAAACAACCGTAACTTATACGGATGAAGACGGTAACGAACATACTGAAACCTTTACTAAAGATCCGAACACCAATAAATGGGTCGATAATAATCCAAATGACAGTGTCTCTATTGACCCTGAAACAGGCGTGATTACTATCCCTGAAAAAGCGGTGAAAGACGGTTCTGAAGTTACGGCGAAAAACACTGATAATTCAGATAACACCGGTGAAAAAGGCAGTGATACCGTTAAAGATGTCACCCCACCAAGTGCACCTGAGGTTGTTGCTCAACCGGATGGCTCTGTGACCATCACACCTGCACCTGAAAAGGATGTGAACAAAACAACCATAACTTATACGGATGAAGACGGTAACGAACATACTGAAACCTTTACTAAAGATCCAAACACCAATAAATGGGTCGATAATAATCCAAATGACAGTGTCTCTATTGACCCTGAAACAGGTGTGATTACTATCCCTGAAAAAGCGGTGAAAGACGGTTCTGAAGTTACGGCGAAAAATACTGATAATTCAGATAACACCGGTGAAAAAGGCAGTGATACCGTTAAAGATGTCACCCCACCAAGTGCACCTGAGGTTGTTGCTCAACCGGATGGCTCTGTGACCATCACACCTGCACCTGAAAAGGATGTGAACAAAACAACCGTAACTTATACGGATGAAGACGGTAACGAACATACTGAAACCTTTACTAAAGATCCAAACACCAATAAATGGGTCGATAATAATCCAAATGACAGTGTCTCTATTGACCCTGAAACAGGTGTGATTACTATCCCTGAAAAAGCGGTGAAAGACGGTTCTGAAGTTACGGCGAAAAACACTGATAATTCAGATAACACCGGTGAAAAAGGCAGTGATACCGTTAAAGATGTCACCCCACCAAGTGCACCTGAGGTTGTTGCTCAACCGGATGGCTCTGTGACCATCACACCTGCACCTGAAAAGGATGTGAACAAAACAACCGTAACTTATACCGATGAAGACGGTAACGAACATACTGAAACCTTTACTAAAGATCCGAACACCAATAAATGGGTCGATAATAATCCAAATGACAGTGTCTCTATTGACCCTGAAACAGGTGTGATTACTATCCCTGAAAAAGCGGTGAAAGACGGTTCTGAAGTTACGGCGAAAAACACTGATAATTCAGATAACACCGGTAAAAAAGGCAGTGATACCGTTAAAGATGTCACCCCACCAAGTGCACCTGAGGTTGTTGCTCAACCGGATGGCTCTGTGACCATCACACCTGCACCTGAAAAGGATGTGAACAAAACAACCGTAACTTATACGGATGAAGACGGTAACGAACATACTGAAACCTTTACTAAAGATCCGAACACCAATAAATGGGTCGATAATAATCCAAATGACAGTGTCTCTATTGACCCTGAAACAGGCGTGATTACTATCCCTGAAAAAGCGGTGAAAGACGGTTCTGAAGTTACGGCGAAAAACACTGATAATTCAGATAACACCGGTGAAAAAGGCAGTGATACCGTTAAAGATGTCACCCCACCAAGTGCACCTGAGGTTGTTGCTCAACCGGATGGCTCTGTGACCATCACACCTGCACCTGAAAAGGATGTGAACAAAACAACCGTAACTTATACCGATGAAGACGGTAACGAACATACTGAAACCTTTACTAAAGATCCAAACACCAATAAATGGGTCGATAATAATCCAAATGACAGTGTCTCTATTGACCCTGAAACAGGTGTGATTACTATCCCTGAAAAAGCGGTGAAAGACGGTTCTGAAGTTACGGCGAAAAACACTGATAATTCAGATAACACCGGTGAAAAAGGCAGTGATACCGTTAAAGATGTCACCCCACCAAGTGCACCTGAGGTTGTTGCTCAACCGGATGGCTCTGTGACCATCACACCTGCACCTGAAAAGGATGTGAACAAAACAACCGTAACTTATACCGATGAAGACGGTAACGAACATACTGAAACCTTTACTAAAGATCCAAACACCAATAAATGGGTCGATAATAATCCAAATGACAGTGTCTCTATTGACCCTGAAACAGGTGTGATTACTATCCCTGAAAAAGCGGTGAAAGACGGTTCTGAAGTTACGGCGAAAAACACTGATAATTCAGATAACACCGGTGAAAAAGGCAGTGATACCGTTAAAGATGTCACCCCACCAAGTGCACCTGAGGTTGTTGCTCAACCGGATGGCTCTGTGACCATCACACCTGCACCTGAAAAGGATGTGAACAAAACAACCGTAACTTATACCGATGAAGACGGTAACGAACATACTGAAACCTTTACTAAAGATCCGAACACCAATAAATGGGTCGATAATAATCCAAATGACAGTGTCTCTATTGACCCTGAAACAGGTGTGATTACTATCCCTGAAAAAGCGGTGAAAGACGGTTCTGAAGTTACGGCGAAAAACACTGATAATTCAGATAACACCGGTGAAAAAGGCAGTGATACCGTTAAGGATGTCACCCCACCAAGTGCACCTGAGGTTGTTGCTCAACCGGATGGCTCTGTGACCATCACACCTGCACCTGAAAAGGATGTGAACAAAACAACCGTAACTTATACGGATGAAGACGGTAACGAACATACTGAAACCTTTACTAAAGATCCAAATACCAATAAATGGGTCGATAATAATCCAAATGACAGTGTCTCTATTGACCCTGAAACAGGTGTGATTACTATCCCTGAAAAAGCGGTGAAAGACGGTTCTGAAGTTACGGCGAAAAACACTGATAATTCAGATAACACCGGTGAAAAAGGCAGTGATACCGTTAAGGATGTCACCCCACCAAGTGCACCTGAGGTTGTTGCTCAACCGGATGGCTCTGTGACCATCACACCTGCACCTGAAGAGGATGTGAACAAAACAACCGTAACTTATACGGATGAAGACGGTAACGAACATACTGAAACCTTTACTAAAGATCCAAATACCAATAAATGGGTCGATAATAATCCAAATGACAGTGTCTCTATTGACCCTGAAACAGGTGTGATTACTATCCCTGAAAGGATGGCTCTGTGACCATCACACCTGCACCTGAAAAGGATGTGAACAAAACAACCGTAACTTATACCGATGAAGACGGTAACGAACATACTGAAACCTTTACTAAAGATCCGAACACCAATAAATGGGTCGATAATAATCCAAATGACAGTGTCTCTATTGACCCTGAAACAGGTGTGATTACTATCCCTGAAAAAGCGGTGAAAGACGGTTCTGAAGTTACGGCGAAAAACACTGATAATTCAGATAACACCGGTGAAAAAGGCAGTGATACCGTTAAGGATGTCACCCCACCAAGTGCACCTGAGGTTGTTGCTCAACCGGATGGCTCTGTGACCATCACACCTGCACCTGAAAAGGATGTGAACAAAACAACCGTAACTTATACGGATGAAGACGGTAACGAACATACTGAAACCTTTACTAAAGATCCAAATACCAATAAATGGGTCGATAATAATCCAAATGACAGTGTCTCTATTGACCCTGAAACAGGTGTGATTACTATCCCTGAAAAAGCGGTGAAAGACGGTTCTGAAGTTACGGCGAAAAACACTGATAATTCAGATAACACCGGTGAAAAAGGCAGTGATACCGTTAAGGATGTCACCCCACCAAGTGCACCTGAGGTTGTTGCTCAACCGGATGGCTCTGTGACCATCACACCTGCACCTGAAGAGGATGTGAACAAAACAACCGTAACTTATACGGATGAAGACGGTAACGAACATACTGAAACCTTTACTAAAGATCCAAATACCAATAAATGGGTCGATAATAATCCAAATGACAGTGTCTCTATTGACCCTGAAACAGGTGTGATTACTATCCCTGAAAAAGCGGTGAAAGACGGTTCTGAAGTTACGGCGAAAAACACTGATAATTCAGATAACACCGGTGAAAAAGGCAGTGATACCGTTAAGGATGTCACCCCACCAAGTGCACCTGAGGTTGTTGCTCAACCGGATGGCTCTGTGACCATCACACCTGCACCTGAAAAGGATGTGAACAAAACAACCGTAACTTATACCGATGAAGACGGTAACGAACATACTGAAACCTTTACTAAAGATCCAAACACCAATAAATGGGTCGATAATAATCCAAATGACAGTGTCTCTATTGACCCTGAAACAGGTGTGATTACTATCCCTGAAAAAGCGGTGAAAGACGGTTCTGAAGTTACGGCGAAAAACACTGATAATTCAGATAACACCGGTGAAAAAGGCAGTGATACCGTTAAAGATGTCACCCCACCAAGTGCACCTGAGGTTGTTGCTCAACCGGATGGCTCTGTGACCATCACACCTGCACCTGAAAAGGATGTGAACAAAACAACCGTAACTTATACGGATGAAGACGGTAACGAACATACTGAAACCTTTACTAAAGATCCAAACACCAATAAATGGGTCGATAATAATCCAAATGACAGTGTCTCTATTGACCCTGAAACAGGTGTGATTACTATCCCTGAAAAATCGGTGAAAGACGGTTCTGAAGTTACGGCGAAAAACACTGATAATTCAGATAACACCGGTGAAAAAGGCAGTGATACAGTTAAAGATCTAACGCCACCTGATGCGCCAACAGTTGTAATTAATGATGATAATGATGGTAAGATTAATAAAGGCGATTTAAATCAATTTGATAAGGCCACAACTACAATTACCATTCCTAGCACAGCTAAAAATGGAGATTCACTGGTTGTGACGATTAATGGTTCTCAGCAAACCTTTATTGTCGATGACAATAATCGTTCTAATGGTATTACAATAACGTTTGATCCTCTTGCAAATGGTCAAAATAATACCGTAGATGCCTATATTCAAAGAGGTAATTTAAAATCAGCTATTGCTACAGATAGTTCAATTACTGAGTTAAGTAATCCTGGGTTGAATATTACCGTTACTGATGTCGTTGGTGTAAATCTATCTTTAGATTATGGTATCAAAGCTTCAGAATATAACACTCACATTGGTCAAGTAGATTTGTCACAGGATACCTCAGTGGCTCCTCGTTTCAGCTCTGCTGATGATAAATTAACCGTAACCAAAAATATGGATGGTTCACAAAACTTCGTCAATATGGGCGATGGTGATAACGTACTAAATGTAGGTGGTTATATATCAGGAAATACTCAAGTAAACTTTGGTAATGGTAATGATAAAGTTCATATCTCTGGTTATTTAGGTGGCTCAAGCCCGATTAATCTTGGTGCTGGTAACGATGAAATTATCGTTGATGGTAAATTACAAGGCTCTGCACGTATCAATGCAGGTGATGGTGATGATCACATTAGTGTTGGTTCAACGGTAATCTCATCAACTGCCAGAATTGATGGAGGCAACGGCCATGATGTACTAACCTTTACTGATAACTTCAAAACACCTACAAGTGTTGGTAATTTACATCACATCAGTGGAATAGAGGAAATCGTTCTAGATGGTACAAACCAAACTTTATTAGGCGTAACTTATGAGGATCTGCTATCGAATAGTAAATCTCTATATATTACCGGTGATTCAAATGATACAGTTCACTTAGGTAACCAAAAAGGCAACCTAAATGACTCAATGAACGGAGCTGGCTCATACCAATGGAATGCTACTGGTTCTGTGACAAAAGGTGATCATACGTATACTGAGTATACTTTCAGTGGTGATAACAACTATAAAGTGTATATCGATACCGATATTCAAGTTATTTAAACATCCATAAAATATCTGCAAGTCTAACATTGTTAGACTTGCAGAAAGTATTAAGAAAAGCAGAGTTTTGTTTATCAAAACCCTGCTTTTTGCCAATTTTACATGCTTAAAATAAATATCTTATTTTAAAGTTAAAGCAATTTATTAAAATAAGCTTATAATAACTTCGATTGTCATTTCATCAACTGAAATAGACGTATTTTCATTACCATTATTAATCATTATTTATTGTGATAAAACTATGACTTTATTTTGCTCTGATATTTCAGTGTCATCTACACATGACTTGGCTAAGATCTCTCAAAAATTATGTGAGACACTGCAAAACATATCATCCTCTACTCATAATCATCAATTGTCCAATTATTGGCTATTATCCGCAACTGATGGTATAAGGCGCGCTAAAACAACAAGTTTTCAGGTATTATCTTTAGTTGAAACTGATATTACTTTTCATCTAGAAAAGCTAGCTCAAAAATTCAATGCACCATTAAAATGGTTACGTTTAGAGTGGGTAAGCTCTACACAAGAAACAACATGGGAAGCATTACAACAAGAATTAAGAAAATACAAACGTAATTATTTTCGTAAAGGTATTGCTTTTAAAGGAAAAAAATATCCATGGCTACTCTGCTCTGAAATGGAGCTCAATGCACATGCCTGCTTTTATAATGGAGCTGATGTTGGTGTTGCTGAAGTTAATAAAAAGAATTTACAAGCTTATTTAAAAGCTCGGCATGGTAGCAGTGAAATGCCTGAATTTTCAGATAACATGGAAATCCTAACTTTTTCAACGGATGGTATCTTTATGGATTTGTCCACAAAAGAAATACACCGCCTATCAATAACGCCTCGCCAACACGGTCGACGGGAACTACAACCGTTAGATAAAAATAATTTACAACCAATTATAAAAAATCTCACCACCTATTTGGGTAATCAAGTAAAGGAAAATGGCAGATTCGAATATGGTTATTTTCCTGTATTTGGACGAACTATAAACACATATAATACTTTACGTCATGCAAGCAGTACTTACGCACTAATTGAAGGTTATGAATTTTGTAGAACATATCAAACAGGAAATTTAACTAAGCTAAAACAGCAAATCGAGGCAACATTAGAATATTTTATTAAATCTTTTATTCGTTATTATCCAAATAACTTAGCTTATGTAATAGAAATTAATAATGAAATTAAGCTTGGTGCCAATGCCGTAGCCATTTTAGCATTAGTAAAATATATTCAAGTTTTCCCTGATAGCCCAAATAACAAGCATTATCTTACTCTAGCTGAAGCCTTAGCAGAAGGAATAGCATTTATGCAACAATCCGACGGTAGTTTCGTACATATTTTAAACGCCACCGATTTATCAATTATAGCTAAAAACAGGGTAATTTATTATGATGGTGAAGCTGCATTTGGTCTGATGCGTCTATATAATCTCACTCTAAATCATCGTTGGCTAGATATTGTAATGAATGCTTTCAATTATTTTATTTCAGCAGGACATCATAAGACACATGATCACTGGTTATCTTATTGTTCTAACGAGTTAATTCAACATTGTCCAGCCGAAAAATATTTCCGCTTTGCCGTAGATAATATAAAAGATTACACCCATTTTATTGAAAAACGTATTACGACATTTCCTACCTTGCTCGAATTAAGCATGGCATTTCATAAAATGCTACTTAAACTTGATGAATTTCCACAATTTTCTCATGTACTAGATGGATTTGATGTCGGTCAGTTTTATCATGCGTTACACACTCGAGCTAATTATCTACTTAATGGGATATTTTTCCCCGAAATAGCAATGTTCTACAAATTACCATCCTCGATCTTATGGGGCGCGTTTATTCGTCATCATGCTTTTCGTGTCCGCATAGACGATGTAGAGCATTATTTATCAGGCTTGGTGGCTTATCATCAACTACTGTCAGATAATAACTATCCAAAATTGGCACAAAAAACAGGTACTGATTTAGTCACTCCTCATTGTAGTTTGACTGCACAAGGTGTTGCAGCAGCTACGTCTGGCAAATGGATAATTCCACCTCCAAATGATTGGCTAGCGACAGGTGTTGCAATACATACATTGGGATTTAAACCAGGCAGCTTATTAGTCGCTCGCGGTAAAAATATGGATAAAGGTTTTTTAACATTACCTTCCGTTCGTTCCCTTATTAGTAAAGGCGCTTGCGGTATTATCACTGACGATTCAACTCACTACCTAGATTTTGGGATTCCCGTATTACAAGTTCAAAATGTTCGTCAGGCCACACTTGATTTAGGCGCTTGGGCTCGCAAACATTTTTCTGGACGTGTTATAGGAATTACTGGTAGTGCAGGTAAAACAACAACAGTAGCAATGATGGCTGCCGCATTAAAATCAAGCAAGCAAGTGGGCCATACAATTAAGAGTGCCAATCTCCCGATCGGTATAGCATGGAATATGGCTTCATTGCGTTCAGATCTTGATTATTGGGTGATGGAAATGGCTATCGGTCAAATGACATTAAATTCTCAAATTACTCGCCCTGATATTGCTTTGATCACCAACATTGCACCTGCTCATTTAGAGTATCATGATAATGTTGAAAATATTGCTCTAAAAAAAGCGCGTATTTTTGATGCTATGAAGCCTGGCAGTTATGCAATTATTTGTCGTGATATCGATCAATTTGACCTAATTGCTGAAAAAGCAGCACTGCGAGGTTTAAAGGTTATCAGTTACGGGGAGTCAAAAAATGCCGACATGCGTTTACTCTCATATGAGAAAGGTATTGCAACAATATCCATTAATAACGAAAAGCTCTCTCTAAAACTTAAAACTGCTGGTCGCCATATGGCACTCAATGCTGTAGCCGTATTAACCGTAGCTTACCTTGAAAAATTTTCCTTGAAAGAGATTGTAGCGGCATTAGAAGAATTTGAAGCGGTAGATGGTCGAGGTAATATATTTATGAGTGAAATTGAGGGACACAGAGTAACAGTATACAATGAAGCCTATAATGCTAATCCATTATCAATGAAAGCTGCTTTAGAGGCTTTTGCCGATAATATGATAAATTCTGATCTCAAAATTCTCGTAGTAGGTGATATGTTAGAACTTGGGTATAATAGCGAACATTTACACCGCTTAATAATAGAACGGATTGCCTTATTACCGATTAAACGTATCATTTTAGTTGGAAAAGAAATGTGTAAACATGCAAAATGGCTAGAGACACAAGATAAAATTGTTCTTACCGCAAAAGATAAAATTGTTGCTACTGAGCATTTAGCGAAGATCGCTCAAACTGGAGATCATGTCTTCTTAAAAGCCTCTAATGGTGTTGGTTTACATAGTTTATTCAAAAGAATTTGATTAATCTCCCACTAAATGCGCTTAACTAAACAATAACATTAAACGCTGTATCAATATTTGTTATAAAGTAGCATCAAAAAATGCGGAGTACAACTATTTAAGTTAGTACTCCGTTTGTAGGTATCTCTTAAAGAAGAAAAACTAAACGTTTAATCGCTATCCCCTTCTGCTCAACTTCTCATATAGACGTTCAACTATCGCTAATTCCTTCAAAAAGTGTTGTCAAAATTAACTTATTAGAAAAAAGGCTATATACATAGCCTAATTTTTCATTCTATTTCACTTCTCTAAATAAAATTTCGCTTGGGATGACAGAGCCTTGCCAGTAAAGCTCAGTTGATACTTTCTCCGCTAAATCTAAGAAAGATTTCGCAATTTCACTGTCTGGCGCTGCAACTACGGTTGGTTTACCCGCATCCAAATCTTGACGAACTTGGATATTCAACGGTAACTGACCCAATACTTTCACATTGTATTTTTGTGCCATTTTTTCTGCACCACCAGTACCGAAAATTGCTTCGTGGTGTCCACAGTTGCTACAAATATGCATAGACATATTTTCCACAATACCTAACACTGGTACAGACACTCGTTCAAACATCGATACGCCTTTCACTGCATCTAATAACGCAATATCTTGTGGTGTTGTCACCACTACTGCCCCCGTTACCGGGATTTGTTGTGAAAGCGTTAATTGAATATCACCTGTACCCGGTGGCATATCGATTACTAAGTAATCTAAGCTATCCCATAAGGTTTCATTTAAAAGCTGACTTAATGCACTACTTGCCATTGGACCACGCCAAATAGTCGCATTATCTTCATCCATTAAGAAACCGATCGAGTTTGCAGATAACCCATGTGCTTTAATCGGTGTGATATGTTGGTTATCTGGTGAAGTTGGGCGTTGATGTGGTGCACCTAACATATGCGGAACAGATGGACCGTAAATATCCGCATCTAAAATACCCACGCGAGAACCTTGAGCTTGTAAAGCAAGGGCAAGGTTAACCGAAACAGAAGATTTCCCAACCCCGCCTTTACCTGAAGTTACTGCGATGATGTTTTTCACGCCTTTTACAGCCGGTTGATTATTCGCACGTTTTAAAGTAGCGATTTGATAATTCACCACCCATTTGATTTCTTTGCTATCCGTTGCTTTTAATAATGCATCAGAAAGCTGTTGTTTCACTTGCTCCACGCCAGTGTTCCATGCAAAAGGCAGTTGTAATTCAATACGTAACACGTCACCGCCTTTTTCTACTTTCTTCAAAGTATTTAAGGCGATTAAGTCTTTTTGCAAACTTGGATGTTGGAATTGTTGAAAAACTTGCAGAACTTGAGATTGTTGTTCCGCCGTTAAATTTTCAGAAAAAGCGGTTGCCATAATATTCCTTTAATAAATAGTGGTAGGTAGTAGAGTAAATTTGTCGGGGATATTCTACCCTTTTTACACCTCAAATGTTAAGCTAAAAGTATAACTAAACTAGAAAAAATCGCACTAATCGGGTAACATACTCGCAATTTTTGCAAAAAGAATAAGAGAAAAATAATGACAACTCAACCTCGTAAAATTTTAGTCACTTGTGCATTACCTTATGCAAATGGCGCCATTCATTTAGGCCATATGTTAGAACATATTCAAGCTGATATTTGGGTGCGTTTCCAACGTATGCGTGGCAATAAAATTCATTTTGTTTGTGCTGATGATGCGCACGGCACACCAATTATGCTTAATGCTAATAAATTAGGCATTACACCAGAAGAACTAATCGCAAAAGCAAAAGCTGATCACGTACGTGATTTTGCAGGCTTTAATATCAGTTTCGATAACTATCACTCTACTCACAGTGAAGAAAACAAACAAATCACGGCCAATATTTACAATAAATTAAAAGCAAAAGGTTTCATTAAAACGAAAGTCATTTCTCAGTTATTCGATCCTGAAAAGAATATGTTCTTACCAGATCGTTTCGTCAAAGGGACTTGCCCAAAATGTAAAGCTGAAGATCAATACGGCGATAACTGTGAAGTTTGTGCCTCTACTTATAGCCCAATGGATTTAATTAATCCACGTTCTGCCGTGTCAGGTGCAACACCAATTGTTAAAGAGTCTGAACACTTCTTCTTTGACTTACCGGCTTTTGAAGGCATGTTAAAAGAATGGACTCGATCTGGTTCACTTCAACCGGAAATTGCAAACAAAATGCAAGAATGGTTTGAAAGTGGCTTACAACAATGGGATATTTCTCGTGATGCGCCTTATTTTGGTTTTGAAATCCCGGGTGCAAAAGATAAATTCTTCTATGTTTGGTTGGATGCCCCAATCGGCTACATGGCTTCTTTCAAAAATCTCTGCGATCGTGAAGGCATTGATTTTAATGAATTCTGGGGAGAAAACAGCGATGCTGAACTTTATCACTTTATCGGTAAAGATATCGTGTATTTCCACAGCCTGTTCTGGCCAGCAATGTTAGAAGGTAGCGAATACCGCAAACCAACTAATGTGTTTGCTCACGGTTATGTCACCGTAGATGGCGCCAAAATGTCAAAATCACGCGGTACATTTATCCAAGCCAGCACCTATTTAAATCACATTGATCCGGAATGTTTACGTTATTACTACGCAGCAAAATTAAACGATCGCATCGAAGATCTTGATTTCAATTTGGAAGATTTCGTTCAACGTGTCAATACGGATATTGTTAATAAATTAGTCAATTTAGCTTCTCGTAATGCTGGATTTATCGCTAAACGTTTTGAAGGCAGATTAGCAGATAAATTAGAAGACAAAGCACTTTTTACTGAATTTACGGCACAAGCTGAACAAATCGCTGCTTATTATGAAAGCCGCGAATACAACAAAGCGATTCGTGAAATTATGGCATTAACCGATAAAGCCAATAAATATATTGATGAAAAAGCACCTTGGGTAATTGCGAAAGAAGAAGGCAAAGATGCCGAATTACAAGCGGTTTGCTCAATGGGTATCGAGCTTTTCCGAGTATTGATGTCTTACTTAAAACCAGTTCTTCCAAAACTGGCTGAACGTGCAGAAGCATTCTTACAAACAGAACTAACTTGGGAAAATATTGCACAACCATTATTAGGTCATCAACTTACCCCATTTAAAGCCCTTTTCTC
The DNA here is from genome assembly GCF_900638025.1 of Haemophilus parainfluenzae. Taxonomy (NCBI): domain Bacteria; kingdom Pseudomonadati; phylum Pseudomonadota; class Gammaproteobacteria; order Pasteurellales; family Pasteurellaceae; genus Parahaemophilus; species Parahaemophilus parainfluenzae. The sequence continues at coordinate 1,754,721 of NZ_LR134481.1, forward strand.
TCGTTTAGAGAAAAAACAAATTGATGCTGTTGTAGAAGAAACTAAAGCACTTTTCGCTGAAGCAAATAAAGCGACAGAAAAAACTGCGGCAAAAGCGACCGCTCTTTCAAATATCGAACCTATTGCTGACACTATTACCATTGATGATTTTGCTAAAATCGATATGCGTGTGGCAAAAGTGCTGAAATGCGAAGCGATACCAGAATCCAATAAACTCTTACGTTTTGAGTTAGACTTAGGTGATCACACTCGCCAAGTGTTCTCTGGCATTAAAGCGGCTTACAACAAACCTGAAGAATTAGAAGGTCGTTTTGTTATTGTGGTTGCAAATCTTGCACCGCGTAAAATGAAATTTGGTGTATCGGAAGGGATGATTCTTTCTGCTGGTACTGGCGGAAGTGATTTATTCTTACTTTCAGCTGATAGCGGTATCACTGCGGGTATGCAAGTAAAATAATTTAGTATTTAGGCGACTTCAGTCGCCTTTTTTATTGCCAAATAGAATCTAATACCCTACCATATTAATCAGTTATTTATCACGCAAATTAAAAGGAATTCATTATGACAAACAAACTTATCTGCTATAAACAAATGCCGGTTTGGACAAAAGATAAATTACCTAAAATGTTTCAAGAAAAACACAATACTAAAGTGGGAACTTGGGGCAAACTCACTGTGCTGAAAGGTAAACTTAAGTTTTATGAGCTAACTGAAAATGGCGATGTCATTGCTGAGCATATTTTCACGCCGGAAAGTGATATTCCATTTGTCGAGCCACAAGCCTGGCACCGAGTTGAAGCCCTTTCTGATGACTTAGAATGTACGCTTGGTTTCTATTGCAAAAAAGAAGACTACTTCAGCAAAAAATACAATATGACCGCAACGCATGGTGATGTGGTTGATGCGGCTAAAATTATTAAGCCTTGTAAAGTGTTAGATTTAGGCTGCGGACAAGGTCGTAACTCGCTTTATTTAAGTTTAAAAGGCTATAATGTAACCTCTTGGGATCACAACGAAAATAGCATTGCCTTCTTAAATGAAACCAAAGATAAAGAAAACTTGAATATTAAGACCGCTGTTTATGATATTAACACTGCCAATATTCAAGAAAGCTACGACTTTATTTTATCTACTGTGGTATTTATGTTCTTAAATCGTGAGCAAATTCCAGCCATTATTAAGAATATGCAAGAACACACCAACCCAGGCGGTTATAACTTAATTGTAGCAGCCATGTCCACGCCAGAAGTGCCTTGTCCACTTCCGTTCTCATTTACATTCTCTGAAGGTGAATTAAAAGAATACTACAAAGATTGGGAATTCTTAGAATACAACGAAAATATGGGCGAATTACATAAAACCGATGAAAATGGCAATCGCATAAAATTAAAATTTGCGACAATGTTAGCAAGAAAAAAAATAATTTGCTAATTTAGAAAAGAAAATGACCGCGCGTTGTCTATCAAGTGCGGTCATTTTTTATGTTATTTTAATTACTCTTCAATCGAACGTAATAATTCGTTGATACCTACTTTACCTAAAGTTTTTGCATCAACTTTTTTCACGATCACTGCACAGTATAAGCTGTATTTACCACATTTTGATGGAAGGCTACCAGAAACCACTACTGAGCCTGCAGGCACACGACCATAGAATACTTCGCCCGTTTCACGGTCGTAGATTTTTGTTGATTGACCGATAAATACACCCATAGAGATCACACAACCATCTTCCACAATCACACCTTCAACGACTTCAGAACGTGCACCGATGAAACAGTTATCACCGATAATGGTTGGGTTTGCTTGTAATGGCTCCAATACACCACCGATACCTACACCACCAGATAAGTGTACGTTCTTACCAATTTGTGCACATGAACCAACAGTTGCCCATGTATCGACCATGGTACCTTCACCTACGTATGCACCGATATTGACATAAGATGGCATTAATACACAGTTTTTAGAAATGTATGCGCCTTTACGTACTGTTGCAGAAGGTACGACACGGAAACCTTCTTGAGCAAAACGCTCTTCGGTATAGTCAGCAAACTTCAATGCCACTTTGTCATAGTATTTTGTTTCTGCTCCATCAATAATTTGATTATCATTGATACGGAAAGATAATAATACGGCTTTTTTCAACCATTGATGTGTCACCCATTCACCATCAATTTTTTCTGCAACACGGTATTTACCGCTATCTAATCCTTCGATCACTTCTTCGATTGCTGCACGAGTTTGTGCATCAACAGTTTTAGGTGTGATTTCTGCACGTTTTTCAAATGCTGCTTCAATAATTTGTTGTAAATTTGACATTTTGCTTCCTATTGTCGATATGAAATAACGGTTTATAGTTTTATCATATTTTTGACTTTCAAGCAAAACAACTACGTTTTCTTTTGATTTCAAATATAAAAAAAGCGAACCTAATGGCTCGCTTTTTTCTAGTTCTTGTTTACGTTAGTTTATAACAGAAACATTTAATGATGAACCACCAACGATTCTTACGCGACGACCCGCTTTAAAGTTAGGATCTGCTTTTTGAACGACTACAATTTCTTCGTTATTATCTTTTCTGATAACAAGTTCTGCGCCATTCACTTGACTCATTTTTTCTTCAGCCTTACTACCGAGCATTGCACCACCAATTGCACCAACCGCTGTTGCAATAGCTTGGCCTGTACCGCCACCAATTGTACTACCCGCAATACCACCTAGTGCGCCGCCACCAACAGTACCAATTACGCCAGGATTATCGGCTTGAATTTTAACTGGACGAACAGAAACAATCGTACCATAGCTAATTGAACGCGCTTCTTTCGCCTGCCCAGCTTCATATACATCACCACTAAAAATATCGGTATTAGCACAGCCAGTTAAACCAATAGACATCATAAGTGCTAACGCCACTGTTATTTTTTTCATAAAACTACCTTCTAAAATTTAATTAAATTGGATTTCTTGGAGACCACGTCGAAATATTTTTTACGCCTTGTCTATCTCCAGAGACTTTCGCACAGACTCCTGTTACTAGAGTTGAATCGTATTTTTGAACGATTACTTCCGTTTCGCCTTCTTGCTTGTATGAACAATCATTCTTTTGAAGGGTTAATTTTATATCATTCCCCTGAGCTTCAGTAAAAATAATTTGTCCTTTATACGTATACTCATCTTTTTTTAATTGAGATGAACATGCAAATAAACCTAAGCTAAATAAAACAATTAATGCTAAGGCAACTTTTTTCATTATATTAACCCTCAAGTATTTTCTTTATCGCATAAGGATGAACCTTTATGCAAACGTAATTTTCTGTTTTATCAACAAAACTTACTGCAATGGATGGATTAGGCAATTGCTCCCCTTCCACTTTAGGCTCACTCACTTTCATAGTTAATTGAGTTATTTCCTTCCATAAAAAAGTATTATAAATCCGATTAACCCAACTCTCCACAGATTCATTAAGTAAAAACGGCATTACAATCTCAATATGTTCCCAAGTTTCTTGGGGATATTGTTTATTTTTAGGGAAAGGTAATTCAATAACATCGACAGGTTGACCAATAAAATTAACTGGTTCATCTAATTCAATCAAATAGATAGGACGATGATTGACGATATTACTGCTTAAAATTTTACCGTACTTTAATAATTCTGTCAGCCAATTTTTTGCTTTTTCTTCACTATTTGCTCTTAAAGCTAAATGATCAATTTGGTAATCGGCTAAATTAATTTTCATTACAGCAGCTAATTGTTGAATTTTTTCCTTAAACGAAGGTAACTCTTGATAAAGTGCGCTCGATTTTTCCATTAAATTTGACATTTTCTCCTACTCTTACTTTGAGAAATCTATAAACAACGGTATCATAGCCGATTATTTTCATTATTCAATTTCAAGATTAGGAAAAACCGTGAATATTCAATCTATTTTATCCGATAAAATTAAACAAGCAATGATTGCAGCTGGTGCAGATGAACAATGTGATGCACTTATTCGTCAATCTGGTAAACCGCAATTTGGTGACTATCAAGCAAACGGCATCATGGCTGCTGCTAAAAAACTAGGTTTAAACCCACGTGAATTTGCACAAAAAGTACTTGAGCATTCTAATCTTTCTGATGTTGCCGAAAAAACTGAAATTGCCGGCCCAGGCTTTATCAATATTTTCTTAAATCCAACTTGGTTAGCGAATAATGTTTCTGCCGCATTAAAAGATCAAAATCTTGGTGTAAGTGTAAATGAAAAACAAACCATTGTGATTGATTATTCTTCACCAAATGTTGCGAAAGAAATGCACGTAGGTCACTTACGTTCTACCATTATCGGGGATGCCGTTGTTCGTACCCTTGAATTTTTAGGTCATAACGTTATTCGTGCGAACCACGTAGGCGACTGGGGTACCCAATTTGGTATGCTCATTGCTTATCTTGAAAAAATGGAAAATGAACATGCGAGCGAAATGGAACTTCAAGATCTTGAAGCGTTCTATCGCGAAGCGAAAAAACACTATGATGAAGATGAAGCTTTCGCTGAAAAAGCGCGTAACTATGTAGTGAAATTGCAAAGTGGAGATGAATATTGCCGCACGATGTGGAAAAAATTAGTTGATATCACCATGCAACAAAACCAACGCAACTATGATCGCTTAAATGTCACGTTAACCGAAAAAGATGTAATGGGTGAAAGCCTTTACAACCCGATGTTACCTGCTATCGTTGAAGATCTGAAAAAACAAGGTTTAGCCGTTGAAGATGAAGGTGCGTTAGTGGTTTATCTTGATGAATTCAAGAATAAAGAAGGCGAAGCAATGGGCGTTATCGTTCAAAAGAAAGATGGTGGTTTCCTTTATACCACTACTGACATTGCTGCTGCTAAATATCGTTATGAAACCTTAAAAGCGGATCGAGCATTAGTGTTCTCAGATACTCGTCAAAGCCAACACATGCAACAAGCTTGGTTAATTACGCGTAAAGCAGGTTATGTGCCAGACAGCTTCTCACTTGAACATAAAAACTTTGGCATGATGTTAGGTAAAGATGGTAAACCATTCAAAACTCGTACTGGCGGTACCGTAAAATTAGCGGATTTATTAGATGAAGCGATTGAACGTGCAACTGTATTAATCAACGAGAAAAATACCAATTTATCTGACGATGAAAAAACAGCGGTTATTGAAGCGGTTGGTATTGGCTCGGTGAAATATGCAGATCTTTCTAAAAACCGCACGACTGACTATGTATTCGATTGGGACAATATGCTTAGCTTTGAAGGTAATACTGCGCCTTATATGCAATATGCTTACACGCGTATTCGTTCTATCTTCAATAAAGCAGATGTGAATCCAACCGCACTTGCCGAAGCTAAGATTCAGCTTTCTGATGAAAAAGAACGTGCATTAGCGATCAAATTGCTTCAATTTGAAGAAGCTGTTCAAACTGTGGGCAAAGAAGGTACACCTCATGTGCTCTGTGCTTATTTATATGAGTTGGCAGGAGTGTTCTCCTCATTCTATGAGCACTGCCCAATCTTAAATGCTGAAGACGAAAGCGTAAAATTAAGCCGTTTAAAACTTGCTTCTCTTACAGAGAAGACCTTAAAACAAGGTTTAGAGTTATTAGGCATTAAGACAATTGAAAAAATGTAAAAAAGTCGATACAAAAAGCTAGCTGCACCCGAAAAAGTTGAACTAAATAAATCAACAAATGAGGTACAGCCCTTATTATAAAGAAACTCTATAACAGAATTTTAATTATGGTCATCTGTCCATTCACAGTTTGTTATTTATATGTAAATAATAAGGATATCGAGTATATGATGAAGTGATTTAATTTTTAAGTAGAGTTAAAAATAATATATTGTTATGAATAGCTAATAGAAACATAATTGATAGAGTTGAGAGTTGTTTAACTCATTATCATCATCAATATATTCAACTAAAATTAAAGGAACTGACTTTGATATCATATCATCATCAGTTCCTAATAAAGATCACTCATTTAGAGCTACTCTTTTTCTTTATCAATCAACAATTCGTAAATGAGATGCTGATTTTTGTATTTTATTTTTAAGTCTAGGCTTATCTACAGCTTCAGAAAAGCTTAAGGGCTGTTCAGATATTGGCTCTCGGTTTAATTCATCGTAAATTTCTTCTGCCTCAAACATTACACCATCACCATTTTCACGAGCGTAAATAGCTAAAGCCGCTCCCATCGGAATATATAACTCACGAGAAATACCTTTAAAACGTGCATTAAACTGAATAAAATCATTCGTTAATTGTAAATTTCCTGTCGCTCCAGCTGAAAGATTTAAGACAATTTGTCCATCTTTTACATATTCTACAGGCACATTAGTACCATAATAATTGGCATCTACAACTAAATATGGTGTGAAATCGTTATCCACTAACCAATCATAATAGGCTCTTAGCAAATAAGGTCGTTTTGGAGAAGATAAATTGGCCATTATTTGTCATCCATTAAATTTTTAGGCGCAGCTTCACCCACTGATTGTAAGAATGAGTCATGGCTAAACACACGATCCATATAACCTTTGATTGCTTTGCTTCCTGTACCAGTAAACTCAACACCCATATTACGTAATTTCCAGAGTAATGGTGCAATATAACAGTCTACTAAACCAAACTCTTCACTCATAAAATAAGGCGTTTGTTGAAAAATTGTAGATACCGCTAACAATTCTTCTTTTAGCTGTTTTAACGCTTCTTCACGCTCAACTCCAGTACCTTTTTCAGCAATTTCTAATGTCGGATACCAATCTTGTTCAATACGTAACATCAATAGGCGACTCTTAGCTCGAGCTACTGGGTAAACTGGCATTAGTGGCGGATGTGGAAAACGCTCATCAAGATATTCCATAATAATACGTGAGCTGAATAATATTAAATCACGATCTACTAAAGTCGGTAGTGTGCCGTAAGGATTTAATTCCATTAAATCTTCTGATAATGCTTGCAAATCCACTTCCTCGTTTTCGTAAGCAACTCCTTTTTCAGCTAAGACAATCTTAACCTGATGACAGTAAATGTCATTTTTATTTGAAAAAAGAGTCATTACTGAACGTTTATTCGATGCATTGGACATTTATTCCTCCGAAGATCCAAAATAATCTATATACTTCTACTTAAAATTGGCGACTATTTTAACATAAATGATAGACAAATCGCCAATAATTTCTTATTTTCACTTTAAAATCAAACGGTTAGATAGCAAAATGAAAAATCAAAGAACGGTGATTTTTATTTAACTTACTTTTTACAAGCATAAAAAAAGCAGAGATTGCTCTCTGCTTTCTTGAAACGATAATAAAAATTAACGTTTGGAGTATTGTGGACGACGACGTGCTTTGTGTAAACCCACTTTTTTACGCTCAACGCGACGTGCGTCACGAGTAACGAAGCCAGCTGCACGAAGAGCAGGACGTAAAGTCTCATCATATTCCATTAATGCACGAGTGATACCGTGACGGATTGCACCCGCTTGACCAGAAATACCACCACCTTTAACAGTGATGTATAGGTCTAATTTATCAGTTAATTCCACTAATTCTAACGGTTGACGTACGATCATACGAGCTGTTTCGCGACCGAAATATACGTCTAATCCACGTTGGTTAATAGTGATTTTACCACTGCCCGGTTTGATAAATACACGAGCTGAAGAGCTTTTGCGGCGACCTGTGCCGTAGTTTTGATTCTCTGCCATTTCCTAAACCTCGTGATTAAATGTCTAATACTTGTGGTTGTTGTGCTGCGTGTTGGTGTTCTGCACCCGCATACACTTTTAATTTACGGAACATTGCACGGCCTAATGGACCTTTTGGCAACATACCTTTAACCGCAATTTCAATCACCGCTTCAGGACGGCGAGCGATCATTTCTTTGAAAGTCGCTTGTTTGATACCACCTACATAGCCAGTGTGCCAGTAGTAAAGTTTATCTGTTTCTTTACGACCAGTTACTGCCACTTTATCTGCGTTGATAACAACGATGTAATCGCCAGTATCTACGTGTGGAGTGTACTCAGCCTTGTGTTTACCACGAAGACGACGCGCTAATTCAGTAGCTAAACGACCTAAAGTTTTACCTGTCGCATCTACCACATACCAGTCACGTTTTACTGTTTCTGGTTTTGCTACAAAAGTTTTCATTAATTAATTACCAAAATATAAGTTTGATACCCAGTGTTCCATATTGATTGAAACACAACCATTAATCTTAATCTCCACCCCTTCGAGTGTGATCTCGATAAAATAATACACAGTGGGAATCTGTGCATTTACAGGGTCGGCATATTATACCTATTTTCAATAAAAATGCTAACTTTTTGTTCAAAAAACTCATTTTATTTATAGAACACAAAAATAAACATTAATTAATTTCATGATTTTTATGAAACAATTGAAATTGACGCATGTTTATTCTTATCTTATGATAAACGCATTCTAATAAAAATATGAGAAAGCATGCTATGAGCTACGCAAAAGAAATTGACACATTAAACCAACATCTTGCCGACATTAACAAAAAAATCAATGTATCCTTCGAGTTCTTTCCTGCTAAAAATGAAAAAATGGAAAGTATGCTTTGGGATTCTATTCATCGCTTAAAAGAATTAAATCCTAAATTTGTTTCCGTAACCTATGGCGCAAACTCTGGTGAACGTGATCGTACACATAGCATAGTAAAAGCCATTAAAGCAGAAACAGGTTTAGAAGCCGCTCCTCATTTAACGGGTATTGATGCGACACCTGAAGAATTAAAAGAAATTGCAAAAGATTATTGGGATAGCGGTATTCGTCGCATCGTCGCATTGCGTGGTGATGAACCAAAAGGTTATGAAAAGAAACCATTCTATGCAGCTGACCTAGTTGAACTACTCCGCTCCGTAGCTGATTTTGATATCTCGGTTGCCGCATATCCAGAAGTTCACCCTGAAGCAAAATCAGCGCAAGCAGATTTAATCAATTTAAAACGTAAAATTGATGCCGGTGCCAATCATGTCATTACTCAATTTTTCTTTGATATTGACAATTACCTTCGCTTCCGTGATCGCTGCGCGTCTATTGGCATTGATGCTGAAATTGTACCGGGCATTCTCCCTGTAACCAACTTTAAACAACTTCAAAAAATGGCATCGTTTACGAATGTAAAAATTCCAGCATGGTTGACTAAGGCTTATGAAGGATTAGATGACGATCCAACGACTCGTAATCTTGTTGCAGCAAGCATCGCAATGGAGATGGTAAAAATTCTTTCTCGTGAAGGTATAAACGATTTCCACTTTTATACATTAAACCGTAGTGAACTGACTTATGCGATTTGCCATACATTAGGCATTCGCCCTAAGTCTAATTAAATATTTGGCTAAACTACATTCAAGCTATAGATAGAATTCTCCTACGTAACCCTCTTTCAGGGACATCATAAAATCAGCACCTAATTATTGATATTTATTCAAGATTAGGTGCGTATCAATTCTGAATTGAAGTTTTTAATATACATCCTCTTTTTCTCTTGCTTTATTTTTACCTAGCACAACATCTTTCATTACCGTCAGCAATTCTTTTTGAACATGAGAAAGCTTTGGCTTTTCTGCTTTATCAAATGCAAGAGGACGACAAAACTCCATCGCCTTAACGCCCAATCGAGCCGTCAATAATCCCACGCCAATCCCCTGCGCTGCTCGTGCAGAAAGTTTCGCGGTAATATTTTGCGAAAGCCAATCCATCCCTAAATCTTGCATAATCTCCGTTGCCCCTGCAAAAGCAAGATTCACTAACACCATTCTAAGTAAGCGAAGACGAGTAAAATACCCAAGCTCAATCCCATAAATCGCTGCAATTTTATTGATTAAACGAATATTGCGCCATGCAATAAAAAACATATCAATAATGGCCAAAGGACTGATTGCCACAATCACAGCGGATTCTGCTGCCATTTTAGTAATCAGTTTTTTCGCTTTTTTATCAAAAGACTGTAACACTGTTTGACTAAATAAATGGGTAACTTCGCGAGCAGAATAACTTTCATTAATCTGCTTTTCCCATTGGACAATTGCAGGATGTTGCGAATCCAATTTTAAGGTATCGGCAATCGATAAACACAAGGCTTTTCCTTTTTCACTATCCTGTTCAGAAAAAACGTGATGATTTTCGACCGCACTTTCACCAATTAATCGCTGACTTTGTTCTTGTAAATTCAAACGTTTTTTAAGTTTCACCAAACGTCGCCATTCTGCGATGATTTCAGATAAACCAAACAACACAACGATAAAACTCACCAAGGCAAAAGCAAGATAAATCCATTGTTGGTTTTGATAACTATCCCAAATCCATTGAACAGATTGTGCAACCGTCGCCCCTAAAAATAAAAGTGCGGTCAATTTCAAAGCCGTTTTCCAACCACTCGATTTAGGCTTCACAATTTGCTCAAATTGCTCATCCAACAACTCCCCTTCTAAAGGTTCGTTATCAATGGTGGTTTCAACATTATGAAATTCTTGCTTAGGCAGAATTTCTTCCTCTTCGGATTGGTGAGATTGTGTGAAAATTTGTTTTGTCATTATTCTTTCCAATAAAAATAGAAACGGTATTTTACTTCGAATTTCTTTAGCAAATCTTAAATGGCTAAAATAAAAAAGCAATATTGACTAGAAAATAAAATGAGCTACTATAGTCATCGTCCACAATTAGTTTATCTAATGTGTTAAGTTTTAACTGTTAACTAACTAGAAGGATCTTTTCATGAAGAAACTTATCGCCACTGCGGTGCTCTCCGCATGTTCCATGGCTTACGCCAATACCGACATTCCAAACTACAATACTGATTCTCATCTGTATGAATTCACGCAAACCTACGATTTAGTTGCGCCAAAAGGCTCGCAAGGACAAACCAATTTATGGGTTCCATTGCCATTTAATGGAGAATACCAACAAGTGAAATCGATTCACTTTGAAGGTAATTACATGAATGCCTATGTAACAGAAAACAATAAATACGGTGCGAAAACCTTATTTGCCACTTGGGATAAAGATGCACAAAAGCGTGATTTAAAAGTCACTATGGTCATTGAAACAAAAGACCGTGAACCGATGGTGAAAGGTGCTTTAGAAAATTATACTCCGCCAAAAGATATTCAGTATTCGGTAGATGTACAAGAATACTTAAAAGCTACTCCACATATTAAAACTGATGGCATTGTGAAAGAATTTGCTGACAAAATCGTAGGTAAAGAAACCAATCCATTGAAAAAAGCTGAGTTAATTCACCAATGGATCGTCAACAATATGGAACGTGATAATTCTGTATTAGGTTGTGGTGACGGCGATGTAGAAAAAATTCTTACCACTGGCGTATTAAAGGGTAAATGTACCGATATTAACTCTGTATTTGTGGCGCTTGCTCGTGCGGCAGGCATCCCAGCCCGTGAAATTTTTGGTATTCGCTTAGGTGCGGCAGAGAAAATGGGTAAATATTCCAAAGGTGCTTTCGGTAGTGCGAATGAACAAGGCATCGCAAACGTAAGTGGCGGTCAGCACTGCCGTGCTGAATTCTACCTTGCAGGGTTTGGATGGGTACCAGTTGATTCCGCAGACGTTGCCAAAATGCGTTTAGCAGAGAAAAAATCTGTTGAAGATAAAGATACACAAGCCGTAGCAAAATATTTGTTTGGTAACTGGGAAGCAAACTGGGTTGGCTTTAATCATGCTCGTGACTTCGATTTATATCCACAACCAGAACTGGCGCCAATCAATAACTTCGGCTATCCGTATGCAGAAGTAGGTGGCGATCCGTTAAATTCCTTTGATCCAAAAGAATTTAAATATGACTACGTCTCTAAAAAACTCTAATAAATCCTTTTGGGTTGCCATAGCCACCGCACTTAGCGCCGCGGTGGCATCAACCTTGTGCTGCATCGCACCATTAATCTATTTGGTGTTCGGCGTATCATCTACTTGGTTGATTGGCCTAGGCGAATATGATTATTTGCGTATTCCAATGCTTATCGTTTCATTATGCGCCTTCGCCTATGGATTTTGGCTGTTGATGTTTTCCAAAAAAATCATTTGTAGCAAATATATTTCCCGTAAAAAACTCATTGTTTTATATTGGATTGTATTTATCGTGATGATTTTTTTCTTAACCTATCCAACAATTTTGCCTTGGATTTTAGAATTAGCTAATTAGGAATAAAAATGAAGAAATTATGTACCGCACTTTTGCTTTCGCTGTTTGCCATTTCTTTCGCCCATGCGAATGAAACCAAACAAATTGTGCTAAAAGTAAAAGAAATGAATTGCCAGCTTTGCGCTTATTTAGTGAATAAAGAGCTACGTAATATTGATGGCGTTATATCAACAAAAGCATCTATTAAAGATGGGTTAGTGACGGTTGTGGAAGATCCAAAAGTCACAAACCAGCAATTATTCGATGCGATTCACAAGCTGAAATATACTGCTGAAGTCGTGAATTAAATGCTAAATATCTAGCAAAAAAAGTGCGGTGAAAATTCACCGCACTTTTCGTTTCGAACTATCGAATTATTTAATCACGCCACATGCCATACGTGGGCCGCCACCACCAAGTGGAGCTGGATGATCGGAGTGATTATCACCACCAGCGTGAATCATAATAGAGTGACCGCGAACATCATCTAAATGTTTAAGACGTGGCGCTAAAACAGGGTTAGTTGCAGTGCCATCATGTAATACAGTTAATGCTGGTAAATCACCTAAGTGTGCATCATCTTGCCATGGGTAACCATGTTGTTTTGCACCTTTAGGATCCCAGTGACCGCCAGCCGCTAAACCTGCTGTTAATTTACCGTCTTTTTCTTTTGGTTCACAGCTTGGATTTTCATGAATGTGGAAACCATGTAAACCTTCAGCTAAACCTTGTAGATTTGGTGTAAACACTAAACCATAATTTGATTCAGTAATCGTTACAGTCCCTACATCCTTGTTACCATTTGCAGGATCTAATTGTTGTACTTTTACTTCGATTGAAGGACCTGCTGGTTTTGCCATATGGTCATGTGCATTTGCCACGCCAGCAGCACAAATTCCGCTGATTGCTAATGCTAAGAGAGTTTTCATTTTCATCATAAGCTCCTTTACTTTAGAAAGACTCAAATTGATTCTACCTAAATACCAATAAAAAAATAGTGGTTTATATTAAGTATTTGACAATTAAATTGATTTAACTTTTCTATCAATCAAACCTATCCGCCAATAAAAACTGCAAGACGGCATCCATTCTTAAATGCGGGATGCTTTCACCTTGTTGTAAAACTTGAGGTTCAAAGGAATCAAAATCAAAAGATTGTTTTGACCAGAACTCTGCATTAGGTAGTTTACTTGGAACAGAACCCGGATAAAGGGTAATCAGTTGCTTATCTAAAGAACGCACACCTTGAATAGCTTTGATTTGTTTACCGTTTTGATTAACTAAAACTTGTTTGGTCGCTCGAATCGCAGCAATTGCGGTATATTCTGTATCAATCCCTTCAAATTCAACATGACGACCGCCCTCTTGCACCAATTGGCGCATCAGGCTGATTAAGTTTTGAATTTGATCTGTCGTGATATGATCGGCTTTTGTTGCCACAAACATGAGCTTATCAATATTCGGGGAAAACAAACGATTAAGTAAATTGCGTTTTCCATAATGGAAATTTTTAAAAAGCTGATTAAGCCCTGTTTGCATATCGATAAAGGCTTGTTGACTATGATTTAGTGGCGTTAAGCAATCCGCTAAAATTACTTGGCGATCAAAAGTCGAAAAATAATTTTCATAAAAGCCTTTCACCACCTTATTACGATAATAATCATATCGTTTATTCAACACCGCAAAATAGCTATTGGATTTCGCTTCTCTTTTCAGTTTTTGCCATTGTTCTTCCGACAAATGCAATAACGGAAAAAATTGCAATACAGGTGCACCTTCTAATTCTCCAGGCAAGACGAATCGGCCTGGTTGAATAAATTGCATTCCTTCTGCTTTGCAGGCAAGCAAATAATCGGTATAAGATTTTGCAATCTGTGCTAAAACATCTTCATTGACGACCGCACTTAGGTCGAGTTTTTTCAGTTTTTCCAACCACTCTTGCGCAAACTGTTGACGAACACCTGATGTAATTTTGGCTAGTTCAAGTGACCATTGTTGAAAGTCTAGATTTAGCAAAGGTAAATCCAATAGCCATTCACCAGGGTAATCAAAAATATCTAAATATAATGTGCCACGTTCTTTAAAATGGCGAAGTAAACCCGATTGACGTTCAAAACGAATAGCAAGACGTGTTTCACTCACGCCTCGAGTAGATTGGCACCATTGTGGTGGATTATTCATTAAATCATTGAGATTCGCTTCATAATCAAAACGTGGAATACTTAAATCCTGCTGAGGCACACGTTTTACCGCTAAAATAGATTGATTTCGGGCTGCCTCAAATAAAGGAAGATGAGCATTTTCCTCTTGATTAATATATAACAGTTGATTAATCAAACTCGTAATAAAAGCGGTTTTACCGCTTCGACTTAACCCCGTTACAGCTAAACGCAAAGTGCGGTCAAATCCGCGATTGATTATTTGATTAATTTCCCGATTAATTGATTTAAACATATCCTAAAAATCCAATAACTAGCCATTTTTGCCAAGATATTTTACAATTCACTCAATTTATCACAAAACGGTCTTTAATAATAAAGCTATGTTACGTCGAAATGTCACTTTTTGTTTTTTATTGTGTGGGTTGAGCCTAATTAATCTGGCACAAGCCGCCCCACGCATACCTAAAATGCTGACGGAAAATGGCTTAACATACTGCACAAATGCATCGGGTTTTTCCTTTAACCCGCAAACTGCCGATGCAGGTACCAGTATGAATGTGGTGACGGAGCAAATTTATAACAAATTGTTTGATATTAAAGACCACAGTGCCGCACTTATTCCTGTGTTAGCACAATCCTATTCAATTTCATCTGATGGCAAACAAATTCTCATTAATCTTCGTAAAGGAGTGAAATTCCATCGTACGCCTTGGTTTACTCCTACACGTGACTTTAATGCAGAAGATGTGGTCTTTTCAATTAATCGTGTTTTAGGGCATGATACTTATCTGCCGACACTTTCAAACGATGTAGTAACCTATAAAAATCCACAATATAGAATCTTCCACGAGCAGGCCAAGAAGGTTCACTTTCCCTATTTTGAAAGTATTAAGCTGAATCAAAAAATTAAAAGTATCACGGCAACGAATCCTTATCAGGTCAAAATTGAACTGTTTGAACCTGATGCCTCAATTCTGTCGCATCTTGCCAGTCAATACTCTATTATTTTCTCTCAAGAATATGCGTATCAATTAAGTGCTGATGATAACCTCTCCCAATTGGACACGCATCCTGTCGGCACAGGTCCGTATCAAGTAAAAGATTACGTTTATAATCAATATGTTCGCTTAATACGTAATGAGGAGTATTGGAAAAAAGAAGCTAAAATTGAAAATATTATTGTGGATCTTTCAGCTGAGCGCAGTGGTCGTTTAATAAAATTCTTTAATAATGAATGTCAGATTGCTTCTTCTCCAGAAGTTAGCCAACTTGGTTTGTTAAGTGAAAAAAATGCTCCTTATTATTTACAATCCACAGAAGGGATGAATTTAGCTTATTTAGCTTTCAATTTTCAAAAATCGTTAATGCAGGATAAAACAATTCGTCAAGCCATTTCACAAAGCTTAAACCGTTTTAGAATTGTACGAAACATTTATCATAACACGGCGACTGTAGCGAATAATATTATTCCTGATATTTCTTGGGCTTCAGCGATTAACACGCCTGATTTTGCATATGATTATCAGCCTTCAAAAGCGGAAAAAATCTTACGAGATAAGAAATTAGCATTAAAAATGTGGGTTATAAATGAAGAACAAGTATATAATCCTGCTCCCATTAAAATGGCTGAACTTATCAAATGGGATTTAGCAAAGGTTGGAGTGGATGTTAAAGTGCGGTCAGTAACACGTACATTTTTAACCGAACAATTACGTAATCACACTGAAGATTACGATTTAATTTTAACAGGGTGGCTTGCAGGAAACCTTGATCCTGATGGTTTTATGCGTCCGATTTTAAGTTGTGATACTCAAAATGAAATCACAAATTTATCCAATTGGTGTAACCCTGAATTTGATAAGATGATGGATCGTGCACTGTCGACTAATCATTTATATGAGCGTTCTAAAGCTTATAATAGCGCACAAGAACTTATTTTAGATGAATTACCTATTGTGCCAATTGCAAACGTTCAACGACTTTTAGTCGCAAGTGGCAACGTAAAAGGTATAGAAATGACACCATTTGGTAGCATCAATTTTTCTACTTTATATTTTATGAAAACTAAGGAGAAAAAATAATGCTCCTTTCAGCAATTAGACATATAGTTTGGATGATTATCTTATTATTGATTCTCTCTTTGCTAAGCTTTGTCATTTTAATGCGTGATCCGCTTAATGCTGATCTTATTACCAATAATATTTATAGTACTTACTATCACTATTTAACGTCATTATTACAAGGCGATTTGGGCATTACTTATAACGGAGGAAAATCCTTAAAAGATTTAATTTTCACCGTCTTACCACCAACATTAGAACTCTGCTTTACTGCGCTCTTATTAGCTTGTCTTTTAAGTATTCCTTTGGGTGTATTAAGTGCGGTCTATAATCAAGGTGCTTTTTCACGAACATTGCAAAGTATCTCGAATGTTGGTTTATCGATTCCTAGTTTCTGGTTAGCCCCTATTTTGCTTTATGTTGCAGCAATTCAAAATTGGGAAATTGCAGCAATTGGACAATATAATTTACTCTATGAAATCAAACCAATAACAGGTTTTCCTATCATTGATATGTGGTTTTTAGATGTTACTTACCGAACAAAAATAGTACAGAACGTTTTACAACATTTAGCCTTGCCCACATTGGTGCTTTGCATTCTACCGACAATGGAATTTATCCGTATTATTCAACAACGAGCAAATTATTTACTTCAGCAAGAATATGCTAAAGCGGCAGTAACACGTGGGTGGTCAAAATGGATGATCTTAAGACGTTATGTTTTTCGAAATACATTTCCATTATTAATTCCACAGTTTACTCGTGTATTTACCTTAGTGTTAACACAATGTATGCTAGTAGAGACTGTCTTAAGCTGGCCTGGTATTGGACTTTGGCTCATAAATGCTGTAACCCAACAAGATTACAATAGCATTTCTGCTGGTGTAGTGGTAATTGGTATTTGTATAATCATTATTGATACCTTAGCCAAATTACTCATGTTTATATTAGATCCATTTAATAAGAAGGGATGGTATGCAAGATAGAGAACCTGATGAGTTTCGTGAAAGTACCTCCTTTTTTCAGATTTGGTTGCTTTTTCGTCAAAATCGTGTAGCGTTATTTAGTTTCTATTTATTTGTTTTTCTTATTTTTATCGCACTTTTTCCCAAGCTAATCATGCCTTATAACGAAAGCATGGAATTTGTGGGAGAAGAACTTATGCCGCCATCTTGGGTCGAAAAAGGCCGTATTGCCTTTTTCTTTGGAACCGATGATCTCGGTCGTGATGTACTCAGTCGACTCATCATGGGGACGCATTATACCCTTGGTTCATCTCTTTTAGTCGTCATTGCTGTAGCGATTATTGGTGGTGCATTAGGTATTCTTGCGGGCATGTCAGAAGGAATTAAATCTCGTGTCTTAGGTCATATTTTTGATGCGTTTTTATCCATTCCTATTTTGTTGATTGCCATTATCATTTCAACATTAATGGAACCGAGCTTGATAAATGCCATATTTGCTACCCTATTAGCTATTTTGCCGTATTTTGTACATGCCATTTATCAATCCATTCAACAAGAACTGAAGAAAGACTATGTTCTCTTACTAAGATTAGATGGGGTTTCAAACTGGGAGCTATTAAAAAGCACCATTTTGCCGAATATTAGTGTTGCCTATACGCAAGAAATCGCCCGTGCATTTGTGGTTGCTATTTTAGATATTACAGCATTAAGCTTTATTTCGCTAGGTGCACAACGTCCAATGCCTGAATGGGGTGCAATGATTAAAGATTCATTAGAATTAATTTATCTTGCACCATGGACAGTTTTATTACCTGGTTTTGCTATTATTTTTACCATTTTATTGAGCATTATTTTTACTAACGGATTGTGTCAAGCAATCAACAAATATTACGAGTAACCGATGGCGCTGTTAGATATTCGCAATCTTAATATTGAAATTCAAACACCAAACGGCCGTATAAAAATTGTGGACGGCGTCAATCTTTCAGTCAATGAAGGGGAAATTCTAGGACTTGTTGGTGAATCGGGTTCCGGTAAAAGTTTAATCGCTAAAATAATCAGTAATTCCATTAAAGATAACTGGATTGTTACGGCTGACCGTTTTCGTTTTAATGATATTGAATTACTTAAACTAACACCGAATCAACGTCGAAAAATCGTTGGAAAAGAAATTTCAATGATTTTCCAAAATCCATTAAGCTGCCTAGATTCAAGTCGAAGAATCGGCAAACAGCTTATTCAGAGTATTCCGAACTGGACATTTAAAGGTCATTGGTGGCAATGGTTTGGCTGGAAAAAACGTCGAGCAATTGAATTACTACACCGTGTAGGTATTAAAGATCACCTGGACATTATGGCAAGTTATCCTGATGATCTCACAGAAGGTGAAGGTCAAAAAGTCATGATCGCAGTAGCGATTGCAAATCAACCTCGCTTATTAATTGCGGATGAACCCACCAATTCTTTGGAGTCAATTACAGCATTACAAATTTTCCGCTTACTTTCAAGCATGAATCAAAACCAAGGCACAACGATTTTATTAGCGAGTAATGATCTGAAAAGTATTAGTGAATGGTGTGATAGCATTTCTGTGCTTTATTGTGGTCAAAATACAGAATCTGGCCCAACCGAGCAATTATTAGAAATGCCTCATCATCCTTATACACAAGCATTACTCTACTCTGTTCCCGACTTTAGTCGCCCCTTAAGTTTTAAAAGCCGATTGGGAACATTGGAAGGCACCGTCCCCATTCTGGAACAAATGCCGATGGGGTGTCGATTAGGACCTCGCTGCCCTTTTGCACAACGTGAATGTATTCAGAAACCAGGCCGATATCGTATTAAACAGCACGAGTTTTCCTGCCATTATCCAATAAATCTCCGAGAAAGGCAGTTTAAAGATAAAATGACAACGTCACCACTTACGCTCAATACAGAATCAAAAGGAAGTGAATAATGCCTTTATTACAAGTGGAAAATCTTAGCAAAACCTTTGAAGGTCCGGCTAAATTTCTTGGCACAGAGCAGTTTTATGCAGTAAAAGAGATAAGCTTTTCACTTAATCGCAAAGAAACGCTTGCGATCATTGGTAAAAATGGTTCGGGTAAGTCAACCTTAGTGAAAATGATCGCAGGGATTACCCCACCAACTTCAGGAAAAATATTATTTAATGATTTACCGTTGAAATTTGAAGATTTTCATAATCGAGCGCAGCATATCCGAATGGTTTTCCAAGATGCGAATTCAGCATTTAACCCTCGCTTAAATATAGGACAAGCCTTAGACGCACCATTGAAATTAATTACCAATTGGGATGAAGAAACACGCAATCAAAAGATCTTTGAAACCCTTTCATTAGTGGGACTTTATCCCGATTATACTAATCTTAAAATTAAACATCTCTCAATGAGCCAAAAACAGCGGATTGCCTTAGCTCGCGCACTGATTCTTCAGCCTGAAATTATTATTATTGATGATGTTCTTAGCGCATTAGATGCTTCTGTACGTGTTCAATTACTTAACTTAATTTTAGATTTACAAGAACATTTGGGACTTTCCTATATTTATGTAGGGCAAAACTTAGGCATTATCAAACACATTGCTGATCAAGTCTTGGTGATGGATCAAGGTGAAATTATCGAATCAGGTACACCAAGAGAGATCTTCACCAATCCGCAAAACAATATTACCCGCCTTCTTGTGGAAAGTCATTTTGGTCAATTACTCGATGAAAATGCTTGGCAAACAACTATTTCCTAATCATCTGTAAATTCAAGTTAGGCATAGACATCTTAAAAAAACGTCTTTAAAATTGACCGCTCTTTTCATTCTTTTTAACAAAATAGGAAAGCAACTATGCAAGCATTATTAAAACTCACTAACTTTGTGAGCAAAACTTTTGCCCTATGGGCGATTGTTTTTGCTCTTCTCGCCTTTCTCTTCCCTGAGCAATTCAAAATTTTTGCCCCCTATATTCCTTACCTTTTAGGTTTGGTGATGTTTGGCATGGGGATCACCTTAACGTTTGCAGATTTCAGCGAAGTGGCTAAACATCCTAAATCTGTACTTATTGGTGTAGCGGGTCAATTTATTATCATGCCTATCATTGCATTTGGATTAGCAAAAGCCTTTGATTTACCTGCTGATTTAGCAGTTGGTGTGATTCTTGTGGGTTCTTGCCCAGGTGGTACGTCATCAAACGTAATGACTTATTTAGCGAAAGGTAACACCGCACTTTCTGTTGCTTGTACGACAATTTCAACCTTACTTTCACCAATATTAACCCCTGCTATTTTCTATGTATTAGCAAGTCAATGGTTAGATATTGATGCAGGCGCAATGTTTATGTCTGTATTAAAAATGGTATTGTTCCCCATTTTCTTAGGTTTAGTTATTCGTGCTCTCTTCAAGAAACAAATCGAGCAAGCAAGCCAAACGATGCCATTAGTCTCTGTTATTTCTATCGTCTTAATCTTGGCAGCGGTAGTAGCAGTAAGTAAAGATAAAATCGTAGAATCAGGCCTATTAATTTTCAGCGTAGTGGTTTTACATAACTGCTTAGGCTATTTAATTGGTTACTTTGCAGCGAAATTATTTAAACTTAATACTGCAGATAGCAAAGCGGTGGCAATTGAAGTAGGTATGCAAAACTCAGGTTTAGGCGCCGCACTGGCTGCCGCACATTTCAACCCAATTGCAGCGGTACCAAGTGCTTTATTTAGTTTCTGGCACAATGTATCGGGTCCAATTTTGGCAAATATTTTCTCCAATATCAAAAATGAAAAATAAGCTAATTGGATAAAAAATAAGGGCGAAAATTACATTCCGCCCTTTTTACATTTTACTATTTTACTTAACCGAACCACAATTTAAACAATATAGATACTGTCCTTTTGGATCATTAAATTTGGTTAACACATTCAGTTGTTTTTTCACTTGATACACTTCCTGTGGCAATCCCAACCAATTTGTCAGTAAAGCTTGACCTTTTTGTTTAAGCTTACGATCTAATTTAGCTAGGAAACTATTATCTTCATCAACCAACCATTGCACACTAAAATTATCCATGTATTTATCAGGATGTTGATTAACTAGTGCGACCACTTTATCAATGGCTACATCAATATCACCTAACTCGTCCACTAAACCGTTTTTCTGTGCATCTTGCCCTAACCATACCTGGCCCTGAGCAATTTTGTCCACTTTATCTTTTGATAATTGACGACCACGGCTTACTACCTCTAAGAAACGATCATAACCATTTTCAATACTAAGCTGGTAAATATCCTGAGTATGTTTACTCAATGGGCTTAAGGCTGAGGTTTCCGCGAGATCTGTTGTTGCCACGCCGTCAGTACTCATTCCCATTTTTTTGATTGTATTTTCAAAGGTTGGGAATAATGCAAAAATCCCGATTGAACCCGTAATCGTATTTTTATCCGCGACAATATAGTCTGCAGTTGAAGAAATCCAATAACCACCAGAGGCAGCCATCCCTCCCATTGATACCACAACAGGTTTGCCTACTTTTTGGAGATTTTCAGTTTCCTGGCGAATAATCTCAGAGGCAAATGCACTGCCGCCAGGTGAGTTAACACGGAGAACAACCGCCTTCACTTTCTCGTTATCGTAGGCCTGTCTTAATAACTTCGCAATGGTATCTCCACCTGCGGATTCTTCATCACTTTCACCATCAATAATCGTGCCTTCGACATTCACTACCGCAACGATATTTTTTTCATTAGGATCGACAGAGAAACGATCACCTAAATCAGATAAATAATATTCAAACTCTAATAATTTCGCTTTTCCTTCTTCATCTTGCCCAAAAAGTGCGGTCAATTTTTTATCTAAATCCAATCTTGTCGCAAATTGTGTCACTAAATGACGTTTTTTCACATAAGCCGTTTCATCACCTTTTAATACTTTTAAATCACTAATATATTTTTGTGCATTCGGTAATACATCATTAGCGGTAATATTACGATTAGCTATTAATGTTTGCATATAATTTTGCCACATACCTCCAAGCCATTTTTGCATATTCGCTTTTGCCTCTGGCGACATATCATCACGCAAGAAAGGTTCTACAGCAGACTTATAAGTCCCAACACGGAAAATATGCGGCGTAATTTCAAGTTTTTCGAGCATGGATTTAAAGTAAAGATTTTCCTGACGTAAACCTTGAATGCCGACTTGCCCAATCGGATTGAGATAAATTTCATTCGCAAAACTCGCAAGAAAATATTGTACCTGTGTGTAATTGTCTGCATAAGCAATGACAGGCTTTTCGGATTCTTTGAAGCTTTGAATCGCTTTTCCTACATACTCTAACGATGGAAGATCGCCCCCTTCAAAGTCATTTAAATTCAGTACTAAGCCACGAATTCGTTCATCATCTTTCGCAGATAAAATACTTTGCACCACATCAAAAGTAGAATATTTATACAAGACCTTTTCATTATTTAAACGTTGAAATTCCGCTTGCCAACTCAGCATATTCTCTGTGTTATCCGCAAGATAGCCTGTTAAATTTAAATATAATGCGCCTTGATCGCCCGATAAAACTTGGCTTTTCTTGCCATCACTAAAAAGGCTGACAAGCACAATCAACGCTAAAACAAATAATAAGAACACAAAATTCATCACAAGATTTCGGATAAAATTGAGCGCTTTACAACAAAATTTCAATACGCTTAATATGACATTCATGTGAAATTAAACCTTTTAAAACAGAAATAAAAATTGTGCGTAGCCTATCATAAAGTCCTATGAAAAACTATGTTATAATCAACTGCACTTAACTGGAAGAAGGAAAATACTATGGATGCATTAACTCTTTTAACACAACGCAAATCCAATAAAAAATTAACGGCACCCGCCCCTAACCAAGTGCAATTAGAACAAATGTTTCAAGCGGCTTTACGTGCCCCCGATCATGGTAAACTCGAACCTTATCATTTTGTCGTGATGCAAGGCACTGGTTTAAGTAAATTAGAAGGCTTGCTCAAAGCATCTGTGGCTGAATTTGATTTAGGTGAAGAGAGACTAAAAAAAGCAGAGAATTTTGCACGCCGCGCACCAATGGTTATTGCCGTCATTGCTAAAATTAATCATGAAGTCGCCAAAGTTCCTGGTTGGGAACAAATGCTTACTGCAGGTGCAGCAACTTATGCCCTTCAACTTGCAGGTAATTCGCTTGGCTTTGAGAGCTTTTGGGCAACGGGTCCACTTATTGAAGGTCGTGAATTACGTGAAGCATTTGGCTGTGGTAAAAATGATAAAATTGTTGCCTTATTACAAATTGGTACAGCAGCTGAAAAATTAGAAAAAGACTGTAAACCAAAAGATTTATCACGTTTCGTGAGCCATTTATAAAAATCAAAAAAGGCGGAAATTTCCGCCTTTTCTGTTTATTTTATTCTAACTCGCCTTCTATTCCGCTTCGAATTTTGTGCTCAAACGCCGTATAATCCACTAAAAAGGCATCATGACCATAATCTGATGGAAATTCATAAAATCTTAAATCCACGCCTGCTTGCTCTAAAAGCTGTTTACTTTTATGTAAATCAACAGATTTAAATAGTTGATCGGTCGTTACTGAAACTAATGTATAGCATGCCTTAATTCGAGATAAGGCTTCTTTTACATCAATATATCCCATACTTGGATCATATAGATCGAGTGCTCGCAATAAATGTAAATAAGAATTAGCATCAAAACGATCTAAGAATTTTTGACCTTGATAACTTAGATAGGATTCCACTTGAAAGTGATCCCCCCAGAATTGCCCGTCAGATTTAGTTGCTCGACCAAATGCCTTCGCCAATTGCAAATCAGTGCGATAGGTTAGCATACCCAGCATTCGAGCTATCGAAAGGCCTTGGTGAGGTGGAGTCCCCTCATAATAATCACCATGATTAAAATTTGGATCATTGATTATTGCTTGACGCATAACATGATTAAACCCAATGGCTTCCGCACTAAAAAAAAGAGAAGAGCATAGATTTACAATATTATCCATAAAATCGGGATAATCAATTGCCCACTGTGTGGCTTGCATTCCACCAAAAGAACCACCTACGATTGCTTTTAAATGCGCGATGCCGAGATAATCAAGTAAGGCTTTTTGCACTTTGATAATATCTTGAACAATGATATTCGGGAACTGGCTACCATAAGGTTTTCCAGTAGTTGGATTAATCGAACTCGGACCTGTTGTACCTTTACAACCACCTAATACATTTGAGCAAATAAAAAAATATTTAGATGTATCAAAAGCTAGACCTTCGCCCATAAAGTTTTGCCACCAACCGTCTTTATTCGGTTCATCAAAATAAGGTTCTGCGTCTCCTGTTAAGGCATGGCAAACCAGAACAACATTGCTTTTATCTGCATTTAAAGTGCCATAAGTTTTATATGCCACATTAATAGGCGAAAGCTGTCCGCCCAATGCTAATTGAAGTGGATAGTCTTCAAAAAGCGCAACATTTTGCACAGCCATAAAAATGATAACCCATAACCCTTTCCGTTGATAGTTTACCAATTATCAACAGCTTATTTTTTTTGTCAAGAAATTTTAGACGTTTAGACGTCCAAATACTCTTATCATCTATTCAATAAACAAGTTAGACTTGAATTTACTTCCTTTTTTCAGTATGTTAGCTATATGCAACTATCCAAAATGCCATCAAAAATGACCGCTCTTTCATGGTTTTTACGCCTTTCACTAAAAAAACTCCTCGGTTATATCTTGGGGCTCTTTTTATTTGTCTTGATTGGTTGTTTCACGATTGATCGCACCGTGAGCTTTTATGTACAAGATCGCGTGTATGAAGATGTCGAAACGCTCCCGCATCGTCATTATGCATTGGTACTTGGTACATCCAAATATGTCGCTAAAGGAAAAACCAATAAATATTATGATTACCGCTTAGACGCATCAAAATTCTTGATCGAGCACGATAAAGTCGATTATTTACTGCTAAGTGGTGATAACCGCACGCTTCAATATAACGAGCCACGCACCATGTTTTTGGACCTACGTAAAATGGGCATATCTGAAAGTGTGATGTTTAAAGATTTTGCGGGATTCCGCACCTTAGACTCCGTTGTACGCGCAAGCAAAGTTTTCCAAGTGCCCTCTTTTACTATTATCAGCCAAAAATTCCACTGTGAACGTGCACTACTGATTGCTAAGTACTACGATATTGATGCGATTTGTTTTACTGCAAAACAACCCGAAATGTATTTTGGGATACGTATTCGCGAAATATTTGCTCGCGTGAAAGCCGTGTTAGACTTAATTATTGGCGTAAAACCTTATTTCCTTGGTGCACCAGAGCCTCTGCCAATACCTATCGAATAGTTAATGATTCTTTAATTTTTACCCTATTAAATCAAAAAATATCTAAATAATTGGTTTTTTACTCTATTTTTTTGGAGTATTTATTTGACAATTTTTGATGAAATCGCTATTTCTAATACCTAATCATAAAACACAACATCTTACTTTTCATTTTTAGAGGATTATCTTATGTCTCATTTATCGGTAGCAAAATTTGGTGGTACATCTGTTGCAAACTACTCAGCTATGCAGGCCTGTGCGAAAATCATCATTGCAGATCCTAATACTCGCGTTGTGGTGCTTTCAGCATCAGCTGGTGTGACAAATTTATTAGTCGCCTTAGCAAATGGCGTGAAAGCTGAAGAACGTGCAAAATTAATCGGTGAAGTCCGTCAAATTCAAGAAAATATTTTAAATGAATTACAAGACGATAGCCATGTACGTCCTATCATCGAAAAATATTTAGAAAACATTACCGCACTTTCTGAAGCAGCAAGCCTTGCGACATCAAAAGCTTTAACTGATGAAATCATCAGTCAAGGTGAAATGATGTCGACACAAATTTTCATTGAAGTATTAAGAGAATTACAAACATCAGCCACTTGGATCGATGTACGGACTTTAGTGGCAACTAATGATAACTTTGGTAAAGCCACACCTAATGATGCTCAAACTCAAGCAAATTGCGATAATTTATTAAAACCATTAATTGACCGAGGTGAATTAGTCATCACCCAAGGTTTTATCGGCCGTGAACCAGGTGGTAAAACGACTACTTTAGGTCGTGGTGGTAGTGACTACTCTGCGGCACTTTTAGCGGAAGTATTAGACGCAAAAGATGTATTAATTTGGACGGATGTAGCGGGAATTTATACCACAGACCCGCGTGTCGTCCCTGAAGCAAAACGTATTGATACAATGAGTTTTGCTGAAGCTGCAGAAATGGCAACTTTCGGTGCTAAAGTATTGCACCCTGCAACATTACTTCCAGCTGTGCGCAGTAATATTCCCGTTTATGTCGGTTCTAGTAAAGCGCCTGATGCAGGCGGTACTTGGGTAACACGCGATCCACAACCACGTCCTACATTTCGTGCAATTGCATTACGGCGTGATCAAACTTTATTAACGCTTTCAAGCTTAAGTATGCTACATGCTCAAGGTTTCCTTGCAAATGTATTCAATATCTTGTCCAAATATAAAATTTCCGTCGATACAATCACCACATCTGAAGTGAGCATCGCATTAACCTTAGATAAAACAGGATCTGTTTCATCCGGTATCGAATTACTTTCTCCAGAATTGCTAAATGAATTAAACCAATATTGTACCGTAAGAGTGGATACGGGAGTCTCACTTGTGGCCTTAATAGGCAATGATCTACACCTTGCCTCAGGTGTAGCTAAACGCATATTTAATACCTTAGAAAATTATAATATTCGTATGATTAGCTATGGTGCAAGTACGAATAATATTTGTATGTTAGTACAGAGTGACAAAGCGGATGATGTAGTTTGTTCATTACATAAATCGTTGTTTGAATAATAAATTTATAGAAAGTGTGGTTAAAAACAACCGCACTTTTTTACGTTTAGAATTTGAGATTACGATAAAAAAAGAGTAAAGTATTAACTTATTTGATTTATGGACTGACGCAAACTTAAGGCGGAAATTATGGGAAAAAGTGTTGTTATTCTTGGCGCTCAGTGGGGCGATGAAGGAAAAGGTAAGATCGTTGATTTATTAACAGATCGAGTTAAATATGTGGTGCGTTACCAAGGTGGTCACAACGCAGGTCACACGTTAATTATTAATGGTGAAAAAACCGTATTACGCTTAATTCCATCAGGTATTTTACGTGATAATGTGACCTGTTTAATTGGTAATGGCGTAGTGCTTTCTCCTGCCGCATTAATGCAAGAAATGGGCGAGTTAGAAAACCGAGGGGTAAAAGTACGTAAACGTTTGTTAATTTCTGAAGCTTGTCCATTAATTCTCCCTTATCATGTTGCGATGGATCATGCTCGTGAAGCCGCATTAGGTAAAAAAGCCATTGGTACAACCGGTCGTGGTATCGGTCCTGCTTATGAAGATAAAGTGGCACGTCGTGGTTTACGCGTGGGTGATTTATTCAATCGCGAAGCCTTTGCTGAAAAATTAAAAAATATCCTTGAATACTATAATTTCCAATTGGTGAACTACTACAAAGTAGAACCTGTTGATTATCAAAAAACATTAGACGATGTGTTTGCGGTAGCTGATATCATCACGGGCATGGTAGCAGATGTGACAACCATCTTAGATACGGCTCGCAAAAATGGCGACAACATTTTATTCGAAGGTGCACAAGGTACCATGCTTGATATCGACCACGGCACCTATCCGTATGTAACCAGTTCCAACACTACCGCAGGTGGCGTAGCGACTGGTTCAGGTTTCGGTCCTCGTAACCTTGATTATGTATTAGGTATCATCAAAGCATACTGTACACGTGTTGGTGGCGGTCCATTCACCACAGAATTATTCGATGAAACGGGTGCTGAAATTGCACGTAAAGGTAATGAATTTGGTGCAGTAACTGGTCGTCCTCGTCGTTGTGGCTGGTTTGATGCAGTAGCCATTCGTCGTGCAATTCAACTAAACTCAATTTCTGGCTTCTGTATGACCAAATTAGATGTATTAGATGGCTTTGATGAAGTGAAAATCTGTACAGCTTACAAAATGCCAAATGGCGAAATCGTTGAATATGCACCATTAGCAGCGAAAGATTGGGAAGGCGTAGAACCAATTTACGAAACTTTACCAGGTTGGAAAGAAAACACCTTCGGTGTCACTGATGTAAATAAATTACCGCAAACTTGCCGTGATTACATCAAACGTATCGAAGAAGTAACTGGTGTACCGGTAGATATCCTTTCAACGGGTCCAGATCGTGTACAAACTATGATTTTACGCGATCCATTTGCGGCCTAAAACGGCATAAAAATAAACCGCACTTTGGCACAACCAAGTGCGGTTATTTTTTAAGGAGTTTTTAATGACTGAACAAGATATTGCTGACTACCTAAAAAATCACCCTGATTTTTTTACCCATCATCCTGAACTACTTCAACTGCTTAGTATTCCGCATAGCCATGAAGAAGGGACGATTTCCTTAGTCGAAGCACAGCTTGCTCAGCAACGAGAACAAATCAAAACGCTTACTCAACTCCTCGAAAAATTTCATCTGCTTGCCCATCAAGAAGCGGATATCTTCTTTGCTCTGTTACCTTTGCAGAAAAAACTATTTCAAACAGAAGGCTTTATTGCCATCAATGAAAAGATTGATGACTGGGCAAAAGGCTATGAGTTAGAAGGTGGTAAAATTTTACTTTTCACAGATAGTTGGCAAAAAAATAGCACTATTCCTGAACAACATTGGTTAGACCGAAAAGCCTTTGAACTCATTCGTCTAGAGCGCATGGGGTTACGCCAATTCTATTTAGGCGATCTCTCCAATAAAGAAAAAGCCCTTATGTTCCTTTCTGAAGAACTCCCTATCGGTTCTGTGGCGATTTGCCGTTTAGGTGGAACACCGCAAAAACCAACCGCACTTTTAGTCTTCAAATCTCGAGACACTGACCGTTTCCACAACGACCAAGACACCACATTTCTTCGACATTTAGTCGATATTGTAGAATTGCATTTAGGAAGATGGCTTTAAATATTGAAAATCAACTTGTGATATACAATCATCATTATGAGTAACGGGTATGCTACATAGCATTAACACCATTTTGTCATTTCCTTTATTAACTATTAGCATTCAGTCAAAACACCTAAAAAAGAAAGTCCAATTATTCAGCCATCCAAAAATGCGAAGCCTTCTTAACCTGACTTTCTTTGATAATTAAAGTATATTCTTCTCTCCACGAGAAAGACTGATTAACCCTGAACGAACAATTTCAAGTAATGTGCTTTCTTCTTTCAGTGCCTCAACAAAAGCATCTAATTTATCTTTTGTACCCGTTAACTGAATGGTATAAGATTTTGTTGTCACATCCACAATCTGACCACGGAAGATGTCGGCTAAACGTTTTAATTCATCACGCGATGAACCCGTTGCTCGCACTTTCACTAATAACACTTCACGCTCTACGTGATCATGTTCACTCAAATTGATGACTTTAAACACGTCCACTAATTTGTGAAGTTGCTTTTCAATTTGCTCAAGTACTTGCTCATCCCCCACC
Source organism: Haemophilus parainfluenzae (assembly GCF_900638025.1). Taxonomy (NCBI): domain Bacteria; kingdom Pseudomonadati; phylum Pseudomonadota; class Gammaproteobacteria; order Pasteurellales; family Pasteurellaceae; genus Parahaemophilus; species Parahaemophilus parainfluenzae. The sequence continues at coordinate 1,784,675 of NZ_LR134481.1, forward strand.
GCTTCAATCGTCATACGAGAAAGCGTTGGATCGTCCGTAGGTGCTACGGTTAAGCTTTCAATGTTAAATGCACGTTGGGAAAATAAGCCGACCACTCGAGATAATGCACCGGATTCATTTTCTAATAAAACAGATAAAATTCTACGCATTATTCGTTCTCCTCTTGTGGTTTGCTTAAAATCATCTCATTCATCGCCCCGCCGCGAACTTGCATCGGGTAAACGTGTTCGGTTTCATCAACATTAATATCAACAAAAACCAATTTATTTTTAATGCTGAAGGCTTCTTGTAATTTGCTGTCTAATTCATCAGGTGTCGAAATTTGAATCCCCACATGACCATAAGACTCGGCTAACTTCACGAAATCCGGTAAAGAATTCATATAAGTTTGGGAATGGCGGCCTGAGTAAATCAAATCTTGCCATTGTTTTACCATGCCTAAGAAGTGGTTGTTCAAACAAATCACCACAACTGGAATGCGATATTGTGTTGCCGTTGAAAGCTCTTGAATATTCATTTGAATACTGCCATCACCCGTTACACAAACTACCGTTGCGTCAGGATGTGCAAGTTTCACCCCTAATGCAGCAGGTAAACCAAAGCCCATCGTACCCGCACCACCTGAATTGATCCAACGACGCGGTAAATCAAACGGATAATGCAATGCAGCAAACATTTGGTGTTGCCCTACATCCGATGCCACATAAGCTTGGCCTTTTGTTATGCGATATACCGCTTCCATCACTTGCTGTGGTTTGATGACGCCTGAAGTGCGGTCGAAATCTAAGCATTTTTTTGCTTTCCATTCATCGATTTGTTTCCACCAATCTTCTAAGTGATTTTGCGGACGCGAACCGATTTCTTCACCTAATAAACTTAAGAATTCATCCAATACATTTTTCGCATTACCTACAATTGGAATCGCAGCAGGTACATTTTTGGAAATAGAGGTTGGGTCAATATCAATCTGAATCACTTTTGCATTCGGACAATATTTATCTAAGTTGTTAGTGGTTCGGTCATCAAAACGTACCCCAACACCAAGGATTAAATCACTTTCATGCATCGCTGTGTTAGCTTCATAAGTTCCGTGCATCCCAAGCATGCCTAAGAATTGTTTATCGGTACTAGGATACACACCTAAACCCATTAATGATGACGTGACCGGTAAATTTAAACGTTGCGCAAATTGCATTAATTCTTCATGACAACCTGCCGCAATTGCACCACCCCCGACGAATAAAACGGGTTTTTTAGCCACTAATAATGCTTTTAATGCTTTCTTAATTTGACCTTTATGACCATTTACCGTTGGATTATAAGAACGAAGCTCAACAGATTTTGGATATTCGTAAGGATATTTTAAAGTTGGATTTACCGTATCTTTTGGAATATCGACAACAACGGGACCTGGACGGCCTGTTGATGCGATATAAAAGGCTTTTTTCAAGATCCCTGGAATATCTTCTGCTTTTTTAACGATAAAGCTGTGTTTAACCACTGGGCGAGAAATCCCCACCATATCACATTCTTGGAACGCATCACGACCAATTAAGCTACTCATTACCTGACCTGAAATGATCACCATTGGTACCGAATCAGTATAAGCCGTTAAAATCCCTGTAATCGCATTGGTCGCACCTGGTCCTGATGTGACTAACACACAACCCACTTTACCTGTCGAACGTGCATAACCATCTGCCATATGTACCGCAGCTTGCTCATGACGAACTAAAATATGCTCAATCCCACCAAGAGTATGGATTGCATCATAAATATCCAATACGGCACCGCCCGGATAACCAAATAAATACTCAACGCCTTCGTCACGCAAAGACTGAACCACCATTTCCGCACCGGATAATTTCTTCATATTTTACTCCTAAAACTGACCGCATTTTTATTTGTTACGATTCGTATCAAAACAATGGAAACATCATACCGAAAGAAAACGGCTTGTCCAGCATGAGAAAAGTCTAAAAAACCAATTAAAAAGCATTAAACACTAAAAAAACAAAAATATTAAGGTTTTAATAAAGGTAATTTATGTAAAAGATAGAAAATCGTAGTTTTATATGGGATTTTATAAAAATAAAAATTTTTTATTCTTTTATTCAAAATTTTGAGGTGGATCACATTTTAAGTGTTGATTTCTCAGCTGAGTAAGAAGAAAGAGAGAGATGATAAGAAAAAACCGCACTAGGAAGACCGAAGTGCGGTTAGATTTTAAGACATTTTTAATTAGCCATTATAGCGTTTGAACACTAAAGTTGCGTTTGTTCCACCGAAACCAAAGCTGTTTGACATCACTGTTTGTAAGCCCGCATTTTCTTTTGTTTCAGTCACGATATTGCAGCCTTCTGCCGCTTCGTCTAATTTTTCAATATTAATGCTTGGTGCAATGAAGTCATTGTGTAGCATTAATAAGGTATAGATTGCTTCGTGTGCACCTGCTGCACCTAAAGAGTGACCAGTCATTGATTTGGTTGAGGAAATCGCTGGAATTTTGTCACCAAATACATTTTTGATCGCACCTAATTCTTTCACGTCACCAACTGGTGTTGATGTACCGTGTACGTTGATGTAATCAATTGGGGTATCTACCGTTGCCATTGCTTGTTTCATACAACGCTCTGCACCTTCACCACTTGGCGCTACCATGTCGTAACCATCAGAGGTTGCACCATAGCCCACGATTTCTGCGTAGATTTTTGCGCCACGTGCTAATGCGTGTTCTAATTCTTCAACCACTACAACAGCGCCACCACCAGCGATAACGAAACCATCACGGTCTGCATCGTAAGCACGAGACGCTTTTTCTGGGGTATCATTGTATTTAGTTGAAACCGCACCCATTGCATCGAATTCAGTTGCACATTCCCAAGATAATTCTTCCGCACCACCAGCGAAAACCACATCTTGTTTACCTAATTGGATTAATTCAACTGCGTGACCGATACAGTGTGCAGACGTTGCGCAAGCAGAGCTGATTGAGTAGTTCACACCACGGATTTTGTAAGGGGTTGCTAAACAAGCTGACACACTTGAAGCCATGGTTTTAGTTACTGCATAAGGACCAATTGCTTTCACACCGCGTGGACCACGCACTGCATCACAAGCCACTAATTGGTTATGTGCTGAACCAGTACCTGCACCGATTACCAGACCTGTACGGTCATTTGAAACTTGATCTTCTGTTAAACCTGAATCTTCAATCGCTTCACGCATAGAAAGGTATGCATAAGCTGCCGCATCACCCATAAAACGATACACTTTACGATCGATATGCTCGCTTGGATCAAGTTTGATTGTGCCGGCAACATGGCTACGCATTTTCATTTCAATAAACTCAGGCACGACTTCAATACCAGATTTACCTGCTTTTAATGAAGCCAAAACTTCTTCTTTGTTGTTACCGATACTTGAAATAATACCAAAACCAGTAATTACAGCTCTTTTCATTCTTTATTCCTTATGAGTTAGGGGAAATTTAATTCAACTTACAGTTGTTAGCTGAACGCAATTTACTATGAAATGAAAATATTGCAAGCAATAATTCATTTGTTCGACCAGTTAAGTTTTAACCGACTCAAAATTTCCGTGCTATTATAAAAGAATTTGATAAGGCAAAAAAGGGCTAACACATGTTCACCATTCAGCACGCAAAAATTCATTTTAACCAAGAGAATACGCCTGTTTCGGATAAATTTGATGATGTGTATTTTTCTAATCAAGATGGTTTAGCGGAAACCCACTATGTGTTTTTAGAAGGTAATCAGTTGTGGGAACGTTGGGTTCATTACCAAGAAGCCCACTTTGTTATTGCTGAAACGGGATTTGGCACAGGATTAAATTTCTTTGCGGTGACCACGCTATTCCTTGAATTTCGCCAGAAATATCCAGATTCGCCTTTAAAACGCCTTTATTTTATCTCTTTTGAAAAATACCCTTTGCCACTTGATGCATTAGAACAAGCCCATTTAGCCTATCCACAATTTTCTCGTCTTGCTCAGCATTTACAACAGCATTGGCTTAATCCCATTCAAGGTTGCTATCGTTTTCATTTTGATGAAACTACGTTAGATCTTTGGTTTGGCGATGTCGCTGAAAATCTGCCACAACTTGGCGATTATATGAATAGCAAAATTGATGCCTGGTTTTTAGATGGTTTTGCGCCGAGTAAAAACCCCGACATGTGGAATGAGCAGCTTTATCAGCAAATGTTTCGTTTTACCAAGCTACAAGGTACCTTTGCGACCTTCACTGCGGCAAGTGCGGTTAGAAAAGGCTTAGAAAATGCAGGCTTTAATATTAAGAAACGCAAAGGCTTTGGTAAAAAACGGGAATGTCTTTCTGGTCAAAAAATTCATGAAAAACCGACCGCACTTTCTATGCCCTGGTTTCATAGTCAGCCCGCCAATCTCAAAGAACAAGATATTGCCATTATTGGTGGTGGAATTGCTTCGCTTTGTACAGCCATTTCATTGGTTAAACGCGGGGCTAAAATCACAATTTATTGCGAAGATGAGCAAACTGCCCTCAATGCATCTGGCAATAAACAAGGGGCTTTTTATCCGCAACTGAGTGATGATAACGATCGCAATATTTGTTTTTATATTCATGCCTTCGCCTATGGTCATCAATTCCTACAGTGGGCAATTCAACAACAAATCGAATTTGAACATAAGTTCTGTGGTGTCGCACTTTGTGCTTACAATGAGAAAGCTGAAAGTAAATTAAATAAAATCGCTGCGCTGAATTTACCTTCTGATTTATATCAGTCATTAAGCCAATCTGAATTAAGTGAAAAAGTGGGCTTACCGTTACCTTTTGGTGGCGGTTTTATTCCTCAAGGCGCTTGGCTTGCACCAAGTCAGTTAGTTCAACATGCTTTTGTCTTTTTAGAAAAACAAGGTGTCCAGATTAAAACATCACAAAAAGTAACTGCACTTTCTCAAACAGAAAATAGTTGGCAAATCACCACAGCTAAAAATGACACTTTCTGCCATGAAGTGGTTGTTTTAGCAAACGGACATAAACTCACTGAGTTTGAACAAACACAGAAACTCCCACTCTATCCTGTTCGCGGGCAAGTGAGCCAAATTCCGACATCGGAAAACTTACTTAAACTCAAAACCGTGTTGTGCTATGACGGCTACCTGACGCCAGTCGATCAAGCGAAAACCAGTCATTGTATTGGCGCAAGTCATGTTCGTGATAATGCAACTCGTGAATTTAGCCTAACCGAACAACAAGAAAACCAACAAAAAATTCAGCAGAATATTCCTGAATATTGGACAAAAGAAGTAGATACATCGGGTAATCTTGCTCGAATCGGTGTGCGTTGTTCGGTACGTGATCTCACGCCAATGATGGGCGCTGTTCCTCATTTTTCTGCTCAGCAAACACAATATCAAAATTTGTTTAATTTGCGACGCCGTAAACATCCAATAGAACAAGCTGAAAACTACCCTAACCTCTATTTAATCGGTGCACTAGGCTCACGAGGATTAACCTCTGCGCCATTTTTAGGGGAAACACTGGCTTCCTTAATTTATGATGAACCCTTACCGATGAGTGAAGATCTGATTCATAATTTAATGCCAAACCGTAGTTGGGTCAGACGCTGGTTGAAGGGGGCGAACGTGAAATAAAAAAGTGCGGTTAAAATCAACCGCCTTTTTCTTAATACAAGCTTAAACGTTGTAATCGCTGTCTAGCGATTTCTTTAATTTCATTATTTTTTGCTGTATTCATAATTTCTAAATAAAGCAATTTGGCTAAACCAATGTTAATCTGTGTACCAATACCCTCTTCATACATCCGTGCTAAACGAAATTTACCTTGATTGCTCCCCGCATTTGCAGCTTTTTGGAACCATTCAAAGGCTTTGGTAAATTCTTTCTGATTGGTATAAATTTCCCCTAATGTAAGCATGGCATCAGGATCTTTCGTTGCACTGGTTTCAAATAATTTAATCGCTTGAGCAGTATCTTGTTTCACATAGTTATTGCCGTTAAAATACATGACCGCCAAATTATTGATGGCTTTAATACTGCCTCGCTCAGCGGCTTCGCTAAACCACCAATAAGCCAATTCTTTATTTTCATTCACACCACGGCCTAAATTATAAAGCATCCCTAAATTGCTTTGTGCTTGTAAATTACCTTCCAAAGCTAAAGGATACATAATTTCAAAAACGGCTTTCCAATCTTGTTTATCCGCTAGTTTTTGCGCCAGATTCATTTTTTGCTGATCCGTCATTTGCGCTTTATCGACCAAATCAATGGTTTTCATCGCAAATGCTGAACTGCTTAAGGTGAGCGTGGTGAGGAGTAAAAGTTTGGCTAATGTCTTCATCTTATAATGTCGCTATCAATAAAATAATCAAAAAAATGGCGGATGTTCCGAATTCTATTAGACCGACTTGCTTAACCGAAAGTTTCTTGGTGGGTAAATAAATAGCACGAATTAACGCCGGCACAAAAGCAAGTGATAAGACATATTGTTGGGTAAACAAGCAACCGAGCACGCAAAGCACATGGAAAATAATAGAGGCTTTGAGATAAAGCGGATTTTTACGCTCACGCATCATTGATTTGACGTAAAGCGTCGTACCAATAAAAAATAAGCTTGGATATAACGCGACCCACCAGATTTTTTCATCAAAAGTGCGGTCAGAAAAATAATAGGATCCCATACCTGCAAGGGCAAAAATCGCAATACCCGCTAAATCATTGAGAAGATTCCGTTCATCTTTTTTCTTAGTGTAATAGATACTCACCAACACAAAAGGAAACATGGCTGCAATAAAGAAAAGAATCTGCCAGTTATAAAAAATGGCAGGAAGCGCAAACAAAAAAGCCGCAACACCATAGATAATTGTCCACTTTTTATATTCCGCCATATTTTTGCCTTTGAAGAGACTAAGCATTGGGTAACTCAGCAAATACATCGTGAACCAAGCTAAAAGCAAAAAGAAATGCGCCCAAACAGGTGAAGCTAATAACATACCGTAAACAAAAGGCAATAATGCCATCACAATGGCGCCATATTGATTCGAAATCAGGAGTTTCATAGTTTCCTTTAGTTGATAAAAATTCTCAATTATTTTATCTCACAATTTCTTGATTTACAAAGTCTAAAACCACCTTTAGAATGGAATTATCTTCATCAAAAAGGAGCCATTATGTCGATTCAACGCATTCAACCAAGCAAACGCTTTTCTGAAGTGGTCATTCATAACAATACTGCCTATTTTGCAGGCCAAGTACCGGAAAAAACCGTTAAGCAAAATGCTTACGAGCAAACCAAAGAAGTCCTTTCACTGATCGATAAATTATTGGCTGAAATTGGTTCTGAAAAAAGTAAAATTCTTACCACGCAAATCTTCCTTGCTGATATGGCTGATTATGCTCAACTCAACCAAGCATGGGATGAATGGGTCGATAGTCAAAATCCACCAAGCCGAGCAACGGTAGAAGCAAAACTTGCGGATTCTGATTGGAAAGTTGAAATCGTGATTATTGCAGCTGTGTAAACACTGCTTTTTCAAAATGTGATCAACCGCAAAGAAACTTTTTTATTTTTCCTTTACACTAAACACTGAATTAAAAAGAAGGAGTAATGTATGCAATCATGGACACCAGAAATATGGCAAGCCGCTGTGATAGGGCTTGTCGTTGGCGTAATCTTAGGCTACGTGCTATTACGTTTAACAAAAGGTTCTGTTAAAAAACAAGCTCAGACCGAAGCTGAACTGAAAGAAGTGAAAACACAGTTAAGCGATCAACAAGCACAACTTGAAAAACATTTCGCTGAAAGTGCTGAATTATTTAAAACCTTAATTGGTGATTATCAAAGACTGTATCGTCACTATGCAGTTTCATCTGAAACCTTGCTTGGTAATAAACCCGCCAACAAAGGTTTATTCACTCAACAATTGGTGACCGCCTCATCAGAAAGTAAATCAGAAGAACCCCCACGTGATTATTCTGAAGGTTCATCTGGCTTATTAAAAACAGATAAAGAAAACCAATAATGATTAACGGTTGAGCAATAAAAAAATCAGGGATTAAATACTTAATCCCTGATTTTTTATTAATGATTACTCAACACTTGAGCCGGTTGTAATTTTACTGCCCTACTGGCTGGATAAAGACTCGCGAGTAAACTCAATACCAATGCTGCCACGAGAACTAATACAACATCGAACCAATGTAATTCACTTGGTAAGAAATCAACGAAATAAATACCATCTGATAACAGTTTTTTACCGAGTAATGTTTCAATGCCTTGAATAATCGGCGTGAGATTCAATGCGAGTACAACACCTAATACAATACCAATCAAACATCCTTTCATCCCTGCAAGTAAACCATACCAAATAAAGATTTGTTTAATAAATCCATTATTTGCCCCTAGTGTTCGCATAATCGCAATATCACCTTGCTTGTCTTTTACCGCCATAATTAAGGTAGAAACGATATTAAAACACGCCACCCCAATTACAAGCACCATCGCGATATACATCACCGTACGAATAAGCTGAATATCTCGATACATATAGCCAAATTTTGCCACCCAGTTTTGAATATAAAGCAGTTGCGGATAACTATTCAGCATCGAATAATCCATTTCTTGTACTTTAAATGGATCATCCACTTTCAATTCAACACCGGTAATTTGATCTTCTCGATACCCCATTAACTCTTGCGCTTGAGGTAATGCCAGTAAGGCATAGCTATGGTCTAGCTGACCATCTAAACGTAAAATAGCGGTCACTTGAACACGCTCACGATTAGGCTGAGCCATTTGATCTTCACCATTAGGTTGAGAAATCAATAACGACACCCAATCGCCTGCTTTAACATCTAACTCTTTGGCAATACCAGAGCCCAGCACTAATCCGCCTTCTTCTGCGAATTTCTGCCAGCCATCACCTTCCACAAACTTACCAAGAGAACTCACTTGATCTTCAGCTTGTTTATCGACCCCTTTCACTTGTACAACTTTAAGTTTATTGCCATTTTCGACTAAGGCAGTAAAACTCACAAAAGGTGAAAGTGCGGTAATTTTTTTGTTTGTTTTTAGACGTTCCGCAAGGTTCTGCCAATGGTTTAATGTGGCTTCATTGGCATGTGGATTAACGGTGATTTCCGTATGTGGTACGACAGCCAAAATACGTGAATTCAACTCACGCTCAAAACCATTCATCGCGCTTAAGCCAACAATTAAAACTGCAACACCCAGCGCGATACCGATAGCTGAAAATTTTGCAATTAACGCAACTAAAGGATTTTTCAGCTTGCCACGTTGATAACGCCAACTAATAAAAAAAGGCGTATTCATTATTCACCTTCCTTCAAAATACCATCTTGCATAACTAAACGGCGTGATAATTTTTCAGCAAGTCCCATATCGTGAGTAACTAATAAAAAAGCGATATTTTGCTCTTGGTTAAGTTGTTGAATAAGTTCAAAAATGCTTTCTGTGGTCTTGTGATCGAGATTCCCTGTGGGCTCATCCGCTAAAACTAATGATGGATTATTCACTAAAGCCCGCGCAATCGCCACACGCTGACGTTCCCCACCAGAAAGTGCAGAAGGACGATGCGTAATTCTATGACTTAATCCCACCGCACTTAGCATTTTTTCAGCACGATCTTTCGCTTCTGTTTTATTTTGATGACCAATCAACATCGGCATCATCACATTTTCAAGTGCGGTAAAGTCCGCCATTAAATGATGGAATTGATACACAAATCCTAAATAGCGATTACGCAAAGCAGCTAATTCATTAGCCGATGCTTTTTGCAAGGATTGTCCATTAATAAACACTTCTCCACTACTTGGCTGATCTAAACCACCCAAAGTATGCAATAAAGTACTTTTCCCTGAACCAGAGCTTCCCACAATCGCAACCAACTCTGCGGGTTCCATAGAAAAAGAAACGCCTTTTAATACTTGCGTTTGATTTTCACCTTCTTGATAAAATTTATTGATATTTTCGCATTTTAATAAATAGTTATTCATTTTTTACTCGTTTTAACCGCACCTTAGCAGCAAATCATCTCATTAAAAACTGGCGCGAGTCTATCACACTTTTCCCTGAGCTTAAATTTCAATGCGCCCAAAGTATTCCAATCCCGTTTCAGGAAAATGTTTTTTAAGATAACCTTTTAAATAGCCTTGTGTCTCTTGACTAATAATAGGATCGTATTCAGGATAACCGTTATACATTACGCTTAGCACTGACACACCATGAGAACGACAAGCCTCTAAACTTAACAATGTATGGTTTATGCTACCTAATTTTCCCGATGTCACTAAAATCAAAGGGTAATTATTTGACTGGATATAATCTAACGTAGTCGCCTCTTCACAATAAGGCACCATTAACCCACCGGCCCCCTCCAACAATACATAATCATATTTTTCTGCCAAAAGTGCGGTGGATTTTTCAATAATTTTTTCATTAATTTCTCGCCCTTCGAGCTTTGCCGCTAAATGAGGAGAACAAGGATATTCAAAAAGATAAGGGCAGGTGTCGCCTTCTAAATCTTCTTCCGTCAAATCAATGCCTTGAATCTTTCGATGTACAAGCAAATCATCAGCAATATTTTTACAACCTGTTTGAATCATTTTTTGTGTAATCACGGAAAAGCCTTGTTCCATCAACTTTTTAGCATAAATGCCTGTTGCAACAGTTTTACCTACATCGGTATCAATGCCCGATACAAAAATAACCTTGCCCATAAATACGCCTTACTGATTTCCAGCACGAAAATAACGTGCGATAAAAAACAATGGATGATAAGTTAACCGCACTTTACCCGATGGCAAACTAAAAGCCTTCAAGTAATCATCAATAAATTTGTTGAGATTTTTTCTTGTCCAATTTTTCTGGTTAGTCGCTGTTACACCGGTATATTTCAGATGTTTGAGTACATCCAATGGTGTATCAAAGTCTAGTATTACATTAAAATCCTCACACCATAAAAGCTCAAAATCATTGGCTAACCAATTTTGCCATTGAGATAAATTCGGATAACTTAACCCCACATTCGTCATTTGGCGAATTTCCTTTAAATTATCTTCACCAAAGGTCGTAATCGCCAATAAACCATTAAGTTTCAATCCTGTTTTACAATGGGAAATAAAATTGTCAGGATGATGGAACCACTGTATAGCTGATGCACTTGCAATCAAATCAAATTGTCGTTGAAAAGGAAAGTTCTCTGCATCACCACAAGAAAAATCAAAAGGTTGAATCAGCTTTTCAGTGAGTAGAGAGCGCACATCGCACAAATCGTTAAATAACCAATAATTCGCTGAAATCTGTTTTTGCAACAATGAACTCAACGTACCAGACCCGCAACCAAGTTCCAAAACGCTATCTAGTGACCCATTTGGTAAATAGTCTTGTAAATGCATCATTAACTTAATATTCATTTTTTGTTGAATTAACGCATGTTCATCATAGCTATTTAAGGCTTTTTGGAAGGCTTGTTGAATCCGCGATTTATCTATGGAAGTTAATGATTCCATAATGCCGACCAGTGGGTAAATCTTGAAAACACATAATGCTCCCCCTCTATTTCCTGAACCACACAACGCAATGCCCAATATTGGTGTTGATTAGCTGGCATAAAAATTTTATCGCGAGAACTAACCCATACATTTGTCCAGTGAATAAGATCGGTGCGTTTATCCTGCTGAATCATCGCAAAAAGTGCGGTGAGTTCTTGATGAATTTCGTTAAATGGTCGTGCAGAAAATTGTTGATAACGTTCAAAAGAGACTTTGTCACCACAGATTCTACGTTCAAACTTTGAACGAGTATTTTCTGCGAGATTATCTAACGTACCTTTAAAAATAGCGTAGGGAATACCGAAGCTATCATTACAAGGTAAACCTGTGCCATTCACTGCTGTTGCAGATTGTAAGGTTATTCCTTGTAATACTCGCTCTGCCACCCAAACACCCATTGACCATGCCACTACACGAATTTGCTGATAGGCAGAAAAATCAAAATCTAACTTCAAATCTTGATAATCGTAGCAAATTAATAAATCATGATCTGTTGGCAAAATCAAATGAGCTACAGCATCAAGAGGTGTCCCCCAGCCAGCAAAATAAACTATTAAATGCTCACCTTGATGATCATAAAATTTCGTTTTCACATTATTTCCTTATAAGCATGCCACAAACTGTTTTACTTCATCTATTGTCATATCTGCCGTCAAGGACAATCGTATTCTTGATGTACCTTTTGGTACTGTCGGTGGTCTAATCGGCAAGCAATAATAACCTTGCTCCTGCAGATCTTTCGCCTTAGCAAGGGTTGCTTCATTCTCGCCTAAAATATAAGGAACGATGCAAGTTTGGCTTGGCATTATTTGCGTTCTATGCTCCACTTCTTGGCGTAAAAATGCACTTAACTGCTCAAGATGCGTTCTTTCTTTTGAAAATTGTGGCAATCGTTCAAAAATAAAATGAGTCCACGCCACATTAAACGGCGGAAGTGCGGTTGAAAAAATCAATGGACGCATTTGATTAATCAAACATTCTTTTAATATTTGATCACAGACGACATAAGCCCCCATTGAAGCTAAGGCTTTTCCAAAAGTACCAACCAATAGATCTATATCAGCTATCACATTAGCTCGTTCGGCAATACCTAATCCGTTTTTACCGTAAACGCCTATTGCATGGGCTTCATCCACATAAAGATAAGTATTGGGAAACTGTTTTTTTAGTTGCACAAGATGTTTTAAATCAGCTACATCGCCATCCATACTAAAAACGGACTCTGTCACAATAAAAGTGCGGTCAAATTTTACAGCATTTTTTTCGAGCAGATCTTTTAGATGTTCATAATCATTATGACGATAACGAAAGAACGCACATTGGCTTAAACGAATACCATCAATCATACTGGCATGCACTAATTTATCTGCCAAAATTAAACTTTTTGTTGTCGTCAACGCCGGTAAAATACCAAGATTGGCGTGATAGCCACTATTAAACAATAAAGCACTTTCTCGTTGGAAACGTCGAGCAATAAGCTGCTCAAGATCGGTATATACAGGAAAATTTCCCGTTAATAAACGAGACGAAGAACTGGTAAAAGAAGGGAAATTATCGCCATATTGCAGTAAAAAAGACTGACGCAAGTTTTCATTGGATGCCAAACCTAAATAATCATTAGATGACATATTCAACATTTTGCTATTTTCTCGCGTAATATATCGTCCTTGATGAACTAAATCTGGAATTGAACGATATTGATTTTGCGCGCTAAGCTGTTCCAGTTGCTGTTTAAAAGCATCCATTTTTCATCCTAATGTTCATATTCCTGAGTTAAAGCCAGAATCATGCCTTCTGTTAATTTCTGAAGTTCATCATCTTTAATCACAAATGGTGGCATCACATAAACCAATTTTCCGAAAGGTCGAATCCAAACACCTTGTTCCACAAAACGTGGGACTAAAGTTTTCATATTTACCGCACTTTTCATTTCAACCACCCCAATCGCCCCTAATACGCGAACTTCTTTGACGTAATCTTTTTCAGCTAAAGGCGAAAGCTGTTGTTTTAAGGAAGACTCAATTCGCTGAATATTTTGCTGCCAAGGGCTTTCCAACAATAAACGGATAGATTCTGCTGCAATCGCACAAGCCAACGGATTTGCCATAAAAGTGGGCCCGTGCATAAAGCATTTAGCCTCACCGCTACAAATAGTTTGCGCAATTTCAGTGGTCGTAATGGTTGCTGATAAAGTTAAATAACCACCCGTTAAGGCTTTACCGATACACATAATATCTGGCGAAATCCCAGCATACTCCGCAGCAAATAATTTCCCTGTACGGCCAAAACCCGTGGCAATTTCATCAAAAATTAGCAATACACCATATTGTTTACAAAGCGCTTGCGCTTTCACTAAATAAGTTGGCGAATAAAAATACATACCGCCCGCACCTTGCACAACAGGCTCTAAAATAAGTGCGGCGATTTCGCTCCCTTTTTTCTTAAGTAAATCAGCTAAAGGTTCCATCACACAATCATTCCAAGATTCATTAAATGGAATGTTGGGTTGAGGAAGAAAATATTGTACGGGCAGGCTATGATGAAATAAATGATGCATCCCTGTGGTTGGATCACAGACTGACATCGCATTCCAAGTATCACCATGATAACCCGAACGAATAGTGGCAAATTTTTGTCGTTGTACTTCTCCTTTAGCGTGCTGATATTGAATAGCCATTTTCATTGCTACTTCCACAGCAACAGAACCACTATCAGCAAAAAAAATCTTATCTAATCCATTTGGCAAAATTTGTACCAATAATTGAGCTAATTCCACCGCGGGTTCATGAGTAAAACCGCCAAACATAATATGGCTCATTTTTGCCAACTGATTCTGTGCAGCCGCATTTAAACGAGGATGATTATAACCATGCAACGCTGCCCACCAAGAAGACATGCCATCAATTAAACGACGTCCATCTTTTAAGGTTATTATCACGCCATCTGCACGTTCTACCGCATAAAGTGGCATATCAGAAGAAACTGAAGAATAAGGATGCCAAATATGTTGTGTATCAAAAGCTAAAAGTGATTGTTCATCCATCATTCATTTACCATTAAAAACTTATTCGTATCTCAAAGCAGCCGCAGGTTCTACTTTCGCCGCTCGATAAGCGGGATAAAGTGTAGAAAGTAAAGAAAGCAACAAGGAAAATCCAATGACAAAAATCATTTGAACAAAGGACAATTCTGTCGGCAAGAAAACACCGTTCGGATTGACCACACTTAAAATTGCCCCAAGGTTTAAGGTGATTAATACGCCCAGTACGGCACCAATCAATGTGCCCACTAACCCCACCAATAAACCTTGATAAATAAAGATCGAACGTACTTGTGATTTAGTCACACCTTGCGTTTGCAAAATGGCGATTTCCCCTTGTTTATCCACCACCATCAAACTTAAAGAGGTGACAATATTGGAAATCGCCACGACAATGATCAAACTAATTAGCAATCCCATCATATTTTTTTCCATTCTCACTGCTTGGAAAAACTCCCCTTTTTGGACACGCCAATCGCTGATATAGCTCTCTTTAAAATAGGTCGGCAACTCTGTGATTTGGAAAGGATCATCCAGGAATAAACGATAGCCTTGAGCCTCACCTGGTTGAATACGCATTAGGCGACCAATATCAGCTAAATTAGCAAAAACTTCATAGCCTGATGCTTCGCCATAATCATAGAAAAGCTCGCTCACCGTAAATAAACGCTGCATCGGCACGCGACCAAATGGGG